>NZ_MQUR01000066.1 GCF_001953875.1 Streptomyces amritsarensis
CCGCCGGCTCGGCCGCAGGCCCCCTGCGGCGGTTGCCGCAGCCTCTGACCGGCGGGGTGGGCGGCCGTACGGTCCGGGACCGTCGGCTCAGGGCCAGGCACCTGAGAAGTCGATCTCCTCGGCCCACTCCGGGTGGTCTATCAGCGGATTGCGGTTGCCTTGCATCTCGGCTATCGCCGCGTTGCGGTGCTGCTCGTAGACGCCCACCGGATGCTGCCGGTGCCAGTTCAGCAGCACCTCCAGGCCGGTCCGCTGGAGTTCGCGTGCCTCGTCGCCGATCTTGCCGGGGTAGCGGAGGACGAAGTACAGCGTCGCCCTGGCGACGGGCCCCTTGCCCTGCGAGGGCTCGAACCTTCCCGGCTCCCGCCGCCCGCAGGCGGGCCGGATGACCTCGTCGAAGTCCGCGAAGTCGAAGTAGGGGATGTTTCCGCGGAAGCTGTTGCACGTCGACTCGCAGGCGAAGAGATGGTGCAGGTCTCCCCGCATCGGCTCCTTCTTGGCGAACCAGGACTGGGGCACGACGTGTTCGCAGTTGAAGGGCAGTGACGCCTCCAGGAGGTCGAGCTCGGCCTCGACGGCCTCCAGGCCGGGTGCGCCCTCGTGGAGCATGAACTCCTGCCAGCGTCCGATGCGGGCGGCCTCCACCGCCGCGTCGGCCTCGATGAGCTCCTGGGGGGTGAAGCCCTTGTCGGAGTAGATGCCGTGGAGCTTCTCGTCGGGGTGCAGGTCCACCCACGGGTACAGCAGGCGCATCGGCTTGTATGCCGGCCGGCGCTCGTGCGTGGACTCCAGGCGCTCGGTGAGCGCGAGGCGCAGGCTCGTGGGGTGGCCGACGTGAATGCCCGCATAGTAGGCGTTGCGTGCCGCCAGGTCCGCTGCCTCGTCGTAGTAGGGGCGGGCGCGGAAGGCCGCGAGAGTGGCCATGGCGGCTGCCAGGTCCCGCTCGGCGGGCGACCGACCGTCGATCCTTCCGATCCCGTCGGACGATCCCGTGTACGAGGGGGTGGTCGCACGGTGCACCGGTTCGGCTCCCGCGGCGGGTGATGCGGGCGGGGGCTGCAAGGCGTCGCCGTCGAGCGTGACGCTGATGTGCAGGGGGACGCTCCAGCGGACCGATCCTGTCGTGGCCTGCCGTTCTGCGCTGCGGCCCGCCGTGGCGCCCGGGGGTGCTGCGCCGTTCGTGCGGTCCGGCCCGAGCGTCGGCGGCGAGACCTCCACGGGATGCAGGGACGAGCCGGCCGCGAACAGTTCCGCGCGGAGCGCCGCGGCGGCGCCGGACAGGGGGAACTGCTGGATCACGGCGAGGATGCGGGAGACCCGCACGCCCTCGTTGGCCTTCCAGTCCACCCGGTGCTCTCCCATGCCCGGATGCCAGCGGGTTCCGTCGACGGCCAGTACGTTGCCGTCGCGGTCCCTGCGGGGAGCACCTGCGTGGTGCAGTGCCACGACCTCCCACTGGTCGTTGAACACCGGAGCACCCGAGGAGCCGTGCGCCGTGTCCGCCGAGTAGTGCACGAAGTCGTCCAGCACGTCCACGATCCGGTTGTCCCGGAGGGCAAGTTGCTTGGGTTCGCCGTTGGGGTGCTGGATGATGTTGACGAGTTCCCCGATGACGGCCTTGCCCTGAGCCTCCTTGAGCGGCAGTCTCCCGAAGGACGCCAGCGGCTGACCGTCCAGGGACCGGCCGGAGACCGCCACCACGGTGAAATCGAGGTCACGGTGGGTGACGAAGAAGCTCTGCGGATCGAGCGGGAACACGACCGGAACGAGCGGCTGTCCGTCCCGGCCCGCCTGGAAGTTGAACTCGATCACCCCGGCGGCCGCCTCCTCGGGGGAGCCCAGCACGTGGTTGTTCGTCATCAGCAGCGAGGGGGACACCAGAAAGCCTGTGCCGTGGTGGGACGAGGCGGGGGTCCGGACGGTTATTCGGCCGATCGAGCGGGCGGCGAGGAACCCGCCTTCGAGGAAGTCGATTCCGATCAGATCGTTGCGGCCCATGAACCGTTCAAGCGTCAACAGGTCGGTGCTCACCAGCTCGCGGTCCAGGTCCAGGCTGGTACCGGTCGTGGCGGTCGCCGGTGTCCGCTCGATCGCTGTGGCCATCGCCCAGTCGCTGCCCAGACGGGTCAGCCTGCTGCCGACCCGTTCCCGGGTGTCGGCGTGGAGGATGCCGTGCCGCTCGAGCGCCTCCAGATGACCGTCGCGTTCGCCGGTACGGCTTGCGTAGCGCCGACCGGCCTCCTCCATCTGCTCCAGGAAAGCCCTGTCGACGGGTGACAACTGCTCCACGGTCATGTCGGCTCGCCTCCTCGGCGCACTCCTCATGCTCGGATGCCGCAATTCCTCCCCTCGATTCAGTATGGGCACAGGGCCTGACCGAGTGCCGCTCAGCCCGACGGAGCGGAGTTCCGCAGTGGTTGCCGCGTCAATCTCTCGACGTCGAATTCATTGATGCCAGGTCAGACGGCGGCGCGGCACAGGGTGATGTGGCGAGGAGCACGGTGGACCGCACGGCGGGAACCCGGCCGGACTGCTGAGTCGTCCGGTGACGGGTGAGAGCGTGCGCCGAGTGGTGGAGGACCGGCTTGCCGGGGTGCGGGCACTGGTGAAGCATCAGGTTACGGGACGTGCCGCCTGAGCAGGGTGATGCCGGGATCAACGGCGCGTCGTCCTTCTGCCTGCCTGCTCGAGTTCATGAGGAGTGGCCATGGAAGACAGCCCGCTGAGCCGCCGACGGCTGTTGTGGGGTGCTGCCGGAGCGGCGGGTACGGCTCTGGCCGCTGTCGGGCTGCCCCGGCTCATGACGTCCGAGGAGAAGGCGGAAGCCGCGCTGCCCGGCCCCGGGCGCAAGACCGCCGTCGCCGCAGGGCCGCCTGCACCGCTGCGAACGGACTCCTCGGTGGACTACGCCCCCGCGGTCTGGGTCGAAGCCTCCGAGGCCAACTACACGGCCTCCGACCGGCCCGAGGCGTACCCCATCGAATACGTCGTCATCCATCTGACGACCGACATCATGCCGATCATGTTCGCCAAGTTCAACGACGCCGCCGAGAGGGTGTCCGCGCACTACATGATCAGCGCGAGCGGCACGCGGATCGCCCAGTGCGTGCGCGAGCGCGACGTGGCCTGGCACTCCGGCAGCGTCTGGTACAACTACCGGAGCATCGGCATCGAGCACGAGGGCTGGACCGATCAGCCCGTCTACACCGACAAGATGTACGAGACGTCCGCCGTGCTCACGGCCACCATCTGCGCGAAGTACGACGTGCCCGTCGACCGGGACCACATCCTCGGCCACGTCGAGGTCCCCCTGTCCACTCACGACGACCCCGGAACCGTGTGGGACTGGGACAAGTACATGAACCTCGTCGAGACCGCGCGCCGGCGCATCAGGACCTGACACCGCGTCGACCCCGTCACGCGGGCTTGCCGTCGCCGTAGAGCCACGAGTCCCAGATCGCGTCGAGGTCCCGGCCCGCCTTCGCCTCCACGTACGCGGTGAAGTCGGCCGTGGAGGCGTGGCCGTGGCGGTGGCGCAGGGTCCAGCCCCGCACCAGGGTGCGGAAGCCCTCGTCGCCCAGTGCCTGGCGGATCTTGTGGATCACCATCGCGCCGCGCACGTACACCGGCTGGCCGGAGATGTCCGACGCGCTCGGAGGTTCGGCGGGCGGGAAGTCCCACTCGTCGTCGTCCGCGGCCTTGGCGTGGTTGCGGTCGAAGTGGTCCTGGGCGCTGGCCCCACCGTGGTCCTCGGTCCACAGCCACTCCGCATACGTCGCGAAGCCCTCGTTGAGCCACATGTCCCGCCAGGTCCGCGGGGTGACGGAGTTGCCGAACCACTGGTGGGCCATCTCGTGCACGACGTTCGTGGTGTGGAAGACGGCGGCCGGAATGGTCGGCCTGGTCTGCGTCTCCAGGGCATAGGGCACATCGGCCGCCTGATCGACGATCACCCCGGCGGCGGAGAAGGGGTAGGGACCGAACCTCCCCTCGGCCCATTCCATGACCTCGGGGAACCGGCCGAGGACAGCTCCGTCCTCGTCCACCCCCGCGGTCCTGTCCATCGCCGACACGACCGGGATGCCGGATCGGGTGCGGGAGGTCCTGATGTCGTAGCTGCCGATGGCCACGGTCGCCACATGGCCGGCCATGGGCTCTGCCTGGTGCCAGTGGAAGGTGGCGCGGTCGCCGCTGGTGTGCCGGGCGCGGAGCTGCCCGTTGGAGATCGCCTGGACTTCCTTCGGGACGGTGACGGTGATGTCGTACGAGGCCTTGTCGGAGGGGTGGTGGTTGCCCGGGAACCAGGACATCGAACCCGTCGGCTCACCGAACGCGACCGCCCCGTTGTCCGTCCTCAACCAGCCTTCGCGCCACCCGTGGTCATGGGTGATCGACTCCGGCGTGCCCGCGTAGTGCACGACGCTCCGGAAGGCGGCGCCCTTCCTGAGATGATCGCGCGGCTGCAGGGTCAGCTCCTGCCCGTCCCGGCGGACCTGCGCCGTGCGGCCGTCGACGGTGGCGCTCGACACCTCCATGCCGAGGAGGTCGAGATTGAAGGCACTGAGGTCCGCAGTGGCTTTCGCGGTCATCTCCGCAGTGCCCTTCAGACGGCCGCTGCCGGGGTCGTAGTCCAGGGTCAGGGTGTAGTGGGTGGCGTCGTAGCCGGCGTTGCCGAGCTTCGGGAAGTACGGGTCCCCCGCGCCTGCGGCGCCCGGGCGCCCGCCCCGGAACACCGTGCCGTGTCCCTGCGCCCGAGCGGCTTCCGCGCCTGCACGGCCCGCCCCGCCGTCGGCGCGGCCCCCGGACTCCGAGCACGCGGGGAGGGCGGCGAGCAGGCCCGCGACCGCGAGGGCGGCCAGACGTCCGGAAGTCTTCACGCAGCCGATCATGACCCAGGCCCCGAGCGCCCCGACCTCGCCACGCCGTGCCCGTGGCCCGCACGGCGGGCACGCCCTGCCCTTGGCCCCTACGGCGGGCGCCCCCTGCCCGCGTCGCGGGTGTGGTGGCCGGGCACACGCGCTGGTGCCTGAATGTGATGTCCCGCCACATACGCCGCCGACCTGCGGGCTTCTACGGTGTGGCCACACGGAACGTCCCCGCAGACCCCCGGAAGTGGTGCACATGACCTCCCCCGCAACGGCCGCCGCACCGGCCCCGTCCGGCATCCGGAGAATCGTCGCAGCGAGCCTGATCGGCACCACCATCGAGTGGTACGACTTCTTCCTCTACGGCTCCGCCGCCGCGCTGGTCTTCAACGAGCTGTTCTTCCCCGACAGCGAACCCCTGGTCGGCACCCTCCTCGCCTTCCTCACCTACGCGATCGGCTTCGCCGCCCGCCCCCTCGGCGGCCTCGTCTTCGGCCACTACGGTGACAAGATCGGCCGCAAGCGGCTCCTCGTCCTCAGCCTGCTCCTCATGGGCGGCGCCACCTTCGCCATGGGTCTGCTGCCCACCCACGCGAGCATCGGCGTCGGCGCTCCGGTCCTCCTCACCCTCCTGCGCCTCATCCAGGGGTTCGCGCTGGGAGGGGAGTGGGGCGGCGCGGTGCTGCTCGTCTCCGAGCACGGCGACGACAAACACCGCGGCTTCTGGGCCTCCTGGCCCCAGGCGGGGGCGCCCGGCGGCAACCTGCTGGCCACCGGCGTACTCGCGCTCCTCGCCGCCGTCCAGTCCGACGAGGCCTTCCTCGCCTGGGGCTGGCGCGTCCCCTTCCTGCTCTCGGGCGTGCTCGTGATGATCGGCCTGTGGATCCGGATATCCGTGTCCGAGTCCCCGGTCTTCCTGGAGGCGCAGGCCAAGGCCGCGCAGCGGGCCGCCGCCGGCGTCATGGCGAAGCCGCCCGTGACGGAGGTGTTCCGTACGAACTGGCGCGGCGTCCTGACCGCGATCGGCACCCGCCTCGGCGAGAACATCTCCTACTACGTCATCACCGCCTTCCTCCTCGTCTACGTCACCAGCCACCTCGGCCTGCCCAAGAGCGACGGCCTGAACGCCGTCCTGATCGGCTCCGCCGTGCACTTCGCGGCCATCCCCGCGTGGGGAGCGCTCTCCGACCGCATCGGCCGACGCGCCGTCACCCTCATCGGCTCGGTCGGCATGATCGGCTGGGCGTTCGCGTTCTTCGCCCTGCTCGACTCCAGGTCCTTCCCGGTGATCGTCGCCGCCGTGACCGTCGGTCTGCTCCTGCACGGCGCGATGTACGGACCGCAGGCCGCCTTCATCTCCGAGATGTTCGCCACCGAGGTCCGCTACTCCGGGGCCTCGATGGGCTCCCAGCTCGCCTCCGTCATCGGCGGCGCCCTCGCCCCGATCGTCGCCGTGGCCCTGCTGGACGGCTACGACTCCTCCGTACCCGTCTCGATCTACCTGGGCGCCGCGGCAGCGGTGACCACGCTGACCGTCCTGGCCGCCAAGGAGACCCGCGGGCGTAGCCTGGCCCGCGAACACGCACCGGCAGACGGCGCAGCCGGCGTCCCGCGCCCGGCCGGGCAGGCACCGCTGCCCGCCGACAACCGAACCTGACCCGGACCGGGCGCCGGCCGGGCAGCGCCGCCACCACTGCCCGGCCGGGGGCCGGCCCGGGCCGGCCCACCACCCACGACGGAGAGCGCCCGATGCCCACCACCGACCACACCGCGACCGCCGACGCCGGCAGTGGTACCGGTGCCGGGGAGGCCTGGACCGCCCTGCGGCACCTGCGCCATCTGCTGGACCTGCTCGACCGGGGCGCCCCGGCCGAGCAGTTCGCACCGCCGGCCGCGCCGGCCCGCGGCCCCCACCTCGACGAACCGGACGCGGCCGTGGTCGCGGAGGCCACCCGGGTCGCACTGCGCATCCGCCGCACCCTCGGGCAGCACCGCCGCCGTGAAGCCGAACTCGCCGCGCTCTTCGACACCGCCGGCGACCTGGCCCGGCTCAGGGACCCGGACGCCGTGCTGAAGGCCATCGTCCGCCGCGCCAAACTGCTCCTGGGCACCGACGTCACGTACCTGTCCCTCAACGACGACGAGGCCGGCGACACCTATATGCGGGTGACCGACGGGTCGGTCTCCGCCGCGTTCCAGCAGGTCCGCCTCGGCATGGGGGAGGGCCTGGGCGGCCTGGTCGCGGAAACGGCCCGCCCCTACTCCACCGGCGACTACCGAGACGACCAGCGCTTCCGGCACACCACGGCGATCGACGGCGCCGTCGCGGAGGAGGGGCTGCGGGCCATCCTCGGCGTACCGCTGCGCCTGGGCACCCGGGTGATCGGCGTCCTGTACGCGGCGGACCGCACCGCCCGCACCTTCACACCCGACGAGGTGGCCCTCCTGTCCTCCCTCGCCGACCACGCCGCGATCGCCATCGACAGCGCCCGCCTCCTCGACGAGACCCGCAGCGCACTCGTCGACCTCAACGAGGCCTCGCGGACCATCGAGGCGCACAGCCACGCCATGCGGCGGGCCGAGGAAGCCCACGACCGGCTGACCGACCTGGTGCTGCGCGGCGCGGACATCACCGACGTCGCCACCGCCATCGGCGCCGTCCTGCAAGGCGGCACCCTGATCCACGACGCCGACGGAACCGAACTCGCCCGGTCCGGAACCGACTCCGGGCGGCCGTCCGCCCGGGCCGTCGGCGCGTCCCGGACCGGAGGGCGCGCCGTGTCCGCCGACGGCACCTGGGTGTGCGCCGTCCTCGCGGGCCCCGAGCTGCTCGGCAGCATCGCGCTCACCGGCCGTCCCGACCTGGGCGACGCGGACCGCCGCCTCTTCGAGCGGGCCGCGGTCGTCACCGCCCTGCTGCTGCTCCAGCGCCGTTCCGTGGCCGAGACCGAGGACCGCGTACGGGGCGAACTCCTCGGCGACCTCCTCACCGGTGCCGCGGACCCGGCGAGCCTGCCGGCCCGCGCCCGCCGGCTCGGTGTGAACCTGGACCACCCGCACGCGGTCTTCGTCCTGCACTGCGCAGCCGCGCCCCGGCAGCGGCTGCTGGCCGCCGCGGCCCGCGTCGCGCACTCCCGCAAGGGCCTGGCGGGGCTGCACCACGACGACGTGGTCCTCGTCCTCCCGGCCGGGCACCCCCGATCCGGCACCGGCACCGGCCCGGGACCCGGTGCCGGTGCCGGTCCCGGTGCAGGTGCCGCGAGCCTGGCGGGCGAGCTGGGGCAGGTCCTCGCCGGACCCGTCACGGTCGGCGCCGCCGGGCCGGTCACCGGACCGGGGCGGTTCCCCGACGCCCACGCCGAAGCCCTCCGCTGCCGGACCGCCCTGCGCGCGCTCGGCCGGGAGGGCTCCGGCGCCGCCTTGGCCGACCTGGGCTTCCTCGGCGTGCTGCTCGGCGAGCAGACGGACCTCGGCGGCTACGTGCACCGGACCCTGGGACCCGTGCTCGACTACGACGCCAAACGCGGAACGGAACTGGTCCACACCCTCCGGACCTACTTCGACGAGGGCACGAGCCAGTCCCGGGCGGCGGACGCACTCCACGTGCACGTCAACACCGTGGTGCAGCGCCTGGACCGGATAGGCCGGCTGCTCGGCCGCGACTGGCAGCGTCCCGAGCGGGCCCTGGAGATCCAGCTCGCACTGCGCGTCCACCGGATCCAGCGGCCGCAATGACCCCCTCCGCCACCCGTGTCGCCCGCTCCGTCCCACGCCCCGGCCCCGGTCCGCGGCGTAACCGGCCGCAGCCGCCGACAAGTGGCAGGCTGGGTCCATGTGCGGCCGTTACGTCTCCACCCGTGGTCCAGAGGACCTCTCCGGCCTCTTCCGGGCGGTGCCCCCGGAGCCGGGGCACGTGCTGGAGCCCAGCTGGAACGTCGCGCCCACCGACGCGGTCTGGGCGGTACTGGAGCGCGCCGACCGGGGGAGCGGGCTGCTGGAGCGCAGGCTGCGGCCCCTGCGGTGGGGACTGGTGCCGTCATGGTCGAAGAGCCCGTCCGGCGGCCCGAAGATGATCAACGCGCGGGTGGAGACGGTGCACGAGAAGCCCGCGTACCGGCGGGCCTTCGCCCAGCGCCGCTGCCTGCTGCCGGCGGACGGGTTCTACGAGTGGCAGGCCGTACCCGCCTCCGCCGGCGTGAAGGCGTACAAGCAGCCCTACTTCATCCGCCCCGAGGACGGCGCCGTCATGGCGATGGCCGGTCTCTACGAGTTCTGGCGCGACCCCGGCGTCGCCGCCGACGACGATCCGGCGGCGTGGTGGGCGACCTGCACGATCATCACCACCGAGGCGACCGACGCGGCCGGCCGCGTCCACCCCCGTATGCCGCTCGCGCTCGCCCCGGCCGACTACGACGCGTGGCTCGATCCCTCCCACCGGGACGCGGACGAACTGCGCGCCCTGCTCGCCGCGCCCGGGGGTGGCCGGCTGGACGTCCGGGCCGTGTCGACGGCGGTCAACAACGTCCGCAACAACGGGCCCGAGCTCCTCGACGACCCCGAGGGCCCCGTGCCGGCGCCGGAGTGAGGAGGTCAGGCCTTCG
The DNA here is from genome assembly GCF_001953875.1 of Streptomyces amritsarensis. Classification (GTDB taxonomy): domain Bacteria; phylum Actinomycetota; class Actinomycetes; order Streptomycetales; family Streptomycetaceae; genus Streptomyces; species Streptomyces amritsarensis. The sequence continues at coordinate 9,467 of NZ_MQUR01000066.1, forward strand.
GGACGGTGTTCACGTAGTCGGTGCCGGCACTGTAGAAGCCGTCCACCGTCTTGTGGACATCCGCCAGGGACACGGCCTCGTCGGCCTTGTGGTAGACCCAGTTGACCTTCATGTCCCACGTGCGCGGTCCGCCGGTGAAGGGCAGGTCGATGAACCAGTTGCTGAAGTGGATGTCCATCTTCTCGCGCGGGACGTACTTGCCGGAGCTGGTGAACAGCTCCTTGCCGTTCAGGGAGTAGGTGACCGACCCGTTCACCGCCGTGATCATCAGGGTGTGCCAGCCCTCGAGGCGCTGCTTGAGCGTGTGGTTGACCCGGTCCGGCGGATCGGCCTTGTACCAGCTGACGTTGTCGAGTCGCGGACCCGCCGTACCCCAGCCCCCGTTCGGCAGGTACTCGAAGTCCAGTTCGCTGTAGTCGTCCGAGGAGTCCGAGGGGGAGATCGGGAAGAAGGCCTGCACGACGTGGTCGCCGTTGCGGCCGCCCGCGGGCTTGTCGCCGAAGTGGACCCGGGCGGCGTAGGTCCCGGTGAAGAGGTTCTTGCCGGTGCCCTGTATCTCGACCTGCCCGGTGCCCCGCCCGGTGCCGTCGGTGGAGGACCGCAGCTGCAGGACCCGGCCGCCCTGGGCGGTCGCGTCGGAGGGGAAACTCGCGCCGGACGCGGTCCAGGTGTCCTTGATCCCCGGGCCGCCGCCGCCGGTGCGGACCTCCCAGCCGTGGGCGGCGAGCGCGGGGTCGTCGGGACCGCTGTAGTGGAAGTTGTCGAACAGGGTTCCCGGCGGCCCGGACGGGGTCGGCGGGGCACTCGCGGCGGGCGCGGCGGCATCGCCACCCGGCCCCCCGGAACACGCCGCGAGCAGGCACAAGAGGGCAGGCAGGGTGAGCGCGGTCCACACGCGGGAACGACGGGCGCGGCGGGGCTGGCTCACGCGGGCTCCTTGGGGGCGTAGAGGCGGTACCTGGACACGCCCTCTGCGGGGGATCAGCTGCTGATCCGACGAGGGCGTCATCCTAGGCACGCGGTGGCCGCTCCCGTGACCGCCGGGGTGGCTGTGAGGCGGCCTCCGGCAGGCCCGGCCGCCACGCTCCCCGCGCCGGGGGACCGGGCTGAACGCGCCCTGATCAGGGCACGGCCGAGGCGCGGGCGGCCCTACTAAGCGGTATTACATATTCCGTTTCGATCCGGTCACGACCGCTGAGTAGATCGTTCCAAATCCGGATATCCAGGCCAAGTCGCCTCGGGATGGTGGACTAGCGTTCGCCTCTGTGATCCCGCGGTCTCCGTACCCTGCATGAAAGGCCTCGCAAGGTGCGCCCAGTCATCACCCCTGTGCAACGCGGGTCGATGCACCAATCGAAGCCTGAAATGTCCGAATTGAATGTCGAGGAGTCCGCTCCCGCACCGGTGTTCGTCGACCAGTCGGGCCTGCGCGGCCGTCTGCTGCGGGGATTCGGCTGGCCGGTCTCCGTGGTCGGCGCGGTCCTGGCGGTCGCCATGGGCGGCAGCCTGATCGGCGTGCAGGCGGACGCCCCGGCGATGGGCATACCCGCGCAGCCCTCGCGTTCACCCGGGCCGCCGCCCCTGTCGCCGACCCCGTCGTCGGTGTCGTCCGCGACGTCGCCGCCCCGGACGCTCACGCGATCTGCGACTCCGGGCGCGAAAACCTCTGCCGTCCCGCCGAAGACCGCAGCCGCCCCCTCGGCATCCGCGGCAGCCCGGCCCAAGCCCGCGTCCCCCGCTTCGAAGCCCGCGATGACCGCGCCGAACGGGGCGAAGCCCTCGGCCCGTCCGGCCAAGCAACCCTGATCACCCGCACCACCGCCTCCAGGAGCGTCATTGTCCCGCCACCAGCGCCGCCGGCAGTCCTTGCTCAGGCCGCGCCGACTGGCCGCGCCGCCGCTGCGTTTCTTCATGCCGCTGTCCCTGCTGGCCTGCCTGCTCGCCCTGCTCGTCCTGCGCGGCCTCGCCACCAACGAGGCGTTCCACGACTCCCGCATCGCGATCTCCGTCGACAAGACGACGGTCCCGGAGAACCTGCTCAAGGGCGGTCCGGTCATCGACGCGCGCGGCGCGAAGAACGAGCACCCCGTGAGCTACCACATCCCCGACCGCACGGCCGTTCTCAGCTTCGACGACGGTCCCTCGCCCGAGTGGACCCCGAAGATCCTCGAAGTGCTCGCGGCCCGCAAGATCCGTGCGGACTTCTTCGTGACCGGTGCGATGACCACGCGCAACCCGGACCTGATCCGCCAGATCGTCGCGGGCGGACACGAACTCGGGGTGCACACCTTCACCCACCCGGACCTGGTGTACCAGTCGCACGCCCGGATCAGCTGGGAGCTGGCGCAGACGCAGTTGGCGCTGGCCGGCGTCGCGGGTGTCCACTCCGCGCTGTTCCGCCCGCCGTACTCCTCCGACGCCACCGCGATGGACGACTGGAACTACCCGGTGATCAAGTACGTGGGTGCGCGCGGCTACCTCACCGCGTTCATCGACCGCGACACCGAGGACTGGAAGCGCCCCGGAGTGGACGCGATCGTCAAGGCGGCGATGCCGGCCAAGCCCGGCGCGGGTGCGCTGATCCTGCTGCACGACGCGGGCGGCGACCGTACCCAGACCCTCACCGCCCTTGTGCAGATCATCGACAGGCTGCAGGCCCAGGGCTACCGTTTCACCACCATCTCCGAGGCGCTCGGCGCCTCCAGCGCGACGGTGCCGGTGCACGGATTCCAGCTGTGGGCGGGCAAGGGGTTCCTCTGGGCCACCCAGGTCGCCGTGCTCACGCTGCCGGTGCTGGTCGGGCTGCTGGCCCTCGTCGGCTTCCTCAACTTCGGCCGGTTCGCGCTGATGCTCGTCCTCGCACCGATCCACGCCCGCCGCTCCAAACGCCGGGACGCGTGGGGACGGCCCGTCACCGAACGGGTCACCGTCCTGGTCCCCGCCTACAACGAGCGCGAGTGCATCGCCAACACCCTCCACTCCCTGGCGGCCAGCGACCATCCGATCGAGGTGATCGTCATCGACGACGGCTCCACGGACGGCACCGCGGACATCGTCGAGGAGATGGACCTGCCGTTCGTGCGGTTGATCCGCCAGGCGAACGGCGGCAAGTCCGGCGCGCTCAACACCGGTATCGCGGCCGCCTCGCACGACATCATCGTGATGATGGACGGCGACACCGTCTTCGAGCCGTCCACGGTGCGCGAGCTGGTCCAGCCCTTCGGCGACCCGGCGATCGGCGCCGTCGCGGGCAACGCCAAGGTCGGCAACCGCGACAGCCTGATCGGCGCCTGGCAGCACATCGAGTACGTCCTCGGCCACAACCTGGACCGCCGGATGTACGACATGCTGGGCGTCATCCCCACCATCCCCGGCGCGGTCGGCGCCTTCCGCAAGGAGGCCCTGCGGGGGGTGGGCGGCATGAGCGACGACACCCTCGCCGAGGACACCGACATCACCATCGCCGTGCTCTGCGACGGCTGGCGGATCGTCTACGCCGAACACGCCCGCGCCTGGACCGAGGCGCCTGCCAGCCTCCAGCAGCTCTGGTCCCAGCGGTACCGCTGGAGCTACGGCAGCATGCAGGCGATGTGGAAGCACCGCGGCGCCGTGACCTCCCGCGGCCCGGCCGGACGCTTCGGCCGGCTCGGACTGCCGCTCGTCGTGCTGTTCGGCGTGATCGCCCCGCTGTTGGCGCCCCTGGTCGACCTGTTCCTGCTCTACGGCGTGCTGTTCGGGGACGCCCCGATCACCCTGACGAGCTGGGGCGGCTTCATCCTGCTCCAGGCCGCACTGTCCTGGTACGCCTTCCGGCTCGACAACGAGAAGCCCTGGCACCTGATCAGCCTGCCGATTCAGCAACTGGTCTACCGGCAGCTGATGTACATCGTCCTCCTGCAGTCCGCGATCACGGCGGTGACCGGCGGCCGACTGCGCTGGCAGAAGCTCCGGCGCACCGGCGAGGTCGCCGTACCGGTGGAGGCCTGACCGTGTACGCATCCACCGAACCCGGCAGCACCCGCGACACCATCCAGCTGCGGGTCCCCGCCGCTCTACGGCCCGACCCGCAGCCGCGGCCGCAGCCCCAGCCGTGGCCGGGGCCGCAGGCACAGGCGCCGGTACCGTCCGGGCACAAGGGCGGCCGGAACCGCTACTTCGACCTGCTGCGCGCGCTGGCCCTGGCCCGCGTGGTGCTCTACCACAACTTCGGCTGGTTCTGGCTGCCCCTCGTCTTCCCGTCGATGGGCGTGATGTTCGCCCTGGCCGGCTCGCTGATGGCCCGCTCGCTCAGCCGTCCCGCCCTCGGCGTGATCCGCGGCCGACTGCGCCGACTGCTGCCGCCGATGTGGCTGTTCGGCGCCGTCCTGGTCGCCCTCCAGATCCACGCCGGCTGGGGTCCCCGGTCCGAGGGCCACCCCACCTGGTGGTGGTTCAAGCTGGCCTTCTGGATCCTGCCGCTGAGCACTCCGCCGTACGCGGACGAGCTGTCCGGATTCCAGCTCGTGGAAGCCACCTGGGCCGCGCAGATCACCGTCCCGCTCTGGTACCTCCGGGCCTACCTCTGGTACGTCCTGTTCTCGCCGCTGCTGCTGCGGGCCTTGCGACGGTTTCCCGTGGCGACGTTGGCCGCCCCCCTGGCGATGGTGATCGTCATGAACGTGTTCCTCCTCGACCAGGAGTTCATCTACGGCCGGGTCTGGGAGACCGCCAACGACTTCGCCACCTTCGGTGCCTGCTGGATCCTCGGCATGGCCCACCAGGAGGGGCTCCTGAGGAAGATCCCGCAGTACGTGCTGCCGTCCGTCGCGCCGCTGATCATGGTGGCCGGCTTGTGGTACCTGCAGAGCCGTCCGGTGGACCCGACCGTGCCGACCGACATCGAGTCCTGGCCGATCGCCCAGGCCCTGTGGTCCATCGGCTTCGTCGCCCTCCTGCTCCACGTGAGCCCCGCCTGGGACCGGTGGCCCAGGCCGCTGGAACGCTGGAACGGCCTGGTCGCCCTGCTCAACGCACGCGCCGTCAGCGTCTATCTCTGGCACCAGGTGGCGCTGGTGGTCGCGATCCCGCTGATCGACCCGCTCTGGGGCGTCCCGTTCGTCTACGCGAACTTCCAGTGGCTGCTGTCCAGCCAATGGTTCACGCTGCTGGTGGCGCTCCCGCTGGTCGTGCTGCTGGTGCTGGCCTTCGGCTGGGTCGAGGACCTGGCCGCCAGACGCCCGCCGCGGCTCCTGCCGTACCCGCGCCGCCCACGCGGCAGGCGCCGGGCCGCCGACTGACGCAGACCGCCGACTGACCCACGCCGCCGGCCGGCCCGGGGCGGCGGCGCAGGCCGCGTCAGCGCCCGCGGGAGTCCGGCCGCGCGCCGGTCGCGGGGTCCCACGTGATGCGGGCGACCACCGGCAGGTGGTCGCTGCCGGTGGCGGGAAGCGTCCGGATCTCGGGGACGGCCCCCGACCGCGCCAGGACCTGGTCGATCCGGGCCACCGGGAAGGAGGCGGGCCAGCTGAGGGCGAACCCCCGCCGGGGCACAGCCATCCGCGACGTCAGCGGAGCGAGCCCGCGGTCGTCCACGGTGCCGTTGAGGTCGCCGAGCAGGACCACCCGGTCCACCGGCTCGGCGGCGACGGCCGCGCCCAGCAGCCGCGCGCTCTCGTCCCGCAGCTGCGAGGCGAAGCCGGACGGCCGGATGCGCACCGAGGGCAGGTGGGCGACGTACACGGCGATCTCGCCCTCCGGGGTGCGCACCGCGGCCCGCAGGCCGCGGCTCCAGCCCTCCCCGATCGCCGCGGGTTTGATGTCCAGGCGCCGTACGCCCGTCAGCGGGTACTTCGACCAGAGGCCGACCGTGCCCTCGACCGCGTGGTGCGGATACCGCGACGCCAGCACCGCCTGGTAGGCCGGCAGAGCGGAGGGGGTCACCTCCTCCAGGGCGACGAGGTCCGGTGCGGCAGCGGCCAGGGCGGCGGCGGTGCCCGCCGGGTCCGGGTTCTCGTCGCCGACGTTGTGCTGGACCACGGTGAGGTGGTGGGCGCCGCTCTGCGCGGGGAGGAGCAGCCCGCCGAACTGGCCCAGCCACGCAAGGGCGGGCAGCAGCAGGGCCACCAGGGCCACGGCCGACCGGCGCACCAGCGCCGCCACGAGGAGCGGCGCAACCGCCAGGCCGAGCCAGGGCAGGAACGCCTCCACCAGGCTGCCGAGGCGGCCGCCCGCATCGGGTACGGCGGAGTGGAATGTCAGTACGGCGGCGGTCACCAGGGCGAGCAGGGCGAGGACCCTCCCGCGAGCACCCCCGGCCCCCCGCCACCGGGCGATGCGCCGCACACCCCCGTCCGCACCGCGGCCCCTCCGCTCGGCCACAACCCCGCCCATCCGTCCCGGCCCCGTTCCCGTCCTGCCCCGACCCGCCCGACGTGTTCCGTCACGCCGGACCTGCTCCGCCACGCCGGCAGGTGCGGCAGCACGACGCCGTTTGCTACGACGCTCGATCCGCCGCCGGGGTTCCCTCCGGCACCGGCGCCCGCAGTGGTGGTCAAGCCCAGCGTCTCCGTGGGTGCGCGGGACAGCGCGCTAGGAGCCGAGCGCGTGGCGCACCCCGGCGCCGTCCTCCACACCCCGACCGGGGCGGAGCTGCGTACGGCGCGGGGAAGCACAGGCCTGAAGCGCTTCCTTCCGATCAGGCCGGGCTCGTGCCGCCCGGCCCGACCGGTCGGCGACCGGCTACGACGTCCTGCACGCGCCGCGCATCCGGCGGCGGCGCAGCAGCAGTCCGACGCCCGCCCCGGCCAGGGCGGTCACCGCCACACCCGCCGTCGTCCACCAGACGGCGTCCCCGTCGGCGCCGGCTGCCGCCTGCGTCCCGGAGGGAGCCGGGGAGGGGGACGAGGAGTCCGCGGAAGTCGCCGCGGCCGAACCGGAACCGGCGGTGGAGCCGGCAGCGGCCTCGGGCGTCGGGGCCGGGACGGCAGGAGTGCCGCCGGCGGTCGCGCCGGTGGTCGGAGCCGGGTCCACCACCGGCACACCGACTTCGAGTTCACCCTTGCCGAGTGCGGGGAACCCCACCTCGACCGTGACCTTCCACGAACCGGGCGGCAGCGTCTCGGCCGTGGTCCAGCCTGCGGGCGCCGCCGCCGGGTCGCGGACCAGGCGCCAGGGGCCCATCGTGCGGGTGCCGTCGACGCTGACCGCGTTCACGGTGGCGGCGACGGTCTCGTCGACGGCGTCCCCGTCGTTCTCCCAGGTGATGTCTGTGGTGACGTGGCCGGCGCGCTGCCCGGTCACCACCACCTTCAGGGTGTCTCCGTGGGCATGGGCGGCGGCGGGGATCAGGAACATGAGGCCGAGTGCGGTCAGGGTGGCCGAGAGAACGATTCTTATGCGCATCGTCGGGTGCTCCGGTCGAGATGAGGGGAAACCCGGCGGACGGCCGCGCGGGGCGGCCGTCCGCCGGGGCGGGATCACGGCGTCACGGGGTGGTCCCGGCGCCAGGGCGTGCGAGCGCCTGGGCGTCCGGGCGTGGCGGCAGTGCTCAGCCGGACTTCTGGAGGGTCCAGGCCTGCGCCGCGCGGCCGTCCGCACGCTGGAGGTCGAGCAGCCAGTTCCCGTAGTAGGGGCGGTTGCTGACGGTGAGGGCGAAGGTGCCGCTCGGCTCCGTGACGGTCACCGCGCCACCGCGGGTCGTCAGCTTCCAGGCCTGAGCGCCGTTGTTCTTGTCGCAGGGCTGCTGCGAGACCCACATGCCCGGAGCAGGTGCGGCGCCCGGCTGGAGGCACTTGCCGGAGACCGCGGACTTGATGCGGACCTGTCCGTTGCCGGCGTCCTCGAAGTACCACTGCTGCTGGGCGTAGCCGTTGGCGCGGCCGCCGACGAGCACGGTGCCGTCGGCGGTGCGTCCGCCCCATACCTCGGCGGCCATGCCGGTGCTGCCGTTGCCGAGCGTGTAGCGGCTGCCCGGGGTCGTCGCCCCGCCGCCGGCACCGGTCGTACGGAAGGACGCCGCCTTCCCGGGACCGCTGTCGCGGCCGGAGCCGTCACGGGCGGACACGGTCACCGTGTACGAGGTGTCGGGCTGGAGGTTGTAGATGCGCAGCACCTGCGACTGGACCCACGCCAGGTGCTTGCCGTTCAGCATGACCTGGTACCAGGCGGTGCCCTCGACCTTGGGCCAGCTCACGACGACGGAGTTGGACTGGATCTGGGCCGCGGTCGCGGTCGGTCCGCCCGTGGGCTTCTTGGTCGGCGTCGGGCTCGGCTTCTGCGTGGGCGTCGGGTTCGGGTTGGGACCGGGGTCCGTGCCGCCGCCACCGCCCCTGGTCTTCATCAGGAACTGGTTGTCGGCGATGTTCCAGTGCGTGGCCAGGTAGCTGCCCGGCTTGGGACTGGTGTGGAAGTAGTCGTCGTGGTTGCAGTCCAGGATGTTCTCGGACGCCTGGTTGGTGCAGATGTTGCGCATCTTCGGGTAGTACGGGGTGTCCGAGTAGCACATGACGTCGTACTCGTCGGTGCAGTGCGCGCCGCGGCTGGTGTTCGGTGCGCTGTTGTTGACGGCGCCCAGGTTGTGGCCGAGCTCGTGCGCGGCGGTGTGACCGCCCCAGCAGCCCGAGTCCGTGCGGCCGTAGGAGGGGCCGAAGTTGCTCTGGTTGTTCTGGCCGGGGCGCTCGTCGCCCGCGAAGGTGCCGATGCCGCAGTAGACCTGGCTGTCGGCGAAGATCATGTACTTGCGGTCGCGGCGGTCGAGGCCCTTGGCGGCGAGCGCCTTGTTGGTCGCGCTGAACTCGGCCAGGGCGTTGGCCGGGAGCTCGATGTTGAGCACGGTGGGCGTGCAGTCCGCGGCGGTGACGTAGCGGATGTGCCGCACGCCGCCGGTCTCCTTGGCGCTCGCCGAGTAGATGAGGTCGGCGTCGGCCGCCCACTTGCGGAACGAGGCCACGTACTCGGAGTAGCGGTCCTTGCCGGGGGCGTGGACGTACACGACCTGCACGCGGTTGCCGGTGCTGCCGTCGCCGTCGCACTGGACGGTCTGGCCCGCGGGGCCCGCGGCGACGGTCTGGCCGCCCTCGGCGGCGGCCGGCTGGGGTGCGCTGTCCTTGGTGGCCGCGCCGTCGGCCGCGGGCGCGTCCTGAGGACGCCCGCCGCCTTCCTTGGTGGCCGGGTCGTCGGTGGAGGGCTTGGCCGGATCGGCCGCCGGAGCCGTCTCCTTGACGGCCGGCGGGATCTCCTTGGTGATGTCGACGCCCTTGGGCGGGGCGTCGGGGCCGTGGGTGCAGTGGCCGTCCCCGGTGCGGTAGACACCGACGCAGCGGTCGCCCTTGGGCGCGGGCTGGAGGCCGTCGTAGACCATGCCGCGCGCGCTCTCGTTGGCGGGCGCCGCGGCGAGGGGGTCCGGCTCCTTGTCGCGGGCGGGGGCGGCGGCCGGAGCGGAGGCGGCGGCCTCGACGGTGCCGGCGGCCTGGGCACCGTCGCCGAGCCCGGAGTAGGCGATGCCAGCGGCTATCACCGCTCCGGCTGCCACGGCGGCGGTGGCGAGTATCAACCGCCGGGGTTTGCGGCGGTGGTCGGCTGCACGTCTGCGTCCTGTCATGGGCACCTCAAATCGATGTGGGACCAGTGGGTTCGCGGAAGCCTGCCAGACGAATGCCGCGGAGAATTCGGACAAACGGGGGCGCCGACCGAGAAATCATTCCGTTACCTGTCGGCATAATTTGACGAACACTCAACTTGCCGTAAAAACAAGCGAGTTACGCGCGTTGCACGCGAAAGGTCCAGTCCTTTCCGGCCGGGTTGTTATCAAATCGAGATATGATGTGGAAGCTTGTTGACGGGAATTCAGTCAGGAATTCACCTAATTACTACCTCGCGAATTCCCTTCGTCACGAGCGGTAAGGGCCGGCGCCCCGCTCCCACCCGTCGGCCCGTCGGTTCCCGTACGGAGCCCGCCAGTTGCCGCCGCAGGCCCGTCCGGCGACCCGGCCGGAGCCGAGCCGCCCCGCCGCCTCGCACGCAGGCGGGACGGCGGGGCGGGGGGGAAAAGCGGCGGGCGGCCGATCAGCCGTCGAAGACGCTCGGATCGATGCGGGCGAGGCGATCGGGGTCGGTGAGGATGTCGAGGGCGATGATCCTGCCGTCCCGGACGGTGAACGCCATGACCGACATCGGCCGGCCCTCCGCGAACGCGACGACGCCGGGCAGCCCGTTGACCAGCGCCGGACGCGCGGCCTCGGCGAAGCGGGCGAAGGTGATCGCCTGCGCGGCGACCTCGGAGGCGCCGCGCCGCACCAGCGAGGGACGCAGCGTCCCGCCGTCCGAGCGGGCCACGACCTCGGGGTCGAGGACGTCGACGAGGGCCTCGAAGTCCCCGCCGCGCGAGGCGGCGAGGAAGGCGTCGACGACCGCGCGCAGCCGGGCCGGGTCCGGATCCTCAGGGGGCACGACGCCCTGCACCCGGCGGCGGCCGCGGCTGGCGAGCTGCCGGGTCGCGGCCGCGCTGCGCCCGAGGACCGGGGCGATCTCGTCGAACGGCACCGCGAACAGGTCGTGCAGGACGAAGGCCAGGCGTTCGGCGGGTGCGAGCGTCTCCAGGACCACCATCAGGGCGAAGCCCACGGAGTCGGCCAGGAGGACCTCCTGCTCCGGGTCGATGCCGTCCGCCCGGCCGACGACCGGGTCGGGAAGCCTGACCTGCCCGTCCCGGTCGTGCAGCGGATCCTCGCGCCGGGTCGTGCGCGAGCGCAGCATGTCCAGGCACACCCGCCCCACCACGGTGGTCAGCCAACCGCCCAGGTTCTCCACCGCGTCGGCGTCGGAGCGGCTCAGCTTGAGCCACGCCTCCTGGACGGCGTCCTCCGCCTCGCTGAGCGAGCCCAGCATCCGGTAGGCCACGGCCCGCAGGTGGGTCCGGTGCTCCTCGAACCGCCGCGCCAGCAACTCTTTCCCGTTCACCCGTCACATCCCCGTGTCAGAAGGCCAGTTCCGGAATCGGACGATAGACGGCCCTGCGACGGACGTCGCCCGAACAGGGGTTGGCGCCCCGCACCCGCGGGCGGTGGCAGGCGTGGAGGAGATCGCTCCGGCGGTGCGGTGCGGTGCGGTGCGGTGCGACGAGGGACGCGGCCTCGGCCGCTCGCGGCTTCGTGCAGCCGGCCGCCGGCCGGTCGCACCTCGCCGTGACCGCGTGTCGGCGCGACCTACGAGATCAGGGAGCGACGCCCTACGATCGGGCCGCCGCCTTGCGGAGGTGGCGGTAGAGGCGGTCGCGGTCCTCGTAGAGGCCGCGGCTGTCCGTCGGGACCAGGGCGCCGTTGACCGCCATGGTGGGCGTCCCCTCGGCCGGCGACGCGCGCATCGCCTCGTCCGCCGCCGCCACGAACGCGTGGTGCTTCGTCTCCAGCACGGCCGCATCGAACTCCGGGCCGCGCAGCCCCGGCACCTTGACGGCCATGGCCAGCAGCCGGTCCCGGGTGAACCCGCCGACCTTGCGCACCTTCGCCTGGTGGCGGTACAGCACCTCGTGGTACTCGGTGAACTTGTTGTGGTCCACGGCGGCGCGCAACGCGTTCGCGGCGAACTTCGACCCCGGGCCGAGGAAGGACCCCAGGGTGAACTGCAGTTGCAGCGCGTCGTTCCGGGCCGCCTGCTTCAGGTAGGGGCCGTTGCCGTCCAGTTCGAAGTCGGCGCAGGCCGGGCAGCTCAGGTCCTCGTAGACGCGTACGGAGAGGGGAGCGGACGGGTTGCCGATCACGATCGTGGTGCCGTCCGCGGCCAGGGACTCCCGTGCCGGGGGCAGGTCCGCACCCGCCGGCACGTCGAGCGGGTCCTCGCCCCGCGATCCGCCGCCCCGCCCGGCCTCGCACGCACCGACCGACGATGCCACGGCCATCGCCGCGGCCGCACCGAGGAACCCACGTCTGGTTCTGACCTGCATCAATGTCCTTCCCCCTGATCAACAGGGAGACTTTACGCGCTCCCGGCCCCGACCGCGCACCGGGTTTCCACGGGCCCTGCAGACCGTGCCGGCCCGCCCCCTCCTCACGCCGGACGAGTATCCGAACGGACGTCCCGGGCCGTGCGTGAAGGGCAGGACCCCTGCACCCGCACCTGCCCGTCCGGCCGTGCCGCCGGGACAGGGGGAGCGGTGACCGTGGACGCTCCTGGTCCATGTCGCAGAGGGGATGTCGCATGCGGGCCCAGCAATCCGGTGACGAGCAGCGGAGAGGGCCGCAGCGCCCGGGTGCCGCAAAGGCCGAGCGGCCGCCTCGTCCCGGCGGCGCGGCGGCCGCCGAGTCGCTGCTCCAACTCCAGCGTGTCGCCGGGAACGCGGTGGTGTCCCGCATCGTCGAGGCGCAGCGGCACACCCACACCGCGGACTGCGGGCACGCGCCCCCCGCCCGGGGCACGGCGGAGCCGCAGGGTCCCGCTCCCGTGGTCCAGCGCATGCAGCACGACGAACTGCACGGGCACCCGCCGGGCCCCGCGATGCGGGTGCGGGGGCCGCGCAACTCCCGCGCGCGCGACCGCACGCCGAACGCGCTGACGGCCGCCGAATGGCAGAGCCTGCCGCAGGGCACCCGGGACGCCGCGAACAAGGAGCGCCTGGCCGTCGACGCGGATCCGCAGACGCTCCAGGAGACCGATCCGCTGCTGCACTACAACCTGGGCAACGTCCGCAGGCTGGCGTCGGACGTTCCCGCGACGGCCGGACGCAACGAGGTACTGGCGGGCATCGGCCGAGCCGACCCGCGGACGCGCGGGCACTGGAACAGCCAGGACGCACGCGACGCGCAACTCGGCCGAGACGCCCGGGCCACCCGTGACGCGTACACGGAGACTCCCGAGCAGCGGCAGGAGCGCCATCGTGCCGTCGACGACGCCCTGGCCGGCGCCGACTCCCAGGACGCGATGGGCGACCTGCGCGCCCTGTTGGAGCAGTTCGAGGGCGTCGCCATCGGCGGCACCCACTCCGGGGCCCGCATCTGGCAGTTCCTGTGTACGCACATGGAGCAGATCCAGGCCGCCGGCGTGGGCACCCTCTACCTGGAGAGCATCCGGGACGACGGATACCAGGCGCACGTCGACGCATATCTCGACGGCGGGACCATGAGTCCCGAGCTGGAGGCGTTCGTCTCCCGCTACGACAGCAGCATGAACCTGGGCGCGACCGGGCTGGGAGCGGTGTTGGAGGCCGCCAGGACGCACCACATCCGGGTCAAGGGCCTGGACGGCCGACCGGCCCGCCGTCCCACGATGTCGGCGACCGCCCTCTACGAACGCGTCGCGGCCATGAACACCTACGCCGCCCAGGTCGTCACCGACGACCGGCGCCGTCCGTCCGGGACGGGCGGCTACCTCATGGAGCTGGGCAGCGCGCACACCGGCATGTACGCGGGGCCCCCGCAGAACGCGTCGGTGCACGGGGCGCAGTTCCAGGCGGGAGAGGGCTTCCCCGGCGTGGACGACCTGCTGGGCATCCCGGCGGTCGGCTTCCAGGACGACGACCGCCTGCGCCGCCTGCCCAACTCCTGACGGCCCCCGCCGTCAGCGGACGGTGGCGCCCGGGCGGCCGGGGCCACCCCCGGGCGAATTCCGGTGCGGTGCAAGGGCATTGCCGGCTGCCGGGAGGGGACCGGGTACACGATCCCCCTGCCCGCCGCCTGCTGGTACGTCGCCGCGCGGCCCTTCGGCACGTCCGGTTCGGAGCACTGCGGCGCAGGCCCTGCGCCCAGCCCGGCGGGCCCGGCTGGCGGGGCCGCCCGTCGGCTGTCAGCCTGGAGGAGAAGCCGTAGCGGCGGACCGAGCCAGGTGCCGCCATCGCGCGACCTGGCCCCTCCACCGCCGGAAACCACAGTTCGTGTTCGCGGGAGGTGGACCTCCTTGAGCAGGCACGCATCATTCACCCGAACCGCCCGGAGCCTCGCGTTGGCCGGAGTCCTGTCCGCCGTGGTGGTGCCCGTATCGGCGGCACCGGCGACGGCGGTCACATGCGACGCCGCGGCTGCCGCCCGCGCGCCGAGCGGCAGCAACGACACCGCCTCACGGAACGCTCTGGTGTGCCTCATCAACAACCAGCGCACGCAGCGGGGGCTGCCCGCCCTCACCACGAACCAGGCACTGACGACCGCGGCGCAGCAGCACGCGGTCGCCGCGGTGCAGCTGAAGTGGTGGGGACCGGGCAAGGACTCGCACACCAATCCGCAGACCGGTTCGACACCGCAGAGCCGGATCAAGGCCGCGGGCTACTGCCCGAACCCCAGGTCATGGGCGGTTGCCGAGATCACGTACACGGGCTGGGGCGGTTCCGGGACCCCGAACGCCGCGGTCAACTGGTGGATGAACGTCAGCACCTGGGGGCACCGCCAGATCATCCTCGACCCGTCGATGCGTGAGATCGGCGCCTGGGCCCAGCCGGGTGCGGCCGACCGGGCCGGGGCCGGCGCGAGCCAGGCCGGAACCTACGTGGTGACCTTCGGGCGCTGCCAGCAGTGAACCCCGCTACCGCGGCCCCCCGCGGCCTCGGCGTACCGCGGCCGCGGCACCCCCCGCGGCCGCGGTGAACGGGCCCGCCTACAGGACGCGGATCACGGCCTTGCCGCGAACCCGGCCCGCCCTCATGTCGCGGATGGCGTCCGCAACCTCCGCCAGCGGGTAACTGCGGTGGACGGCGGGGGAGATCGAGCCCGCCTCCAGGAGTTCCGTGAGGGCCTCGAGGTCGCCGGCGCGCACCACGGACGCGAGCGGGCGGAGCCGGTGGGACACGAAGGGCGACAGGAGCAGCGCCCCCAGGGGGCGTTCGTTTCCGCCGAGCCAGCGGCCTCCGCCCTCCCCGCCGACGATGACGAGGGTCCCGCGCGCAGTCAGCGCGCCGCGCAGGCGGGTGAGGGGGCGGTTGCCCGCGATGTCGAGGACGAGATCGTAGCGGCGGCTGCCGTCGGTGGGGTCCTCGACCGCGTAGTCGAGGACCTCGTCCGCGCCCAGGGACCGGACGAAGTCGGCCTTCGCGGCGCTGCACACGCCGGTGACGTGCGCCCCGAACGCCTTGGCCAGCTGCACGGCGAAGGAGCCCACGCCCCCGGAGGCACCGAGCACCAGGACCGACTGGCCGGGCCTGATCCGGCCGGTCTCCCGCAGGGCCTTGAGAGCGCTGCACCCGGACACGGGCACGGCGGCGGCCTGCTCGAAGCCGAGGTTGCGCGGCTTCGGCGCGAGGGCGCTCTCCTTGGCGCACGCGTACTCGGCGAACGACCCCTCACCGCTGCCGTACACCTCGTCGCCGGGCCGGAAGCGGGTCACGCCCGGGCCGACGGCCTCCACCCGCCCGGCGAGGTCCATACCCCGCACCCGGGTCCGGGGCGCCCGCAGGCCGATGGCGGCGCGCACCGCGTACGGCATGCCCGCCATCAGGTGCCAGACCCCCTGGTCGACGGCTGCGGCGTGGACCCGCACGAGCACCCGGCCGCGGCCCGGGACCGGGCGTGGCGTCTCGTCGAGCCGCAGGACCTCGGGCGGTCCGTACACATCCTGGACGATGGCCTTCACGACGGGTCTCCCTCGTTCTCGGAATACTGGAACACCGCGTCGAGCGGTACCGCGAACACGCGGGCGATCTGGAACGCCTTCTCCAGGGAGGGCGAATACCGGCCCTGTTCGATGGCGATGACGGTCTGCCGGGTCACGCCGATCCGGCGGGCCAGCTCGGCCTGGGTCATCTCGCCGTGGGCGAAGCGCAGCGCCCGGATCCTGTTGGTCACCAGCGTCGGCCTCACCACGGCTGGAACCCCAGCCGGTAGGCGACGATCTTCGCGGTGGAGCCGAGCAGCGCCGACAACACGAAGGCCAGGTAGACGGCGTTGGCGATCCAGAACTGGTCCGCGTCGGCCATCGCCAGCACGAGCGCGGCCACGCCGCCCATCACGACGAACGACTGTCCGACGTACTCGCCGAAGCGGTGGATCTCCCGGTCGCGCTGATCCCTGACCCTGTCCTCCTCGGGGGTGAGGAGCGCGACGGTGAGGTGCAGCGCGATCGACGCGACGACGGACGCGCCGACGGTCCACAGCAGGGCGGCCACGTACGGCGCTTCGGCGAGTGGCCCGCTGCCCGGCCGCCCGAGGACGATGGCCAGGTAGGCCCCGTACGACGCGGCCGTGACCACGATCATGATCCACGCGCGTTTCTCCTCGACTGCCACGGCCACTCCCCATGTAAAGAAAACCCGACATCCTCAATGTCAAGGATGCGCGACACGATGTCAAGAATTCCATACATAGCCGAGCTGTTCCGTCCCGAGCGCCGACGCGCCTCGGCCGCGCGCGGCGGCGCCGGAAACGTGTTGGCCCGCCCCGCCCGGGCTGCGATGATGCTCTGATTCCCCGGTGGAGGTCGGTTGTTCGTTTTCGTGTGCGCGGGGTGCGGGGCGGAGCTGACCATCCCGCTGTCCCAGGTGGCCCTGCCGGCCCACGCCCATCAGGAGTACGGGAACGGCACCCAGCTCCCGGTGCTCATGGAGTCGGGCACGTTCGCCGTGGAACCGGAGCCCTGGGGGCCGCCGTGGCGCACGTGGGCGGAGGTCTCGCCGGACGAGGCGGCCGCCCGTGGTGTCCACGCCCCGGTCCACGCCCTGTCCGACGGCGCGCCCGGCGCGACCGTCATCGCTCCCGGCGACGCCCGAGGCACCGTACTGATTCCGGGCCATCGCGGCGGCGGCCACTGCTGCGGCCTCGACGGGGCGGCCGGCCCCAACGTGGCGTGCGCGGCGTGTGCCCTGCCCGTGGCGAGCCGGATCGACGACTGCTCGCGCTGGCAGGCCCTGTGGCTCGCCCCGACAGCCGTACGCCGCCTCCGCGTCGACGGCACCGACAGCGTGCCGCTCTCCTGGGCGGAGCTGGTGGCGGAGGGCAGCGGCAGGCCCCCGTTCGAGCCGATCGCCGCGTGGGGGTCGCGCCTGGGAGCGGGCCACTGGTCCCACTACCGGTGGTCGTGGAGCCCCCAGTGGGAGGCGGCGGCAGGCCAGGCCCTCGCCCACCTGCCGGCCGCGTCGCAGGGCCGGCCCGTGACGGTCCCGGACGGCCTGGCCGCGGAGGTGTTCCAGCGGGCGCTGGACGCCCTGCTGCCGACCGGCCCGCCGGCACGGCGGGCGGTCCTGGCCGGCCCGGGACGACCCGTTCCCGTCGGAACGGCCGACATCCTCCTCGTACCGCTCCATCCGCGGACCGGGGAGGCCTGGGCTCCGGACGACCCGGCGGCGTACCCTGTGCCGCTGCCGTTCGGGGTATGGCTGTGGCTCGCCTTCCCGGCAGCCGACCCTCCCGTCCCCCTGGCGGGCCGGCTGCCCGACGGCGTCCTCCGCGACGACTTCGACCCGCCCGCGCCACGCCCCCGCCACCTGTTCCGAGCCGACCCGGACATCTTCCGGCGCACCCTGGTCCGGCTGCCGGACGTCCGTCGACCGTGGCTGCGCGAGATCCTCGACGACCTACGCAGCACCACGCCCGCGCCGGCTCCGTCCAGTGGCGTCAGCGGTCTTGGCGGCGGTGGCGGCGGTGGAGGTGCAGGGTGGCGAAGACCGCCACGCCGAGGGTGAGGTGCATGAGGGACAGGGCCGCGACGGTGCCGCCGTCGGCGTCGGCCGACAGCGGGCCGGCGACCGACAGGAGGGCCAGCCCGCTGCCCGCGTACTGCGCGATCCGCAGGAAGACCGGCTTCCACAGGGCCAACAGGAGGGCGGAGCCCAGCCCCACGAGCAGCGGCACGACGGACGACCCGATGACGCCCCCGACCGTGATCGGGTGTTCTTCCCCGGCATCGACGACGACGAGCGAGGCACCGGCCAGCCCGGCGACGGCGAAGACGATCAGGTTGACCACGGCCGCTCCGACCGCGCCGGCGGCCAGCACCTTCCACCAGCCGAAGCCGGACTGGCGGACCGGGTTGTGAACTGCGGTGCTCGACATGAGAGTTCCCCCAACGACGTGTGAAGTGCCGGGCTGCGGTTCGGCCGCGGCATACGCAGAAGCCTCCGACCTGAACCTCGCTTGAGGTCAAGCCCTCTCGCTTCGAAGGGGTCCGCGCAGCAGTGCCTGCCCGGCCTCGTGCCCCGTCCGCCGGCCGGGGGCGCCGGCCCGCGGGCCACAGCACTAGGCGAGGAGGAAGTCGCGCAGGTCGACGAAGGTGTAGCCCTCGGCCTCGGCGGCGTCGACGATCAGCGGGAGGGCCTCGGCGTCGAGGACGATGCCGTCGCCGTTGCTGCCCACGTGCATCTGGATGATCGCTCCCGGTGTCAGGGCGTCGATGGCCCGCTCGGCCGCCGCCTCCGCGCTCATGCCGCCCTGCGGGCCGAGGTAGCCGTTGGTGTCGGCGGTGAACTCGATCGCCGCGTATCCCAGGTCGTTGACGTCGGCGACCGAGTCGACGGTGGTGGAGCTGTAGGGGAACCGGAAGAAGGGAAGCGGCTCCGTGCCCGAGGCCGTCCGGATCGCCGCGTCGGCGCGGCGCACCTCATCCGCCCGCTGGGCGGTGCTGAGCCCGTCGAAGAAGGGGTGGCCGTACGAGTGGTTGCCCAGGCCGTGCGCGGCGCCGATGGAACGCACCGCCGCCGGGTTGGCGTCGGCGAAGGCGCCCGTCGGGAAGAAGGTGGCGGGCAGCCTGCGCCGCCGCAGCTCCGCCAGGACGGTGTCGATCCCGGCCTCGTCCCACGCGGCGTTGAAGGTGAGTGCGACGACCTTGCGGGACGTGGGCAGCCGGCGGATCTCACCGCCCATGAGCGAGGCCGGGGGGCGCGGTCCGGAGCGGGGGGCCGCGCCGTGCGCGGCACGGGCGGCGGTGCACGGTACGAGCCCTGCGGCGAGCAGCGCCGCCAGCGCGGCGCGTCGTCCCCTGTCCACCACGATCGCTCCCTCCGGCACGGCACCGCGGGTGGGCGCCGGCCTGCCACGACTATGCGGCGGCGCGCGGCGGAGCGGCCGCAGCCCGTGCCGCGCAGCCGGGTGAAGCGGCCGGGGGCCCGGCCGGTGCAGCCGGATCAGGGCGCGCCACCAGGGTCCGCCGAGCCCCGGCCTGAGGGGCCGGAGGCCGACCGTTCAGGGACGCCGCCGCAGGTGCGTCGTCAGGTGGTGCTGGAGGGGCCGGCCCACCGCGGCCATGTCGTGGACGACCGTCATCTCCCCGTCCTCGACGGTGTACCGGCGGCGTGTGCCGGTCACCTCCTTGGCCAGCGGCGTGAGCGACACGTCCTGCGTCTCGATCACGAACTGCGCACCGGACGCCCGCCCTACGTACGTCTCGACGATGCCGGTGGGATGGGCGAGTACGACCTCCAGCGAGGCGTCGGGCGTCACCCGCCACCACCCGGCCTCGCGTCCCGCAGGCCGGACCGGCGCGCCGGCTTCGTCGATCAGCCACGCCCGCGCCTCGTAGCGCAGGAAGGGGCGGCCGTCATGGCTGAAGGCGACCTCCTGCTCGTAGCGGAAGTCCTTCTCCAGCGTCGGGTACTCGCCCCGGCCGCGGCCGTACCAGCGACCCAGCAGCGGCAGCACGGGCGCCAGCAGCGGATGCGGATCCGGCCCCTCGCCGAGGACGTGGCTGTCGGGGTAAGGATTCTCCTGTACCGGCTCGAACATGTTCACCCTGCCTGTCTGCGCGTGACCCCGCCGGAACCGAACCGAACCGACCGAATCCGCAGCATAGGCGGTGCACCGGGGCGTTCCTGTGCCCCCGCCCGTGCCGGACCGCGCCCGCCCGCGCCCCGCCCCCCGCCGAAGCAGGGGGCGGGGCGCGGGCGCCGGCAGCCGCAGGTCACCGGGCCGGCGGACCACCCGTCACCGAGGCCGCCACCGAGGCCGGTACCGGCGCCAGGCCGGCCGGCCTGGTGGTGAAGACGCCCCGACCCTGGGTGCGGCCGCGCAGCCGGGACGCGTACCCGAACAGCTCGGCCAGCGGCACGGCCGCCGTGATCACGGCGGTGCCGGCCTCGGCCTGCCGGCCCGAGACCCGGCCCCGGCGGGCCGCGAGGTCACCCAGGACGCCCCCGACACCGGCCTCCGGGACGCTCACGGTGACCTCCACGACCGGCTCCAGCAGTTCCACCGTGCTCAGCCGCAGCGCTTCGCGCAGCCCGAACCGGCCCGCCGCCCGGAACGCCATCTCCGAGGAGTCCTTGGAGTGGGTCGCCCCGTCGGTGAGCGTGACGCGCAGCCCGGTGACCGGGTACCCGCCGAGCGGGCCCTCGGCGAGGGCGTCGCGGCAGCCAGCTTCCACCGCGCGGGCGTACTCCTGCGGCACCCGGCCGCCGACGACCGTCGAGCGGAACTCGAAGACCGGCTCGTCCACCGGCTCCACGTCCAGCACGACGTGCGCGAACTGGCCCGCGCCGCCGTCCTGTTTGACATGCCGGTGGACCAGACCGGTCACGCCGCGCACGACGGTCTCCCGGTACGAGACCTGCGGCCGGCCCACGACGACCTCCACCCCGTGGCCGCGGCGGATCTTCTCCACCGCCACCTCCAGGTGCAGCTCGCCCAGCCCCGACAGCACGGTCTGCCCGGTTTCCGCGTCGGAGCGCACGACCAGCGAGGGGTCCTCCTCCGCGAGCCGCGCCAGCGCCGTCGACAGCCGGCCGGTGTCGGCGGTGCGGGCGGCCTCGACGGCCACCGACACCACCGGCTCGGCCACCGTGGGCGGTTCGAGCACCACAGGCGCCCCGGGCGCGCACAGGGTCGTGCCCGCCCGGGCGGACTTGAGCCCGATCACGGCGACGATGTCACCGGCGACCGCCTCCTGCCTGTCCTCGTGCCGGTCGGCCTGGACCCGCAGGATCCGGCCCACCCGCTCCGTACGGCCCGTGGCAGCGTCCAGTACCGCCGCGCCCTTGCGCAGGGTGCCCGCGTAGACCCGCAGGTAGGTGAGGCGGCCCGTCGCCGTGGCCGTCACCTTGAAGGCGAGGGCCGTGAACGGCTCCGCCGGGTCGGGTGCGCGCTCCTGCTCCGCGCCGTCCGCCTCCGCGCCGTTTGCCGCACCGCGTACCGGCGGCATGTCGGTGGGCGCCGGCAGGTACGCGACGACCGCGTCGAGCAGCGGTTCGATCCCGCGGTTGCGGTACGCCGAGCCGCACAGCACCACGACGCCGTCCCCGCGCAGCGTCAGCTCCCGCAGGGCCCGGGCCAGGGTCCCGTCGCGCAGTCGGGAATCCGCGCAGAACTCCTCCAAGGCCTCGGCGTGGAGCTCCGCCACGGTCTCCTCGAGCAGCCTGCGCCGTTCACCGGCTTCCTCCCGCAGTGGTTCGGGCACCGGCCCCGACTCGAAGCCGGCGGAGTCGGCCCGCCAGCGCAGCGCGCGCATGGCGACGAGGTCGACGACACCGGTGAAGGAGTCCTCCCGGCCGATGGGCAGCTGCACCACCAGGGGTACGACGCCCAGTCGCCGCCGGATCGACGCGACGGCGGTGTCGAGGTCGGCGCCCGCCCGGTCCAGCTTGTTGACGAACGCGATGCGCGGCACACCGTGCCGGTCCGCCTGCCGCCACACGCTCTCGCTCTGCGGCTCGACCCCGGCGACGGCGTCGAACACGGCGACGGCTCCGTCGAGCACCCGCAGCGAGCGTTCCACCTCGTCGGAGAAGTCGACGTGTCCGGGGGTGTCGATCAGGTTGACGTGGTGCCCGCTCCAGGTGCAGCTCACGGCCGCGGCGAAGATGGTGATGCCGCGGTCGCGTTCCTGCGGGTCGTAGTCGGTGACGGTCGTGCCGTGGTGCACCTCGCCCCGCTTGTGGATGGCGCCGGTCGCGAACAGGATCCGTTCGGTGATCGTGGTCTTGCCGGCGTCGACGTGGGCGAGGATGCCCAGATTGCGGACAGCGGTGGGGGAAGTGGTGGTGAGGGGGCGTCCGTTGGCGCGCATGGCCCGAGGCCTTTCGAATGAGGAGATGAAGAGGGCGGCGCGAATTCCCTGACGACAGCCCCGTCACCCGCGACAGGCCGGCCGCGGACGGCCGGCCCGCCCGAAGCCGGAGCGGGTCCGGGCAGGCGGTGGCGTACGCAACGGCGGGCTGGGGGGACGGGACCTAAAGGTGCGTCACGGGCATACGGTGACGGCCGCGCAGCCGGCACCGGGCGTCACGAGACACCGGGATCACGTCGTACCGGGACGGGGGAGCGAAGGCGGCGGTGCGGTAGGTGCACATGGCGCTGCTCCCCTTCTCTTCGGACTCGGCATGAGGCGCGCAGGGCCGTGTCGGCAGCGCGTACGGCGAGTCTAGGGAGCCGACCGGGGCGGGGCACCGCATTTTCCGCCCACACCGTGTACCGTGAGTGATGATGCGTCACGGAAAGTGACAGTCCGTCTCGTTCTCGGGAGTCGCCATGCCCATGCTGCTGATCAAGGGGTCGTTCCGGGTGGACGGCGGTGCCGAACCGGACGGCGACACCCTCCCGTTCGTCCCGGACGACGTGGCGGACTGGAAGCTCGTGGGCGGCCGCGCCAGGGTGGTGCCCAAGGCGGACGGCCGCGCCCCCATCCGCCTGGAGGGCGTGGACGCACTGGAGACGCACTACAGGAAGACGGGCTACGGTCCGGAACGCCACCAGCCGAGACGGCTCGGACACCAGGCCGCCGACGCGACGCTGAAGCACCTCGGATTCACGAGCATCGACCGTCACGAGAACGAGACGGTGACCACCGTCCCCGTGCAGGTGCCCGGATTCATCCTCACCAGTGGCGCCGACGCCTATGGCCGCTGCGTCGCGCTGGCCTTCGACGCCGGCGTCCGCCCGCCCGTGTACAGCGGCTACGAGGTCTCGGTCGACGAGGATCTGCTGAAGAGGAGCGTCAACTACCGTCTGGTCGAGGACGGTCTGGCCTATCCGATGTTCTATCCGGGCCTGCCCGGCCATCTGCGCGACGTCCTCAGGGACGCCGCCCGGGAGGCACGTGCCTCCGTGCCGCCCAAGGGGGTGTGGGCCGAGGACAAGACCCTCGGCGGGGCGTTGATCGACGGCATCGGGTCGATCACGGACGACGCCACGGGCGTGGTGATCCTGCCCAAGCTGTTCCGCCGGCTGAAGGACTACCTGGACTCCGGATCGGGCGTCACCTCGCTCGCCGGCTTCTCCGCCTACCTCGCCGGAGCCGCCGACGAGTACCGCTTCCTGCCGGACGGCAGGACCAAGACCGGACTGCACAGGCTGATCGAGATCAGCGAGGACGGCAAGACGCTGCGGATGACCCGTTCCAGCGACGAGCTCCTCTTCCTGGACAAGTGACCCGACGACTGAGGAGACCCACCATGTACGCGGTGATCCGGCGCTACGAAGGGGTGACCGATCCCGCCGAGGCGGGACGGCTGGTGGACGAGGGTTTCGTGGCGCTCCTGCGCCAGGTCCCGGGGTTCGTGGCCTACTACTGGGTCGACGCCGGGGACGGGGTGATGGTCTCCACCAGCGTCTTCGAGGACCGGGCGGGGGCCGACGAGTCGGTCAGGAGAGCGGCGGACTTCGTCCGGGAGAACCTCGCGTCGCTTCTGCCCCACCCGCCCCAGGTGACGGCCGGCCAGGTGCTGGCCGCCGGGTAGCGGCCCGCCCGCCGTTCGGCGGGTCGGCCGTGTCGACGGCGGCAGGCGGGGCACAAGCGCCGTATGACCCTTCTTCTGCTCGTCCTGCTGCCCCTCGGCCTCGCCCTTGTCCTGCTGACGACCGACCACCCGCACCAGCACGGCCGACACCGCCATACCCGCTGAACCCGGCGGCCCGGCCGGTCGGATCGGCCAGGCCCGTCGGAGCCTGCCCGCCGTGCCCTGCCCCGTCAGGACCGCCGTGCCAGGACCGCCGTGTCAGGACCGCCGTGTCAGGACCGCGGTGTCAGCGGCAGTCTGAGGACCAGTCGGGCGCCGCTCGCGCAGTCCTCGGCCGTCAGCGTTCCGCCGTGGTGCGTACTCAGGTCACGCGCTATGGCGAGGCCCAGGCCGGCTCCGCCGTGGTCGCGGCTGCGCGAGTCGTCCAGCCGTGTGAACCGTTCGAAGACCCGCTCCCGGTCGGCCCCGGGGATCCCCGGCCCGTCGTCGACGACCTCCAGCACGGCGGTGCGCCGCGCCGCGCCGCTGCCGCCCGCCGTCCGCAACGTGACGTCCACGCCGTGGACGGCGTACCGCTGCGCGTTGTCGACGAGGTTGGTGACGACACGCCCGAGCCACAGGGCGCCGGCGGTGACCTCGACGTCCGCCGCGAGGTCCGCCCGTACGGGCACCCGGTCGCCGAGGCGGGCCTCCAGCACCTCGCGGACCAGGGCGCCCAGGTCGAGCGGTACGGCCGGCACCGGCTGGGCCGCGTCGATACGGGCGAGCAGCAGCAGGTCCGCCGCGAGGCGCTGCAGCCGCTCGATGTCCTCCAGGGCGCCACCGATCAGTTCCGGCCACAGCTCGGGGTCCCGGACGGCCAGCGCCACCTCCAGCTGCGTGCGCAGCACGGTGATGGGACTGCGCAGTTCGTGGGAGGCGTCGGCGATGAACTGCCGCTGGCGGATGCCGGACGCCTCCAGCCGGTCCAGCGTGGCGTTCATGGTCTCGGCCAGCCGGGCGACCTCGTCGCGGGTGGCGGGGACCGGCACCCGGCGGTGCAGGTCCCGGTCGGAGATCTCGGCGACCTCGGCGCGGATCGCCTCCACCGGCCGCAGCGCGTGCCCGGTGACCCGCCAGGTCACCAGGACGACGGTGGCCCATAGCAGCGGCATGCCGATCACGAGCGCGGCCGTGGTGGTGTCGTCGGCCGCGTCCGCGTCCCGCAGCGAGGCACCGGCGTACACGGTGGCCGGGCCGTCCGGCGTCTGCGTGACGACCTGCACGACCCGCTGCCGGTGATCGCCGTCGACCGGGCGGACCCGCCAGGTGTGCATCCGGGTCCCGGGCGCCTCGGGCGGCGCCGGCGGCAAGGCGGGCACGCCGATGAGGTTCGGACTGGAGTACAGGACCCGCCCGTCGGCGCTCACCACCTGCACGAACTCGACCGCCCGGCCCGGCGGACGGGCCCGGCCGAGCCTCCCGGTCGAGGCGAGCTGCGCCACGGTCTCGGCCTGCCGCCGGGCGTCGTTCTCCGCGTTGCGCAGCAGGTTGGCCTCCAGCAGCCCGAGCAGGGCGAAGGAGGCGAGCGCCAGGGCAGCGGCCACCACCAGGCCCGCGCCAACGGTGGCCCGGGCCCGGACCGTGGTGGGCCACATCCGGCGCAGGACCGGCCACCGGCCGAGGGCGGCGGCCCGGAGCGAGCGCAGGCAATCGCCCGCGCGCCCGCGGAGGCGGGAGATTGCCGCCGCTTCAGCCACCGTCGGCCGCCAGCCGGTACCCGGCTCCCCGTACGGTCTCCAGCGCGGCCCGGCCGAAGGGAGCGTCGACCTTGCGGCGGACCGCGCTGACGTGGACCTCCACGACGTTGGGGTCGCCGTCGAAGGCGGTGTCCCACACCTGTTCCAGGATGTCCCGCTTGGAGACCACCTCCCCGGACCGCCGGCCCAGGTATTCGAGTATCGCGAACTCCCTGGCGGTCAGCCGGACCTCCGTACCGCCGCGGGAGCACGTGTGCCGTGCCGGGTCGATGAGGAGGTCGCCGAACCGCATCACCTGCGGGCGCCGGCCGCCCGTCCGCCGGCCGAGGGCGCGCAGCCGTGCGACCAGCACGAGGTAGGAGAACGGCTTGGAGAGGAAGTCGTCGGCCCCGGTGTCCAGGGCTTCCGCTTCGTCGTACTCGCCGTCCTTGGCGGTGAGCATCAGGATTCCCGCCTCGTTGCCGGCCGCGCGCAGCTTCGCGCAGACCCGGTAGCCGTTCAGCCCGGGGAGCATGATGTCGAGGACGATCAGGTCGTAGTCGTGCTCGGTCGCCATCCACAGGCCCTGGGGCCCGTCGTGGGCCACGTCCACCGAGAACCCCTCGGACTGCAGACCCCGCTGCAGGGCCACGGCGAGCCGCCGTTCGTCCTCCACCACCAGTACGCGCATGCCGAACAGGATCGCAGGCCCGAGGGACGCCCGGCTGAAGAGGTCTTCAGGCGGCTTCAGCTGGGCTTCAGCATCCTCTCGGCATGCTCTGGGGCGAGCCGGGCAGTGCGTCCGGCTGTCCGGAGGAGTAGCCGTATGTCTGAATCCGTGCCGCCGCCGTCCGAGCGGCTGCCCGAGAACGCGCCGCAGACCGGTGCCCGCAAGCGCGTGGCGCTGTCCCGGCTGGTGCCCCGCGGCAAGCCCGCCCGCTGGGCGGCGGCGGGCGCCGTCGTGGTGGTCGTGGGCGGTGGGGTCGCGGCGGTCGCCGTGGCCGAGCACCACCACCACGAGCGGGCGGACCGGGGGCCGCACACGATCCGCTTCGAGCCCGGCCACGGGGGCGGGTTCAAGCGGGGACCGCAGGGCGGGGCGCCCGACGACGAGCGCGCACGGAAGGCACCCGGTGGTGAGGAAGGCCCTTCTGCGGGCGAGCGGTTCGGCCACCCCGAAGCCCCCGAGCTGCCCGGGGTCCCGGGCCGGTCCGAGCGGCACGGCGGTCCCGGCAAGGGCGGCCGGGCGCCCGCGCCGCTGCCCTCCCTGCCGATCGCCGACGCGGCCGGCAAGGCCGCCGCGGCCGTGCCGGGCGGGAAGGTGGAGAGCCTGCGGGCGGTCGCCCAGGAAGGCGGTGGCGGTGCCTGGCTGGCCGTGGTCCTCGGCCCCGACGGCGTCCGGCACGCGGTCACGCTGTCCGGCTCGGACGGCACGATCACCGGCAACACCCGCCTCGGCGGCTAGCGGCTGGACGGAACGGCGGACGGCTGGACGCCCTGGACGGCGGGGCCGCCGCACGGCCTACGGCGCCATCGCGCGGCCCCCGATCCCGGGGGCCCCGTCGAGCTGGCCCTGCCACCAGGCGGCCATCCCGTCGCGGTCCATGGCCGCCCAGGCCGGGGTCCGCTCCACCTGGGCCCGGCCCAGCCGGCGGGCCAGCGCGACCAGTTCCCGGCCGGCGGCCCCGCGCGCCCGGTGGTAGCCGTCCAGCAGTTCCTCGAAGGATCCCGAGCGGCGCCAGCCGTCCGCGAGGGCGGTGGCGTCCTGGAGGGCCTTGGCGGCGCCGCTCGTGTTGTGCGGGCGCACCACGCCGGCGGCGTCCCCGGTGAGCAGCAGACGCCCGCCGGCGGTGCGGGCCGCCTCCAGGTCGTAGATCGGCTGGACGAAGGTGTCCGCCCGGTCCGTCAGCGCGAGCGCCCGCCGCCAGTACGGCGGGAACTCCCGCTCCAGCAGCGCGTCGAGGTGCTCGGCCAGTGCGGGGGGCAGCGCGCCCGGCGGGAAGCTGGTGGGGTCGTCGAGCCGCAGCCGTCCGTCGCGCGGGGGAGCGGCGTAGAGCACCCAGTTCACCCGGGGGCCGCCGGGACCGGGGATGCGGTAGACGACGCAGCTGCCGCCCGGGAAGCAGACGGTGGTCACCGCGTCGGGCACCGGGTCACCGAGGCCGCGGAGTTCGCCGAGGCGCGCCGCGTCGACGTTGCCGCGCCAGCACACGTATCCGGCGTAGTGCGGCCGGGAGTCCGGGCTGAGCGCCGCGCGCACCACCGACCGGTAGCCGTCCGCGCCGACGACCAGGTCGTAGTGCTCCACCGATCCCCCCGCGAGCCGCACCCGGGCGCCCTCCCCGGCTCCGGCCCCGGCCCCGGCCCCGGTTCCGGTTCCGGTTCCGATCGGGGCGGGCTCGACGGCCGTCACCGTCTCGCCCTGCCGGTAGCGGACCGTGTCGGGCACGGACTCCCGCAGTCCGCGCCACAGAAGCCCCCAGTGATAGGAATGGAAGGGGAACGGCTGCTGCCAGATCAGCCGTCCGTCCGCCCCCTCGGCGTCGTCCCGGACCACCCAGCGGCGCCGTTGGAGGGGATGCGCGGCGATCCCCGCCGGCAGGGCGCCGCTCGCGCGGAGTTCGACGGCCCGCTCGTCGTGCACGCACAGCCCCACACCCCGGTCCTCCAGCCGGCCGCCCGTCCGCTCCAGGACCGTCACCTGCCCGGCGCCCGCCCGCGACACCGCCGTGGCGACCGCGCAACCTGCGATGCTCCCGCCGATCACCGCGACCGTTCCGCCCCGCACAACCGCCTCCCGACCACCTGTTGTCTGCCGCCTGTTGCTGCCGTCTGCCGTCTGCCGTCGGCTCCGGACGGCACCGTGCGCGCCCCGCACCGGGGACTCGCGGGGTCGTCCGTGGCCCGGCCACGTCCTTGCCTCCCCCGCCGCGCCATGACCCGAGCGTTCACCGGCCCGCGGGCGCCGGCTCGGGCGCCGGAGGAGTGGGCTGCGGAGATCCCTGCAGGGCCGCCGCGGTGAGCACCACCAGCGCGTCCGTCCAGCCCAGGGGGGCGACGGAGGACGGCAGCCCGGCCCCGTTCACCGTTTCGGGGAGTTCGCCGAGCCCGTTGCGCTTGGACAGCACCCAGTCGAGGACCCGGCCCGCCTTAGCCCGCTCACCCGTGCCGGCCCAGGCCAGGGCGAAGAAGGAGGTGCTGGCGGTCCAGGCGTACGAACCCCAGCTGAAGTCGGGGTCGTTGCCGGGGGAGAGGCCGCCGTTGGGCAGCAGCAGCGCCCGGTGGGTGGAGTCCAGTGCCTCCCCGAGCCCGGGCGGTGCGGTGTTGAACGGGGGCGCCATGAACGCCACCGCGCTGTCCCGGCCGTGCTCGCCGTCGACCGTGCGCTGGTAGCCCAACGGGGCGAAGGCGGCGGCGATCCCGGCGGACAGCCGCCTGGACGCGGCCGCCCAGCGCTCCGCGTCCCCGTCCGCGCCCAGCCGGGCGGCCAGATCCGCCGAGGCGTTCAGCCCGGCCAGCAGGGGAGCGGCGGTACCGATGTTCGCGGTCGAGGTGTCCAGCTCCCAGTAGTCGGGGGAGGCCGGAGGCAGCCCGTCCGGGCCGAGCGAGCGTGCGGCGAAGTCGGCCGCCGCCCGGACCATCGGGTAGAGCCCGCGCAGCCGTTCCTCCCGTCCCGCGGCCGGCGCGGCCCGGTACCACTGCCACGTCGCCCACGGCACCCATCCGTTGCCGTCCAGCTGCCACTTCCGCCCGTCGGGCGGTCCGCTGCCGTCCAGCTTCGTACGGGCCTCCCAGGTCCCGTCGGCCCGCTGGGTGCGCGCGTCGTACTCCAGGATCCGGTACGCCTCCTCGTCGTGCCCCGTCACCGCGAACGCGGCCGCGGCGAACGCGCCGTCCCGGGGCCAGGAGTACTCCCACGGCGGCGACCACCCCGCAGCGAAGGCGCCGTTGGGCTTCAGCAGCGCCCGCATCGACAGCAGGGCGCGCTGTACGGCGGCCCGCTGCTCAGCGCCGGACCCCGGCACCCGGCCCCCGGCCAGCCAGGCGCGGCTCTCCTCGACCTGCGCCAGCGCACCCGCGTCGCCCGCCTCGACCACGGCCGACTCCGCGGCGCCTGCGGGCAGGTACCGCCAGCGGCCGGAGGGCAGCCGGAGCACATTGCTCCCGTCCACGTACGAGGCTGCGACGGCGAAGGACGGAAGGACCGCCTCGGTGGCCACCCCGTTGGTCAGCAGGCCCGCGGTACGGGCCGCGAGCGCGGAGGAGGGCACGTAGCACGGTTCGGTCTCCCCGCACCGCCTGCCGCCGGCGGGGTTGACGTGGAAGGCCAGGCGGGCGGAGTCGTCGGCGTGCCAGCCGCCCCAGTACGCCCGGTCGTAGTTCCAGCTGGTGAGTGAGCCGGGCACGGCCTGCCGCGTGCCGTACCAGGCGACCGGTCCGGCCTCCGCGGTCGTGGCCTGGACGAACAGGTGGTAGGTGCCGCCCGCGGTGACCTCGGCATCCCCGAGCGGGAACTCCACCCAGCCGGCCCCGGCACCGCCGAGGGCGGCGAGGTCCGCGGTGGCCGAGGCGATCGTCGAACCCGCGTCCGAGCGGACCCGGCGCACCTGGGCGGTCACCGTCCCCGTCGCCGCCGCGCTGCCCAGCCAGACGCTCACCCGGGACAGCCGGGTGCCCTCCACCGTGAACTCCTGAGCGGCGGCGTTGCCGGGGGCCTTCACACTGAACAGCGCGCTCTCGTGGCGCACCTGCCCGTCGTACGGCGCGGCGGCCGACGCGGCGGCGTCCGACGCGGGCAGCGCGGCGGGAGCGGCGGCCGGAACACCGGTCAGGGCGAGCGAGAGCAGGGTGGCGGGCAGTACGGTCCTCGCAAACGCCATGCGGATGGGGCCCTTCCTCCTCGACGGGCGCGGGCGGAAGTGCCCGGCGCCGCGTGCCGGACCCACCATGCAGGCAACGGGCCCCGGTGCGGGGGGAGTCCGCACGTGTCCCACCGGATCGGGTCACGGCGCCATCCGATCGGGGGCGTGCGCGGGGTGACAGGGGCGCGCGCAGAAGCGAATGCGCTTCGTTTCCGGGATTTCCGAGGACCGGCTTGCACGATCGGGCTCGTTTTCCGATGGGGTGGTGATTGGGAGCGCCCGGCGCTCCGCGGCCGCTGGTGCGGGGGCAGGCGGCCGGTTACGCACACTCCACCTGGAAGGTTCGCTCCGACGTGAATGTCGCCGAGACGCTCGCCCTCGCTCTGTTAGTCACCACCGTGGTCGGCGCGGTCGTCATCGATGTGTTCCGGGCGCGCATGCGCCTGCCGGGCCCCGGGGCGGAGAGAGAAGCCGGCAAGGCGTCCGCCGGCCGCCGACCAACCGTCCCCAAGGCCCGCCACCGTCAGGTCCCCGCCACCCCGAGGGGCGGCGATGAACAGCTGTGGGGGAGCGTATGAACGAAGGAGAATTCGACCCATCAGGAGACCGTGCGGTCTCCAGTGAACTGGCCGGCGTGCTGCCGGTGGAGTTCACGGCTTTCCACTCCCAGCAGCACCGTGCCTATCTGCGCTACGCCCACCTTCAGCTGGGAAATCCCAAGGACGCCGAGGAAGTCGTCGACGACGTGTTCACCTTCCTGCTGAAGGTGTGGCGCCAGGCGCTGAAGGAGGCGAGCCTGCACGGATTCGCCTGGGCCGTGCTGCGCGAGCACGTCGAGCGGCGGCTTGCGGTACTGGGCCGGCAGGTGGCCATGGTCGAGACGGCCTGGTTCGCCGCGCTGCGCCGCTCCTCCCGGGAACGGCTGGAGCTGCTGGAGTCGAAACTCGGACTGTACGCGGCGATCGCGGGCCTGTCCGAGCGGCAGTACGACGTGGTGCTGCTCGCCTTCCTGCTGGGCAACGACTGCGACACGGTCGCCCGGATGATGGGGATCTCCCCCGCCACCGTCCGATCGCACATCCGCGGCGCACGCCGAACCCTGTCCCGCAAACTCGGGGTGGACTGGATCCCCGGAGAGGAGAAGGACCAGTGAGCGACATGCCACGCCACCGCGACATGCCGCTGTGTGAACTGGACGCGTCCCTGGCGGACGCGACGGTGCTCGCGGAGGAGTACGCCGGATACGACGAGGGCGCGGCCCGGCGCCGCATCGCCCGCCGGATCGCCGCGGACCGCGCCCGCGCGGCGACCGGAACGGCCGCGGCCGGCGCGGCCGCACACGGACGGGCCGCGCCGGCCGAGACCGACGAGCTGGTCCTCGACGCCGCCTGCCATGTGCGGGCCGCCCGCGGCCTCGACGACCTGACCTGGTGCCTCGTGGAGAGCCGGGACTTCGCCGAACTCGCCCTGGCGGTCGACTCCTGGCCCCACGGCATGGACTCGGCGCTGCTCTTCGGGTGCCTGCTCCACCTCGCCGACCGGACGGAGGACGCGCAGTTCTGGTTCCAGTACGCGGCCGGCGCGGGCTCGCAGACCGCGGCCCGCTGCCTCTACCTCCACCACCTGTCGCGCGCCGAGGTCACGACCGCCCGGTACTGGAAACGCCAGGCCCACATCCTGCCCCCCGACGAACACCTGCCGCCCCTGCCGCAGATCCCGCACGACCTCGAAGAGGCCCTCGAAGCCTCCGTCATCTGGACGTCCCCGCCCATCACCACCCAGGACCTCTCTTCCCTGACGGGCGGGCCGGGCGGGTCCTCCAGGCCGCCGCTGCGGCTTCCGGCACGACTGCGGCAGGCGCTCATGGCGCGCCCCCGCAAGGAGCACCCCGACCTCGGGGAGGTCGTCACCCCCGGCCCGCAGGTCGCCGTGGCCGTCGCACAGAACGCCCGGCTCAACCCCCTGCACCTCACGGAGCAGGCGAACGGGTGGGCACTCGAAGCGCTGAAGCAGCCGCAATCGACCCATGCGGCCCGGACGTCCCCCGCGGGACGGACGGCCCCCGCGGCGCTGGAATCAGTTCACCGGGCGCTGCGCGCCCTCGAAGTCGTCAACCGCCACTCGGGCGGTGTGAACCTGACACAGATCGCCCGGGAGACCAAGCTGCCGCAACTGGTCCTCGCCCGGGCCGTGGAGCAGCTGATCCGGGCCGACCTGGTCACGCCGATCGGACCGGACGCCTACGTCGCCGGCCACGCCCTCCCGCTGAGCGGGACGGACCGTACGGAGGGCCGCGGGCACCTGCGCGAGACCCTGGCCTGGGTGCGGGACGCGGTCGGCGCCGCCGTCTACGTCGCCCGCTACACCGACGGCGAGGTCGCCATCACCCAGTACGCGGACGGGCCGGCCGCACCCGCGGTCGACGAGTGGGTCGACTTCCGCGCCGCGGCCCACGCCTCCGCGGTGGGCAAGGCGCTGCTGGCCCAACTGGACCACGACGGCCGGCGCGACCACCTGTCCCGCCACCGGCTCACCCCCTTCACCACCCACACCCTCACCAGCCGGCCGGTCCTCTTCCGGCAGTTGGACGACCGCCCGCCCAACACGCCCCTGCTCGACCTCCAGGAGTACGCCCTCGGCACGGTGTGCGCGGCGGTGCCGATCACCGCCGGCCCCAACCCGGAATGCGTGGCCCTGTCCATCCCCGTCCCCGACCCGGGCCGGCTCAAGCAGGCCGCCAGGATCCTGCAGAGCGAAGCGGCCGCCGTCTTACTCGCGCTCATCGTCGCCGGCAGCACCCGGCCCACGGCCCGCAGGCCGCAGGACACCATCCTGTCCACGTCCGCCTAGGAAGGATGCGCGGCCCGACGCGGGGGCCGGACCGGCGGGTCCGGGCCCCGTGTCGGGGAGAGCCCGGTCGGACCCGTCTGCCCGGTCGTCGGGCCCGTCGGTCCGGTCAGGAGATCCACAGCAGCAGCGCGTCACCTTCCCGGGCGGCCGCGCGCAGGTACGTCGCGAGGCAGGCCCAGTGGGACACCACCCAGTCCAGCTCCTCGCCCCGCTCCCAGACGATCTGGGGGTAGACGTTCGCCGCGGCCAGATCCGCCGGGGCGACCCCGTCGGCCAGTGCGTCGGGAGCATGGGCCTCCAGGGCGTCCACGGCGGCGCGCACCCGCTCCGCGGTCAGCAGCCGGGGCGGGCCGTAGCCCCAGTCGGAACCCGCCGGCCAGGGCATGTCCGCCTCCCCGAAGACCACGTCCACCGGAAAACCGCGACGGGTCAGCAGGAAGTCCAAGGCGTTCCAGGCCTTGTCGGTCTCGTGCACCCGCGCGGCGGCCGCCGCGTCGTCGCGGCCGTACACGTCGTGCGCGTGCTCGGCCGCCCAGTCCGGGTCGCGCGAGGCGCGTTCGAGTTCGGCGGGGGTGAGGCGGAGGTACTGCCCGATCATGCTCATGCCCCGCACCGTACGCGCGGCCACTGACATCGATACCCGTAGCGGGGCCCGCTCAGGGGGAGTGGTCGACGGCGGCGCGGAAGCCCGCGGCGGCCGGATCCGGTCAAGGGGCGATCGGCAGCTGCCGCTTGTGCTCGGTGGCCCGGTAGCGGTTGACGATGATGTCGAGGGCGGCCGCGTCCACCGGCTTGCCCTCCAGGACGTCGTCGATGTCGTCGTAGGTGACGCCGAGCGCCTCCTCGTCGGCCAGTCCCGGCTTCAGCGTCTCCAGGTCGGCGGTCGGGGTCTTCCAGATCAGCGAGGCCGGCGCGCCCAGCACCTCCGCCGTGGCCCGGACCCGCCGCTTGGTGAGGCCGGTGAGCGGAACCACATCGGCCGCGCCGTCGCCGAACTTGGTGAAGAAGCCCGACACCGCCTCGGCCGCGTGGTCCGTGCCCACCACGAGTCCCGCGTGGGCGCCCGCGACCGCGTACTGGGCGATCATGCGCTGGCGGGCCTTGATGTTGCCGTGCACGAAGTCCTGGTGGTGCGCGTCGCGGAAGACCGTTCCGCCGGCCAGCACCGCCTCCAGCGCGGCGTCGCTCGACGCCTTCACGTCGACGGTCAGGACCTGGTCGGGCCGGATGAACTCCAGCGCCAGCTGCGCGTCCGACTCGTCCGCCTGCACGCCGTACGGCAGCCGCATCGCGAAGAACGTCGCCTCCTGGCCCGTGGACCGCACCCGCTCGACCGCGAGCTGGCACATCCGGCCGGCCGTCGTGGAGTCCACACCGCCGCTGATGCCGAGCACCAGCGAGCGCAGGCCCGTCGAGATCAGCCGGTCGGCGAGGAAGGCCACGCGGCGCTCGATCTCCTGCCGGGCGTCGAAGGACGCGCTCACCTGGAGGTCCCGGGCGATCTCCTGCTGCAGCGATATGGACGCCTGGTCGGTCACGATTGCTCCTCGGTCGGGCCCCACGGACAGGTCGGTTCGCGCCGCGGGGCGGGCCGCGGATGCGAAGAGGGGCCGGAAAGCACTCTAGAGGAAAGGCCGCGGAGCCCTGATCGAGGGCCGTGGCTGCCCCGCGGAGGTGGCTGCCGCGCGGACGGGGCAGGCCGGTCGGCGGGGCGGCGGGCGGCGCGGCCCCGCGTCACCCCGCCGCGATGAGACCGGGCAGCTCCCGCATGTCGTGGAACACCCGGGTCCCCGGGCCTTCGAGCCGCTCGGCCGGGGTCATCCCGCCCGCGTAGCCCAAGGACCGCATCCCGGCGGCACGGGCCGCCTCGACACCCGGCCGGCTGTCCTCGACCACCACGCAGGCCGCCGGATCGACGCCCATCCGCTGCGCCGCGTACAGGAACAGGTCCGGGGCCGGCTTGCCGCGGGCCACCTCCGTGGCACTGTGGATGCGGCCCGCGAAGCGGTCGTAGAGACCGGTGCGGCCCAGGGTGTGCCGCATCTTCTCGTGCGAGCCGCTGGAGGCGACGCAGGTCGGCAGGGCGATCGCGTCGAGCGCCTCGGGCAGCCCGTCCACGGGGGTCAGGCCGGCGTCCACCGCCTCGCGGTGGAGCTGCTCGAACCGCTTCGCCCAGACGTCTGCCGTCGCCCCGCCGAGGCGGGCCGCGACCTGCTCGCGCACGGAGGCGTTGGACCGCCCGATGAACAGCTCGATCACGTCGCCCTCGGTGAGCGGCCACCCCAGCTCCGCCCCCAGCGCGACCTGAACGCGCGTCGCGATGCGCTCGGTGTCGACGAGCACGCCGTCGCAGTCGAATATGACGAGTTCAATCGGCCTGATCATTCCCGCAGCATAAGTGCCAGGACCTCCGCGGACCGAGGGGCTGCGTCCGCGTGCATGAGGTGCCGGCGGCGGGGCAGGCGGAGTCCACGGGGAGAACGGACACCCCGCGCACGACACACGAAGAAGGACGGACGGCAGGGGCATCCCCGCCGTCCCCCGTTCATCGGAGGAGTTGTTTCCGCGTGACTGAGCATGTGTGGAGTTACAGGTCGACCTCGGGCCACCTGGCCGGCACCGATCTGACCGGCTACAAGGTCGAGGCGACCGACGGCGGCATCGGCAAGGTGGACAAGCACTCCGACGAGGTCGGTGACGCCTACCTGGTCGTGGACACCGGAGTCTGGATCTTCGGCAAGGAGGTCCTGCTGCCGGCGAGCACCGTCGTCAGCATCGACCCGGAGGCCGAGACCGTCTACGTCGACCGCACCAAGGGCCAGATCAAGGACGCCCCCGAGTTCCACCGGGACAAGCACCTCGGGGACCGGGACTACCACCAGGAACTGGGCGCCTACTACGCCGCCACCCGGTTCGGCCTCCCGCCGCGCTGACCGGCCGGGTCCGACCGCTTCGAGGCCGTGGGCCCGAACTCGCCGAGTTCGGGCCCAC
>NZ_MQUR01000009.1 GCF_001953875.1 Streptomyces amritsarensis
GCGGCAGCCTCGGCGGCAGCCGGAGCCTCCGCAACCGGAACCTCGGCAGCCTCAGCGGCCGGGGCGGCCACGGCACGGGTCGCACGACGACGGACCCGCGGAGCCGGAGCCGCAGCAGCCTCCTCCACGACCGGAGCGGCAGCCTCGGCGGCAGCCGGAGCCTCCGCAACCGGAACCTCGGCAGCCTCAGCGGCCGGGGCGGCCACGGCACGGGTCGCACGACGACGGACCCGAGGAGCCGGAGCCGCAGCAGCCTCCTCCACGACCGGGGCGGCAGCCTCGGCGACCGGGGTCTCGGCGGCGGGCTCGACGACGACGGCCTCCACGGCCTGCGTCTTCGGAGCGGCCACGGCGCGGGTCGCGCGGCGGCGGGGACGGGCGGGTGCGGCGGCCGGAGCTGCCTCCTCGACGGGGGCGGGCTCCGTCACCGCAGTCACCTCGGCGGCAGGGGTGCCGCCGGGCGGACCGGCCGGCCGGGAAGCGGCGCGGCGACGCCTGCGCGGGGGCAGGTTGTCGCTGGGGCTGCCGCTGTCGGCGCCGGCGGAGTTGGTGGTGTCGTTCTCGTTGTTGAGCATTGCGGGCGGTTCTCCCGTCACGCTCCCGGGCGCCGCGGCTGACTTCCGGTCCGGCACGGCTCCGCACGATGCGCGGAGCCGGCCTCCGGGGCGCGTTCGCCACACGGGAGCTGTAGTCCATGGCCGCCGGTTCCGTACGTGTTTGCCCGTACGGCCTGGCGGAAGTCTTCAGGTCTGTACGCGGCCCGACCCAGGTGGCTCCCGAGTACCAGGGCTGCGCGACGACGACGATCCCTACGCGGCGGGACCTTCCGGCGCCTTCGCGTCGGCGGTCACGGCGACCGTGGGTGGGGCGGCCGTGTCTGCCTCGCGGTCGGGCGCGAGCGGGTCGGTCACCGTGCCGGACTCCTCGTCGAAGAGCCCCTGCGCCAGCCTGGTCACCGCAGAGGGGACCGGCGGCGCCAGGTCGGCCACAGCTCGGAGACCGGACAGGACGTCGTCGGGTCGCACGGCAGGTGTCAGATGCCGAACAACCAGCCGCAGTATCGCACAGGCATTGTCCAGCGGCCTATCAGCCGGCGCCGGAAGCGCTTCGAGGCTGACGACCGCGCCGCGGGTGTCGAAGGTCCGCACCCCGTTCTTGGTCTTGCGCTGCACCTCGACGCTCTCGGCGGCGAGGAAGACCTCCACGGCCCGCTCGGCCTCGGCGAGCTCCACGCCGTCCAGGCGCAGCTCCCACACGGAGGCGGTCAGCCGGTCGGCCAGGCCCGAGGTGCGGGCCTCGACGGCGTCGATGATGTCGAGTCCGGCCGGCATCGACTCGTCGAGCAGCTCGCGGAGCTTCTCGGGGTCGCGCGGCGCGGCGAGGCCGATCTCCAGGTATTCGGCCTCGCTGCCGGTCCCGGTCGGGGCGGCGTTCGCGTAGCTGACGCGCGGGTGCGGGGTGAAGCCCGCCGAGTACGCCATCGGCACCTCGGCGCGGCGCAGGGCCCGCTCGAAGGCGCGCTGAAAGTCTCGGTGGCTGGTGAACCGGAGGCGGCCGCGCTTGGTGTAGCGCAGTCGGATGCGCTGCACCACCGGTGCGGGAGGCGGGCCTTCGGGCTGTCGCTTGCCCAGTGGTTCTTCTCCTTGTGCGGGGCTCCGCGGCTCGCGCATCGCCCTGAGGTCTGTCGACCCGCTCCGGCTCACCCCTGCCGTCGGGGCAGGGAGATCTCGTCTGCGGGTGCCGCGTCGGCGGCTGTCGTACTACCCAGAGTACGCGCCCGTGACCTCGCCGGTTCCACGGGAGGAGTACCGAAGAGCGCACGGCGTACGGTGGCGCGTGCCTCGCGGACGGCGGCGCGGCCGGTCCGCCAGACCTCGCGCGCGGCGTGGCCGACGGGGGTGAGGACGTGCCGGTACACCCGGGAGGCGGGCCACCCGACCAGCACCCGGCCGACCAGCTTGAGCCCGCGCCACAGGGCGGCGACGATCCGCCCGGCCACGTGCCAGGCCCACACGAGGACCTGCCCGAGCGGGGTGAGGAGGTACCGGTACAGGGCTGCCGCGAGCCATGCGATGCCGAGCCCGACAGGCCGCAGCAGATACCGGTACAGGGCGGCCACGAGCCAGGCCAGCCCCACCCCGACGGGCCGCAGCAGGTACCGGAACACCGCGACGAGGAGCCATACGAGGCCGTGCCCGACGGGGGTGAGCACGTACCGGTACACCGCCGCGGCCAGCCAGGCGATCCCGCGGCCGACGGGTGTGAGCACGTACCGCCACAGCGCGACCCACGGCCAGACGAACAGGGTCATGCCGACGGCCCAGGCGATCCAGGCGACGCCCTTGGCGAGGGGCGCGAGCAGGTAGCGCATACCGCCCCGGCCCAGCCAGGCCAGCCCCGCCCCGAGGGGACGCAGCAGGTGGCTGGTCAGGAACCGGCCGGCCGGCGCCAGCGCCTGGTCGTACAGCCCGCGTGCCAG
This sequence comes from Streptomyces amritsarensis, assembly GCF_001953875.1. Classification (GTDB taxonomy): domain Bacteria; phylum Actinomycetota; class Actinomycetes; order Streptomycetales; family Streptomycetaceae; genus Streptomyces; species Streptomyces amritsarensis. Next base: position 2,480 of record NZ_MQUR01000009.1, read on the forward strand.
CCACGCCAGTCCCTGCCCGACCGGGACGAGCAGGTACCGCCACAACCCGATCCACGGCCAGACGAACACCAGCTTGAGCAGGGTGGTCAGCAGCCACCCCAGCGCACGCAGCAGCGGCTCGACGACATGGATGTACAGCGGCCCGAGCACATGCCGGTGCACGGCCCGGGCCGCGGCGACCAGCAGTTCCCACACCACTCGTACGGGCAGTACGACGAGTACGGCGACGATCTTCACGGGGATCCTGATGACGCCCACCAGGCACCCCTCGCCGCCGCCGGCGGGAGCCCGTTTGTCCATGTCCATGCCGTCAAGGACACGACGGAGGCCCCCACCCGTTGCGGGCGGGGGCCTCTCGTGACCCAAGGGTTACTTCACGACCGACAGCGGCAGCAGCTTCTTGCCGGTCGGGCCGATCTGGATCTCGGTCTGCATCTGCGGGCAGACGCCGCAGTCGAAGCACGGGGTCCAGCGGCAGTCGTCGACCTCGGTCTCGTCCAGGGCGTCCTGCCAGTCCTCCCAGAGCCAGTCCTTGTCGAGACCGGAGTCCAGGTGGTCCCAGGGCAGGACCTCCTCGTAGGTGCGCTCACGCGTGGTGTACCAGGCCACGTCCACGCCGTAGGCGGGCAGCGTCTTCTCCGCGGCCTGCATCCAGCGGTCGTAGCTGAAGTGCTCGCGCCAGCCGTCGAAGCGGCCGCCGTCCTCGTAGACGGCGCGGATGACGTCGCCGATGCGGCGGTCACCGCGCGAGAGGAGGCCCTCGACGATGCCCGGCTTGCCGTCGTGGTAGCGGAAGCCGATGGAGCGGCCGTACTTCTTGTCGCCGCGGATCTTGTCGCGGAGCTTGCCCAGGCGGGCGTCCGTCTCCTCGGCCGACAGCTGCGGCGCCCACTGGAACGGGGTGTGCGGCTTGGGTACGAACCCGCCGATGGACACCGTGCAGCGGATGTCGTTCTGGCCGGAGACCTCGCGGCCCTTGGCGATGACGTTGACGGCCATGTCGCCGATCTGGAGCACGTCCTCGTCGGTCTCGGTGGGCAGGCCGCACATGAAGTACAGCTTCACCTGGCGCCAGCCGTTGCCGTAGGCGGTGGCGACGGTCCGGATCAGGTCCTCCTCCGAGACCATCTTGTTGATGACCTTGCGCATGCGCTCGGAGCCGCCCTCGGGGGCGAAGGTCAGACCGGAGCGGCGACCGTTGCGGGTCAGCTCGTTGGCCAGGTCCACGTTGAAGGCGTCCACGCGGGTCGACGGCAGGGACAGGCCCACCTTGTCGTCCGAGTAGCGGTCCGCGAGGCCCTTGGCGATGTCGGCGATCTCGGTGTGGTCCGCGGAGGACAGCGAGAGCAGGCCGACCTCCTCGAACCCGGTCGCCTTGAGGCCCTTCTCGACCATCTCGCCGATGCCGGTGATGCTTCGCTCCCGCACGGGGCGCGTGATCATGCCGGCCTGGCAGAAACGGCAGCCGCGGGTGCAGCCGCGGAAGATCTCCACGGACATGCGCTCGTGGACGGTCTCGGCGAGCGGGACCAGGGGCTGCTTGGGGTAGGGCCACTCGTCGAGGTCCATGACGGTGTGCTTGGACACGCGCCAGGGCACGCCGGACCGGTTGGGCACGACGCGGCCGATACGGCCGTCCGGGAGGTACTCGACGTCGTAGAAGCCGGGGACGTAGACGTTGCCGGTCTTGGCGAGGCGGAGGAGGACCTCCTCGCGGCCGCCCGGCCTGCCCTCGGCCTTCCAGGTGCGGATGATCTCGGTCATGTCGAGGACGGCCTGCTCGCCGTCGCCGATGACCGCGCAGTCGATGAACTCCGCGATCGGCTCCGGGTTGAAGGCCGCGTGGCCGCCCGCGAGGACGATCGGGTGGTCCACCGTGCGGTTCCGGGCCTCCAGCGGGATGCCCGCGAGGTCCAGGGCCGTGAGCATGTTGGTGTAGCCCAGCTCCGTGGAGAAGGACAGGCCGAACACGTCGAAGGCGGAGACGGGGCGGTGGCTGTCCACGGTGAACTGCGGCACCTTGTGCTCGCGCATCAGCTCTTCGAGGTCCGGCCACACGCTGTAGGTGCGCTCGGCGAGGACGCCCTCGCGCTCGTTGAGCACCTCGTACAGGATCATGACGCCCTGGTTGGGCAGCCCGACTTCGTATGCGTCCGGGTACATCAGCGCCCAGCGGACGTCGCAGCTCTCCCACGGCTTCACCGTGGAGTTGAGTTCACCGCCGACGTACTGGATGGGCTTCTGCACGTGCGGAAGCAGGGCCTCAAGCTGAGGGAAGACCGACTCGGTCATCACGCGACTTTCGTGAAGCGGGCAGGGGGCAGCTATCTAGCGTACCCCGACGGCTCAGCCGCCCCCACCCGCATGATCACTGGAGGGCCGCCCGCAGGGCGGGGGCCGAGGCCTTCGCCCAGAGGTCCGGAAGCTCCCGCTCGCGCCGCTCGGCCAGGGCCTCCTCGCGGCCGTAGAGCACGCCCCAGGTGAAAGCGGACTCCCCGGCGTCGGCCGCCTGGGCGGCGAGGCCGCGCAGGGCGTCGCGGGCCACGACGCTGTCCTGGTGGTCGCCGAGCAGGGTCTGGACCTTCTTCACGGCCTTGGCCAGGTGTTTCGCCGGCTTGCCGAGCTCGGGCTCGGCCGACTCCGCCGCGTAGCGGACGCGCTTGGCCGCCTTGCGTGCCTCGTGCAGGGCCACGTCCCGCTCCTTGCCGGCGTCGAGGGCGAGGGCGCTGTCGATGCGGGTGGCGAGGCGGGCGTAGTCGCGGAGCACCGCCTTGGGCAGGACCTTCTTCGGGGACTTGGCGGCGCCCGCCAGCAGCGGGGGCGCGTCCAGCAGGGCGTCGAGGGAGTTCAGCAGGGTGACGTAGCGGTCGCTGTCGAGGGCGGCCAGGGCCCTGCGGCGCGAGCCGGAGCGCCGGGCGGTGTTCCATGTCCGCAGCCGGCTGCGGACGGGGCCGGTCAGCAGGGTGCGCGGCAGTTCGGCGAGGTGCGACTGGAGGCGCTCCATGAGGACCTCCTGGTCGCGGTCGACCCCGAGTTCGGCGGCCAGCCAGCGCAGCTCCTCGCCGATCGGGTCGGTGACCTCGCGGTCCAGGACCTTGCGGTAGGTCTTGAAGGCGCTGCGCAGCCGGCGGGTGGCGACCCGCATCTGGTGGACGGAGTCCGGCAGGTTCCGCCGTACGGCCGGGTCCTGGGCGACGAGGGCGTCGCGCTGCTCGGCGAGGTACGCCACGACGTGCGCGCCGGCGGTGCCCTCGGGGCCGCCTCCGGCGGGCCGGGCGGGGGGCTCGGCGTCGGTCTCGGCGAGGGCGCGGGCGAGTTTGGAGGGGGCGTCGGAGACCTTGAGCCCGGCCTTGCGGAAGGTCTTCTCGACGGCGTCGAGCAGGTCGGGGTCGACGCCGTCGGCGAGTTCCACCTCGACCTCGGTCCAGCCGGCGGTGGTGTCGCCGCGCTCGGCCAGGACCTCGTCGGTGCTCAGTTCGGCGAGGAGTGCTCCGTCGGCGTCGAGCAGGTGGCTGACGCGGCGCGAGGAGACCAGGCGGACCTGCGGCCCGAGGCCGGCGTCGCGGACGCGGGAGCGTACGAGGGCGGCCAGGGCGGGTGGGACGGTGTCGCTGAGCTCCGCCCCGACCTCGTCGCGCACCCCCGGGGAGACGGGCAGTTTGAGGTGCCAGCCCTCGTCGGCGCCGCCCGTTCTGCGCCGGAGGGTGAGGCCGTCGGCTGCGAGCCGCTGGTCGGGGGTGTCGTAGTAGACGGCGTCGAGGTCCACGGTGCCCTGGTCGGTGACGGCCGCGATCGCGGCCGTCCCCGTCAGGTCCGGCACCCCGCGCCGGGCAGATTTGGCCTTGGAGAACTCGAATTTCCGCTCGATCTCGCGCTTTGTGTCCGCCATGTACCGAACTTAGTCCTGAACGGAACACGTCTGCAGGATGAACGGAACATCAGGCTGACAATGGCCGCTGGACCTTGATCGACTGGAGGAGTCCGACCGCTATCCACACGGCGAACATCGAGGAGCCTCCGTAGGACACGAACGGCAGCGGCAGACCGGCGACGGGCATGATGCCGAGGGTCATCCCGATGTTCTCGAAGGACTGGAAGGCGAACCAGGCGATGATGCCGGCGCACACGATGGTCCCGTAGAGCTCGGTGGTCTCCCGGGCGATCACGCAGGCCCGCCAGAGGATGACGCCCAGCAGCACGAGGATCAGTCCGGCCCCGACGAAGCCGAGCTCCTCGCCGGCCACGGTGAAGACGAAGTCCGTCTGCTGCTCGGGCACGAACTGGCCGGTGGTCTGGGAGCCCTTGAAGAGCCCGGAGCCGGTCAGGCCGCCGGAGCCGATCGCGATGCGCGCCTGGTTGGTGTTGTAGCCGACGCCGGCGGGGTCGAGCTCGGGGTTGGCGAAGGCCGCGAAGCGGTTGATCTGGTACTCGTCGAGCACGCCGAGCTGCCATATCAGGACGGCTCCGCCGACGCCGGAGGCGAGGAGGCCGATGACCCAGCGGTTGGAGGCCCCGGAGGCGAGCAGCACGCCGAGCACGATGACGACCATGACCATGACGGAGCCGAGGTCGGGCATCAGCATGACGATGCCCATCGGGGCGGCGGCCAGGCAGAGCGCCTTGACGACCGTGCGGTGGTCGGGGTGGGCGAGGTCGCCCGCGTCCACCCGGGTGGCGAGCAGCATCGCCATGACCAGGATGATCGTGATCTTCACGAACTCGGACGGCTGGAGGGAGAATCCGCCGCCGATCACGATCCACGCGTGGGCGCCGTTGATGGTGGCGCCGAGCGGGGTCAGCACGGCGAGGATGAGCACGAGGGAGAGGCCGTAGAGGACGGGCACGGCGCCGCGCAGGGTGCGGTGGCCGAGCCAGACGGTGCCGATCATCAGCACCAGGCCGATGCCGGTGTTCAGGGCGTGCCGGGCGAGGAAGTAGTAGGGGTCGCCCTGGTTCAGGGTGGTCCTGTTGCGGGTGGCCGACCACACGAGCAGGGCGCCGAGGAAGGACAGGGCGAGCGAGGAGAGCAGGATCGGCCAGTCGAGCCGGCGCAGCACGGAGTCGCGGGCGGTGAGCTTGGCCATCGGGCCGCGCTCGGGCGCGTACCGGGAGACGGAGAACTTGTTGGCGGTTGGCATGTCGGTATGGGGTCCTCAGTCGTGCCGTGTCGGGGGAGGCCCGGCGAGTGCCGGCGGTTCCAGTTCCTCCGGGGACGGCGGTACGTACGGCCGGATCTCGGGGGAGTCGATGGAGCCGTCGGGGTTGATCTTGGGCAGTTTCGCCTCCGGGGCCGGCAGCAGGGCCTTCTTCAGGTCCTGCTTCCCGTCCATGGTCAGACCGTAGAGGGCGTTGTAGAGGTTGCGGACGGCGGGGCCGGAGGCTCCTGAGCCGGTGCCGCCCTGGGAGATCGTCATGACGATCGTGAAGTCCTTGGTGTAGGTGGCCAGCCAGGAGGTGGTCTGCTTGCCGTAGACCTGGGCGGTACCCGTCTTCGCGTGCATCGGGATCTTGTCCTGGGGCCAGCCGCCGAAGCGCCAGGCGGCGGTGCCGCCGGGCTCGACGACCATGCGCAGGCCCTTGTCGAGGTCCGCGACGGTCTGGGCGGCGATGGGGAGCCTGCCGTGGGACTGGGGCTTGATCATCTCGATGCGCTTGCCGTCGGGGCTGATCACGGCCTTGCCGACGGTGGGGTTGTAGAGCGTGCCGCCGTTGCTGATGGCGGAGTAGGCGGTGGCCATCTGGATGGGGGTGACGAGGACGTCGCCCTGGCCGATGGCGAAGTTGATGCTGTCGTACGCCTTGAGCTGGTTGCCTTCCAGGCAGCTCTCGTAGGCGATCTGCTCGACGTAGGTGCCGCCCCGCTTGCCCTGCTTGCACCAGGAGTTCTTGTTGGCCGCCCAGAAGCTCTGCTTCCACTGGCGGTCGGGGATGCGGCCCTTGACCTCGTTGGGCAGGTCGATCCCGGTCTCGGAGCCGAGGCCGAACTCGCGGGCGGTCCGGTAGAACCAGTCGTGGGCGTCCTTCTTGGGGCTGAGGCCTCCGTCGCGCTGCCACTCCTTGTGCCCGAGGGCGTAGAAGACGGTGTTGCAGGAGAACTTGAGGGCTTCGCCGAGGGTGATGGGGCCGTGCCCCTTGGACTCGAAGTTCGCGAAGCTGCGGCCGCCGAGGCTGTAGGAGCTGCTGCAGTTGTACTTGTCGTTGAACTTGTAGCCGGCCCGGACCGCGGCGCTCGCGGAGACCACCTTGAAGATGGAGCCGGCGGGGGCCATGCCCTGGATGGCCCGGTTGAGCAGCGGGTAGTTGGAGCTCTTGCTGGTGAGCTTGGCGTAGTCCGCGCCGGAGATGCCGCCGACCCAGGCGTTGGGGTCGTAGTCGGGCTGGGAGGCCATCGCGACGATGCGGCCGGTCTTGGCCTCCATGACGACGACGGCGCCCGAGTCGGCCTCGTACTTGCGGCCGGTGATGTTGTCGGTCTCGTTGCGGACGACCTTCATCGCCTGCTGGAGCTCGAATTCGGCGACGGCCTGGACGCGGGCGTCGATGCTGGTGACGAGGGTGGATCCGGCGATTCCGGGGTCGGACCTGGTCTGGCCCATCACCCGGCCGAGGTTGTCGACCTCGTAGCTGGTGACCTGCGCCTTGCCGCGCAGCTCGCGGTCGTAGGTGCGCTCGATCCCGGAGCGGCCGACCTGGTCGGACCGCAGGTGCGGGGAGTCGGTGTCCTTGGCCTTCTGGATCTCGTCGTCGGTGACGGGCGAGAGGTAGCCGAGCACCTGTGAGGTGCGGGCGCCGCCGGGGGCCGGGTAGCGGCGGACGGCGGTGGGCTCCGCGGTGATGCCGGGGAACTCCTCGGGTCGTTCGCGCAGCTGGAGTGCCTGCTGGGTGGTCGCCTCCAGGGTGACCGGGATCGGCTGGTAGGGGGAGCCGTTCCAGCAGGGCTTGGGCGTCTGGGAGTCGCAGAGCCGGACCTTGTCCATGACCTCCTTGGGGGTCATGTCCAGCACGTCGGCGAGGCGGGTCATGACGCCCTTGCCCTTGTCCTTCATCTTCATCAGCGCGGTGCGGCTGGCGGAGACGACCAGGCGGGTCTCGTTGTCGGCGAGGGGGACGCCGCGGGCGTCGAGGATGGAGCCGCGCACGGCGGGCTGGACGACCCGCTGGACGTGGTTGCTCTTGGCCTCGTGGTAGTACTCCGCGCCGTTGCGGATCTGGAGGAACCAGAGCCGGCCGCCGAGGGTGACGAGCATCGAGAAGACGAGGACCTGCATGATGACGAGCCTGATCTGCACCCGGGAGGTGCGGCCGGTCTCCGGGACGTTGGTCACGTCTGCTCCTCCCTCACAGCTTCTTGGCGCTCTTCACACCCTTGGTCGGCTTGACGCCCTTTATGCGGACCGCCTTGTTGGCGCGGGACCGCGCGGTCTTCAGGCGCAGGCCGCCGCGCTGGCTGCCGATGCGCAGGCCGGTGCCGCCGGCCAGCCAGCCGGCGGAGACGTCGGCGGCCTTGCCCGTGGGGCCGCCGCCGGCCTCGACGGCCATCGGGTCGTTCTCGGCCTTGCGGGCCAGCGCCATGATCCAGGGGACGGTGAAGGGCGCGAGCAGCAGGTCGTAGAGGGTGGCGGTGAACACCAGCCCGGTCAGGCCCACGTGGCGGGCGGCGGTGTCGCCGACGAGGGCGCCCACGCTCGCGTAGAGCAGGGTGGAGCCGATCGCGGCGGCGACGACGGTCAGCATCGGGCCCCAGGCGGAACGGAACCGCCCGCCGTCGGGGCGGACGAGGCCGGCGACGTAGCCGATGACGCACAGGACGAGCGCGTACCGTCCGGCCGCGTGGTCGGCGGGCGGTGCCAGGTCGGCGAGGAGTCCGGCGCCGAAGCCGATGAGCGCTCCGCTGACGTGCCCGTACACGAGTGCGAGGGAGACGACGGTGAGGAGCAGCAGGTCGGGTACGGCGCCGGGCAGTTGGAGCCGGCCCAGGACGGTGACCTGGATGACGAGTGCGACCACGACGAGCGTGGCCGAGAGCAGGATCCGGTTGAAGCGCATGCGGGGTCGGCTCCTAGTCGTCGGCCGGCTGGGCGAGCGGGCTGGCGGACCCGGACGGGGTGACCGTGACGGTGACCGTCGGGGTGGGCTTGGGGGCCTCGGGCTTGGGCGGCAGGACGGCGTCGCGCGGGTCCTCGCGCGGCGGCATCACCACGACGCCGACGATGTCCAGCCGCGAGAAGCCGACGAACGGACGCACCCATACGGTGCGGGTCAGGTCGCCGCGCGAGGGGTCGACCTTGACGACCTCTCCGATCGGCACGCCGGGCACGAAGGGCTTGTTGCCGCGGGAGCCGAAGGTGACGAGCCGGTCGCCGGGGCTGACCTTGGCCTTTCCGTTGAGCATCTGGACGGACAGGGCGCGGTCGCCCTGGCCGGTGGCGAAGCCGAGTTCGCCGGTCTTCTCCAGGCGCGTGCCGACGGTGAAGTCGGGGTCGTTGGCGAGGACGACGGTGGCGGTGTCGGGGCCGACGGTGGTGACGCGGCCGACGAGTCCGTCGCCGTTGAGGACGGTCATGTCGCGTTCGATGCCGTCCTTGCTGCCGGCGTCGATGGTGACGGTCCAGGAGAAGCCCTGGGCCGCTCCTATGGCGATGACCTCGGCGCCCTTGATGCCGTACTGTCCGGCGCCGGCCCGCTTGAGCATCTCGTCGAGCTCGTGGATGCGGCTGCGGGTCTGGTCCTCGCTGCCGAGCCTGGCCTTGAGCGCCGCGTTCTCGCGCTCCAGCGTGGCGATGCGGTTGTGGCGCTCCCCGGAGTCCCGTACGGCCCCTATGGCGTTGGCGACCGGATCGACCGCGGTCGCCACACCTTCCTCGACCGGCCCGAAGACCGCCGCGGCGGCCTGCCGGGCACCGTCGACCGGTGACTCCTCGCCTGCCCTGATGTCCACCGTGATCAACGCGAACGCGATGGCGATCAGAAGCACCAGGAGCAGCCGGCTTTCTCGTGTGTCCCTCACGTGCGGCGGCCGTGCCTTCCTCGTCGGAATTCTCTTTTGCCTGTATATCAACGATCCGCCGCACGGGCCCGGTAGCACCCGTACGGCGGATCCTTGTGTTCCGCTTGGCCCCTCCCCTGCCGGGAGGGGTGTGGTCAGCGACGGGGCTGAGCGTCCAGGACCTGCTGGAGGGCCTCGAACTCCTCGACGCACTTGCCGGAGCCGAGCGCGACGGAGTCGAGGGGGTCCTCGGCGATGTGGATCGGCATGCCGGTCTCCCGGCGCAGCCGCTCGTCGAGGCCGCGGAGCAGGGCGCCGCCGCCGGTCAGGACGATGCCGCGGTCCATGATGTCGCCGGACAGCTCCGGCGGGCACTTGTCGAGCGTCGTCTTGACCGCGTCGACGATGGCGTTGACCGGCTCCTCGATGGCCTTGCGGACCTCGGCGGCCGAGATGACGACCGTCTTGGGCAGGCCCGAGACCAGGTCGCGGCCGCGGATCTCGGTGTGCTCGTCCTTGTCGAGGTCGTACGCGGAGCCGATGGTGATCTTGATCTGCTCGGCCGTCCGCTCACCGAGGAGGAGGGAGTACTCCTTCTTGATGTGCTGGATGATGGCGTTGTCGAGCTCGTCGCCGGCCACCCGGATGGACTGTGCCGTGACGATTCCGCCGAGGGAGATGACGGCGACCTCGGTGGTGCCGCCGCCGATGTCCACGACCATGTTGCCGGTGGCCTCGTGGACGGGCAGGCCCGAGCCGATGGCGGCGGCCATGGGCTCTTCGATGATGTGCACCTGGCGGGCGCCGGCCTGCGTGGACGCCTCGATGACCGCGCGGCGCTCGACTCCCGTGATGCCGGAGGGAACGCAGACCACGACGCGCGGGCGGGCCAGGTAGCGACGCTTGTGGATCTTGAGGATGAAGTACCGGAGCATACGCTCGGTGATCTCGAAGTCGGCGATCACGCCGTCCTTGAGGGGTCGTACGGCGACGATGTTGCCGGGCGTGCGCCCGATCATCTTCTTCGCCTCGGAGCCGACCGCGAGGATGCCACCGGTGTTCGTGTTGATGGCGACCACGGACGGCTCGTTCAGGACGATCCCCCGGCCCCTCACGTACACCAGCGTGTTGGCGGTCCCGAGGTCGATCGCCATGTCACGGCCGATGAACGACATGTTGTTCCCCTTGTTCCCCATGAGGAGCGTCTGGCCTTCCAGTTGATAGCGGCTGCTGTCAGGTCGGCGAGGTGGGTGTGTGGGTGGAGGCCCCATCGTAGTGCCGGGGTACGGACACCGCGCGACGGGACTCCGGCAATCCCGCCGGAATGGATACCCGCCCCCTTAGTGGTGACGACGTCTCCTGCCCAGGCGTTCCCGCTCGGGCCCGGAATTACCTGGGGGCGACCGAAATTACTTCGGTCGCCCCAGGTCATGAGCGCTATTCGGCTGATGTCTCGTCAGGAATGACTGATCAGAGCGCGGGGAAGAAGAGCTTCAGCTCACGCTCGGCGGACTCCTGCGAGTCCGAGGCGTGGATCAGGTTCTCGCGGGTGACGGTACCGAAGTCGCCACGGATGGAGCCGGGCGCCGCGGCGATCGGGTCGGTGGGTCCGGCCAGCTGGCGGACGCCCTCGATCACGCGCTCCCCCTCGACGACCAGGGCCACGACCGGGCCGCTGGACATGAAGCCCATGAGCGGCTCGTAGAACGGCTTGCCCTTGTGCTCGCCGTAGTGCGCCTCCAGGGTCTCCTGGTCGAGCGTGCGCAGCTCCAGTGCGGGAATGGTCCAGCCGGCCTTCCGCTCGATGCGGCCGATGATCTCGCCGACCAGGCCACGACGGACGGCGTCGGGCTTGAGCAGGACGAGGGTGCGCTGGGTCATGTTGCGGCTCCTTGCGGCATACGGGTGCGGTAGGGCGAATCTACAGGGCCGTCCGGGGCGCTCCCGCCGCCCGGGTGGCCCGGGGACCCCTCGGATCCGTCAGGCGGTGTCGGCCGCTCCGGACGCCGCGGGAGCCTCCTGTGCGGCGGCCCACCGCTCCTTGATCGAGTCGATCTTGCGGCCGTAGTGCACGGAGCACCACCACAGGCCGGCGAACACCGCGCCGAGGAAGAACATCGTCGGGACGACGAACCCGCTCGCGATGAGGCCGATCTGCAGGGCCCAGCCCAGCTGGACCGCCCCGGGGCGCGACAGCATGCCGCACAGCAGCACCGACAGCAGCATCGAGACCCCGCACACCGTCCAGACCGTGGCCTGGGTCAGGTCCGGGTCCTTCATGGCGACCAGTCCCGCGAAGCCGATCACGAAGAACTCGCCGATCAGCGTGCTCGCACACAGCGTGCGCATCCTCAGCCCCTCTTCAGCAGCAGGCGGGCCTCGCCCACCGTGATCACGGAGCCGGTCACCAGGACCCCGGCCCCTCCGTACTCGGCCTCTTCCTCCGCCAGCGTGATCGCCGCCTCCAGGGCGTCGTCCAGCCGCGGCTCCACCTGCACCCGGTCCGTGCCGAAGACCTCGACGGCGACGGCCGCCAGCTCGTCCGCGCCCATCGACCGGTGGCTGGAGTTCTGCGTGACCACGACCTCGGCGAAGATCGGCTCGAATGCCTCCAGCACCCCGCGCACGTCCTTGTCCCCGCTCGCGGCCACGACGCCGACGAGCCGGCTGAAGCCGAACGCCTCGGTGACCGCTTCCGCGGTGACCGCCGCGCCCGCCGGGTTGTGCGCCGCGTCCAGGATCACCGTCGGGCTGCGCCGCACGACCTCCATGCGGCCGGGCGAGGTCACCGAGGCGAAGGCCTTGCGCACGGTGTCCACGTCCAGCACCCGGGCGTGCTGCCCGCCGACCCCGAAGAAGGCCTCGACCGCGGCGAGCGCCACCGCCGCGTTGTGCGCCATGTGGGCGCCGTACAGCGGGAGGAAGATGCCGTCGTACTCGCCGCCCACACCGCGCAGCGTCAGCTGCTGCCCGCCGACCGCGACCTCGCGCGAGACGACGCCGAACTCCATGCCCTCGCGGGCCACCGTCGCGTCGACCTCGACGGCCTTCTTCAGCAGCACCTGCGCCGCGTCCACCGGCTGCTGCGCCAGGATCACGGTCGCGTCCTGCTTGATGATGCCGCCCTTCTCCACGGCGATCTCACCGGGCGTGGAGCCGAGCCGGTCGGTGTGGTCCAGGCTGATCGGGGTGACCACGGCGACGGAGCCGTCGATGACGTTGGTCGCGTCCCAGCTGCCGCCCATGCCGACCTCGACCACGGCCACGTCCACGGGGGCGTCCGCGAAGGCCGCGTAGGCCATCCCGGTGAGCACCTCGAAGAAGGACAGCCGGAACTCCTCGGCGGCGTCGACCATCTCCACGTACGGCTTGACGTCGTGGTACGTCTCCACGAAGCGCTCGGCCTCGATCGGCGCCCCGTCGAGGCTGATCCGCTCGGTGATCGACTGCACGTGCGGGCTGGTGTAGCGGCCGGTGCGCAGCTCGAAGGCGTTCAGCAGCGCCTCGATCATGCGGGCGGTGCTGGTCTTGCCGTTGGTCCCGGTGACGTGGATGGAGGGGTACGCGCGCTGCGGCTCGCCCAGTACGTCCATCAGCGCCGCGATCCGCGACACCGAGGGCTCCAGCTTGGTCTCACCCCATCGGGTGGAGAGTTCCTGCTCCACCTCCAGCAGCGCCTTGGCGACCTCCGGGTCGACGGGCCGGGCGGGCACCGGGTCCCCCTGGGGCGGTCCGGCCTGGGCGCGCAGGGTGCGGCTGCCGGCCTCGATCACCGCCAGGTCGGGGTCGCGGTCGGACTCTTCCGCCACGATCTGGTCGAACTCGTCGAGTTCGCCGAAGGCACCGGCGAGGTCTTCGTCGTCGTGGCGGTCGTGGTTCTCGGGCTGCTGGTCACTCACAGGGCCAGTCTACGGACGGCCACCGGCAGGACTTTCGGCCCGGCCGTTTCGGGACCTCCGGCGGCCGGAGCGACCGGATCGTTATGCAAGCCTTGCCAGCAGCAGATTGGGGAACAAATGCCGCAGGCCAGCAGCAACAAGACAGCATCCAGCCGCGACATAGGCATCGACCTGGGAACCGCCAACACCCTCGTCTACGCGCGGGGGCACGGGATCGTCCTCAATGAGCCGTCCGTGGTCGCCGTCAAGGCGGGCACCACCACCGCTCTGGCCGTCGGGGCGGACGCCAAGGAGACCATCGGGCGCACCCCCGGGTCCATCACCGCGATCCGCCCCCTGAAGGACGGCGTGATCTGCGACTACGAGGCAGCCGAGGAGATGATCCGGCATTTCGTGCGCAAGGCGGTCCCCGGTCGGCGGACCCGCACCCGGATGGTGGTCTGCGTGCCCTCCGGCGTCACCCCGGTCGAACGGCGGGCCATCGTCAACGCCTCCACCCGGGCCGGCGCCAGGGCGGTCCACCTGATCGAGGAGCCGATGGCGGCGGCGATCGGCGCCGGCCTGCCGGTGGCGGAGGCGCGCGGCTCCATGGTCGTGGACATCGGCGGCGGCACCTGCGAGGTCGCCGTCATCTCCCTCGGCGGCATCGTCACCTCCCGCTCGGTGCGCGTGGGCGGCGACCGGCTCGACGCGGCGATCATGGACCATGTGCGCCGGGAGCACTCGCTGCTCATCGGCGAGCGCACCGCCGAGCAGGCCAAGCTGGCGATCGGCTCGGCCTGGCCGGTGCCGGACCGGCCCGAGCTGGAGACGGCGACCTTCACCGTGCGCGGCCGCGAGAAGGTCGGCGGGATGCCGAAGACGCACCGACTGGGAACGGCCGAGGTGCGCGCCGCCCTCGACGAGCCGGTCGAGGCGGTCATCGCGGCGGTCCGCGGCACGCTGGAGGAATGCCCGCCGGAGCTGTCCGGCGACGTGATGGAGCACGGCATCGTCCTCACCGGCGGTGGCGCCCTGCTGCCGGGGCTCGACCTGCGCATGGCCTCCGCGACCGGCATCCCGGTCTTCGTCGCCGACGACCCGCTGGACTGCGTGGCCCTGGGCTCCGGCCGCTGCGTGGAGGACCTGGACACCCTGGGCGGCCTGCCGGCCCCGGCCCGGGGCTGAGCCGTGTCCGCACCCTCCCGCCCGCCCCGGGCAGCGCCCTTAGCCTCGCGGCAGGGTGGCGACGACCTCGTAGGTGTCGTCCGTGCGGGTCGCCGTCAGGGTGCCGCCCAGACTGCGGACCCGCTCGGACATGCTCGCGGTGCCGGAGCCGGCCGAGACGGGGGCCCGGCCCGGGGTCCGGGCCGGCAGGGCGTTGCTGACGGCGATCCGCAGCCGGGGGCCGTCGGCCGCGATCGACACGTCGATGGTCTCCCCGTGCGCGTGCTTGGCGGCATTGGTCAGGCATTCCTGCACCACCCGGTAGACCGCCGCCTGCCGCAGCGGCGACAGCCCGTGCACGTCGTCGTCCATGGCCAGCCGGACGGGTGAACCGGCCCGTCCGCTCTCCTCCGCCAGCGCCGCCAGCCCCTCCACTCCCGGGGTCGAGGCCCGTTCGCCCCGCTGCACGATGATCTCGTTGAGCGCCAGATGGGCCCTGCGGGCGGTGTCGGCCAGCTCCTCGAAGTCCTTCGCGTGCGCGCTCCCGCGCGCCCGTACCGACAGCACCTCGGACCGCACCGTCAGCAGGGTCAGCTCCCGCCCGACGAAGTCGTGCACGTCGCGGGCGACGGAGACGCGTTCCTGCTGGACGGCCCGGAACACGGCGGACTCGGCCCGCCGGGCGGTCAGCTCCCGCACCAGGTCGTGCCGGTAGGCGGCGATGCCCACCGCCGAGGCGAGCGCGCCGATGGGCACGACGATGCCGAGGAAGGCGCTGAGCGTCTGCCCCCGGGGCTCGGGCCAGCCGGGCACCCAGAACATGACGAGCGCGAAGGCGATGTATCCGAGGGTCGCCAGGATGCCCGCCCGGCGTCCGCGGAAGCGGCCGACCGAGTACAGCGCGAACTGGATCAGGGTCAGCTCGTGGAGCCATCCGATGAAGAGCAGCGCCGCCAGGTACGAGATCCAGGGCGTTCGGCGGCGGACCAGCAGCGTCGCGCAGCCCAGGGCGAGCACGACGGCCGCGGCGAAGCCGCTGAGGGAGTTGTCGGCGGCGGCGAGACCGGGCAGGTCGAGGGCCATCAGCCCCAGACAGCCGAGCGCGGTGAGCACGTCGACGGCCCGCGGCGTACCGGCCCAGGTGTCGGCCAGTCGGCGGCCGGCGGCCACGCAGCGGTGGTACACCGGGGCGACGGGCTTGACGTGCATGTCCTCCATCATCCGTGGCCGGGGGCGCGGATGAGATCCCACCGACAGGAAAACGGCGTGATGTAGGGCACTTCGGACAGGCCGGAGGTCCGGGCACCGTGCGACCTTTCGCCCCTCCCCCGGGCCGGACCCGTTCCCGGCCTCGCAGGGACGACGACCGGAACGGCCGCCCCACCGGGGCACGACCCCTGGAGGACCCGCTCCTCGTCCCGGCGGCGACCGCCTGCTCCGGGGCCGGCCGTGAGCGGCGTACGGCGAGGGCCCCCGCACCGGCGTCCGGTGCGGGGGCCCTGGCCCGTCCTTCTGGCTGCCTGCTGTCAGGCGGCCGGCAGGGACGCCAGCTGGGCCTGGATCCGGGCGATGTCCGCCTCGGCCTTGGCCAGCCGTCCCTTGATCTTGTCCACGACGTTGTCGGGGGCCTTGGCCAGGAAGGCCTCGTTCCCGAGCTTCGCCTCGGCCTGCTGCTTCTCCTTCTCGGCGGCGCCGAGGTCCTTGGTGAGGCGCTTGCGCTCGGCGTCCACGTCGATGGTGCCCGACAGGTCGAGGGCGACCGTGGCACCGGCGACCGGCAGGGTCGCGGTGGCGCTGAAGGACTCGCCCTCGGGCTGCAGCCGCAGCACCTGGCGGATGGCGGCCTCGTGGGCGGCCAGCACGGTGCCAGCCAGGTCCAGGCGCGCCGGGACCTTCTGCTTGTCGTCGAGGCCCTGCTCCTTGCGGAAGCGGCGGACCTCCTTGGTGAGCGTCTGGATGCTGCCGATCTCGGCCTCGGCGGCGTCGTCGCGGAAGCCGCTGTCCTTCGGCCAGTCGGCGACGACCAGCGACTCGCGCCCGGTGAGGGTGGTCCACAGGGTCTCGGTGACGAACGGCACCACCGGGTGCAGCAGGCGCAGCATGACGTCGAGGACCTCGCCGAGGACCCGCGCGGAGACCTTGGCCTGCTCGCCGCCCGCGAAGAAGGTCGTCTTCGACAGCTCGACGTACCAGTCGAAGACCTCGTCCCACGCGAAGTGGTAGAGCGCCTCGCTGAGCTTCGAGAACTGGAAGTCCTCGTAGTACGCGTCGACCTGCGCGATCGTCTTGTTCAGGCGGGAGAGGATCCAGCGGTCGGTGGCCGACAGCTGCTCGGCCGGCGGCAGCTCGCCCTCGATCGTGGCGCCGTTCATCAGCGCGAAGCGCGTGGCGTTCCAGATCTTGTTGGCGAACTTGCTGGACGCCTGGACCCAGTCCTCGCCGATCGGGACGTCGGTGCCGGGGTTGGCGCCCTTGGCCAGGGTGAACCGGACGGCGTCGGAGCCGTACTTGTCCATCCAGTCCAGCGGGTCGACGACGTTGCCGAAGGACTTCGACATCTTCTTGCCGCGCTCGTCGCGGACGAGGCCGGTCAGGGCGATCGTCTTGAAGGGGACCTCGCCGTCCATGGCGTACAGGCCGAACATCATCATCCGGGCGACCCAGAAGAAGATGATGTCGTGGCCGGTGACCAGGACGTCGGTGGAGTAGAACTTCTCCAGGTCCGGGGTCTTCTCCGGCCAGCCGAGCGTGGAGAACGGCCACAGGCCGGAGGAGAACCAGGTGTCGAGGACGTCGGTGTCCTGCGTCCAGCCCTCGCCGGTCGGCGCCTCGTCGTCGGGGCCGAGGCAGACGACCTCGCCGGCCGGGCCGTACCAGACCGGGATGCGGTGGCCCCACCAGAGCTGGCGCGAGATGCACCAGTCGTTGAGGTTGTCGACCCAGTCGAAGTAGCGCTTCTCCATCTCCACCGGGTGGATGGCGACGCGGCCGTCGCGGACCGCGTCACCGGCGGCCTTGGCGAGGGTCTCGACCTTGACCCACCACTGCAGCGACAGGCGCGGCTCGACGGTGGTGCTGCAGCGCGAGCAGTGGCCGACGGAGTGCAGGTACGGGCGCTTCTCCGCGACGATGCGGCCCTGCTGGCGCAGCGCGCCGACGACCGCGGAGCGCGCCTCGTAGCGGTCCAGGCCGAGGAAGGGGCCGTGGACGGTGATGACACCGTGCTCGTCCATGATCGTCATGTTGGGCAGGCCGTGGCGCTGCCCGATGGCGAAGTCGTTCGGGTCGTGCGCCGGGGTCACCTTGACGCAGCCGGTGCCGAACTCCGGGTCGACGTGCGTGTCCGCGACGACCGGGATGGTGCGGTCGGTCAGCGGCAGCTTGATCTGCTTGCCGACGAGGTGCTTGTAGCGCTCGTCGTCCGGGTGGACGGCGACGGCGGTGTCACCGAGCATCGTCTCGGCGCGGGTGGTGGCGACGACGAGGGTGTCCTCGCCCTCCCCGTACTGGATGGAGACGAGCTCGCCCGCGTCCTCCTGGTACTCCACCTCGATGTCGGAGATGGCCGTCAGACAGCGGGGGCACCAGTTGATGATGCGCTCGGCGCGGTAGATCAGGCCGTCGTCGTAGAGCTTCTTGAAGATGGTCTGGACGGCCTTGGACAGGCCCTCGTCCATGGTGAAGCGCTCACGGGACCAGTCGACGCCGTCGCCGAGGCGGCGCATCTGGCCGAGGATCTTGCCGCCGTACTCTTCCTTCCACTGCCAGACGCGCTCGACGAACGCCTCGCGGCCCAGGTCGTGGCGGGACTTGCCCTCCTCGGCGAGCTGCTGCTCGACCTTGTTCTGGGTGGCGATGCCGGCGTGGTCCATGCCGGGCAGCCACAGCGACTCGTAGCCCTGCATCCGCTTGCGGCGGGTCAGGGCGTCCATGAGCGTGTGCTGGAAGGCGTGCCCCAGGTGCAGGGAGCCGGTGACGTTCGGCGGCGGGATGACGATCGTGTACGGGGGCTTCTCGCTCGCGGGATCGGCCGTGAAGTACCCACGCTCCACCCAGCGCTCGTAGAGCTTCCCCTCTACGTCGGCCGGCGTGTAGGCGGTCGGCAGTTCGGAGTCGGGGCTGCTGGGTGTCTGCGTGTTCTCGGTCACGGGGCTCAGTTTAGGGCCGTAACAGTCCAGTCATGAAACCGGTTAGGGAGGGGCCCGGCGCCCTGCACGGCTTCGGGTTCAGACAGGATGTGAGGAACGTATAAGCAACCTCAGAGGGGGACGCGGGATGAGCTACAACCAGCCGGGGCCGTACGGACAGCAGCCTCAGCAGCCGGGACCGTACGGGCAGCAGCCCCCGCCGCCGCCCGGCCCGTACGGCCAGCAGCCGGCCCAGCCGGGCCCGTACGGCCAGCCCGCACCCCCGCAGCCGGGCTACGGCTACCCGCAGCAGCCGGGCGTCCCCCCGCAGGGCTACCCCCAGCAGCCGCCGACGCCGGCCTACGGCTACCCGCAGCAGGCCCCGTACGGCGGCCAGCCCCCGAAGAAGTCCAAGGCGGGCCTGATCATCGGCGTGGTCGTGGCCGTAGCGGTGATCGCAGGCGGCGGCTGGTACCTCCTGGGCGCCGACGCGGGCGGGAAGATCTCCGCGGACACCAAGGGGTACAAGCTGGTCGCCCCCGAGTCGGTGGACGACTTCAAGAAGGACCCGAACTTCAAGGAGAAGTCCTTCACCGACAAGGACAAGAAGGAAGCCGAGGCCGCCGGCGTCAAGAACCCGACCCAGGTCGGCATGAACTACCAGGCAGGCGACCCGAAGAACCCCTTCACCCTCAAGGGGCTCAACTTCTCGGGCGTGTACGGCGAGATCGCCGACCCGGAGAAGGCCG
Organism: Streptomyces amritsarensis; assembly: GCF_001953875.1. GTDB lineage: Bacteria > Actinomycetota > Actinomycetes > Streptomycetales > Streptomycetaceae > Streptomyces > Streptomyces amritsarensis. Next base: position 21,387 of record NZ_MQUR01000009.1, read on the forward strand.
TGGACGGCTACTTCGCCCAGGCGCAGCTGCAGGCGTCCAAGGACGGCAAGTCCGAGGTACAGCTCCTCGGCAGCCCGAAGACGATGTCCCCGGCGAACTTCAAGGGTGCCGTCATGAAGTGCCAGGACATCAAGTTCACTTCGAAGGACACCTCCGCCAAGGGCCCCAAGGAGGCCACCCTCCCGTTCTGCATCTGGGGCGACTACAGCACGCTGGCCATGGTGAGCGCCTCCGACGTGGCGTCGATCATGGCCGGCAAGCCCGGCTACACGCAGGAGCAGACCGCGGAACTCGCCGCGAAGCTCTACAACACCTCCCGCGTCAAGAAGTAGCGGGACGACGGGACATGCAGAAGGGGCGCCCCCGGCCGGGGGCGCCCCTTCTGCGTACTACCGTGCGGCTAGGCCGACTTCTCGTGCGGGCCCTGGTCCTTCGGGACGATGCGCGGGACCAGCGTCGGGTTGACGTTGGAGCGGACGACGTCCGCCGTGATGACCACGCGGGCCACGTCCTTGCGGGACGGGACCTCGTACATCACCGACATCAGGACCTCCTCCATGATGGCGCGCAGGCCGCGCGCGCCCGTCTGGCGGAGGATCGCCTGGTCCGCGATGGCCTCCAGCGCCTCGCGCTCGAAGTCCAGCTCGACGCCGTCGAGTTCGAACAGCCGCTGGTACTGCTTGACCAGCGCGTTGCGAGGCTCGATCAGGATCTGGAGCAGGGCCTCGCGGTCCAGGTTGTGCACCGAGGTGATGACGGGCAGACGGCCGATGAACTCGGGGATCATCCCGAACTTCACCAGGTCCTCCGGCATGACCTCCTGGAACTGGTCGCTGGCCTCGATCTCGCGCTTGGAGCGGATCGTCGCCCCGAAGCCGATGCCCTTGGCTCCCGCACGCGACTCGATGATCTTCTCCAGGCCGGCGAAGGCGCCGCCCACGATGAAGAGCACGTTCGTCGTGTCGATCTGGATGAACTCCTGGTGCGGGTGCTTGCGGCCGCCCTGCGGCGGCACCGACGCCGTCGTGCCCTCAAGGATCTTCAGCAGGGCCTGCTGCACGCCCTCGCCGCTCACGTCGCGCGTGATCGACGGGTTCTCGCTCTTGCGGGCGACCTTGTCGATCTCGTCGATGTAGATGATCCCGGTCTCGGCCTTCTTGACGTCGTAGTCGGCGGCCTGGATCAGCTTCAGCAGGATGTTCTCGACGTCCTCGCCGACGTACCCGGCCTCCGTCAGCGCCGTCGCGTCGGCGATGGCGAACGGGACGTTCAGCATGCGGGCCAGCGTCTGCGCGAGGAGCGTCTTGCCGGAGCCCGTCGGGCCGAGCAGCAGGATGTTGGACTTCGCGAGCTCGATCGCGTCCTCGCGGCCCTGCGCGCCGCCGTTCTCGCCGGCCTGGACCCGCTTGTAGTGGTTGTAGACCGCTACGGAGAGCGCCTTCTTCGCCGGCTCCTGGCCGACGACGTAGCTCTCCAGGAACTCGTAGATCTCACGGGGCTTGGGGAGTTCCTCCCACCGGACCTCGGAGGTCTCCGCGAGCTCCTCTTCGATGATCTCGTTGCAGAGGTCGATGCACTCGTCGCAGATGTACACACCGGGTCCTGCGATGAGCTTCTTCACCTGCTTCTGGCTCTTTCCGCAGAACGAGCACTTGAGCAGGTCGCCGCCGTCACCGATGCGTGCCACGAGGTGCTTCCCCTTCGCCTGGGAGACGCCTGGTTCAGCGCTCCTGGTGCCTCATATCCGACGGTACCTTGCCGGGGGCCCCGTGCGGGGCCCCCTTGACGTGGTTCACATCGCCGAATCCGGTGGTGTGCCCGCGCCAACTGGCGGCAAGGGTCAGAGCTTGTTGCTCTTGCGGGTGGAGATGATCTGGTCGATCAGGCCGTACGCGAGGGCGTCCTCGGCCGTGAGGATCTTGTCGCGCTCGATGTCGTCGCGGATCTTCTCGATCGGCGTCGTCGAGTGCTTGGCCAGCATGGTCTCCAGCTGGTCGCGCATGCGCAGGATCTCGTTGGCCGCGATCTCGAGGTCCGAGAGCTGCTCACGGCCGGTGCCGCCGGAGGGCTGGTGGATCAGCACGCGGGCGTTCGGCAGGGCCATGCGCTTGCCGGGGGTGCCGGCGGCGAGCAGGACCGCGGCGGCGGAGGCCGCCTGGCCCATGCAGACCGTCTGGATGTCCGGCTTGACGAACTGCATCGTGTCGTAGATCGCCGTCAGCGCGGTGAAGGAGCCGCCGGGGCTGTTGATGTAGATCGAGATGTCGCGGTCCGGGTCCATCGACTCCAGGCACAGCAGCTGCGCCATGACGTCGTTGGCCGAGGCGTCGTCGATCTGCACGCCGAGGAAGATCACGCGCTCCTCGAAGAGCTTCGCGTACGGGTCGTACTCGCGCACGCCCTGCGAGGTGCGCTCGACGAAGCGCGGGATGACGTAGCGGTTGTCCACCTGCGGGCCGGAGTAGAGGCCGCTCGCGGAGAAGTTGTTCTGCATCTGGGTGTTCACCATCCTGGTGGCGTTCTGCGGGCTGTCGGCTGCGGGGTACTGGCGGTGGGTGCCGGGATCAGGCCCCGGTGCCGCCGCCGCCCGGAACGTTGGACGCGGCCGAGATGATCTCGTCGATGAGGCCGTACTCCTTGGCCTCCTCGGAGGTGAACCAGCGGTCGCGGTCACCGTCGCGGATGATCGCCTCGACGGTCTGGCCCGAGTGGAACGCGGTGATCTCGGCCATCCGCTGCTTGGTACGCAGCAGGTACTGGGCCTGGATCTTGATGTCCGACGCGGTGCCGCCGATGCCGGCGGAGCCCTGGTGCATCAGGATGTCGGTGTTCGGCAGGGCGAAGCGCTTGCCCTTGGCGCCACCGGTGAGCAGGAACTGGCCCATCGAGGCCGCCATGCCCATGCCGATGGTCACGACGTCGTTGGGGATGTACTGCATGGTGTCGTAGACGGCCATGCCGGCCGTGACCGAGCCACCGGGGCTGTTGATGTAGAGGTAGATGTCCTTCTCCGGCTCGGCGGCCAGGAGGAGGAGCTGCGCGGTGATCTTGTTCGCGATCTCGTCGTCGACCTGCTGGCCGAGGAAGATGATGCGCTCGCCGAGCAGCCGGTTGTAGACATGGTCGCCGAGGCCGCCACCGATGGACGGCTCACCCGCGGCGTAAGGCTTCAGATTCGTCACGTATCCACCTGCTCGTCTCCGACGGCCATGTGCCGTCTCAGCGTCTCGTTCTGGGGCACGGTCCAGCCGGAGCGGACGGGTCCGCCGGCGCCCGGATACTCACGTGCCCTCGTATTCATGGACCCTAACGCGCAGGTCGGACAACGCCATCCCGCTTCCCGAACTGTTCGCTCGGAGCGCAAGCTCCGGGAGCCCCGCGGAGGCCTTGCCGCGGCCGGGCCGCAGCCGCGCAGAAGGGCCCGGACGCGGCTGCGTCCGGGCCCTTCGGGCACTGCTCGGCGGGCTTCGCCGGGGGTGTTACTTGGCCTCGTCGGCCTTGACCTCGTCGTCGCCGTCAACGGCGGCCTCGACGGTCTCGGCGGCCGTCTCGACCTCGTCCTCGTCGTCGGAGAGGTCCACGACGTCACCGTTGGTGTCGACGACCTTGGCGGCCTCGACGACGACCGCGAGGGCCTTGCCGCGGGCGACCTCGCCGACCAGCATCGGGACCTGGCCGCCCTCGACGACGGCCTGGGCGAACTGGTCGGGGGACATGCCGGAGGACTGCGCACGGCGCATGAGGTGCTCGGTGAGCTCCTCCTGGTTGACGCCCAGCTTCTCCTTGTTGACCAGGGCGTCCAGGACGAACTGGGTCTTGATGCCCTTGATCGCCTGGTCCTTGGTCTCGGCGTCGAACTCCTCGACCGTCTTGCCCTGGAACTCCAGGTACTTCGCCAGGTCGAGACCCATCTGGCCGAGCTGGTGGTGCTCCAGGTTGTGCTTGCGGGTGTTGACCTCGTCCTCGAGCAGCTTCTCGGGGATCGGCACCTCGACGAGCTCCAGCAGCTTCTCCAGGACGCGCTCCTGGGCCTGCGTGGCCTGGTCGTACTGCTTCATGTTCTCGAGGCGCTTGCGGCTGTCGGCCTTGAGGTCCTCGAGGGTGTCGAACTCGCTCGCCATCTGGGCGAACTCGTCGTCCAGCTCCGGGAGCTCCTTGGCGGAGACCTTGGTGACCTTGACGGTGACCTCGGCGTCCTTGCCCTCGGCGGAGCCGCCCTTCAGCTGCGAGGTGAAGGTGGCCTCGCCGCCGGCCTCCAGGCCGGTGACGGCCTCGTCGATGCCCTCGAGCAGCTCGCCCGAGCCGATCGTGTAGGAGACGTCGGAGGCGACGCCGTCGGGCAGCACCTCGCCGTCGACCTTGGCCTCGAGGTCGATGGTGACGACGTCGCCCTCGGCGGCGGCGCGCTCGACGTCCTTGGTGGACGCGAAGCGGCCCCGCAGCTGCTCGACGGACTTCTCGACGTCCTCGTCGGAGACCTCGATGGCGTCGACCTCGACCTCGATGCCGGAGTAGTCCGGGATCTCGATCTCGGGACGCACGTCGACCTCGGCGGTGAAGGCCAGCAGCTCGCCGTCCTTCAGCTCGGTGATGTCGACCTCGGGCTGGCCCAGCGGGTTCAGGTCGGCCTCGTTGACGGCCTCGGTGTAGAACTTCGGGAGGGCGTCGTTGACGGCCTCCTCCAGCACCGCACCGCGGCCGAAGCGCTGGTCGATGACGCGGGCCGGGATCTTGCCCTTGCGGAAGCCCTTCACCGTGACCTGCTGGTTGATCTTCTTGTACGCCGCGTCGAGGCTGTCCTTGAGCTCCTCGAAGGGCACCTCAACAGTGAGCCGAACCCGCGTCGGGTTCAGGGTCTCAACGGCGCTCTTCACGGTTCGGTCTCCTTGTGGCTGACTGCTGGGATATCTGCCGTCTCGCTGCGATTCAGCGGTTCAGCGGACTTCGGCCCGGTACATCAGACACACGGGCACGCAGCTTGCATAGTAGCCGCAAGCGGCAATCAGCCCACAACGCGATCTTGCGGTGGTCGGGGTGGCCGGATTCGAACCGACGACCTTCCGCTCCCAAAGCGGACGCGCTACCAAGCTGCGCCACACCCCGTCGGTGCGACACGTAGGGTACATGCCCGGAGACCCTCTGATGCGCGGTGTTTCCAGAGCCCTTTCGGACAGGCCGCGGAGCGGGCACGGAATGTGGTGTGCGATCCGCCGGAACGACCCGCTAGGATGCTGTCCGTGCCAGGGTCCCCGGACCTGCGGCGCACGCAATGCGGGCGTAGCTCAATGGTAGAGCCCTAGTCTTCCAAACTAGCTACGCGGGTTCGATTCCCGTCGCCCGCTCTCCATGGCTCAGGGCCAGGTCAGAGGATGTTTCCTCGACCTGGCCCTGATGCGTTCCCGGGGCTGTGACGGGGGCTACGTGTCCCCCGCGTGCCCCCTGGCCTCGCTCGTGCCCCGCCGGCCCTTCTGCACAAGCCCGCTCAGCGCGTCGGCGATCAGCCGGTCCCGGTCGGCGCTGGCGTGCTGATAGATCAGCGCGGCGCGGGCGGTGCTGTGGCCCATCCTCGCCATCAGCTCCCGGGTGCTGGCGCCGGTGGAGGCGGCAAGGGTGTTCCCCGTGTGCCGGAGATCATGGAAGTGCAGCCCCTTGATCCCCGTCTTCCGGCACGCCTTGTGCCACAGCAGATTGAAGTGGTTCCGGCGCGGAGTCGCTCCCTTGGCGCCGACGAAGACACGCCCATCGGCCCCCGGTTCGGCGTAGGTGTCCAGGTGATCGCGGATCTCCGGAACGATCACGTCAGGAATGGAGACGGTCCGCTTCCCTGCCGCACTCTTGGGCGCCTTGATCTCCCGCTGGCCGTTGTCCAGCTCCGCGACGGACCGGCGGACGCGAACAGTTCTGTGCTCCAGGTCGACGTCGCGGCAGTGCAGCCCGATCAGCTCACCCCAGCGGAGTCCGAGGAACCCGGCCATCAGGATCAGCGCGCGGTACCGGGCCTGCACTGCCGCGGCCAAGGCGTAGACCTCCTCGACGGTGGCGGTCGGCCGCTCCGGGGTGTGCACGGTGCTGGCGCCCTTGATCTGGCACGGGTTCCGTTTGATCAACTGATCGGACAGGGCCGTACCCAGGATGGCCCGCAGCAGGGCGTAGGCCTTGGCCACGGTGGTGGGACCGGTGCCGGCGGCGAGCTTGTCGGCACGCCAGCGCCGAACGAGCGGTGCCGAGATCTCCCCCACGTTGACGGCACCGAACGCCGGCTCCAGGTGGTGCTTGAGGAGCGATCCGTAGAGCTGCCGCGTGGTGCTGGTCAGCTCCCGCTCCTTGATCCAGGCGGCGGCGTACGGACCGAAGGCGACCTTGCCGGCGTCCGGGTCGTACCAGTCGCCGCGACGCATCTCGGTCTGCTTGTCGGCGAGCCAGTCGTCCGCGTCCCGCTTGGTCCGAAAGGTCTCCGGGGCCGGTCGGAGCTGCCCGTCCGGTCCGACGTACCGCGCCTGATAGCGGCCGGAGGGAAGCTTCCGCACCCGCCCGAACTGACGACGCTTTCCAGCCATCAGGCAGCCACCCCCAGACGGCGCCGACGCGGCTCGACGGTGTGGGCGGCGATGTACGCGCGCACGGCGCTCTCGGGGATCCGCACGTGCCTTCCGACCTTCACGTAGGTGATGCGCCGCTCCTCGACGAGCCGCCGCGGGAACCGGACGGTGGTGCCGAGCAGTTCGGCGACCTGGACGACGCTGAGGTAGCGCTCATTCATGCTGCTCTCCTTGCAGGGCTTCGCGGGCGGTCTGGCGGTTGAGCTGAATGCCGCGGGCGATGGTGGCGGCGAGGACGGACTCCCCCGGGCTGTGTCCGTGGCCGGCGTACTGCCAGGAGGCGAGGACGAGCACGGTGTCCGGCTCGACGTCGCCGAGGCCGCGGGCTTCCCGCTCCTGCGCCGCGCGGTAGTCGGCGCGGGTCTGGCGGAGTGCGCCGAGTGTGGTCGAGTACTGACGGGATTTGGTCGAGAAGTGCCCGCGGAAGCCGAGCATGTGGGACCAGGCTGCGAGGCGGCGTTCCGGGTAGAGCGGGTCCAGGTCGAGGCATGCCGCGATGAGCCGGGCGGCGTGGTCGGGCACGTCCAGGAGCAGAAGTGCTTCCCGGTTGCCGATGCGGCGGTCGAGGGTGCCGGTGTTCTCCGCGGCCTTGGTCGCGTACTTGGCGACGTACGAGGCCACAGCCTGTTCGGTGATGTCGGAGCCGTCCCCGAATGCCTTGATGGGCCGTACGTCGAGCTGCGAGCCCCAGCGGAAGGTACGGGCGGGCTGGTCGGCAGCGGCCGGGACCGTGACCGAGGTGTACGCGTGGGCGACGGCGGCGCGGACGGAACGGTCGAGTAATCCGGTGGTGGCCCAGGCCGGCGGCGGAGTGTCCGGGCCGTCGGGTCCGTCGATGCGGATCACGGCGTGGAAGTGGACGGCGCCGCGCTTCTGGAACTCGGCGACCTTGCCGTAGGAGACCCGGGCGACCTCCTTGAGCTCGCGTTGGGTCAGTCCGGCGGAGGCGGCGATCTCTCGGCGAAGGCGGGTGGTGAAGCGCTGCCAGAGCTGTCCGGCGTGGTTGTTGAAGAGGACGGCGGCGGCGTAATCGTAGGCGGCCGGGTCGAGGGCGGTGCCGAGCTCGGGCGCGTCCTCCTGGTGGTACCTGCCGCAGCGGCACGGGCGGCCGGTGGAGCGGTTGTGGACCGGGCCGAACGACGGCGCTGTGAGGGTGGCGAAGACTCGGGGGTGCTCGCGGACCGCGGCGGGGATGTTCCGGCGGTCGTCCCCGGCGAGGCCGGCCCGGATCAGGTGGTAGGTGTCCCCGGAGTAGGTCCAGGCGCAGGCAGGGCAGCGGGAGGCGCGACGGTTGCCGCAGGCGATCCGGAGCCGGGCGCCGGGCTCGTTCTCGGTGGAGTACCGGTGCAGGACCTCCCCCGAGGCCTTGTCCTTGGCAACGCTCCAGCCGGTGATGTGGATCGGGTCGGAGCAGCCGCCGGTGCGGCGGATCTGGTCCTCCCAGCGGGCGTAACCGGGAGCCCCGGCCACCTTCAGCATGTCGCCGAGGAGGCCGGGATCCAGGTCCGCGAGGGTCTCGGAGTCGTTCACGTGGTCACCCGCCCGTCAGTGCAGGCGGGGCGGCGCAGGCCGATGCCGTGGCAGGCCGGGCAGTGGGCGGTGATGGTGCGCAGGGCGCCGGTGCGGTCCCGGCCGCCGAGGGAGACCCTCACGGCGGGGAAGCCGGCGCAGTTCGGGCAGACCTGCGCCGAGGTGGGGTGGTGCTGGGACATGATGGTGCTTCCTTCCGGATCTTCTGGTTCGGGCAGGAGCACGGCGCCGGGACGGCGGAGACTTGGCGGTTGAGGCCGTCCCGGGGCCGGTCAGCCGTGGTGCTGGCCGTTGAGCAGCGAGCGCATCACGACGGCGCAGACGGCGACCGAGGCGCCGATGATGGCGACAGCCAGGAGCATCGAGACGAGGACCGCGCCGACGACGAGCACCAGGCCCGCACCACCGGCAACGGCGGCGACGAGGCTGGCCGGAGTGAGGCGCACCGCGGGCAGCGCGCGGGAGGCCGACTCGCCGGGCACAGGAGTCTGAGAGCAGCCGCAGACTGGGGCCGGGCCGCGGTGGGGCTCGACAGCGGTGGTCGGCTGGATGAGCGGCGTGACGAGGCCGGTCGGGAGCGGGTTGACCGGGATCTTGGGCCGGATCATGAGGTTCTCCTTCCAGGGCGGGTTACTTGTTGATCGCGGTGTCGATGGCCGGGGCGAGGAAGCTGTCCGCGAGGAGGAAGCCGCCGAGGAGGATCACGGCGACGAGCCAGAGAGGCGGGCGGATGAGCTTGTAGCCGAGAACGCCGACGACGATGAGGGCGAGCCAGAGCGGGACATCCACGAGAGGGCTCCTTCTGGGGTCAGCTGACGCGGCAGCGGTGAGAGCGGGCGGCAAGCTGGGCGGCGGTCGACGAGCTGTAGTCGGAGGACCAGCCGCATCCGTCGTTGACGCAGACGGCGGCGTCCTTCGTGCGTCCGTGCCGGTCGCGGTAGGTGCCGATCTGGACGGGGCCGATCTTCATGAGCGAGCGGAAGTTGATCCGTACGGGCATGAGAGCTCCTCAGACGAGCTGGGCAGCGATGGCTTCTGCCATCGGCGACGGGACGCCGAGCCGGGCGCGCAGGGTCTCGGTGTCGATGGCCGAGCCGGTGCGGGCGCGGTGGTCGGCGGCGATCTTCTGGGCGTGCGCGACGAGCGCGGGCGGAGCGGAGACCGCAGCCGCGGGCTCCGGGGCCGGCAGAGCGGGGGCCGAGGCGACCTGTACGCCGGGTTCTGTCGCCCTCTCGACCGCGGGCGGTAGCTCCGGGCCAGGCACCGTCTCCGGCTCGCTGGACGGCGTAGGCCGATGGACCAGGAGCGTGCCGCCCAGGAACGCGAGGGCGGGCCATCCGGCGACGAGGATCCGGAGCCAGTCCGGGACGTCGCCCAGGTCGAGGAGGCCGGCGGTGGCGACGTTCGCGCCGAGTGAGGCCGCGAGGGCGACGACGAACCAGGACCAGGCCGAGCCCGCGGGCTCCCCCGCGTCGCGCAGGCTGCGGAGGCGGTGCCAGGCGGCGACGAGGAGCAGGTCCACGCTGACCGGGTAGGCCCAGGCCTTCCAGCCGTGCTGTCCGGCGGCTTCGGCGAGGTCGTGCAGGTGGGCGAAGGAGAGGGCTCCGGCGATGACGGCCTGGACGAGGACGGCGTCCGGACGGACCAGGCGGGGCATGGGGTTCACCTCCTTTCAGGCATGGGTGGGGTAAGGACTTGGCGCGTGAGGCCGCGCCGACCGGGTGGGGCCAAGTGCTTAGAAGGCAGTTGCCGTAGTGGTCTTCGGCTGGACCTTGCCGATGAGGACGCGTACCGGGACGGCGGGCCGGAAGGGCTCCAGCTCCGGGATGCTCGGGGTGCGGTGCGCGTGGGCGTTGCAGGTGTCCACGGCCTGGCGGAGCGTGGTGTGCGGTGCCCGGATCCGGGACCAGCCACCGGAGGAGTCGCCAGCTACGGCCGTGCCGGGGCGGTTCTTGTCGATCTGTACCGCGGCGAGGACGGCGTCCGGGGAGGTGTCCCCGAAGGCCATGTTCGCCGAGGTCTCGTCGTTGACGCGGTGGGCGGTGCGGCCGGTGAGCTGGGCGCGGAGCATGGTGATGCCCTTGCCGAGCTCGGAGCCGAAGCGCTGCCCGCAGATCTCCAGGTAGATGCCGGCGGCGCGGCCGAGCTGGGAGAGCCGCACGAGATGGGTGACGATCTGATCCCGCCGAGCCTCCTCGGCCTTGTTCGCGGCGAGTGCGAGCTCCGCGACTTCATCGACCAGGAGCACGACCGGAACAGGTCGCAGGTGCGCGGGGAGGTCCCAGATGTCCGCAGTGATCTCCGCGTCCGGCAGGGCAACGCTGATCCGCTGCTCGGTACGAATGAGTTCGTAGACGCGGCCCATGTAGGCGACGAGAGCCGCCAACAGGTCAGCCGCGGCACCCGGGTTGTCTGCCAGGGCGGTGAACCGCGCTGCCAGCGGCGCGAGCTCCACGCCGTTCTTGCAGTCGATCCCGACGAGGGCGACGTTCTGCGGTGCCAGCCCCGCAACAAGTGTCCGCTGATAGACGGACTTCCCCGACTGGGTCGCGCCGACGTTCAGAGCGTGCGGGACCTGCCGGTAGTCCCGGTAGTGGACCTCCCCGTCCTCCCGGAGAGCCACCGGCACCCGGAGCCCCTCACCGGGAACGACCGTTGGCATGCGCACCCGCCTGAGCACGTCGTACCCCGTCATCCTCAGCTCGACCACACCGGAGCGGACCTCTCGTGAGACGACGTTGTGGAGCGAGAAAGAGTGGCGCAGCCGGTCGGACGACGCGGAGAAGTCGAAGGCGTCCTGACCGGGCCGGAGTTTCAGCCTCAGCACCAGGCCGGTCACGGTGGGACGAAGCCAAAGGATGCGGGGCGACCGGGCTTCAGGAACAGGCCGGTTGGCGACCCGGGCGAGGGCCAGCCGCCAGCGGGACGGCGGAACGGTGAGCCCGCAGGCGTCCATCACCGAGCGGTAGCGGATCAGGACGCGGACCGCCGCGAAGGTGACCCCGAAGGTCAGCCAGTACCAGGTAGGCCGCATCCAGCGCAGCAGGAGCGCGGCGACGAGGACCACCAGCAGCGGGACCCAGCAGGCGTCCATGCTCAGCCCGCCTTGACCAGCGAGGTCACCGCCACGGCGCGGAAGCTGATCCCGTGGCGCTTCTGGCCGTTGAACTCGTTCTCCCACGGCCGGGCGACCAGGCCGGTCAGTGCGACCGGCGTACCCATGGCCAGCTCACCCGAGATGCCGGGCTCGGCCACCGTCACCGGGATGACCTCGGCGTTGCCGTTCATCACGAACAACACGTCCACGGTCATGAGGTTGTCTCCGGTGTCGCCATCCAGGGCGATCTGGCCGGTCTTCTTGTCCCGCATCTTCAGCTGCGGGGGCTGGGCGACCATCACGGTCGCGCCGGAGGTGTCGACGGGAATCTGACGCACAGCAGATCACTCCTCTAAAGGGGTCGAACTCCTTCACTCCTCTACAGGAGTGACATGAAGAAGAGTGCATCACTCCTATACATGAGTCAACCCGCCGCGAGCAGAAACTCGGGGCGGGCTGTGAGGAGTTGAGCGAGCGTCAGTCGCGCGCGGGGATCCGGTACTCAAAGACGAACTGGTCAGCAGCCATGAGGGTGTCGCAGACCTCGACGACGCGCCCCTCCTCCGTGACAGCGTTCCGCAGCAGATGCACGACCGGTGAGCCGGGGCTCAGCGACAGTTCGGTGGCTTCAGCCTTGGCCGCCGGCCGGGCCTGGAGCGTCTCCACGAACTCGGCGAAGACGTGCCCGTGGTCCTCCAGCCGGGCATAGATGCCGCCGGGCCCGGGGTTGTCGGCGAACAGCTCGGGGATGTCCTTCGCGACGTCCCACGGCAGGTACGAGGTAGCCGTCTCGACCGGCGTCCCGTCCCGGAAGTACAGCCGCCGCCGGGCGAGCACCTGAGTCCCCACAGCTACCCCGAGCCGCTCAGCGATCTCTTCCGGCGCTTCCATGGGCCCGCGGAAGAGCATGCTCACCGAGGCCTCAGCCCCGGACTGGGCCGACTCGGCGAGGTACGCCGCCTTGCCCTCCTGCCGGTGGGTACGCCGGAAGCGATCGGAGGACCGATGCCGGACGGGCGGCCGGGCCTTCACGAACGAGCCCTTGCCGTGCCGTGTCTCGACCAGCCCACTCGCGCGGACCTCGACCATGGCCTTGCGGATCGTCCCGCCGGCGACGCCATAGCGCTCAACCAACTCGGACTCGCTCGGCACCATGTCGCCGGCCTTCAACGCGCCGGCGCGGATCTGCTGCACGATGTCGTCGGCGATCTGCACGTAGCGCGGCACAGCCCCTCGGCCACCTCCTACTGCGGTTCCCATAGTCCTTCTCTTCCTCCTATGCTCCTGTACATGAGTACGGGTTCCCCGCAGGCCAAGTCAACGCCACTGCACTCCGTGTCCGTAGCCGGGGCAGTGCTCCGCGAGGACGGCCGACTCCTGGCGATCCGCCGAGCGGACAACGGAACTTGGGAGCTCCCGGGCGGAGTCCTCGAACTCACCGAATCCCCGGAGGCCGGCGTCCGCCGCGAGGTCCTGGAGGAGACCGGCATCGAGGTCGAGGTGAATGACCTCACCGGGGTCTACAAGAACACGACCCGCGGCATCGTCGCCCTGGTCTTCCGCTGCGAGCCGACCGGCGGCACAGAGCGCACCTCGGAAGAGTCGACCGCGGTTGCCTGGCTCACCCCCGACGAAGTCGCAGCCCAGATGTCCGAGGTCTACGCAATCCGACTCCTGGATGCCTTGGACGAAGCAGGCCCCCACGTCCGTAGCCACGACGGCCGCCACCTCCTCACGGCGTGACACGCGACGAAGTCGTGGAGCTCGTCCAACGCCTCATGGACGGCAGCATCACCGACGAGGCCGAAGCAGACGCAGCCCTGGAGTCCCTCAAAGTCGGACTCAGGTGTCCGTACATCACCGACTACATCTTCTGGGACTTCACCCCCGACCTGAGCGCCGAGAAGGTCGTAAACCGAGCCCTGGCATACCAGCCGTTCGCGCTCTGAGCCGGGCAGCGCGGTAAGAGTTTCCCTACTTCATCAAGGCACCCGCCGCGCACGGCGCGGCGCGCGCGGCCCGTCGCCCGGGCCTGCGCTCCTGTCTCCGCCCCGCTCCAGCCCGACCGCCAGCCGCACGCCTACGGCTCGGGTAGGTGGTGGGGAAACCCGCTGTGGCCGGGGCGGTCGCCTCCACGGCTTTACCCACCTCCCCGGTTCGGGTCCCGCGTCGAGCAAGACCAGGGGGCCACTCGATCACATTGCGGTCAGGCCCAAAGACCTGACCGAGTTGCCAACTAGCGTACGGCCCCCTGATCATGCTCGACCCCAAACCGGGCAGGACACCGGCCAAAGCCGCTCCGCCAACCTAGTTCTACATGTTCAGGATTCCAGTGCGTTGAGCGCCTGCCGACACGCAAGTGAGCAGAATTTGCGCCACAAAGCGGGGTGATCTCTCTTAATGGAAACGAACGATTCGATCCGGCTGCCCTCCCTGAAGGCGAACCAGGAAGCCAGCCCAAACTCGTCATACTTAACTACCTTGACGAGTGTGCGCCTAACAGCGTCCGTGTCTCCCTCCAAGACCGCGCTCTCGGCAACGTCAAGATACCTCTCCGCGGCCCGCCTACGCCCTTCCACAGTCGCCTCGTCGTTGACTGGAGACACTACGTCCAGCGTGTACTCACCGCGAGCGTCAAAGTTACCGTTGAAGTATCTCGGAGCCATCACGCCAGAGTCGACATCCAATACGAGATGGTCCCAGGGGTCCACTGCCGTTGGGTCAACAAGGAGGGGCTTTCCATCGAGACCATACTCAAACTTCGATCCCTTGCAGCGGTTACATTCAGGGCAGATCAGGATGAAGTTTTTCCACTTGAAGGTAACGCGGAGATCGAGCTTCACCGGCTTGAAGTGATCGATATCTGAGGACCGCGAATCGCAGCAATAGACACAGCGCTTCCTGCTACCAAGCATCTTTTCCAGGGTTGAGACGAGTGACTTCGCCCCCACGGTATCCCGATACCGCTTCCATTCCGCACGGGCCTCGTCATACGTCCCGACCTTTGCGGCCCGCTTATGGAGTTCAACTCTTCTTCGAAGAGCGATGACCTCTCGCACAATCCTACGCACCCCCCACCCACCCCTCAGACAAAGAGCTCGAGTTGTTCCAACTCCTTCTGCTCTTCCGGGAATAGCGCTTGCCCAGACATCTCCTTCGACTTAAGCCGAGCCCTCCTCTTGCGTGCGTCGACCGCCATAGGAGATCTCGTATTCCGCATCCCAAATGCAGGCGTCAATAGGATTTCGTCAGGCTTGCCAGCAATCACCTTTTCGTAATCTTCCCTGGTCAGCATGAACGGCTCACCATGACCAGGCTGCGGCACGTGATAGATCCTGCCATGATCTGCCGCCTGACAAACCAAGGGACTGTGCGTGGTGACGATGAACTGCACGAGGGGGAAATGCCTCTTAAGCCAGAACCCGATCTCCCGCTGCCACGCTGGGTGCAGATGCGAGTCCACCTCGTCGATAATGACAACTCCTGGACGATCCACGAAATACGTACCATCTTCTCTCTGCCGAATAAGATCAACAGAGCCGTAAACGTCAACCATATGACGAAAGATATCGATTAGCATTGCGAGAGCCGATCGATACCCTTCACTCATATCCGACAACGGCATGCGCCGTCCTGCGGCATCATTAATCCAGATTCCATCACTGTCGATGCCCGAGATGCTAACTCCCTCTCGGAGGAAGTCATCTCCGATGAGCTGAAGGAGACGGTCCAGGGTTTCAGTCTCAGTTTCCTTCGATTCGAGCTTCTTGTAGTTAAGCTGCTTCACCCACTGCTCACACTCCCCGAGCGTGGCATCTTCCTTGAACAGCGTGGCGAATTTAGGGATCCTCCCCGGGATCACCATGAGGCGCTGCGCTTCCGGGCTACTGCCATACAGTCTGCGAAATGGACCGTATCCGAGAGTGAACCAGCCCGCAGTACCTGGCGCCCACGGGCCATTAACCGCACTCTTCTTCTTATTCCGAAAGATATCGGCAGGCTCCATTAGCCATGCATTATTACTCTTCACAAACTCCACTTCAGCCCAAAATGTACTTTGGACTGGAAATCCACCCTTGGCACTCTTGTCGTATTCATGGTTTGGTTTCACCTCAACCGAGATGGACCCGGATTCCTCCCCTTCGGTAACCCAGCCGCGAAATTCCGGAACCAGGGCCCTTGAGTCACCAGGACCCAAAAGCGCCAAAGTGATTGATTTGAGGAATGCAGTCTTCCCGGATCCGTTGTCCCCAGTGATTACACACCAGCCGGGGTAGCTTTCCCCATCTGGGCAAAGTTCCAGATCGGCTTCCGTAAAACTTTTTACGTTCTTGAGAACTACCCTCTTAATGTACACCGATCACCTATTCTGCGTAGGAAAGCTTCACCGCCACCATGCCTGCCTAGGCTCTATCTTCCCTCCTCTGATGTCACTCGGTCCATAGTTGAACGACTCATCGGGTGGCCAAGTCTTCGATACTCACTACCAGCTGAGCCGCTGCTGGTCCCGGTTCAGCTGGGGGGCTGATCCGGGGTGCGGGTTGCCTCGCGAGGCGTAGATCGGCACGAAGCCGATAGAGGCAAGGAAATCCGCTCCCCAAACAGTGGACGAGGTGGCGGTCCCGAAGGCGTGATCGGCGGCTCCCAGGAGCTGACGAACAGTCGGATCTGACCGGCGGGAAGAGAGGCCCATGCCAGCGCGGGCCGCAGATCTCGTCGCCGCAGGACGCGAAGACGGACGCTGTTAGGAGGTCTAGGTGCGTGATCTCGTAGACGCTTCTAGACGTTGTGGGCTCCGCAGCCGTGGGCTCCTGAGCGGCCCGACTAGGTCTGGGCCGCTCAGTTGAATAGCGCGAGCTCCTGCTAGCTGGGCCGAGTCAGCGGTTCATCGTAGGCGGACCGGGCTACGCGCGGGGCAGGCGGTGGCCGCGGCTGGTTGCTACGCGGAGCGCGTCCTGCAGGGCGCCAGTCAGATCTGTTGCCAGGAGGCGGAGTTCTTCCAGATTCGAGTCTGCATCGGCGAGTACTTCCGCAGCGTGGGCCAGCAGCTCGGACCCCAAACCGAGTTGAATCTCTTCGGTGTTGTCGGCGAGGCGCGACAGGTAGCCGGCGGGGGTGTCGGCACTCAGGTAGCAGGGCTTGTCGTCGGGGCCAGACCACGGGAGAAGGCGCAGTTCGTTGCTCTCGGTCATGCCTTCGAGCTCCTCTCCTCGGCGACGCGGGTGGTGAAGAGGGCGTCTGCTCGGTCTCCAGGGAGAACGAAGAGGGCTGCCTCGACCACGCGGCCGGTGGCGTCGGTCGCCACGCGGATGAGTGAGAGGACCGCCAAGGAAGAGCTGATTCGGAGGATCGCTGCTTCCTCCTGGGTCGGGAGGCGAGCGCTAACGCGCTCTCGGACTTCGGACAGTGGCGGGCGGCGGTCTGCCAGGGCTGCGGTTATCTGCTCGGGCAGGGGTGGAGCGGCCGGCGCGAGGTCGTGAGGTACGTAGGTGTAAGCCAGGCTGTGGGGCGCCTTCCCCTCGTGGGTGGTGAAGAGGATTTCGGTCAGGGGCGTCCGGGGCGGCACACCCAGCAAGGTGGTCAGGTGGCTGGGCGCCTCGATGTTCGTGGTGCGGGCCGTCATTCGTAAGGGTGCGGAGAACGGAGTCCAGGGCACCAGTGCAGCCGTCCCACCGGTGTACGTGATCCGGCGGACGGGGCGGCTGACAAAGTTGCCGTTGCCGTGGATCTTCTCGACCAGGCCTTCGCCTTGGAGGAGCGCGAGGGCGTTTCGAAGGGGTTGATGTGCTGACCGTGTAGTGGGTGGCGAGTTCAGCCTCCGAGGGGAGGCGTTCGCCAGCTTTGAGATTGCCCGACGAGATCTGGTGACGGAGGTCGTCGGCGATGGTGTGGCGGCGAGAGGGCACAGGGGTCGTCACCACTTCCTCATCAGCCGGAGAGCGATGAGGCGGCTGCGCGCGTGCATCGTCAGCACCTCGCCCGACTCGAAGAACACCCGCTTGGCGCCGGCAGGGAGCTGGACGAGGTCGGTGACGCGGCACGGCTGGCCGCCGATCTGGATGACGTCACCGCGTTGCACGCTGATTGAGGTGATCTCGATGTGGCCTGCGAGCGCGCCTCTGGGCGCCCAGCCGCTCAAGGGTTCACCTGCCGCGGGGTCGGCGCAGCGTCCGGGGCGTGGCAGGAACAGTCGCAGGCCTCGTAGATCACAGGGACGCCGACGGGTGCGGTGGAGGGGGACGACTGGGCGCACTCCGAGTGCGTGCCAATCGCGCATGAGCTCGACCGGTAGGCGGCGCTCGTGGGCGGCGCAGGTGGGGGTGCCGGGAGGTGTCGCCCACTGGTGCGGGCGGTGGTGGGGCCCATACGGTTGTGCACGCTGATCAGCTCCTATCGCTGACGGCCAGGTCCCCGGACATCGCCCGTCGCGGGGACCGCTTCGTTTACGGCGGCCCAGAGGGTGCGGCCGGTCAAGCTGCTGGCGAAGAGGCCGAATCGGTCGGCCTCTGCCACGACTTCCAGGACCTCCTGCCACGATTCGGCGGGCAGCGCTTCCGGTACCTCCACTTCGATCGATGTGTACGTGCTGTGCGGCTCCACGCGCGTGGCCAGCCCGAGGGCCGACAGGCGGGCGGCGAGGTCCTCGGCCCTTGATTCCGATGCGGGCACAGGGCCTCCGTCGCCGTTTGAACACGTTGAGTGAAGCTAGTTAACTAGATTAGAGCTAGTGGACTAGATTTTCCACATGCCTGAGCAGCCGCCTTATCTCCGCATCGCCGACGTCCTGCGGCAGCGGATCGCGGAGCACGTGTGGACCGCCGGGGATCGGCTTCCTTCACGTGCTCAGATCGCCGAGGAGTGTGGTGTGGGCGAGAACGTCGTGCGCAGGGCGCAGGAGTTGCTGATCTCCCAGGGAGTGCTGGAGGGCCGCGCGGGGTCGGGCACGTACGTCGCCGAGCCTCGTCGGCGTGTGCGGGTCGTACGGTCCTCCGCTCGCGAGCAGCCAGGTGGTTCCCCGTTCCGGGCGGACATGCAGGCCCTCGGGAAGCAGGGCAACTGGGAAAGCCGGACCGAAGCGAAGGTGCCGGCACCGGGTGAGATCGCTGCCCGGCTTGGGATTGCGGAGGGTGAGCTGTGTGTCCGGACCGTTTACGAGTTCCTCGCTGATGGTCGGCCCGTGCAGTTGTCGACGAGTTGGGAGCCGTACGGGCTCACGGCCGGGACGCTTGTCGTCCTGCCGGAAGGTGGACCGCACGCCGGCGTGGGGGTAGTGAACCGGATGGCTGCGATCGGGATCACCGTCAGCCATGCCGTGGAGCAGCCGGAGCCGCGGCAGGCGACGACCGAGGAGGCATCGCTCCTCGGAATCCAGAAGGCCGCTCTGGTCACCCACATCCGACGGACGTACTACAGCGACCAGGGACAGCCCGTGGAGACGGCCGACATCGTCATCCCCGCCGCGTTGTGCGAGATCGTCTACGAGATCCCTGTAGACCGTTAGAGCGACTGGCGGAAAGGGAGAGGAACGCTGTGGATGCGGAGCGAACGGCCCGCATAGCCGAACTGGCTGCGACGGCAGGGCGCGTGTGGGCGGAGAACCACGACGGCGCGGCTCTCCAGGCGTTCTTGAAGGAGATCGGCTGCGACGGTGTCGATGCGGTCATGGTGACCAGACAGGTGGTCGGATGCAGCCTCGGCGAGGCTCAGGAGATGTTCCTCACCGCGCCCTGCCGGGCTGCGGAGCTTGCATCCCACAATGCGTTCATGGAGGGGCTTGAGCGGGCTCAGGGCGACCTCTGACCCGCCGAGCGAACTGCTACTGGGGTGCGCGCCGCTCGGGCCGCCGTCCGCCGATGCAAGCCACCAGTTCGCTGCCGTCTTCGGTGAGGAAGAGCTGGTAGCTCCAGGAGCTGTCGACAGCTGTGATCTTCCCTGTGCGGATCGGCTGGGTGCGCTCGCGGAGCAGTTGCACCGCTCTTTCCCAACCCAGGAGCTCTATCCCTCTTCGCTGGAACGACCTACGTCGGCTCTCATAGCCCCGGGCGTAGTCCTCGGAGGACAACCCCACGCCCTCCCACACGACATAGTCGGCGCCATCGACGAGGGCGGCCAGGGCAGCTTTCGATGCCTCGTCGTCGCCGGCCAGCAGCCGCATCAGCTCATGCCGTTCCATGGTCAGCCCTCCCCGCCTGAATCCTGCTGGAGCGCGGCAGGGCAACGCAACGCCGTTATGGTCCTCAACATGACCAGCAACGCGCCGACCTGTCCTGAGTGCAGCCAGGCCATGAAGTTCGGCGGATTCGTGCTCTGCCGCCGGGAGGACGACGGCGAACGGGTCTGCCGTTCGCTGTGGAAGTGCCCTGCTCGACATGTCTGGTGGCATTGGGCCGACCGGCCGGACGAGGCGCTGGAGGCGTGCCCGATGCCGGAGATGTTTCTCTGACGTCCGTGTCTGCCCGCGTGCCCTTCGTGTGCCCGATCAGGCGGCGAGCAGCGGGAAATAGCGGTCAACAGCGGTGGGCGCTCGGCTCGCGTGCAGGTCAGAGGCTTGCCAGGTCGGATCTCCCGCGCGTACGCGATCTTCCAAACTAGCTACGCGGGTTCGATTCCCGTCGCCCGCTCTGAAGCACGAAGGGCCAGGTCAGAGGATGTTTCCTCCGCCTGGCCCTTGGTCATTCCCGGGGCCGGCATCAGCGCCGCCCATCCGTGTGCGCCGGCGCCGGAGCCCGTCCCGCGCCGTAGGTGGCCCCGCTGCCGGGGCAGCCGGGGCAACGCTGGGCGAGCGCATGGTCGGGCGGCTGGCCCGCGGGGCCGGTGGGGCCGGGAAAACGCTGGTGGGGTGGGTTGGTGGGGCGGACCATGGCCCCATGACACTGACCGTTTGGGTTGACGACTGGCAGATGCAGTGCTGCGGCGAGGACTTCGCGCCGGGGGACGTCGTGTCGTGGCAGCTCCTGGAGGCCGATCCGGAGGACTACGCCGATGTCGTCGGCGAGGATCTGGCGGCCGGGATCGACTTCCACGAGGAGCACCACGGCGGGGGCGAGGGGGCTCCCACCGCTCTGGAGGTGCTGACGGTCAACGAGGTGCACTGCCAGTTGGCGGTGCCCGCGGGGAGTGCGGAACGCATGCACCGCCCCGTCCCCGGTTCGACCGTGCTGGTTGCGGCCGAGAAGGCCGACGGGTGGGCGAAGGAGCGGCCGGGCGTCCGGTTCTCCGGCTATCTGGTGACCGCCCGGCGCGTCGCCGACGCGTTCGCGGAGCCGCCGTACGGCGGGACCGCCGAGAACGCCGCCGCCTTCCGGGGAACGCGCTCCGGGCTCCGCGGGGCCGGATTCCGGGCCGCCCCGGTACGTGCAGGGACGGCGAGCCGGTCCGCGTGGCCTCCGGCCACCCGCTGGTGGCAGGAACCGGCCCCGAGCCCGTCCCCGCGGATTCGCCGCGGGCAGGGCGTCGCACGGAGTCGGCCCGCGGTCCGGCTCGGCGGTGGCGGGGCCGGGCGGGTGCCGGAGGATCGGCCGGGGGGCGAGGGCCGGGGCTCTATGGCGTCATGGCGCCGGGTCTCAGAGCTTGATGTTGGCGATCATCGTGGCCAGCGAGTTGAGGAAACGGTTCACGTCGTCCGCGATCGAGCTGGACGCCAGGAAGAAGCCGAAGAGGGCCGCGACGATGGCGGGGCCCGTCTTGATGTGGTTGCCGCGGATCAGCACCACCAGGATGACCCCCAACAGAACCACCACTGACAGCGAAATGGCCACTTCTGATCACACCTTCGGTCGTCCCCTGGTCGGCCGGGGGCGCAACGGCCGGGAATGCCCCCACATGGACCATCCTCCCACCAACGGGCCGCAGTCATACGCCCCGTGACGAAAGGCCATCGTCCCGCCGTCGCGCACCGCGTGGGGCGAGGGGGCTCAGGGGGCGGTGAGCCCCAGGAGGGAACGGACATACGCGTACTTCGCGGACAGCCGCTCGCGGGTGGGGCCGTCGAGCACGGCGAGGCGTGCGGGGTCGGCGTTGTGGGCGAGGTCGGCCTCCTTGACGAGGAGGGCGCCCGGGGTGGCCAGGATGCGGGCCGCGTAACGCTCGACCGGCTCGCCGGGGCGCTTGGTGACGGCGAGGACCATGTCCTTGACGGACTGCGCGAGAGCGGCGGAATCCAGCCAGGTGAGGCTGAGCGCCTCGTCCTCGATCGCGTCGTGCAGCCAGGCCGCCGCCTGCTGTTCGGGGCTGCCGCCGCGCACGCGTACGCCCTCGGCGACGGCCGCGAGGTGCTCGGCGTACGGCCTGCCGGCCTTGTCGGTCCGGCCCTCGTGCGCCTCGCGCGCCAGGGCCTCGACCTCCAGGAGGGTCAGCGGACTGCCGGTCATGCGATCTCCCTCGCTGCCGTGCGCAGGGCCTCGGCGGCCCGGCGGACATCTGCCTGCGTCGTACGCCAGTTGGAGAACGCGGCGCGCAGCCCGGCGGTTCCCTCGTGGACGGTCGGGGTGACGAACACCTCGGCGGACACCGCCTCGCGCAGGGCGGTCAGCCGGGCCGGATCGGGGTCCTCGGCGAGGGTGAAGCAGACGACGTTGAGGCGGACCGGGGCGAGGAGGGTGAAGGCGGGGTCCTCCTCCAGGGCCGCGCCGAGGGCCCTGGCGCCGGCGATGTTGCGTTCGACGATCTCCCGGTGGCCCTGGCGGCCGTAGGCGCGCAGCGTGAACCAGGCGGCGAGGGCGCGCAGTCGGTGGGAGTTCTCCGGGGTGAGGTGGACGAGGTCGGGGTGTTCGCCGAGGGGGCCGAGGTAGGCGGCGGAGTTCTGGAAGACGCGGGCCTGCAGGTCGCGTCGGCGGGTGAACTGGACGGCGCTGTCGTAGGGGACGTTGAGCCACTTGTGCAGGTCGACGCAGACGGAGTCGGAGGCGTCGAGGCCTGCGGCGAGGTGCGCGTGGTCCGGGGAGAGCGCGGCGAAGGCGCCGAAGGCGGCGTCTGTGTGCAGCCAGAAGTCGCGGCGCGGCCGGAGGGCGGCGATGGCGGGGAGGTCGTCGAAGTCGACGGTGTTGACGGTGCCGGCGTTGGCGACGACGACCGCCGGGCCGGGGGTGTCGGCCAGCGCCCGGTCGAGGGCGGCGGGGTCGACGGCCTCGCGCCCGGGCAGGGTCGGGACGCGTACGAGGGAGCTGCGGCCGAGGCCGAGGAAGGAGAGGGCCTTGGCGATGGAGGAGTGCGGGGCGCCGGAGAGGACGCGGACCGGTCCGAGGGCCGCGGCACCGTCGTCGGCCGGGGACACGCCGAGGCGTTCGCCGAGCCATTCGCGGGCGATGGCGAGGCCGGTGGTGTTGGACATGGTGGCGCCGCTGACGAAGGTGCCGGTGTGGGCGTCGGAGAGGCCGAAGAGCTCGCGCAGCCAGCCCACCGTCTCGCGTTCGAGGTCCTGGCCGGCGCCGTCCATCGAGGAGTTGGAGTTCTGGTCGTGGGCGGCTGTGAGCCAGTCCCCGGCGAGTGCCGCGGGGGTGGCGCCGCCGGTGACGAAGCCGAGGTAGCGGGGGCCGGCGGAGGCTGAGAGCCGCGGCTCCCAGCGTTCGCGGAACGCGGCGAGGGCGCTCTCGGTGCCGCGGCCCTCCTCGGGGAGCGGTGCGGGGTCCCGCGGCTTCGGGGCGGGCGGTACGACGGGGCGCTCGGCCAGGGTGGCGAGCGCCTCGGCGGCGGCGCGGCGGGTGGCGTCGAGCAGGTCGGGGAGCCGGGCGAGGTCGGCGGCGAGCGTGCGGTCCATGGGGGCACGGTAGGCCCGCGCGCGGCCGCCGGGGCGGGCCAATCCCGGGCGAGTGGCCCGGGCGAGTGGCCCGGACCACGTGGAGCGGCCCGGGGTCCGGGGGCAGGTCCCGCCCGGATCAGGGAGAGCGGCGGATGAGGAGCAGGGCGCGGTCGTCGTTGACGTCCTTGGCGACCTTCTCGATCAGGTGCCAGGCCGCGCCCTCCCAGCCGGCGGAGACGTAGCGGTCGGCTTCGCCGGTGAGGCGGTCGATGCCCTCGCTGATCTCGCGGTCGGCGGTCTCGACGAGGCCGTCGGTGAAGAGCATCAGGACGTCGCCGCGGCGGAGGTTGCCGCGGGCGGGGGTGAACTCGGCGCCGTCGTAGACGCCGAGGAGCGGGCCCTCGCCGGACTTCTCCTGCCAGCGGCCGGTGCCGGCGCAGAGCTGGAGGGCGGGCAGGTGGCCGGCCGAGAGGAGTTCGTAGTCGCCGGTCTGCAGGTCCAGGACGAGGTGGATGGAGGTGGCGAAGCCCTCGTCCCAGTCCTGGCGGAGCAGGTAGCCGTTGGCGGCGGGCAGGAAGCCGTGCGGCGGCAGTGCGCCGAGCAGCCCGCCGAAGGCGCCGGACAGCAGCAGGGCCCGGGAGCCCGCCTCCATGCCCTTGCCGGAGACGTCGGTCAGGACGATCTCCAGGGTCCGGCCGCCGTTGGTGCGGGCCGCGACCACGAAGTCGCCGGAGAAGGACTGGCCGCCGGCGGGGCGCAGGGCCATCTCGCGGTGCCAGCCGCGTGGCAGGGTGGGGAGCTTGCTCTGTACGCGGATGCGTTCGCGCAGGTCGAAGAGCATGGTGCCGCCGCGCCGCCAGGGCACACCCACGCGGCTGCGGAACTGTGCGATGAGAAGACCGAAGAGCCCGCAGGCGGCGACGACCAGCACGGTGCCGGGGGTGACGCGCGCCGGGCCCTGGGTGTAGGGGCCGAGGACGAGGGCCTCGACGATCAGTGCGGCCGCGGAGGCGGCGTACAGGGCGAGGAGGCTGGCGGGGCGGAGCAGGAGGCCGCCGGCCACGATCGGCAGGACGAGCGCCGCCGGCGAGAACCAGACGGGCAGCATCAGCGTGCCGCAGGCTATGGCGGGGACGGTGAGCAGCAGCCCGGCGAAGGCGAGCCAGTCGGAGGCGTCTCCGCGGAAGTAGTCGACGGCGGATTTGCGCAGGGCGGTGCGGCCCCGGTGCGACCGCATGCGCATCCGGGCCAGAAGGGTCTCCACGCGTGCTCCGGCCATTGCTTCGGGACCTTATCCATCCTGGCTGTGAATGCGCAGGGGTACCCCCGCACCCGGGGTTCGGGGCTGCCCGGAAACGCCCGTGCCGTCATGGATTGCCCGGTCGGGGATGGCCGCATGGCTCTGAAGATGTGCGGATTGCAGACTTTACGAGGCGATGGGCGGGATGTCCGGTACGACTGCACGAACAGCCGTGCGACGAGAGAGCGCTAGTTCTGCTGGCAGGCGGGACACCAGAAGAGGTTGCGGGCGGCCAGGCCGGCGGTGCGGATCTCGCTTCCGCAGATGTGGCAGGGCATGTTCGCCCTCCGGTAGACGTACACCTCGCCGCCGTGGTCGTCCACCCTGGGCGGCCGGCCCATCGCCTCGGGGAGGTGCTCGTCGCGGACGGTGTCGATGCGGTTGTCGCGCATGCCCTGGCGCATCAGGGCGGCCAGGTCCTCCCACATGGCGTCCCACTCGGCGCGGGTGAGGTCCTTGCCCAGGCGGTACGGGTCGATGCCGTGCCGGAAGAGGACCTCGGCGCGGTAGACGTTGCCGACGCCGGCGACGACCTTCTGGTCCATGAGCAGCGCGGCGACGGTGGTGCGGGAGCGGGAGATGCGGGCCCAGGCCCGGTCCGGGTCGTCACCGCTGCGCAGCGGGTCCGGGCCGAGGCGGGCGCTTATCGCGTCCTTCTCCTCGTCGGTGATCCAGGCGCAGGTGGTCGGGCCGCGCAGGTCGGAGAAGTGGTCGTCGTTGACCAGGCGCAGCCGGACGGTGTCGGTGGCCGGCGGGGCGGGTGCGGGGCCGACCGCGTACTTGCCGAAGAGTCCGAGATGGATGTGGATCCATCCGCTCCCCCTGAATCCGAGGAAGAGGTGCTTGCCGTGGGCGTCGACGCCGTCCAGGATCCGCCCGTCGAGGAGGGCGGCGCTCTCGGCGAACCGGCCCTGGGGGCTGCTGACGGCGACCGGCCGTCCGGCGAACCGCGCCAGGTGGTCCTCGGCGAGGCGGTGGATCGTATGCCCCTCGGGCACTGCGCACTCCTCAGGAGAAGAGGGAAGGAGACGACGGGGGGGGACAAGACGACGGCCGTGCCACCCGCATCCGCGGGCGGCACGGCCGGAAGCGGGATCAGCCCTGCGGGTGGTGGGCCGGGATCGGGGGGAGCTCGCCGGTCTGCTCGTAGGCGGAGAGCATCTCGATGCGGCGGGTGTGGCGCTCCTCGCCGGAGTACGGCGTCGCCAGGAAGGCCTCGATGAAGCTGACGGCCTCGTCCTGGGTGTGCATCCGGCCGCCGACGGAGATGACGTTGGCGTTGTTGTGCTCACGGCCGAGCTGGGCGGTCTGGACGCTCCAGGCCAGGATGGCGCGGACGCCCTTGACCTTGTTCGCGGCGATCTGCTCGCCGTTGCCGGAGCCGCCGATCACGATGCCGAGGCTGCCCTCGTCCGCTGCGGTCTTCTCCGCGGCGCGGAGGCAGAACGGCGGGTAGTCGTCCACGGCGTCGTAGATGTGGGGGCCACAGTCGACGGGCTCGTGGCCGTTGTTCTTGAGCCAGTCCACGAGGTGGTTCTTGAGCTCAAAGCCGGCATGGTCGGATCCGAGGTACACGCGCATGGGACGAGTGTGGCACGAGGAGCCCAGACAGCCCGCAGCGGGTGTCGCGTAAGTCACTTCTAAAGCTCAAGTAAACCCAAAGGACGCAGATGGGACACGGCAGGACGCCGGTCCTGGACGTTCCTCCCGGCGCAGCGATCCGGATTGAGGTCTTCCGTCCCGCGTTCATCTCAGGTTTGAATGCCGGGGCTCGCAACCCGAGAAACCTAAGGATCCGTCCATGAGCTCCACGACGACCCTTCAGAAGGCAGGCGACCCCACCGGCAACCCCGGTGAAGGCCTGCCCTCCGACGGTCTGAAGGCCGGTCTCAAGAACCGCCACCTGTCCATGATCGCCATCGGCGGCGTCATCGGCGCCGGCCTCTTCGTCGGCTCCGGTGGCGGCATCGCCAAGGCCGGCCCCGCCATCCTGATCTCCTACGCCCTCGTCGGCGCCATGGTGGTCTTCGTGATGCGGATGCTCGGCGAGATGGCCGCCGCCAGCCCGAACTCGGGCTCCTTCTCGGCCTACGCGGACCGCGCGCTCGGCCGTTGGGCGGGCTTCTCCATCGGCTGGCTCTACTGGTTCTTCTGGGTCGTCGTCCTCGCGGTCGAGGCCACCGCCGGTGCCGCCATCCTCGAGAACTGGATCCCGGCCGTCCCGCAGTGGGCCTGGGCGCTGATCGTGATGGCGGTGCTGACCGTCACCAACCTCGGCTCGGTCGCCTCCTACGGTGAGTTCGAGTTCTGGTTCGCGGGCATCAAGGTCGTCGCCATCGGCGCCTTCGTCGTCATCGGCATGCTGGCCGTCTTCGGCCTCCTGCCCGGCTCCGACAACCCCGGCGCGGGCTTCGCGCACCTGACCGACACCGGCGGCTTCTTCCCCAACGGTTACGGCGCCGTACTCACCGGTGTGCTCATGGTCGTCTTCTCCTTCATGGGCAGCGAGATCGTCACCCTCGCCGCCGGCGAGTCGGAGAACCCCCGCAAGGCGGTCACGCAGGCCACCAACTCCGTCATCTGGCGCATCGGCGTCTTCTACCTCGGCTCGATCTTCGTCGTCCTGACGCTGCTGCCCTGGAACGACAAGTCGATCACCGAGAAGGGCTCGTACGTCGCCGCCCTCGACTCGATCGGCATCGCGAACGCCGGCACGATCATGGAGGTCATCGTCCTGACCGCCGTGCTGTCCTGCCTGAACTCGGGCCTCTACACCGCCTCCCGCATGGCCTTCTCGCTCGGTGAGCGCGGCGACGCCCCCAAGGCGTTCGCGAAGGTCAACGCCAAGGGCGTGCCGGTCGCCGCGATCCTCGGCTCCACGGTCTTCGGCTTCGTCGCCGTCTACTTCAACTACGCGTTCAAGGACACGGTCTTCAACTTCCTCCTGAACTCCTCCGGCGCCATCGCGCTCTTCGTCTGGCTGGTGATCTGCTTCACCCAGCTGAGGATGCGCGGGATCCTGGTCCGCGAGGCCCCGGAGAAGCTCACCGTGAAGATGTGGCTCTTCCCGTGGCTGACCTGGGCCACCGCCGCACTGATCATGTTCGTGATCGGCTACATGTTCGTGGACGACGCCAACCGCGAGGTGGTCACCCTCTCCACCCTCGTCGCCGGCCTGGTCGTGGCCGTCGGCGTGGCCCTGGACCTCCGCCGCAAGCGGGCCGCCGCCGTCGAGAGCTGACCGAGCCCGGTCCTGCGCCCCACGCACCGGAGCCCGGCCCGCCTCGTCAGGCGGGCCGGGCTCCGGCCGGTACGGGGGTGGCGGCGCAGGCGTCAGCCGCGGCGGCCCACCAGCTTCCAGGCGGCCGGCAGGGCGCCCATCGCGAGGGCCGCCTTGAGGGCGTCGCCGATCAGGAACGGGGTCAGCCCGGCCGCGACGGCGGCGCTCAGGGACATCCCGGTGGCGGCCATCAGGTAGGGGACGCCCACCGCGTAGATCACCGCGGAGCCGAGTGCCATCGTGCCCGCCGTACGCAGGACCGAGCGGTCGGCGCCGCGCCGCGCGAGGGCGCCGACGACGGTGGCGGCGAGCAGCATGCCGAGCACGTAGCCGAAGGAGGCGCCGCCCGCGCCGGAGGTGCCGCCCGCGAACCAGGGCACGCCGGCCATGCCGACGAGGGCGTACAGCGCCAGCGAGAGGAAGCCGCGGCGGGCGCCGAAGGCGGTGCCGACGAGCAGCGCGGCGAAGGTCTGGCCCGTGACGGGGACCGGGGAGCCGGGCACGGGCACCGCGATCTGCGCGGCGATCCCGGTCAGGGCGGCGCCGCCGACGACGAGCGCGATGTCGCGCACGCGGCTCGCGGGCAGCAGGTCGGCGAGGACGGTGCCGGGCCGGAGGGAGACGGAAGCAGTGCTCATGAGGGGGCTCCGCGAGGTGGTGGGGGTGGGAACGATCACCGACGTTAGTGCGCGGTCCCGGGCCGCCCCACCGCCGCCCGGAACAAAGCCCCGCTCCCCGCGATGGTGGGGAATGAACAAAGTCCGCCCCCCGGACCGCGTCGGCGTGATCCTCGTCACGAGCAACATCCAACAACACGTCCGTTTTGCACGGACAGCCGCCGCTCAGCGAGACTGTTGGATCCCGCCAAGTCGAGGCGGAGTCCACACCATCGCCGGGCCGAACGAGAGTACGAGCACCCCTCATGCGTGAGCGCCTGCAAGACGCACCTCCCACGACGGGCGACCTGCCCTCCGAACCCCTCAGCCACAGCCTCAAACAGCGCCACCTGACCATGCTGGGGCTCGGCGGCGTGATCGGCGCCGGCCTCTTCGTCGGCTCCGGCGCGGGCATCGGCATCGCCGGTCCCGCGATCATCTGCTCGTACCTCCTCGCCGGTGTCCTCGCGATGCTGGTGATGCGCGCGCTGGGCGAGATGTCGGCCGCGATGCCCGCCTCCGGCTCGTTCTCCGTCTACGCGGAGCGGGCGCTCGGCCGCTGGGCCGGCTTCTCGGCGGGCTGGCTGTACTGGTTCCTGCTGGTCGTGGTGCTCGCGGTGGAGGCCACCGGCGCCGCGAAGATCGCGAACGGCTGGGTGCCCTCGGTCGACCAGTGGATCTGGGTGCTGCTCTTCATGGTGGTCTTCACCGTGAGCAACCTGGCCGCGGTGAAGAACTTCGGCGAGTTCGAGTTCTGGTTCGCCGCGCTCAAGGTCGGCGCGATCGTGCTCTTCCTGATCCTCGGCACCCTCGCGATCCTCGGCGTGCTCCCGGACACGGATCCGGTCGGCATGGCCAACCTGACCGGCCACGGCGGCTTCTTCCCCGAGGGCTTCGGCGGCGTGGTCGCCGGCATGCTCGCCGTCATCTTCGCCTTCGGCGGCCTGGAGGTCGTCACGATCGCGGCCGCAGAGTCCGACGACCCGGCCCGGTCGGTCTCCCGCGCGGTCCGCAGCGCCGTGTGGCGCATCCTCTTCTTCTACGTCGGCTCGATGGTGGTCATCGTGACCCTGCTGCCATGGGACTCGCTGGAGCCGGGGCAGAGCCCGTACGTCGCCGTCCTGGACTCCATCGGCATCCCGGGGGCCGGCCAGATCATGAACATCGTGGTGTTCGTGGCCCTGCTCTCGGCGCTCAACGCGAACCTGTACGGCTCCTCTCGCATGATCTTCTCGCTGGCCGAGCGCGAGGAGGCGCCGAAGTCGCTGCTGAAGGTCTCGGGCGGCGGCGTGCCGCGCCGGGCGGTGTTCGCGTCGGTGGCCTTCGGCTTCGTGTCGGTGGTGCTCAACCTGCTGTGGCCGGACACGATCTTCCTCTACATGCTCAACGCGGTCGGCGCGGTGCTGCTGTTCGTGTGGGCGCTGATCGCGGTCTCGCAGCTGAGGCTGCGCCGCCGGATCGAGCGGGACATGCCCGAGCGGCTGGTCCTGCCGATGTGGCTGTTCCCGTACGCCACCTGGGCCGCGCTGGCCGGGATGGCGGCGGTCCTGGTGCTGATGCTGTTCGACGACTCGGCCCGCCCGCAGCTGCTGTGGTCGACGGGTGCGGCCCTGCTGGTCCTCGCCGTGGCGGGCGTCCGCGAGCTGCGGGAGCGGCGGCAGCAGCGGGAGCGGAAGGCCGGCTGAACCGGCCCCGGCGGGCCGCTCCCCCGGACCAGGACCCCTCGTGCCCGCGCGGCACGGGGGGTCCTGCCGTCCCCCGGCCCGTACGGCGTGATCACCTTCCGTGAAGCAGGTGTCCGAATATCGGACGAAGCGCGTCCGATGATCGGACACTCGGCACACTGGGGCCCGCTCCACCCCCGCACCTGACAGGCACCCACCCATGAGCCACAGCAGCACCGTCGCACCTCCCGAGCCGCCGCGGACCGAGGCTGGTTCCCCGCTCGGCAACGGACTCAAGCAGCGCCACCTCTCGATGATCGCCCTCGGCGGTGTCATCGGCGCCGGACTCTTCGTCGGCTCCGGGGCCGGCATCGCCGCGGCGGGACCCTCGATCGTGCTCGCCTACGCCGCGTCCGGACTGCTCGTGATGTTCGTGATGCGGATGCTCGGCGAGATGTCCGCCGCCAACCCCGCGTCCGGCTCCTTCTCGGTGCACGCGGAGCGGGCGATCGGCCCGTGGGCGGGGTTCACCGCCGGCTGGATGTTCTGGACGCTGCTGTGCGTGGGCGTGGCCATCGAGGCCATCGGCGCGGCGCACATCATGACGGGCTGGTTCCCGGGTACCCCGTCCTGGATGTGGGTGCTGGTCTTCATGGCGCTGTTCTGCGGGTCCAACCTGGCGGCCGTCTCGCACTTCGGCGAGTTCGAGTTCTGGTTCTCCGCCCTCAAGATCGGCGCCATCGCCCTCTTCCTGGGCCTCGGCGTGCTGGCCGTCCTCGACCTGCTGCCCGGCACCGGCGCCCCCGGCACCGCCAACCTGCTCCACGACGGCGGCTTCCTCCCGAACGGTGTGGACGGCCTGCTGGTCGGCCTGCTGGCCTCGGTCGTCGCCTACGGCGGGCTGGAGACGGTCACCATCGCCGCCGCCGAGTCGGAGAACCCCGTCAAGGGCGTGGCCCGGGCCGTGAAGACGACGATGTGGCGCATCGCCGTCGTCTACGTCGGGTCGATGCTCGTCATCGTCACGCTGCTGCCGTGGAACGACCCGAAGGTCACGGAGAACGGCCCGTACGCGGCCACCCTGGACCACCTGGGCATCCCGGCGGCCGGCGAGATCATGAACGTGGTCATCCTCATCGCCCTGCTGTCCGCGATGAACGCCAACATCTACGGCTCCTCGCGCATGGCCTACTCCCTGGTCTCCCGCGGCCAGGGCCCCAAGGCGCTGGGCCGGGTCACCGGCGCCGTGCCGCGCCGGGCGGTGCTCGCCTCCTCCGGCTTCGGCTTCGTCACCGTGCTGCTGTCGTACTGGTACCCGGACACCCTGTTCGCCTGGCTGCTGAACATGGTCGGCGGCGTCATCCTCGTGGTCTGGGGCTTCATCGCCGTCTCGCAGTTCGCGCTGCGCCGCAGGCTGGAGCGCGAGGCCCCCGAGAAGCTCGTCGTGCGGATGTGGTGCTTCCCGTACCTGACGTGGGTGGCGCTCGCCGGGGTGGCCGGGGTCCTGGTCCTGATGGCGCTGGGTGAGGACACCCGGGTGCAGGTGATCTTCACCGGCGGCCTGACCGCCGCCCTCGCCGTGACCGGATACGTGGTGCAGCGCCGGGCGGCCGCCGCCGCCTGACAGCCCCTCGACCGCAGGTGGGCCCCGTGCGAACGCACGGGGCCCACCTGCGTTGTACAGAGGCAACCCTTACGTGTGAGGCGGAATAGATGCTGCTAGCGTGCAGTTGCGCATTAATTGCAATTAGCGATTGGCACGCCGAGGGGACCGGATAACACGCATGGCCATCTACACGCTTCCTGAGCTTCCGTACGACTACGCGGCGCTGGAGCCGGTGATCAACCCGCAGATCATCGAGCTGCACCACGACAAGCACCACGCGGCCTACGTCACGGGCGCCAACAACACGCTGGAGCAACTGGCGGAGGCGCGCGACAAGGAGAACTGGGGTGCGCTGGGCGGCCTGGAGAAGAACCTCGCGTTCCACCTCTCCGGCCACATCCTGCACAGCATCTACTGGCACAACATGGCCAGCCCGAAGACCGGCGAGGGCGGCGGCGAGCCCACCGCGGCCGACGGCCTCGGCGACCTGGCCGACGCGATCACCGAGTCCTTCGGCTCGTTCGCCAAGTTCAAGAAGCAGCTGACCTTCGCGTCCTCCGCCACCCAGGGCTCCGGCTGGGGCGTCCTCGCGTACGAGCCGGTCAGCGGCCGCCTGGTCGTCGAGCAGGTCTACGACCACCAGGGCAACGTGGGCGTGGCCAGCACCCCGATCCTGGTCTTCGACGCCTGGGAGCACGCCTTCTACCTGCAGTACAAGAACCAGAAGGTGGACTTCATCGAGGCGATGTGGAACGTCGTCAACTGGCAGGACGTCTCCAAGCGCTACGCCGACGCCAAGGCGAACACCCCGCTGCTGATCCCCGCCAAGGGCTGATCGCACCCCCGAGCCCGTCCGCCTCGTGATCGTCTTCTCACCCTTCACCGGCGGGCGTGTCCAGCAGGAGACCCCCGTGAGGACGTGACTCACGGGGGTCTCCTGTGTCGTGCGGCCGTACGGGCTACTCGAAGGACGGGCCCTTCGTGCGGCTCCGCTTGATCTCGTAGAAGCCGGGGGTGGAGGCCACGAGCAGGGTGCCGTCCCACAGCCGGGCCGCGGCCTCGCCGCGCGGGGTCGGGGTGACGACCGGGCCGAAGAAGGCGACGTCGCCCTCGCCGCCGGCGCCCGGAACGGAGATCACCGGGGTGCCGACCTCCTGGCCCACGCGGTCGATGCCGTTGTTGTGCGACGCCCGCAGCACCTCGTCGTACTCGTCGGAGTCGGCGTAGGCGAGCAGCTCCGCCGGCAGGCCGACCTCGGCCAGTGCCTCGGCGATCACCTCGCGGGTGGCTCCCTTGTCCTCGTTGTGGATGCGGGTGCCGAGCGCGGTGTAGAGCTTGCCGGTGACCTCGTCGCCGTGCTTCTGCTGGGCCGCTATGACCACGCGCACGGGAGCCCAGCCCTTGGGGCCGAGGAGCTCGCGGTACACCTCGGGCAGCTCGTCGAGCTTGTTCTCGTTGAGGACGGCGAGGCTCATCACGTGCCAGCGCACCTCGACGTCGCGGACCTTCTCGACCTCCAGCATCCAACGGGACGTCATCCAGGCCCAAGGGCAGAGCGGGTCGAACCAGAAGTCGACCGGGGTCTTCTCGCGCACCTGGGTCTCGGTCATGTCTCTCCTCTGTGTCGGTCTCAGGCGGAAAAAGGCATCAACGGCGCATGTCCTCCGTCGCCAACCAGGACGCCCTCGCACGCATTCCCCTCGTGCGAGGATTCGACCAAGAACGCGATCACGCACGAAGGAGTGCAGGTGCCCGGAGAGAATCTGTCCCGCGATGAGGCCCGCGAGCGGGCCGAGCTGCTGTCCGTCGACGGGTACGAGGTCGTCCTCGACATCAGGTCGGCGGTGGACGAGGCCGAGCCGGCCGAGGGCCCGCGGACCTTCCGCTCGGTGACGACGATCCGCTTCCGGGCCGCGGCCCCCGGCAGTGCCACCTTCGCGGACCTGATCGCCCCCTCGGTGAACTCCGTCACCCTGAACGGGCGCACGCTGGACGTGGCCGCCGTCTTCGACGGGGCCCGGATCGCCCTGGACGACCTGGCCTCCGAGAACGTCCTGGTCGTGGACGCGAACTGCGCGTACAGCCGGACGGGCGAGGGCCTGCACCGCTTCGTGGACCCGGAGGACGGCGAGGTCTACCTCTACACGCAGTACGAGCCGGCCGACGCCCGCCGGGTGTACGCCAACTTCGAGCAGCCGGACCTGAAGGCGCCCTACCGCTTCGAGGTGACCGCGCCCGAGGGCTGGCAGGTGTGGAGCAACGGCGCCGAGGAGTCCCGCGAGGGGCAGACCCGCCGCTTCGCGCAGACCGCGCCGATCTCCACGTACATCACCTGCGTGGTGGCCGGTCCGTACCACTATGTGACGGACACCTACACCCGCGGGGACCTGACCATCCCGCTGGGCGCGATGTGCCGCAAGGGGCTCGCCAAGCACTTCGACGCGGACGACGTCTTCCTCGTCACCAAGCAGGGCTTCGACCTCTTCCACGAGATCTTCGACTACCCCTACCCCTTCGGGAAGTACGACCAGGCCTTCGTGCCGGAGTACAACCTGGGCGCCATGGAGAACCCGGGGATGGTGACCTTCCGGGAGGAGTACATCTTCCGCGGCAAGGTCACGCAGGCCTCGTACGAGCGGCGCGCGAACGTGATCCTCCACGAGATGGCGCACATGTGGTTCGGTGACCTGGTCACCATGAAGTGGTGGGACGACCTGTGGTTGAAGGAGTCCTT
This sequence comes from Streptomyces amritsarensis, assembly GCF_001953875.1. GTDB lineage: Bacteria > Actinomycetota > Actinomycetes > Streptomycetales > Streptomycetaceae > Streptomyces > Streptomyces amritsarensis. Next base: position 55,590 of record NZ_MQUR01000009.1, read on the forward strand.
CGCGGACTTCATGGGCTCCTTCGGGCTCGTCGAGGCCACCCGCTTCGACCAGGCGTGGGTGACCTTCGCCAACAACCGCAAGGCGTGGGCCTACCGCGCCGACCAGCTGCCGTCCACGCACCCGATCACGGCCGACATCCGTGACCTGGAGGACGCGAAGCTGAACTTCGACGGCATCACCTACGCCAAGGGCGCGGCGGTGCTCAAGCAGCTGGTCGCCTACGTCGGCCGGGAGGCGTTCCTGGAGGGCGCCCGCCGCTACTTCAAGGCCAACGCGTACGGGAACACCACCCTCGACGACCTGCTGTCGGTGCTCGGCGAGGTGTCCGGACGGGACATGACCGAGTGGTCGCGGGCCTGGCTGCAGACGGCGGGCGTGAACGCGCTGACCCCGCTGGTGACCTACGACGCCGCGGGCCGGATCACCGAGCTCGCGGTCCTCCAGGAGGGCGACGAACTGCGCCCGCACCGGGTCGGCGTCGGCCTGTACCGGCTGGAGCCGGACGGCGCGCTGGTCCGCTACGCCCGGGCCGAGGCGGACGTCTCCGGCTCCCGCTCGGTGGTCGCGGAGCTGGCCGGGCAGGACCGGCCCGACCTGGTCCTGGTCAACGACGAGGACCTCACCTACTGCAAGATCCGCTTCGACGAGGGTTCGCTGGCCACGCTGCGCGCGCACCTGGGCGACCTGACGGATCCGCTGGCGCGGGCGCTGAGCTGGTCGGCGCTGTGGAACCTGACGCGGGACGGCCTGATGCCGGCGCGCGACTTCCTCTCGCTGGTGCTGGCGCACGCGGGCCGGGAGACGGACGTCGGCGTCCTGCAGCAGCTGCACGCGCAGGCGCAGGCCGCGGTCACCCACTACGCGGCGCCGGAGCGGCGCGAGCAGAGCGGCCGGGACCTGGCGGCGGGCGCGCTGCACGAACTGCGGGCGGCGCAGCCGGGGTCGGAGCACCAGCTGACCTGGGCGCGGTTCTTCGCGGCGTGCGCGGCGAGCGAGGGCGACTTCCAGCTGCTGCTGGGGCTGCTGGAGGGGTCGGCGCGGATCGACGGCCTGGACGTGGACCAGGAGCTGCGGTGGGACCTCCTGCTGCCGCTGGCCGCGCACGGGGCGGTGGACGAGGCCGTCCTCACCGCCGAACTGGCCCGCGACGACACGGCGTCGGGCAAGCGGCACCAGGTGCGGTGCCTGGCGGCGCGGCCCTCACAGGCGGTGAAGGACCAGGCGTGGGCGGCGGTCGTCGAGTCGGACGCGCTGTCGAACGCGCTGGTGGAGGCGACGATCGCGGGCATGCAGCAGTCCTCGCAGCGGGGCCTGCTGGCGGCCCACGCGGGGCGCTACTTCGAGGTGATCGAGCGGGTGTGGTCGGACCGGTCGATCCAGATCGCGATGGACATCGTCAAGGGCCTCTACCCCTCGCTCCAGGGTGACGCCGCGACGCTGGACGCCACCGACGCCTGGCTGGCCGGGCACGAGGACGCCGCCCCTGCGCTGCGCCGCCTGGTGCTTGAGTCCCGCGACGACCTGGCCCGGGCCCTGCGCGCGCAGGCCTGCGACGCCGCGGCGGGCAGCTGACCGGCGGCGCCGCTGCCGGGGGCCTCGGCCCCGGGCCCCGCGCCGCGAACGCCGGCGAGGCTGGATCTGCCGGCCCGTCCGGCGTTCGAGGACCGGTCCGGGGCCGAGGCCCCGGACCGGTCCCCCGTACGGGCGCACCCCATCGGCAGTCGAACGCCCGTACTTTAGCCCCAGCTTGTCCGGATTTGCCGACGGGCGTGTAACAGGGGTTAGCAAGGCCATGGCCTGAGGGAATCACCGCGTCATGAACCACAACGCACCCCTCCCCCTCGCCCACCTCACCGGCAACCGTCCCCGCGTGCTGACCCTCGCACAGCTGCGCGAGCACGGCGTGAGCGCCTCCGAGGCCGCCGAGCGGCCCTGGCAGCAGATCCTGCCCGGCGTGTTCCTGCTGCACGCCGGACCGGCGACCAGCGAGGAGCGACTGCACGCCGCGCTGCTGTACGCGGGACGGCGCGGCGCGGGCGAGGCCATGATCACCGGGCTGGCGGCGCTGGCCCTGTACCGCTTCGCCTCCGCGCCCCCGCTGCTCGCCCTCTCGCACATCGACGTCCTGGTGCCGGGCACCCGGCGGCTGCGGTCCACCGGCGACGTGCGGATCGTGCGCGCACACACCGCGCCCCGGTCCCAGGAGGTCACCGGGCTGCCCGTGGCGCCCGTCGCGCGGGCCGTCGCCGACGCCGTCGCCCAGCTCTCCGACGCCGGCACCGTGCGCCGGCTGCTGAGCGAGGCCGTCCGCAGCGGGCACTGCGAACCGGCCGCCGTCGTACGGGAGCTGACGGTGGCCCGGCTGCTGAACCGGGCGCACGTGGTGGACGCCGTCGAGTCCCTCCTCGCGGAGGGCCGGGCCATCGCCGAGGACCGGCTCTACCAGGTCGTACGCGGCTACGAACTCCCCGACCCCGTCTGGAACGCGGACCTGCGGATCCCCGGCGGCCCGCACCTCGGCGGGGTCGACGCGTACTGGCCCGAGCACGCCGTGGCCGTGGAGATCGACACGCGCGCCCCGCGCCAGGGGGAGGACGAGGAGTGGTCCGAGTGCGTGCGCAAGCGCGAGACCCTGGAGCGGCTCGGGGTGACCGTCGTCCACATCACCCCGCGCAAGCTCCGCGACTGGCCCGAGCAGCAGGCCGCGGTCATCCGGACCGCCCTGACGGCTTCCGGCGACCGCGAGCCCGCCGCCTACCTGGTGGTGCTCCCGAGGTGAGGGGAGAACTCCGGGGTGCTCCACAGCAGCCGCCCCGGATGCACGGCTTCCACCACCGACTCCACCCGGAAGAGGGTGCGGCGGCCGCCGTCGGGAGCGAACTCCGTCCGGGCCCGGCCGCTGAGCTGGAGGACGGACCCGTTCTCCCAGTCCGGGAAGAGCAGCCCGGCCCGCGGGTCGGCCGTCAGGTTCCCCAGGGTCAGGAACATCGCGTTCCCCGCATAGTCGGGCCAGGCCAGTTCGACCGGGGAGAGCACCTCCACGAAGCCGGGCAGGCCGCCGCGGTGGCTGGCGTCGACCCCGTCCGCCTCCGCCGTGGTGGCGATGAAGAAGGTGTCGGCGCCGCGTACGGCGCGCACCTGGCCGGGGGTGAGCGCGTCCCCGCGGCGCACCACACCGGCCCCCTCCGCGACCACCTCCAGCGGCTGCCGCTTCTGCAGGTACTTCGGGCAGTTGGCGAAGACCTGCTCGGCCTCGACGGCGAAGCCCCGCGCGGTCGCGGCGAGGGTTCCGTTCAGCCGCATCCGGCGCCGGGTGCGCGGGTCGAGCGCGATGGTCCCGACCCGGGTCCCGGCCGTGGCCAGTGCCTCGGCGAGCGGATCGCCCGCGGGCGGACCGCCGGCGACGGAGATCCGGCGCGGGCCGGTGGCCCGCACGAAGCCGGGCGGCCCGGTGAGCCACGAGGCCCACATCCGGCCGGCGCCGTCGGCGGCCCCGACGACCAGGTGCGGCTGGAGCTCCAGGAAGGCCGCGGCGACGTCGCGGATGCCCGTGCCGATCGAGCGGCCGACGTGCTCGGCAGGCCCACGCACGCCGACCCGTTCCTGCACCGCCAGCGACCCCCAGTGGTAGACGCTGCTCATTAGAAGAACCCGCAGGTCGGCGCCCCTGTGGTGGGGGCGGGGGCATCCTCGGCACCGGTCGGTACGGAGATCTCCAGGCGGGTGCCGTCGGGGTCGTGGAAGAAGATGCCGCCGGAGGCCGCGCCCTCGCCGTGCGCGACGACGCCCTCGTAGGCGAACGCGACGCCCAGGCCGCGCAGCCGCTCCTCGTAGGCGCGCACCTCCTCGACGGCGCCGGCCGAGAACGCCAGGTGGTGCAGCCCGGCCGCGGCCGGGGCGAAGGCGCCGTCCGCCTGCTGCCAGAGCGTGAGCACGAGCTCGCCGTCCCGGCCGAGGAAGGCGAAGCGGCGGTCCTCCTCCTTGCCCTCCCCCAGCACCTGGAAGTCGAGGGCGTCCCGGTAGAAGGCGAGCGAGCGCTCCAGGTCGGTGACGTTCAGGCCGACGTGCCCGGTGCGGAGCTTGCTGACGACGGTGGTCATGACGGGTCCTTCCCCAGTGGCCGATCAAGGATTTCTAACCTTCTAAATTCACTTTAAGGGTTAGGGCGGGGAGCGTCAACCGCTCACGTACTCTTGAGGGGTTAGCGAGCGAGGAGACAGACATGACGACGGCGGACCCACGGCCCCTGACCGGGGAGCCGATCGCCCTCGACCTGCTGAACACCCGCTGGGTACAGGAGGGCGAGCCCGTCGACCTCTTCGCCGGCGCGTTCGGCCTGAGCCGGGTCGAAGGGCTCGCGGTCTGGCTGGAGTCCACCGGGCTGGCGGACCGGTTCCGGGCCGACGCCCCGACCCTGGTCCACCTGATGACCGCGCGCGAGGCGCTGGCCCGCGCGGTGGCGGACCCGGCCGACGAGAGCGCCCGGGCACTGGTCGACGCCGTGCTGGAGCACGGCCGCATCCGCGCCACGCTGACCGCCGAAGGGCCGGGCGAGCGCGCCGAGTTCGCCGACCCGGCCTGGGGGCCGGCCTGGACCGCCGCCCGCGACTACCTGGACCTGCTGGGCTCCGCGCCCGACCGGATCCGCAAGTGCGCCTCGGAGACCTGCGTCCTGCACTTCCACGACACCTCGCGCAACGGGACGCGGCGCTGGTGCTCGATGTCCGCCTGCGGAAACCGGGCGAAAGCCTCCCGCCACTACGCGCGCACGCGCGAGCGCTGATCGCTCGAAATCTGTCACACCCGAACCGGCGGATACCCCCGCCCCGGTATCGACTTGGGGCCACCAAGTCGATAAATCAACTCTTCAGCCCCTGTGGTTCGCACCACTGTGCCCTGATACGGCCTCACTGGCGGAAACACCGCACTGGCGAGTGTCCGCCACGGTAGGTCTCGGTCGATGACATCCCTCCCCAAAGAGCGGTCGGTTGCGCAAAGCTGACCGGTCATCCGGCACCGAAATCCGGACCGTATCTTTCACTTACCAGGGATGCTGATGACCCTCGAATCCCCCAGCTCCATACCCGGGGCCAGACGCGCCGTGCGCGTCGCGGCCGCGGCAGGCCTGGTCGCCGCCCTTGTGGCGGGCGGCGCCGTGCCCGCGTTCGCGGCGACCGGCGCCGACACCCCGGGCACCTCGCCGGCGGTCAAGTCCGCCGACCAGAAGCTCGGTTCGGCCGACGTCGAGCTCCTCCAGGAGGCCAAGGCCAAGGGTGACGCGAACGTCACCGTCATGGTCGCGACCGCCCCCGGCCAGACCAAGCAGGTCGCCGACCAGCTGGACTCCGTCCAGGGCGCCTCGGTCGGCCGGACCTACGACAACCTCGGCTACGTGCGCGCCACGCTGCCGACCGGTCAGGCGGAGGCCGCGCTGAAGGCGGCCGCCAAGCTGTCCTCGGTCCACGGCATCGACCTGCGCCACGAGATCCAGCTGCCGGACCCGCGGCCGGACGCCGGCCGGGAGACCGGCACGGTCAAGAAGACCGCGGCCGAGACGTACGCCGCGCCGGACAAGAACACCCCGGCGAAGAACCCGTACAACCCCTCCTTCGAGACGGGCGCGGTCGACTTCGTCGCGCAGAACCCGCAGGCCGACGGCCGCGGCGTGACCATCGGCATCATGGACTCGGGTGTCGACCTCGGCCACCCGGCCCTGCAGAAGACCACCACCGGCGAGCGCAAGATCGTCGACTGGGTGACGGCCACCGACCCGATCACCGACAACGACGGGACCTGGCGCGCCCAGATCACCCCGGTCACCTCCGCCGGCGGCTCCTTCACCGCCGGCGGCCAGAGCTGGAAGGCGCCCGAGGGCAGCTTCCAGTGGAGCCGGTTCAGCGAGTCGATCACCGCCACCGGCGACATGGCGGGCGACGTCAACCGGGACGGGGACACCACCGACCGGTTCGGCATGCTGTACGACGCCGCCGCCGGCACCGTCCGCGTGGACACCGACCAGGACGGCGACTTCACGAACAACGAGCCGATGAAGCCGTACAAGGACGGCTACCAGATCGGCTACTTCGGCACGGACAACCCGGCGACCGAGGTCGCCGAGCGCATCCCGTTCGTGATCGAGATCCGCAAGGACGTCCCGATGGACCCGCTCGGCGGGGACTGGGTCGGCAAGAAGGCCGACTTCGTCAACATCGGCATCATCGAGTCCGAGCACGGCACGCACGTCGCCGGCATCACCGCCGCCAACAGCCTCTTCGGCGGCCAGATGAACGGCGAGGCGCCCGGCGCCAAGCTCGTCTCCTCGCGTGCCTGCTCCTGGTCCGGCGGCTGCACCAACATCGCGCTGACCGAGGGCATGATCGACCTCGTCGTCAACCGCGGCGTGGACATCGTCAACATGTCGATCGGCGGCCTGCCGGCCCTCAACGACGGCAACAACGCGCGCGCCGAGCTCTACCGCAACCTCGTCGACACCTACGGCGTCCAGCTGGTCATCTCGGCCGGCAACTCCGGCCCGGGTGTGAACACGATCGGCGACCCGGCCCTCGCGGACAAGGTCATCTCCGTGGGCGCCTCGGTCTCCAAGGAGACGTGGGCCGCCAACTACGGCTCCGGCGTGAGCACGAAGTACAACATGTTCCCCTTCTCCTCGCGCGGCCCGCGTGAGGACGGCGGCTTCACGCCGACCATCAGCGCCCCCGGCGCGGCCATCAACACCATCCAGACCTGGCTGCCCGGCGCGCCGGTGAAGGAGGCCGGCTACAGCCTGCCGGCCGGCTACGGCATGCTCCAGGGCACCTCGATGGCCTCGCCGCAGGCGGCGGGCGCGAGCGCCCTGCTGATCTCGGCCGCGAAGCAGCAGAACATCAAGCTGACCCCGGCCTCCCTGCGGGTCGCGCTCACCAGCTCCGCCAAGAAGATCGACAACGTCCCCGCGCACGCGCAGGGCTCGGGTCTGATCGACGTGAACGGCGCCTGGGAGTCCATCCAGCGTGACGCGAAGGCCAACGAGTTCACCGTCAAGGCGCCGGTCGACACCGCGATCGACCAGTTCCTGAAGACCCCGGGCTTCGGCACCGGCCTGTACGACCGCGAGGGCGGCCTCAAGGTCGGCCAGAAGAAGGTCTACAACGTCGTCGTCACCCGCACCACGGGCGTCAAGTACGGCACGCGGCACGACCTGAGCTGGCGCAACAACGACGGCACCTTCAAGGTCGTCGGCGGCTACGACTACGTCACCCTGCCGCTGAACAAGCCCGTCACCATCAAGGTCGAGGCCAACGCCAAGACGGCCGGCGTCCACAGCGGCATCCTGCAGCTGGACGACGAGACGACCGAGGGCATCGACAAGCAGATCCTGACGACCGTCGTGGCTTCCGCCCCCCTGGCCGCGCCGGCGTTCTCCCTGTCGCAGTCCTCCACCGTGCAGCGCAACTCGCACAAGTCGTACTTCGTGACCGTGCCGCCGGGCGCCAAGAGCCTGGAGGTCGCGCTCAGCGGTCTCGCGGCGGGCGCCCAGACGCGCTTCATCGCGATCCACCCCTACGGCGTGCCGGTCGACCCGACGGCCACGACCAACTGCTACCCGAACTACGACAACCCGGCCAACACCTGCCGCCCCGACCTGCGCTCGTACCCCGAGCCGACGCCGGGCGTCTGGGAGATCGAGGTCGAGGCCCGCCGTACGTCTGCGGTCCTGGACAACCCGTTCAAGCTGGACGTCTCCGTGCTCGGCGCGACCTTCGACCCCGCGGTCAAGGTCCTGCCCGAGGTGAAGCAGGGCACCCCGGCCCCGGTCCAGTGGAGCGTCAAGAACGCCGGCGCGGCCATCACCGGCGGCAAGCTCAAGGGCGGCCCGCTCGGCTCCGCGAAGGTCGCCAAGCCGACCATCGCCGACGGTGAGACCCACACCACCGAGATCGCGGTGCCCGCGGGCACCTCCCGCCTCGACGTCGCGATCGGCAAGGTGTCCGACACCGCCGCCGACCTCGACCTCGAGGTCTACAAGGACGGCATCAAGGTCGGCTCCGCCGCCGACGGCGACTCCGAGGAGGCCGTGAGCCTGAAGAACCCGGCCGCGGGCACCTACACCGTCAAGGTGATCGGCTACGCGGTCCCGTCCGGCTCCACCACGTACGACTACCGCGACGTGTTCTTCTCGGCCGCCCTGGGCTCCGTCCAGGTCGACGAGGCCGCCGCGGTGGACCTCGCCACCGGCGCCACCGCGCAGGTCTCGGCGAACGTCCTGGTCACCAGCGCGGCCCCCGAGGGCCGCCAGTTCTTCGGCCAGGTCGAGCTGCTCAACGCCCGCGGCACCGCCGCCGGCACCGGCAGCGTGCAGATCGAGAAGGTCCTCCCGTAGCACCTTCCGCAGGAAGACCCGAGGGGGCGGCGCTCTGACGAGCACCGCCCCCTCGGGCCGTTCCCCGGCCGGCGCCACCGGCCGCGCGAGCGGCGGGGACCGGCTCCGACGGCTGTTGCGGCGAATGGCGCACACAGTGGATCTTCCCGGGGTATGTTGCGATCAGCAGTCGATCATGTCCGCACAGCGGACACGGCAGACCGGACGCCAACCGGCCCCGACCAGGCAAAACGGTCGTTCCGGAGCCGTGAGGCACGGCCGCCATGCACTCGTCATGGGTGTTCGCATTCAGAACACCGTCCGTTCCTCGGACAATAAATTGGACAAGGCGCGTGGGGTCGAACGCATGATGGCTCCACGCGCGCCCGCGTCGTATCGGAGCAGAAGGAGTCACCGTGAGGGTCGGAATCGTCGGAGCCACCGGACAGGTCGGCGCAGTCATGCGCAGCATCCTCGCCGAGCGCAAGTTCCCGGTGGACGAGCTGCGCCTGTTCGCCTCGGCCCGGTCCGCCGGCTCGACGATCGAGTGGGAGGGCCGCGAGATCACCATCGAGGACGCCTCTGCCGCCGACTACTCCGGCCTGGACATCGTGCTCTTCTCCGCGGGCGGCGCCACCTCGAAGGCCCTCGCCGAGAAGGTCGCCTCGCAGGGCGCCGTCGTCATCGACAACTCCTCCGCCTGGCGCAAGGACCCCGAGGTCCCCCTCGTCGTCTCCGAGGTCAACCCGCACGCGATCAAGAACCGCCCCAAGGGCATCATCGCGAACCCGAACTGCACCACCATGGCCGCGATGCCGGTGCTGCGCCCGCTCCACGACGAGGCCGGCCTGACCTCGCTCGTCGCCACCACCTACCAGGCCGTCTCCGGCTCCGGCCTGGCCGGTGTCGCCGAGCTCGACGGCCAGGTCAAGGCCGTCTCCGAGGGCGCGACCGCGCTGGTCCACGACGGCGGCGCCGTCGACTTCCCCGAGCCGGGCGTCTACAAGCGTCCGATCGCCTTCAACGTGCTCCCGCTCGCGGGCTCGATCGTCGACGACGGCTCCTTCGAGACCGACGAGGAGCAGAAGCTCCGCAACGAGTCCCGCAAGATCCTCGAGATCCCGGAGCTCAAGGTCTCCGGCACCTGCGTGCGCGTGCCGGTCTTCTCCGGGCACTCCCTCCAGATCAACGCCCGCTTCGACCGCCCGATCAGCGTGGAGCGCGCCTACGAGCTGCTGAAGGACGCCGCGGGCGTGGAGCTCTCCGAGATCCCGACCCCGCTCCAGGCCGCCGGCAAGGACGCCTCGTACGTGGGCCGCATCCGCGTCGACGAGACGGTGGACAACGGCCTGGCGCTGTTCGTGTCGAACGACAACCTCCGCAAGGGCGCCGCGCTGAACGCGGTCCAGATCGCGGAGCTCGTGGCCGAGGAACTGCGCGGCTGACCCGCACCGGGCACGGAGGAAGGGCGGGCGCCGTGCGGCGCCCGCCCTTCCTCCGTGTCAGGGCCGGCGCACCTCGAACTGGAAGCAGCCGTACTCGACGAAGCGCAGGTGCACGAGGGCCACCCCAGGATCGGCGAAGGCCTCGGCCAGGGCCCCGTCGATCACCCCCTCGGGATCCTCCCCGAGGTCCAGGACCCGCCCGCCGAGGATGTGCCCGCGGGCGTCGTAGCGCCGGGCGGTGCGCTGCACCCCGGCCCGGGCGAACGGGTACCCGCCGCCCTCCGCGGGCCCCCCGCACGCCTCGGCGTGGACGAAGACGGGCCCCTGCTCGTCGTAGGCGCCCGGATCGGCTCCGGTCGACGCCGCCCAGCGGCGCAGCGGCGCGTACGAGACGAGCGCGATCCGCTCCCCCGCCGTACTGGTGCGCAGGCAGCACCGCAGCGGTGCCCCGCCCTCCCCGTCGGTGTACGGGACGGGGGCCCGTCCCGCGTCGTCGCGCACGCGGAGCTCCTCGAGCACCGCCTCCTCGATGGGCCTCGCCCGGTATCTGGTGGTCATGCCCGTCAGCGTGCCGGGGCGGGGCTTGCCTGTCCGGCAGGTTTGCGACCTCGCGTTCGCCCGTGGGTTACTCCGAGGCGGTGCCCGTCGCCCCCATGGAAGGATGTCGGGGCAACGTCACCATCGAAGGAGATGACCGCGTGCCAGGCACGAACCTCACCCGTGAAGAGGCGCAGCAGCGTGCGAAGCTGCTCACCGTCGACTCCTACGAGATCGAACTCGATCTCAGCGGTGCGCAGGAGGGCGGTACCTACCCGTCCGTGACCACCGTGCGCTTCCAGTCGGCCGAGGCCGGGGCGGAGACCTTCATCGACCTGGTCGCCCCGGCGGTGCACGAGGTCGTCCTCAACGGCAAGTCGCTCGACGTGGCGGCTGTCTTCCGCGACTCGCGGATCGCCCTGGCGCACCTCGCGGCCGGGGCCAACGAGCTGCGGGTCGTCGCGGACTGCGCGTACACCAACACCGGTGAGGGCCTCCACCGCTTCGTCGACCCGGTCGACCAGCAGGCCTACCTCTACACCCAGTTCGAGGTGCCGGACGCGCGGCGGGTCTTCGCCAGCTTCGAGCAGCCCGACCTGAAGGCCACGTTCCAGTTCACCGTGACGGCCCCCGAGGGCTGGACGGTCATCTCGAACTCCCCGACGCCGGCGCCCGCGGACGTCAAGGACAACGTCTGGCGTTTCGAGCCGACCCCGCGCATCTCCTCGTACATCACGGCGCTGATCGTCGGCCCGTACCACGCGGTGCACAGCTCCTACGAGGGCAAGGACGGCCAGTCCGTGCCGCTCGGCATCTACTGCCGTCCCTCGCTCGCCGAGTTCCTCGACGCGGACGCGATCTTCGACGTGACCCGGCAGGGCTTCGACTGGTTCCAGGAGAAGTTCGCCTACGACTACCCGTTCGCCAAGTACGACCAGCTCTTCGTGCCGGAGTTCAACGCGGGCGCGATGGAGAACGCGGGTGCGGTCACCATCCGCGACCAGTACGTCTTCCGCTCGAAGGTGACGGACGCGGCGTACGAGGTGCGCGCGGAGACCATCCTCCACGAGCTCGCCCACATGTGGTTCGGCGACCTCGTCACCATGGAGTGGTGGAACGACCTGTGGCTGAACGAGTCGTTCGCCACCTACACCTCGATCGCGTGCCAGGCGTACGCGGAGGGCTCGAAGTGGCCGCACGCGTGGACCACCTTCGCCAACTCCATGAAGACGTGGGCCTACCGGCAGGACCAGCTGCCGTCGACGCACCCGATCATGGCGGACATCCGCGACCTCGACGACGTCATGGTCAACTTCGACGGCATCACGTACGCCAAGGGCGCCTCGGTGCTCAAGCAGCTCGTCGCCTACGTCGGCATGGACGCCTTCTTCAAGGGCGTACAGGCCTACTTCAAGGCGCACGCCTTCGGCAACACGCGCCTGTCGGACCTGCTGGGCGCGCTGGAGGAGACCTCGGGCCGCGACCTGACCGCCTGGTCGAAGGCGTGGCTGGAGACGGCCGGCATCAACGTCCTGCGCCCGGAGGTCAGCACCGACGCGAACGGTGTGATCACCGCCTTCGGCATCCGCCAGGAGGCGCCCGCGCTGCCCGCCGGCGCCAAGGGCGAGTCCACACTGCGCCCGCACCGCATCGCGGTGGGCCTGTACGAGCTGCAGGACGGCGCGCTCGTGCGCACCGACCGGATCGAGCTGGACATCGACGGCGCGCTGACCACGGTGCCGGAGCTGGTGGGCCGCACCCGCCCGGCGGTCTTCCTGCTGAACGACGACGACCTGTCGTACGCGAAGGTCCGCCTGGACGAGGAGTCCCTCGCCGCGGTCACCGCGCACATCGGCGACTTCGCGGAGTCCCTGCCGCGCGCCCTGTGCTGGGCCTCGGCCTGGGACATGACGCGTGACGGGGAGCTCGCCACCCGCGACTACCTCTCGCTGGTGCTCTCGGGCATCGGCAAGGAGTCCGACATCGGCGTCGTCCAGTCGCTGCACCGGCAGGTGAAGCTGGCCATCGACCTGTACGCCGACCCGGCGTGGCGGGAGGAGGGCCTGGCGGCCTGGACCGAGGCCACCCTGGAGCACCTGCGTGCGGCGGAGCCGGCCGGCGACCACCAGCTGGCGTGGGCGCGGGCCTTCGCGGCCACCGCCCGCACGGAAGGGCAGCTGACCTACCTGTCGGCGCTGCTGGACGGGTCGGCGCAGATCGAGGGCCTGGCCGTGGACACCGAGCTGCGGTGGGCGTTCCTGGAGCGGCTCGCCGCGACGGGCGTGGCCGACGAGGCGGCCATCGCGGCGGAGCTGGAGCGGGACGCGACGGCGGCCGGCGAGCGCCACGCGGCGACGGCGCGGGCGGCCCGCCCGACGGCGGAGGCCAAGGCCGCGGCGTGGGCGTCGGTGGTGGAGTCCGGCGATCTGCCGAACGCGGTGCAGGAGGCCGTGATCGGCGGCTTCGTCCAGACCGACCAGCGCGAGCTGCTGGCCCCGTACACCGCGAAGTTCTTCGCGGCGGTCAAGGAGGTCTGGGAGACCCGCAGCCACGAGATCGCCCAGCAGATCGCGGTGGGCCTGTACCCGGCGCTCCAGGTCTCGCAGGAGACCCTGGACGCGACGGACGCCTGGCTGGCATCGGCCCAGCCGAACGCCGCGCTGCGGCGTCTGGTGTCGGAGTCCCGGGCGGGCGTCGAGCGCGCCCTGAAGGCCCAGGCGGCCGACGCCGCCGCTGCCGCTCAGGCCTGACGGCTCGCGCCGTAGCCGGGGCTCCGCCCCGGACCTCGCGCCTCAAACGCCGAGGGGCTGAATTTCAGCCCGCCCGGCGTTTGAGGGCAGGGGCGCGGAGCGCACGTACGGGGTCTCCGGGGCGGAGCCCGGGAGGCCCCGGGAGCGTACCGTCAGGGCCCGGCGGCGACGGTCCGCAAGGCCGTCAGGACGTGCGCCACCGCGGGAGCGGACTCGGCTCCGCGGCGGACCGCCGCGATCACGTGCCGGGTCGGCCGGTCCCGCGCCAGCACCCGTACCGCCACGCCGGAGGCCCGGCTCGACACCATCCGCGGGACCAGGGCCACGCCCATGCCCGCCTCGACCATGGCCAGGATCGCGGTCCACCCCGACGCCGAGTGGGCCTGTTCGGGCACGAAGCCGGCCGCCTCGCACGCGCCCCGGGCGATCTGCGACCACGGGCCGCTGCCTCCGTAGATCCACGGGTCGCCGGACAGGTCCGCCAGCCGCAGGTCCGCCGCGTCCCGCAGGGGGTGCGCCGGCGGGAGCGCCACGTCCAGCGGGTCCTCCATCAGCGTGACCCGGGTGAACCTGCGGTCCCGCGCGGTCGGCGCGTGGGCCGCCAGCGACAGCGCGAGGTCCACGCCCGCGGCCGCCAGGAGTTCGTACGACTCCGCGGCCTCGGTCTCCCGGACCCGGACCTCCACCCCGGGGTGGGTCGTGCGCAGCGCGGCCACCGCCGGGACCACCAGTGCGGGTACCGCGGTGGAGAACGCGCCGACCCGTACCTTCCCCGCGTCCCCGGCGAGGTAGCCCGCCAACTCCGCGTCGGCGCGCTCCAGCTGCGCGAAGACCTCCTCCGCGTGCCGCAGGACGAGGTGGGCGGCGTCGGTGAGGCGGACCCGGCGGCCCTGTGCCTCCAGCAGGACCACGCCGAGCTGCCGGGCGAGGTTCGTCAGCTGCTGTGACACGGCGGAGGGCGTCATGTGGAGCGCCTCGGCCGCCCGGGTCACGGTCCCCTGTTCCGCGAGGGTCCGCAGGATCCGCAGCTTCTTGATGTCCCACTCGGTCATGGGGCCGAACCTACCGCCGGGCACTTCCCAGCCCGACCCCGCCGAGGATCAGCGCCATGCAGAGCAGCTGGGCGGGTCCGGTCGGCTCACCCAGCAGCAGGAGGCCGAGCCCCGCCACGCACACCGGCTGGAGGTAGTAGACGACTCCCGCGCGGGCCGCCCCGATGACCGAGACGGCCTTGTTCCAGGCGAAGAAGGCGACGGCGGAGGAGAACACCCCGACGTAGAGCAGCGGTCCGACCGTGCCGGCCGTCGTCTCGAAGCCGCCTTGGACGTGGAGGGAGACGGCGTAGGCCGGGGCCAGCATCAGCGCGCCGAGCACGAAGGTGGTGATCAGGAAGGCGAGCCCGCCGAGTTCGGCGGGCTTGCGCTTGAGCAGGGCGCTGTACGTGGCGAAGGAGAGGGCCGCGGCGAACATCCACAGGTCTCCGGCTGCGAAGTCGAAGCCGATCGAGCCGTCCCCGACGAGCAGCAGCACACCGAAGGCGGCGAGCAGCATCCCGAAGGTGCGGCGGGCGCCCAGGCGTTCGCCGCCGAGGCGGGCGTACAGCGCCATGACGACGGGCGAGGCGGCCATGATCATGCCCATGTTGGAGGCCGTTGTGGTCAGTCCGGCCTGGTGCACGAGCGTGTTGTAGAGGGTGACGCCGAACAGCGAGGCGAGGGCGGTGAAGCCCAGGTGGCGGCGGATCAGGGTGCGCTGCCGCCAGGCCTGGCGGGCGGCGAAGGGGGCGACGGCGAGCAGGGCGATGATCCAGCGCCAGAAGACCGCCTGGACGGGCGGGACGGTCTCGGCCATGCCGCGGGTGGCGACGAAGCTGCCGGACCAGACGACCGTCGCGAGCAGGGCGAGGAGGACGCCGAGCCCGGCGGCGCCCTTCTTGCCGGTGCTGCCGGGTTCGGCGTGCGAAACGGTACGGGCGCGGTCCATGACGGCCACTGTGCGTCTCCCCCTCGGGGTCGGTCGGATGTCGAGGGACCTACCGTCGCACCCGCCCATCGGTCAGGTCCATCGAAAAGTTCCGATCATTCTTTTCATCAGAACTGAACGGTTGGGGGGTGCGGGCGGCTGCCAGCTGTCCGGCGACGGTGGCTGCGAAGGCGATGGCCATGCCCGCGAGCTGTACGGGGGTGAGGGCCTGGCCGAGGGCCGCCCAGCCGATGGCGGCGGCGGTGAGCGGGGAGAGCGGTCCGAGGAGGGTGACCGAGGTCGCGCCGAGCTGCCCGATGCCGCGGAACCAGAGCCAGTAGGCGATGCCGGTGTTGATCAGCATCATGTAGCCGTAGCCGAGGAGGGCCTTGCCGTCGAGGGCGGGCGGTGCGCCCTCGACGAAGGCGGCCACCGGGATGATGACGAGGCCGCCGGCGGTCAGCTGCCAGCCGGTCATGGCCAGCGGTCCGACGCCCTCGGGCCGGCCCCAGCGCTTGGTCATCACGGTGCCCGCCGCCATGGAGGCGGAGGAGACCACCCCGGCGACGACACCGGTCAGGTCCAGTGCCGCCTCGGCCCTGAGGACGACCATGCTCACGCCGAACGCCCCCACGACGGCGGCCAGCACGGTACGCAGGCTCGCGCGCTCCCCGAGGACGAGTGCGGCGAGGCCCACGACGAACAGGGGGCCGGCGGAGCCGAGTACGGCCGCGACCCCGCCGGGCAGCCGGTAGGCGGAGAGGAACAGCAGCGGGAAGAAGGCGCCGATGTTGAGGGTGCCGAGGACGGCGGACTTCCACCACCACGCGCCCTTGGGCAGGGTGCGGGCCAGCGCGGTGAGCAGCAGGCCCGCGGGCAGGGCCCGCATGACGCCGGTGAAGAGCGGCCGGTCGGGCGGCAGCAGTTCGGAGGCGACGGCGTAGGTCGAGCCCCAGGAGATGGGGGCGAGGGCGGTCAGGGCGACGGTGGCGAGACGCTTCATGGCGGGTGGCTCCTCGTACGGGTGAGGAAGGCGGGACCGGGGTGTGGGTCAGGCGGCCGCGGTGGCCGGCCGGCGGTCGGCTGCGTCCCCGGCCGGGGCGGCTCCGGCGGCTTCGGCCGGGGGCTCGGCGCGCACGGCCTCGGCCGGGGGCTCCGCGTGCACGGCCTCGGCCGGCAGGTGCCGCTCCAGCCGCAGCAGCGCCAGGGCGGCGCCGAGCGCGGCGGCGGTCAGGACGGCCCAGGGCAGCCGGCCGTCCACGGCGAGCAGGGCGGTGAAGAGCGAGGGGGCGAGGGCCGTGGCCAGCGAGTGGGACAGCTGGTAGGTGGCCAGGTAGCGGCCGCGGACCGGCTCGGGGGCGGCGGAGACCGACAGGGCGCCGCCGGAGGGGCTGTGCACCAGCTCGCCGAGGGTGTAGACGACCACGATGGCGAGCAGGGCGGCCAGGGTCGCGCCCTGGCCGGGCCGCAGCGTGCCGAGCACGATCTGTCCGGCGAAGGCGGCGGCGAAGAGCACCGCGCCGAGGGCGGCGGAGCGGGTGCGGCGGGCGCCGGAGCGGCGGACGCGGCCCGCGACCAGCACGCCGATCCCGGCGCACAGGGCGGTGTTGAGGGTGAAGGCCGCGCCGGTGAGGGAGTCGGGGGCCTTCAGCCAGGTGGAGAGGTAGAGCGGGAAGAGGACGGAGAGGGCGCAGTAGCCCAGCGCGGTGAGGAAGTTGGCGGCGGTGAGCCCGAGGAAGGGGCGGTCGCGCAGGACCGTCCGGTAGCCGGCGTCGGGCCGCCCGGCGGTGGCGGCGGTGGTCTCGCCGGCCGGGGCCGGGCGGACCCGGCCGACGAGCAGTCCGGCGAGCGCGAAGGCGGCGGAGTTGGCCCAGGCGGTGTGGGTGAACGCGCCGGTGCCCCACAGCGCCAGGACCCCGGAGACGAGGAGGGCGCCCGCACCCATCCCGGCGTTCTGCAGGGCCCGGGTGGAGGCCTGGAGCCGGTCGCGGGCGGCACCCCGCGCCACCTCCCCGATCAGGGACTGCTGCACGACGGAGAAGGAGCGGTCGGCGAGCGCGGTGAGGAGGGCGACGGCCGCGAAGGCGGCCGGAGAGCTCGCGAAGGGGTAGAGGGCGAAGCCGAGCGCCCGGATCCCGTAGAGCACCAGGTTCACCCCCTTGGCGCCGAACCGGTCCACGGCCGAGCCGGCCAGGGGCACGAAGGCCAGCCCGGCCAGACCGGTGACCGTCATGACCAGGCCGACGAGGGTGAAGGAGAGGCCGGTGACGTGATGGAAGAAGACGAGCGAGAAGGGGACGTACATGCCGATCCCGATCGCGCTGATTCCGATGCCGAGGAGCAGCGACCGCTCCCCCGCGACCTTCGCCTCCCCGGCCTTGGACGCCCTGCCCCTGAACACCGCCATGACGGCCTCTCCCCCCGATTCGGTTGCTGCTAAGTAGCTTACCGCTAAGCTACTTATCGTCAAGCAACTTTCTTGCGAACGATCCGAGGGAGCCGGAATACTGCGCTCATGAGTGAGGACAAGGACGCGGTCGACGCGATCACGGCCCAGTGGTTCGCCGTGCGCCCCGAGCTGGACACGGCCCCCATGGCCGTCTTCGGACGCATCTACCGGATCGCCAAGGCCATGGGCGATGCCATGGAGGAGCGCTACCAGCGCTTCGGCATCTCGCGCGGGGAGTTCGACGTCGTCGGCACGCTGCGCCGTTCGGGCGCCCCGTACACGCTCTCGCCCCGCCAGCTCTCGGCGACGCTCATGCTCACCACGGGCGGCATGACGGGGCGGCTGGACAAGCTGGAGAAGGCCGGGCTGCTGTGCCGCAAGCCCGATCCGCACGACCGGCGGGGGCTCCAGGTGACGATCACCGACCGCGGCCTCGCGCTCGTCGACGAGGCCGTCACCGCCGGTCTGGAGGTGCAGCGCGCCGCGCTCACCGGGCTGACCGACGAGGAGGTCGCGCAGCTCACCGGCCTGCTGCGCAAAGTGCTGGCCGGCGTCTGAGGACATGCCGAGGCGCCGGGGGTCGACGCACGGCCGATGCGGATCGGCGGTGCGGACCCCCGGCGCCCGGGAAGGTCACACGGCTGCGGCCCCCAGGGGGGCGGACCGGGTCAGGCCTGCTTCTTCTTCGGCCTGTCCGACTTGTCGAGGGCCATGACGAGACCCACGATGACCAGGAAGATGACGATCGGCAGGGCCACGTACAGGCCGAGCGTCTCGCCGATGCTCAGGCCCGGACCCGGGTCGTCGCCGTCGTCGCGGGTCAGCGCGAGAGCGGGAGACGTCATCAGCAGCATCATCAGCGTCGTTCCGGCCGAGACGGCGCCGGCGCGCAGAGCGTTCTTCTTGTCCACGGTGCAAACGTAGCGAACACCTAAACGCCGCGCGCGCCCGGGGGTGCCGTACGAGGAACCGCCCCCTCCCGCACCGCGCTGAGCAGCGCGTTCGCCCGGGGTGAGGCCATCAGCTCCTCCAGCGTCAGCGGCCTGCCCGAGGCGTCGGCGACCGGCAGCCGCCAGTTGGGGTACTGGTCCCACGTGCCCGGCAGGTTCTGCGGCCGCCGGTCCCCCACCGCGTCCGGCAGCCATACGCCCACCAGGCGCGCGGGGGTGCGCAGCAGGAAGGCGTACAGGGCCCGCACGGCGGCCTCCTCGCCCTTGGTGTCGAGGCCGAGCCCGTCCAACAGGGCCAGCCACTCGGCGGTGTCGGCGGCGTCCTCGGCCCGCTCCAGCTCGGCCGGACGGGTCAGCAGGCCGAGCCGGTCGCGCAGTTCGACGTGGCCGCCGGCGAGCTTGGCGGCGGTGGGCGGCAGGTCGTGGGTGGTGACGGTGGCCAGGCAGTCCGCCCTCCAGGCCTGCGGGGCGAGCGGGCTGCCGTCCCCCGACCAGTCGCGTTCGAACCACAGCACCGATGTGCCGAGCACCCCGCGCCGGGCCAGCTCCCGGCGCACGTGCGGCTCCACCGTCCCCAGGTCCTCGCCGATGACCGGGGCGCCGGCCCGATGCGCCTCCAGCACCAGGACCGCCAGCATGGCCTCGCCGTCGTAGCCGACGTACGTGCCCTCGGCGGGCGGGGTCCCCTCCGGGATCCACCACAGCCGGAACAGGCCCATGACGTGGTCGATGCGCAGCCCGCCCGCGTACCGGAACACCCCGCGCAGCAGCGACCGGAAGGCGGCGTAGCCGGTGCCGGCCAGCACGTCCGGGCGCCAGGGCGGCAGCCCCCAGTCCTGGCCGCGCGCGTTGAAGGCGTCGGGCGGGGCCCCGACCGAGATGTGGCGGGCGTGGAGCGCCGGCTCGGAGGCGTCCGAACCGCCTGGGTGCACCCCGACCGCCAGGTCGTGCACGATGCCGACGGCCATCCCGGCCTCGCGGGCGGCCCGCTGGGCGGCGGCGAGCTGGCCGTCCGTCAGCCAGACCGTCCAGCGGTGGAAGTCCGTGCGCGCCCTCGGGTCCTCGCCCATGCGCGAGGCCTGCCGGCCCGCGTGGAGGTCCAGCGAGGCGCCTGCCTCTGCGCAGAACGCCCGGTAGTCCGCTTCCCGTTCGGGGCTCCGCGGGACGGCGTACAGCAGCTCCAGAGCCTGCCGCTTGAGCGCCCAGACGGCGTCCCGGTCGATCAACGCGCCCTTCTCCAGCACCTCGCGGCGCAGGGCGGCGCCGCCGCAGGCCAGTTCGGCCAGGGCCGCGCGCTCGGTGCAGTCGGCGTACTCGGGGACGTCCTCGATCCGCAGGTGGACGGGGTCGGGGAAGCGGCGCGAGGACGGCCGGTACGGCGAGGGGTCGGTCGGTGTCCCCGGCAGGGAGGCGTGCAGCGGGTTGACCTGGATGAAGTCCGCGCCGTGGGTCCGGCCCGCCCAGCGGGCGAGTTCGGCGAGGTCCCCGAGGTCGCCCATGCCCCAGGAGTGCTCGGACAGGAGCGAGTAGAGCTGGACGAGCAGCCCGTGGGCGCGTCCGGGTGCGGCGGGGGCCCGCTCGGGGGCCACGACCAGGGTGGCCTCGTCGGTCCGCCCGTCGGGTGCCGCGGCGGTGATCCGGTGGACCCCGAGGGGAAGCCCGGGTCCCCACGCGCACTCCCGGCCGGACTCCTCCGCGACCACCGCGACCCGGCTGCCGGGCGGTAGCCCGGCGGGGAGCGGCGGTACGGGCTCCCCCTGCCAGAGCACCACGGTGGGCGGCAGCAGCCGGCGGGCGGCCCGCTCTGCGGCCGACTCGGCGGACCCCCGGACGCTCTCGGCGTCGTCGGTGGCGACCCCCAGCGTGCCGAGGACGGTTCTGATGGTGGCCTCGGAGACCTGGACGGTGACGTCGGGGGCGGGCTGGTAGGCGGTGGCGATGCCGTGCAGGGCGGCGAGCCGGGCCAGGTCGTCCATGGACGGGCGCTCCTTCGTGCGTGCGGGCAGGCGGGGATGAGGGTGGGTCAGAAGCGTGGAGCACAAAAGCGGGACGCCGCCGGGGAACAACGCAGCCATACCCACTCGGAGGGGTCGCATTCCTGGCAGATCCGGGGCAGATCACCCACGCGCATTGACACTCCAGCCGCACGGGTGGTGGGCTCGGGCTCATTCGTACGAGTGGGGGACGTCTCGCGACGAGGAGGCTCTGTGCAGCTCAGGGGCAGGAAACGGTCGACGGCCGCCGCCATCGCGGTGATCGGGTCGCTGCTCGGCGGAGCCGTGGCCTCCGCCCCGCTCGGGTTCCTCGCGAGTCCCGTCCTTCCGGACGGGCAGGCCGCCGCCCCGGGCTCCGCGGGAGCGGCCGGCGCCTCCGGTGTCGGGGCCAACGGCACCGTCGGCCCCGTGCTCGACCCCGGCGCGGACACTCCCCGGAGCGCCGCCGAAGGGCCCGCCGTGTGGCCCCGGCCGCAGTCGATGGCCGCCGACCCGGCGCGCGAGGTGCCCCTCGGCCGGGAGGCGGTGCTGGTGGCGCCGGCCGACGCCGATCCGCACGCCGTCCGGGTGGTGCGCGAGGCGCTGCGCAAGGCGGGCGTGAAGACCCTGCACGAACCGGAGCCCGGGGAGCGGGTGCCCGAGCGGGGCACCGTCGTACGGCTCCAGGACGCGGGCGCGCAGGAGGCGCTGCTGGCGATGGGCGCGACCGCCCCCACGGACCTGCCGAACGGCGGGTACCGGCTGGCCGTGGGGCGGCCCGGCGGGCGCGACACGGTCGCACTGGCCGGCGTCGGGGAGGAAGGCCTCTTCCACGCGGCGCAGACGCTGCGCCAACTGCTCGCCGCAGGCGGCGGGAAGGTACCCGGCGTCCTGGTGCGCGACTGGCCGGCCGCGCCGGTGCGCGGGATCACGGAGGGCTTCTACGGGCAGCCGTGGACCGAGGAGCAGCGCCTGGCCCAGCTGGACTTCATGGGCCGCACCAAGCAGAACCGGCTGCTGATCGCGTCCGGCGACGACCCGTACCGCACGACGAGCTGGCGCGAGGACTACCCGAAGGAGCTGCGGGAGGAGTTCCGCACGCTGGCCGAACGGGCCGCCGCCAACCGGGTCGTGCTGGCCTGGGCCGTCACCCCGGGGCAGTCCATGTGCCTGTCGTCGTCGGCCGACCGGGCGGCTCTGGCACGCAAGCTGGACGCGATGTGGGATCTGGGGTTCCGCGCCTTCCAGGTGCAGTTCCAGGACGTCAGCTACACCGAGTGGGGCTGCCGTGCGGACCGGCAGCAGTACGGCAGGGGCCCGGAGGCCGCCGCGAAGGCCCACGCGGAGGTGGCGAACGAGCTGGCCGCGCACCTGGCCTCCCGGTATCCGGGGTCGCCCGCGCTGTCGCTGCTGCCGACCGAGTACTACCAGGAGGGCGCCACCGCCTACCGGACGGCCCTGGCCCGCGGGCTGGACGCGCGGGTGGAGGTGGCCTGGACGGGCGTCGGTGTCGTGCCGCGCACCATCACGGGCCGGGAACTGGCCGGGGCGCGCTCCGCCCTGGGGCAGCAGCCCCTGATCACGATGGACAACTACCCGGTCAACGACTGGGATCCGGGCCGTATCTTCCTCGGCCCCTACGCGGGCCGCGAACCGGCGGTGGCGGGCGGCTCGGCGGCGCTGCTGTCGAACGCGATGCAGCAGCCCATCCTGTCGCGCATCCCGCTCTTCACGGCGGCCGACTTCGCCTGGAACCCGCGCGGCTACCGGGCCGGCGAGTCCTGGCAGGCCGCGGTGCGCGACCTGGCGGGCTCGGACCCGCGGGAGCGCGAGGCGGTGGCGGCGCTGGCCGGGAACACCACCTCCTCCGGGCTCAAGCAGGAGGAGTCGGCGTATCTGAAGCCGCTGGTCGAGCAGTTCTGGAAGGCCCGGGCCGCCGGGGACCCGGCGGCCGGGGCCGAGCTGCGCAAGGCGTTCACGGTGCTGCGCGAGGCCCCGGCACGGCTGACCGCCCTGTCGGACGAGGCGGGCCCCTGGCTGGAGCGGCTCTCGCGCTACGGAACGGCCGGCGAACTGGCCGTGGACGTCCTGCAGGCCCAGGCGCGCGGGGACGGTGCGGCCGCCTGGCAGGCCTCCCGGGCCCTCGCCGAGGCGCGCAGGGCGCTGGCCGAGCCGGGACCCGCCCAGGTGGACAAGGCCGTTCTGGACCCCTTCCTGGAGAAGGCGGCTGCGGAAGCGGACGCCTGGACCGGGGTCGCCCGCACCACCGGGACGGTGGCGAAGGACGCCCAGGCCTGGACGGTGCGGCTGGACTCCGTACGCCCGGTGTCGGCGGTGACGGTGATGACGGACCCGCTGCCGGCGGGCTCGCGGGGCGCCGTGGTGGAGGTCCACGTGCCGGGCGAGGGCTGGCGCAAGGTCGGCGACGCCGCGGCGTCGGGCTGGACCCAGATCGACACGGCGGGACTGCGCGCGGACGCGGTGCGCCTGGCCTGGGCCGGGGCCGCACCCGTGGTACACCAGGTGGTCCCGTGGTTCGGGGACGGCCCCCGGGCCCGCTTCGAGCTGGCGGACGGCGGCAGGACCGACGCCGAGATCGGCGGCGCCCCGCAGCGGGTCACCGCCGAGCTCTCCGCCCTGGGCCCCGGCGAGGTCCGCGGGCCGCTGTCGGCGCGTCCGCCGGCCGGGATCGAAGTCCGCCTGCCGCAGGCCGCCGTGGTCCCGCGCGGCGGCCGGGCCTCGATACCGCTGGAGGTCGCCGTCGCCGCCAACACCCCGCCGGGCACCTATCAGGTCCCGGTGGCCTTCGACGGGGAGTCCCGCACCCTGACGGTGCGGGCGGTACCCCGCACCGGCGGACCGGATCTGCTGCGCACCGCGCGGGCGACGTCGTCCGCGAACGAGACACCCGCCTTCCCGGCCTCCGCGGCCGCCGACGGCTCCCCCAGCACCCGCTGGTCCTCGCCGGCGGTGGACGGCGCGTGGTGGCAGGCGGAGCTGACGGCCCCGGCCCGGGTCGGCCGGCTGGAGCTGCACTGGCAGGACGCGTACCCCTCGGCCTACCGGGTGGAGACCTCGGCCGACGGGGTGACCTGGCGGCCGGCCGCGGCCGTCACCTCCTCCAGGGGCGGGCGCGAGTCGCTCCGCCTGGACGCGCCGGACACCCGGTTCCTGAGGGTGACGTGCGAGCGCCGCGCCACGCGCTACGGCTGCTCGCTCTGGTCCGCGGAGGCCTACGCGGTCACGCCGTAGCCGGCGGTCCTGCCCCACCGGGAGCAGCACCGCCGGTGGCCGGGGGAGTTCGACGGGGGCCGGGGCAGCGCCGGCGGAGCCGGGCCGCAGGCCTGACGGCGACCTGCGACCCGGCGGGCCCGGCGGAGCCCCCGGCAGGGACTCCGTCAGGAGGCCGCGACGCCGATCCCGATCCGCTCCAGCGCGTCCTCGGCCCCGTACGGCTGGAGGTACGGCATCCAGCGGGGATCCCGGTGGCCGGTGCCGATGATCCGCCAGGCCAGGCCCGAGGGAGGGGCCGGCTGGTGGCGCAGGCGCCAGCCCAGTTCCAGCAGGTGCCGGTCGGCCTTGACGTGGTTGCAGCGCCGGCACGCCGCGACGACGTTGTCCCAGACGTGCTGTCCGCCCCGGCTGCGCGGAATGACGTGGTCGACGCTGGTGGCGACGGCACCGCAGTACATGCAGCGTCCGCCGTCCCGCGCGAACAGGGCGCGCCGGGTGAGTGGAACGGGCCCCCGGTAGGGGACCCGCACGAAGCGCTTGAGCCGTACCACGCTGGGCGCGGGGACGACCCTTGTCGCGCTGTGCAGATAGGCGCCGGATTCCTCCAGGGAGACCGCTTTGTTCTCCAGGACGAGGACGAGCGCGCGGCGGAGCGGTACGACGCCGAGGGGCTCGTACGACGCGTTGAGGACCAGGACGTGCGGCACGGACTGCCTCCTTGTACGTCGGCGGCGCGTGGCTCGCGCCGGGACGATCTGCTCTCCAGTCTCTCCTTATGGCTGGTCGAAGCGCCACCACTCGCCGGTAACGGGTCCGAGGTGTTTTCAACCACAGTCAGTCATCCCCAGGTGAGTCTGGTCTCTCCCTCGAACACGGCGCCAAGGTGAAGGGATTGCCCCGTTAGTGTGGTTGGTCTGCCCGCGCACCCGCCCCCGGACCCCGTCCGGGGGGACACCCCCGGACGGGCAGGCCGCTACATCTGGAGGTTCCTGTCGTGCCCTGGCCCGCCGCTCTGCTGCCGCTGGCAGCCGATGTCCCGGACACGCCCGCTTCGGTCAAGGAGGCGCAGGAGAGCGTCACCGAGGCCGCGAGCTTCATCGAGCAGAACTGGGCCACCTGGCTGAGCATCGGTCTGCGGATCCTGCTGATCGTCGTGATAGCGGCCGTGATCCGCTCGGCGGTCCGCAAGGCGCTGACCAAGCTCATAAACCGGATGAACACCAGCGCCGAAGCGGTCGAGGGCACCGCGCTCGGCGGGCTGCTGGTCAACGCCGAGCGGCGGCGCCAGCGGTCGGAGGCGATCGGTTCCGTGCTGCGGTCGGTGGCGTCCTTCCTGATCCTCGGCACGGCCGCACTGATGGTCCTCGCCGCCCTGAAGATCGACCTGGCGCCGCTGCTGGCCAGTGCCGGTGTGGCCGGTGTCGCCATCGGTTTCGGCGCCCGCAACCTGGTCACGGACTTCCTCTCGGGCGTCTTCATGATCATGGAGGACCAGTACGGAGTGGGCGACAAGATCGACGCCGGGGTCGCCTCGGGCGAGGTCATAGAGGTCGGTCTGCGCGTGACCAAGCTGCGCGGCGACAACGGCGAGATCTGGTACGTGCGCAACGGCGAGATCAAGCGGATCGGCAACCTCAGCCAGGGCTGGGCGACCGCGACCGTGGACGTGCAGGTCAAGCCCACGGAGAGCCTGTCGCGGATCCGCGAGGTGGTCCAGCAGGTCGCCGACGCGATGGCGAAGGAGTCCCCCTGGGACGAGCGCCTGTGGGGCCCGGTGGAGGTCCTGGGCCTGGACGAGGTGCTGCTCGCCTCGATGACCGTGAAGGTCTCCGCGAAGACGATGCCGGGCCAGCAGTTCGCCGTGGAGCGGGAGGTGCGCTGGCGGATCAAGGAGGCCTTCGACGCCGCGGGCATCCGGATCATCGGCGGCGTGCCGGCCGCGGACGAGGAGGAGCAGGCGCCGGCCGACCCGACGGCCTCCGTCGCCGCGCCGTCCGCGCTGGCGAACCCCGCCTCCCCGCAGTCCCTGGCCACCGCCCCGATCCCGCCGCCGGCCGGCCCGCGGATCACCAAGTAGCGGCCCGGTCCGCCCGCACTCCCGCTGCCCCGCAGGCCGTCCTCACGGACCGCCGGCGGGGCAGCGGCATTGACACGGCTCGAACAGTGATAGGAAACTTACCTAACAGATCACCTCGGTGAGGGAGAGCCGCCGCATGCCCGCCGCCACGCCCGGAACGCCCAGCCTGCTGCGCGCCATGAACGACCGGGCCGCCCTCGACCTCCTGCTGGCACACGGCCCGCTGTCCCGGACCCGCATCGGGCACCTGACCGGGCTGTCGAAGCCCACCGCCTCCCAACTCCTGGCCCGCCTGGAGGCCGCCGGACTCGTCGTGGCCACCGGAACCGACGGCGGCCGCCCCGGCCCCAGCGCCCAGCTGTACGCCATCAACCCGCGGGCCGCGTACGTCGGCGGGCTCGACGTCACCCCGGGGCGCGTCCTGGCCGCCGTCGCGGACCTGACCGGCACCGTGATCGCCTCCCACGAGGTCCCCTACACGGAGGGCGCGGCGGCGGTCGACCAGGTGACCGAGGCACTCGGCGGGGCCGTCAAGGCCGCCGGCCTGCACCGCAGCGACCTGCACCGGGTGGTCGTCGGCACGCCCGGCGCCTTCGACCCGCAGACCGGCCGGCTGCGCTACGCCAGCCACCTCCCCGGCTGGCACTCCCCCACCCTCCTCGAGGACCTGGCCGCAGCCCTGCCGATGCCCGTCGAGTACGAGAACGACGTCAACCTCGCCGCCGTCGCCGAGCAGCGCCTCGGCGCCGCCCGCGGACACGAGGACTTCGTCCTGCTGTGGAACGAGGAGGGGCTCGGCGCCGCGCTGGTCTTCGGCGGCCGGCTGCACCGCGGCTGGACCGGCGGCGCGGGCGAGGTCGGCTTCCTGCCCGTGCCGGGCCGCCCGCTGGTCCGGCAGGTCACCCGGGCGAACTCCGGCGGCTACCAGGACCTGGCCGGCGTGGAGGGGCTGCCCCGCCTCGCCGCGGAACTGGGCGTCGAGACGGCCCCCGGCCCACCCGCGTACGCGTCGGACGGCCCGGACGCAGGCCCGCACGGGCCGGAGGTCGCCGCCGCCGTCGCGCTGCTCGCCCGGGCCGCCGCCGCGCCCGAGGGGGCGCACCTGCGCTTCCTCCAGGAGTACGCCACCGCCCTGGCGACCGGCCTCGCCTCGCTGGTCGCCGTACTGGACCCGGAGATCGTGGTCCTGGCGGGGGCGGCGATCGGCGCGGGCGGCGAACCGCTGCGCGAGCTGCTGGAGGCCGAGCTCGCCGAACTGGCCCCCTCCCGCCCCCGGCTGGTCCCGGGCGAGGTCCTCGTGCGGCCCGTCCTGCACGGCGCGCTGGAGAGCGCGCTGGCCGCCACCCGGGACGAGGTCTTCGACACCTCCCGCTGACCCCGCGTCACCCCCGCACCCCCATCCCTCCCCCGCATCCGACACCCCCGCGCGCCACCGGCACTCCACAGGCACCCCCACCGGAAGTTCCCTCCCGCAGAGAGCGAGCCCCGCCATGCCCAGAACCGGACGCCTGACCACCGCAGCCGCCCTCCTCGCGGCGATATCCGCGCTCGCCACGGCCTGTACGGGCCGGACGGCCGACTCCGCCACCGACGACCCGAAGGCGCAGGTCACGCTCTCCTTCTGGCACGGCTGGTCCGCCCCGGGCGAGGTGAAGGCGATCGAGGACGGCATCGCCCGCTTCGAGAAGGCCCACCCGAACATCACGGTCGAGGTCACCGGCAACATGACCGACGACAAGATCAAGCAGGCGTTGCGGGCGGGCGGGGCCAAGGCCCCCGACGTGGTCTCCTCCTTCACCACGGACAGCGTCGGCACATTCTGCAACTCCCGCGCCTTCGCCGACCTGAACCCCTTCCTGCAGAAGTCCGGCATCGACAAGGCGAAGGTCTTCCCCAAGACCCTGCTGGAATACACGCAGTTCAAGGGCAACCAGTGCACCCTGCCGCTGCTGAACGACGCCTACGGCCTCGTCTACAACAAGACCGCCTTCGCGGCCGCCGGCATCACCGAACCCCCGAAGACCTGGAGCCGCTTCGTCGAGGTCGCGCAGAAGCTGACCCGGGCGGACGCGTCGGGCGACTCCTACGAGCAGGTCGGCCTGATGCCCACCTTCCACGGATACGAGACCACCCCCATGCGGCTCGCCGCGCAGTGGAGCCCCACCTACTTCGACGCGGACGGCAGGTCCAACCTCTCCCGGGACCCGGCCTTCGCGAAGATGCTGACCGCGCAGAAGGACATGGTGGCGGCCCTCGGCGGGTACGAGAAGCTGGAGCGATTCCGCAGCACCTTCGGCGACGAGTGGAGCGCCGAGCACCCCTTCCACACCGGCAAGGTCGCCATGCAGATCGACGGCGAGTGGCGGGCGCCCATGGCCGAGGAGGCGGGTGTCGGCTTCGAGATCGGCACAGCTCCGCTGCCCGTGCCGGACGACCAGGCCGCCGACTACGGCAAGGGCTACCTCTCCGGCACGGTCGTCGGCATCGCCTCCGGCAGCAGGAAGCAGAACGCGGCCTGGGAACTGGTCAAGTACATGACCACCGACACCGAGGCGGTGGTGGCCTTCGCCAACGCCATCCACAACGTGCCGTCCACGCTCGCCGCCCTGGAATCCCCGGACCTTCAGGTCACCCCGCAGCTGCGGACCTTCCTCGACATCGCCCGGCACCCGAAGTCCAACACCACCCCGGCCCGGGCCGACGGCGGCACCTACCAGCTGACCTTCCAGAACTTCGCGTACGCGGTCGAGAAGGGCGCGGTCGCCGACATCGCGGCCGGTCTCGCCAAGGTCGACCAGCAGATCGACACGGACATCGCGAAGGCGGAGTAGCCGATGTCCGCCACCCGCGCCCCGCGGTCGAAGCGCCTGCGGTCCGCCCTGCGGACCGCGGCCTTCCTCTCCCCCTGGCTGATCGGATTCTCGGTCTTCTTCGCCTACCCCCTGCTGTCCACCGTGTACTTCTCCTTCACCCGGTACGACGGCTTCCGCCCGCCCGCCTTCAACGGCACGGACAACTGGAGCTATGTCCTCACCGACTATCCGCTGTTCTGGCCGGCGATGCGCAACACCCTGTGGCTGGTGGTGGTGATGGTGAGCTGCCGCGTGGTCTTCGGCCTGGGCGTCGGCCTGCTCGCCACGAGGATCAAGACCGGGGTCGGGGTCTTCCGAACCCTCTTCCACCTGCCCTACCTGGCGCCACCGGTCGCCGCGACCCTGGCCTTCGTCTTCCTGCTCAACCCCGGCACCGGCCCGGCGAACACCCTGCTGGACGCGGTGGGACTGCCCACCCCGGGGTGGTTCACCGACGCCGACTGGTCCAAGCCCGCGCTGACCGCCCTGGCGCTGTGGGGGGTGGGCGACCTGATGGTCGTCTTCATGGCCGCGCTGCTCGACGTACCGAAGGAGCAGTACGAGGCCGCCGAGCTGGACGGCGCCGGGGCCTGGGCGCGGCTGCGCCACATCACCCTGCCCAACATCTCGCCGATCATCTTGTTCGCCGTGGTCACCGGGGTCATCCAGGCCATGCAGTACTACACCCAGCCGCTGGTGGCGGGGAAGGTCGCCTCCGGGGTGATCGGCGGATCCGGCCAGCAGTTCGAGCCGGGCTACCCGGACCGGTCCACGCTGACCCTGCCCCAGCTCGTCCACAACCTGGGCTTCCAGCGCTTCGACTACGGCGCCGCGTGCGTCGTGGCGCTCGTCCTGTTCGCCCTCTCCATGGCCTTCACCGCACTCCTGATGCGGCGCCGTGGCGCACTGATCGGAGCAGGCCGATGAGCACGCACCGGACCGCGGGCACCCGCCGGCCCGCCCGGACGCACCGCACGGGCACCCGCCGGCCCGCCCGCACGCACCGGACCGCGGGCGCCCACCGGCGCAAGGCGGTGCTGCACTGGATCGCGGTGCACTCGCTCGCTGTGGCCGCCGCCCTCTTCTTCACCCTCCCCTTCGTCTTCCTCCTGCTCACCTCCCTGATGGGCGACCGGCAGGCGCTGACCCGCGACCTGTGGCCGGACACCTGGGAGTGGGGCAACTTCGCCCAGGTGTGGCACACCCCCGGATTCCTGACCTGGTGGCGCAACACGCTCCTGTACGCGGGACTGGGCACCCTGTTGACCGTGGTCTCCTCCGTGCCCGTCGCGTACGCCCTCGCCAAGTTCCGCTTCCGCGGGCGCGACCTGTCGCTGATGCTGGTGGTCGCGATGATGATGCTGCCGCCGCAGGTGGTGGTCATCCCGATGTACCTCTTCTGGGCCAGGCAGCTCGACCTGTCCGGGAGCCTGTGGCCGTTGATCGTCCCGATGGCCTTCGGCGACGCCTTCTCCATCTTCCTGCTGCGCCAGTTCCTGCTGACCATCCCGGACGCGTACCTGGACGCGGCGCGCGTGGACGGCTGCGGCGAGGTGCGCACCCTGCTGCGCGTGGTCGTGCCGATGGCCAGGCCCGGCATCGCGGCCGTCGCGCTGTTCCAGTTCTTCTACGCCTGGAACGACTACTTCGGGCCGCAGATCTACACCTCCGACAACCCCGCCGCCTGGACGCTCAGCTACGGACTGGAGTCCTTCAAGGGGGCGCACCACACCAACTGGAACCTGACCATGGCCGCGACCGTGCTGGTCATGGCCCCGGTGATCGTCCTCTTCTTCTTCGCCCAGAAGGCGTTCGTCGAGGGAGTCACCCTGACCGGCGTGAAAGCGTGAAAGGCTGACGACGTTGAAACTCGCAGTGGTGGGCGGCGGTTCCACCTACACCCCCGAACTCATCGACGGCTTCGCGCGACTGCGCGACACCCTGCCCGTCGAGGAGCTGGTACTGATCGACCCGGCCACCGAGCGGCTGGAGCTGGTCGGCGCCCTGGCCCGCCGGATCTTCGCCCGGCAGGACCACGCCGGCCTGGTCACCACGACCACCGACCTCGACGCGGGCGTCGCCGGGGCCGACGCGGTCCTGCTCCAGCTGCGCGTCGGCGGACAGGCCGCCCGGCTCCAGGACGAGACCTGGCCCCTGGAGTGCGGCTGCGTGGGGCAGGAGACCACCGGCGCCGGCGGGCTCGCCAAGGCCCTGCGCACGGTCCCGGTGGTCCTCGACATCGCCGAACGGGTCCGCCGGGCCAGCCCCGACGCCTGGATCATCGACTTCACCAACCCGGTCGGGATCGTCACCCGGGCCCTGCTGCGGGCCGGGCACAAGGCCGTCGGGCTGTGCAACGTCGCCATCGGCCTGCAGCGGAAGTTCGCCGCCCTGCTGGACCTGGCCCCCGCCGACGTCCACCTGGACCACGTCGGCCTCAACCACCTCACCTGGGAGCTCGGCGTGCGCCGGGGCGGCCCGGACGGCGAGGACCTGCTGCCCGGCCTGCTCGCCGCGCACGGGGAGGCCGTCGCCGCGGACCTGCGGCTGCCGCGGGCCGTGCTGGACCGGCTCGGCGTCGTCCCCTCGTACTACCTGCGCTACTTCTACTCCCACGACGAGGTCGTACGGGAGCTGGGCGGCAAACCCTCGCGGGCCGCCGAGGTCGCCGCGATGGAGCGCGAACTGCTCGCCCTGTACGCGGATCCGGCGCTCGACGAGAAGCCGGCGCTGCTGGCGAAGCGGGGCGGCGCCTTCTACTCGGAGGCGGCCGTGGACCTGGCGGCCGCGCTGCTGGGCGGCGGCGGCACGGACGTGCAGGTGGTCAACACGTACAACAACGGCACGCTGCCCTTCCTGCCCGACGACGCCGTCGTGGAGGTCCAGGCGCGGGTGCGCGCCACCGGCGGATGCGGCCCCGTGCCGCTCCCGGTGCCGCGCCTGGACCCGCTGTTCGCGGGGCTGGTCTCGCACGTGACGGCGTACGAGGACCTCGCGCTGGACGCGGCCCTGCGCGGCGGCCGCGAGCGGGTGTTCAAGGCGCTGCTGGCGCACCCGCTGGTCGGCCAGTACGACCTGGCCGAAGGGCTGACCGACCGGCTCCTCGCCCACAACAAGGAGCACCTGCCATGGGCGTGACCCGCGTGCCCCTGCCTGCGGTCCTCGCGATCGACGCGGGCAACAGCAAGACGGACGTCGCGCTCCTCGGTCCCGACGGGTCGGTGCTGGCCACCGGGCAGGCCGGGGGCTTCCAGCCGCCCCGCACCGGGGTCGCCGCGGCCGTGGACGTCCTGGCCGAGGCGCTGGCCTCGGCGGGGGTGCCCGCGGGCGGCGGGGCGGGACCCGTCGCCGAGCACGTGTCGGCCTGCCTGGCCAACGCCGACTTCCCGGTGGAGGAGCGGCGGCTGGCGGACGAGATCGGGCGCCGCGGCTGGGGGCGCGCCACCGCGGTGCACAACGACACCTTCGCGCTGCTGCGCGCCGGCCTCCCCCCGGGCGCCGAGCCGCGGGGTGTCGCGGTGGTGTGCGGGGCGGGCATCAACTGCGTCGGGATGACGCCGGACGGGCGGACCGCGCGCTTCCCCGCGGTCGGGCGGATCTCCGGCGACTGGGGCGGCGGGGGCGGACTGGCCGAGGAGGCCCTGTGGTTCGCGGCGCGCGCGGAGGACGGCCGGGGCGCGGCGACCGAGCTGGCCCGGGCGCTGCCCGCCCGCCTCGGCCACCACTCGATGGCCTCCCTGATCGAGGCGATGCACCTGGGCGGCGTGCCGGCCGCCCGGCGGCACGAACTGGCGCCGGTGCTGTTCGAGGTGGCCGCCGCCGGGGACCCGGTGGCGCTCTCGCTGGTGCACCGTCAGGCCGACGAGGTCGTGGCCATGGCGGTGGTGGCGCTGGGCCGCCTCGGACTTCTGGACGAGGAGGTGCCGGTGGTGCTGGGCGGCGGGGTGCTGGCGGCCCGGCACCCCGGCCTCGACGACCGGATCGCAGCGGGTCTCGCCGAACGGGCCCCGCACGCCCGGGTCACGGTCGTCACGGCGCCCCCGGTGCTGGGCGCCGGACTGCTGGGCCTGGACGCGCTCGGGGCCCCGGCGGAGGCCCACGGAAAACTCCGTGCCCATTTCGGTTGAACCCGCCCCGGAAAGCGCCCGGTCTGGAACCGTTGCGGCGGTAAGGACGTATTGACGGTGAAGGGGTGGCGAAAGGCACCCGCGGGGGCGGATCGCCCCGGATCCGGCACCGGGTGCTGTGGTCCACCGGCACTACGGCCATACTGCTGCTGCGCAGGGGGACCCCCCGGCGCCGGCTGGGGGACGACAGGACCGAGGGGGAGGTCACGGTGGCGATCACTTCACGCGCGCCCGCGCCCGGGGGCGGTGTCACCGTGCCGTCCGCCGGCGCGCCGGCGTCGCCGCCCGACGGGCCGCCCGGACGGCGCACCGCCTGGTCCGAGGGAGTGCAGCGGCTGCGCGAGGCGGCCACCACCGAGCCGGGCCGGCTGCGGATCATCGGCGCGGTCCTGGCCGCCCTGATCGTGCTGTTCGGCACGGTGAGCGTGTGGGAGATCTCCGCGCGGGCCACCGCCGCGGACGACGTGGTGGGGCGCAGCCAGCCGCTGAGCGCGGACGCGGCCAGCATCTACCGCTCCCTCGCCGATGCCGACACCACCTCCTCCAGCGGGTTCCTCCTCGGCGCGCAGGAGCCGCGCGAGGTCCGCCGGCGCTACGAGAAGGACATCGCCCAGGCCTCCCGCCTGCTGGTGAGCGCCGCCGCCAACACCGGCGGCAGCAAGGAGTCCCGCGAGCAGATCACCCTGCTGAGTGAACAGCTGCCGCGCTACACGGGCCTGATCGAGCAGGCCCGGGCCACCAACCGGCAGGGCCTGCCGCTGGGCGGCGCGTACCTGCGCCACGCCAACGAACAGATGACCACCCAGCTGCTGCCCGCCGCCCAGCGGCTGTACGAGGCGGAGACCCGTCGGCTGCACACCGACGACGACGACGCCCGGTCCTGGCCGCTGGGTTCGCTGGGGCTCGGCGTGCTCGCCGTGGCCGCACTGGTGTGGGCGCAGCGGCGCAACTACCGGCACACGAACCGGGTCTTCAACCACGGGCTGGTGGCCGCGACCGCCGCCTCCGTCGTGGTGCTGCTCTGGCTGTCCGTCGGCCACACGGTGGCGCGTTCTTCGCTGAGTGAAGCCCGCACGGACGGGCAGGAGTCGATGAAGGTGCTCAACGACGCGCGGATCGCCTCCCTCCAGGCCCGGGCGAGTGAGAACCTGACACTGATCGCGCGGGGCGCCGTACTGGCCGAGGACAAGAAGTCCGACAAGTACGACGTGGACTTCACCAACAACATGAAGCAGCTGGACGCGGGGCTCGCGACCGCGCTGCGGCTGGCCGACGACGACGACGGCCGGTCGCCCGTGAGCCGGGCCGTGGACGGCGTCGAGCAGTGGAAGCAGCGGCACACGGCGGCCCGGGAGGCGGACTTGAAGGGCGACTACGAAGCCGCACTGTCCCAGGTCGTCGGGGACGCGCAGCACAAGGAGAGCAGCGGAGCCGCCTTCGACACGGTGGACGCCTCCCTGGAACAGGCCGTCGCCCACGAGCAGCGGGAGTTCACCCGCGCCGCCCAGGACGGGCTCGGCGCGCTGTCCGGCCTGGTGACGGGCGCGGCGGTACTGGTGGTCATCGGCGCGGCAGCGGCCCTGCTCGGTATCGGGCGCAGGCTTTCGGAGTACAGGTGAGAGCGATGCGGATACGGGCGAGGCGGGCCGCCGAGGGCCATGGGGAGTACGAGGGGCACGAGCAGCAGGAGGTCCGCGGCCGTGCCCCGGGCCCGGCGTCCGGGGTCCGGCGGGCCGCACGCCGACTGCGCGGCTGGGGCGGCGTGAGCGCGATGGCCGTCGCCTGCGCGATGACGGCCGCGGTGGTGCTGCTGCCGCTGGCCCACGCGACTCCCGAGGCCGCCTCCGGGGTGCCCGCCCACGGGCCCGTCCCGGCGGCCCCGGCGGCGCCCTGGGTCCTCTCGGACACCTGCCAGGACCCCGAGGCGAGCCTGCGCCCGTCCGACGTGGACGGGGCCGCCATCGCACGGATCAAGGCGGCGGGCAAGCTCGTCGCGGGCGTGGACCAGAACAGTTTCCGCTGGGGGTACCGCAACCAGACCGCGGAGGGCGGCCGCCTCGACGGCTTCGACATCGACCTGGTCAAGGCCATCGCCAAGGACATCCTGGGCGACGAGAACGCGGTCATCTACCGGGCGATCCCGACGAGCCAGCGCATCCCCGCCCTCCAGGAGGGCCGCGTCGACATCGTCGTGCGGACCATGACCATCAACTGCAAGCGGCTGGAGGACGTCGCCTTCTCGACGGCCTACTTCGAGGCCGGGCAGCAGGTGCTGGCACCGAAGGGCTCGCCGATCACCGGGTACGACGCCTCGCTGAAGGACAAGCGGATCTGCGTCGCGGCCGGTTCCACGGCCGAGAGCGCGCTCAAGGCGCAGTCCTACGGCGCGGCGCCGGTCACCGTGGCCAACCAGCTCGACTGCCTCGTCCGGCTCCAGCTGGCCGAGGTCGACGGCATCATCACGGACAACGCCCTCGCCGCCGGCCAGGCGGCGCAGGACCCCTCGGTGCGGCTGGTGGGCTCGCCCTTCACCCGCGAGTTCTACGGGGTCGCGATGAACAAGGACGCGCCCGACCTGGTCCGCCGGGTCAACAAGGTGCTGGAGAACTACCGCGCGGGCGGCAACGACAGCCCGTGGATGAAGGCGTACCTCAAGCACCTCCAGCCCGTGCTGCCCGGCGTCACCGGGCCGCCCGCGCCCAAGTACCGGAACGGCTGAGGCCGGTGGCGATTTCGGGCACGGGACCGGGCACGAGGTCGGACGCGGAGGGGAACACAGGAGCGCACACGGAAGCGCACACGGAGGCGGCGGCGGAAGCGGAGGCACAGTCGGTGGAGTTGGGGTCTGCAGTGATGGACCGGGACGGCGTCGACCGCGCCCTGACCAGGCTGGGCGCCGAGCACGAGGCCGTCGAGACCTCGCTGCTCGCCCTCCAGGACCACGCCGGACGCCGGCTGCTGGAGGGCGCCGAGCTGACCGGGCTCACCAAGGAGCGGTGGGCGGCCGCCGACGCGGACATCACCCGGCTGTGGACGTACTTCGACGCCTACAGCGGGGCGCTGACCGCCGCCCGGGAGGTCCGTGAGCGGCGCCGCTGGCCGGGCCGCGACGACCTCGTCGAGCTGACCGAGCGGCTGCGCGGGCCCGGGGTCCTGATCGCCGGGGCGGCCACCGGGGGCGGCGCGCTGGCGGAGCGGCTCTCCCTCGCCGAGCTCGTGACCCGGATGAACGACCTCTACGCGCGTTCGCTGGACGTGGTGGTCGCGGCCGACGCCGTCTGGTCGGCGCTGCCCGCCCGGATCGACCTGCTCGCCGCCGAGCTGCACCGCACCCGTTCGCTGGCCCACTCGGTGGGCGTGCGCCCGGGCGAGCACCCCGCGGGCGACGACCTGGAGTGCATCACCGCCGAGCTCACCGAACTGCGCGCCCAGGTGATCGCTGACCCGCTGGCCTTCTGGCGGCCCGCCGCCGGCAGTTCCGCTCCCGGCGGCGGCCGTCCCGACACCGGGCGCTACGACCGGGCCGCCCTCGCGCTGGAGGACGTACGCCGCGAGGTCGAGGCGGTGCTGACCGTACGGCAGGACGCCGAGCAGCGGCTGATCAGCCTGCGCGACGTGCTGTCGCGCGCCGACCGGACCCTGGCGGAGGCGCGGACGGCGCGCGGCGAGGTGCTGGCGAAGATCGCCGCCTCCGAGGTGCCCGTGGTCAGCGGCCCGCCGACCGTGCTCCAGGAACAGCTCGCGGCGGCGGCCGACCACCGGCGCCACGCGCGCTGGCACCGGCTCTCGCCCCTGCTGGAATCCCTGGAGGAGCGGGCCGAGGAGGAACTGCGCAGGGCCCGGGAATCGTTGACCGCGGTGACGGCCCCGCTGGCCGTGCGGGCCGAGCTGCGCGGGCGGCTGGACGCCTACAAGGCGAAGGTGGCCCGCCACGGCCTGGCGGAGGACCCCCTGCTGATCGAGAGGTACGACACGGCACGGCGGATGCTGTGGAGCGCGCCGTGCGACCTGCGGGCCGCCGAACAGGCCGTCCTGCGCTACCAGCAGGCGGCGGCGGAGGCGCTGGTGCCGCAGCACCGGCCCGAGCCGCAGCACACGGACGAGCGGCCCGACGGGCCGGGGACGGAGGACGCATGAGCCTGAACGGAGCAGCGTGCGTCCGCCCCGGCTGCCCGGGGACGTACGAGGACATGGGCGGCGGCGGGCTGTACTGCGACACCTGCGGCCTGGCCCCGGTCGGCTCGGTCGCGGCGGGCGCGGAGGAGCTGGTGTCGCCGCCGACGGGGATGACGAGCGCGGCCCGCGGCTCCCTGGGCTCCGGCGGGTCCCATGCTTCCCACGGCTCACAGGGCTCCCAGGGGTCACAGGGGTCCCACGGTTCGGCGCGTTCCTCGGCCTCGG
This sequence comes from Streptomyces amritsarensis, assembly GCF_001953875.1. GTDB lineage: Bacteria > Actinomycetota > Actinomycetes > Streptomycetales > Streptomycetaceae > Streptomyces > Streptomyces amritsarensis. The sequence goes on from NZ_MQUR01000009.1 coordinate 92,707, forward strand.
CCCGGTCCTCCCGGTCCTCATCCTCCCGCCGCTCGGTGTCGGGGCGGCTGTCGCGGTCCCTGACGGGTCAGGCGTCCACCCGCTCGGTCTCGGTGCGCAGTTCGGGCTCGGCCGCCTCCTCCTCGGGGCGCAGCCGGCTGGGCGCCGGCCTGGTCAGCGTTCCGGAGGTACCGCGCCCGGATCCCTCGACGGCGGTCCTGGAGAACCCGGAGGTGCCCGAGCGCAAGCGGTTCTGCTCGCGTTCGGACTGCGGCGCCCCGGTGGGCCGCGCCCGCGGGGACCGGCCGGGCCGGACCGAGGGCTTCTGCACCAAGTGCGGGCACCCGTACTCCTTCGTGCCCAAGCTGCGCGCCGGTGAAGTGGTGCGCGGCCAGTACGAGGTGGCGGGCTGCCTCGCGCACGGCGGCCTCGGCTGGGTGTACCTGGCGGTGGACCGGGCGGTCGCGGACCGGTGGGTGGTCCTCAAGGGCCTCCTCGACACCGGCGACCAGGACGCGATGGAGGCCGCGATCTCGGAGCGGCGCTTCCTCGCGGAGATCGAGCACTCCAACATCGTGCGGATCTACAACTTCGTGGAGCACCTGGACCAGCGGACCGGTTCGCTGGACGGGTACATCGTCATGGAGTACGTCGGCGGCAAATCGCTGAAGGAGATCGCGAACGAGCGGCGCCGGCCGGACGGGCGGCGCGACCCGCTGCCGGTGGAACAGGCCTGCGCCTACGGCATCGAGGCGCTGGAGGCGCTGGGCCACCTGCACAGCCGCAACCTGCTGTACTGCGACTTCAAGGTCGACAACGCGATCCAGCAGCAGGACCAGTTGAAGCTGATCGACATGGGCGCGGTGCGGCGGATGGACGACGAGGAGTCGGCCATCTACGGCACGGTGGGCTACCAGGCCCCGGAAGTCGCGGAGCTGGGGCCGTCGGTCGCCTCCGACCTGTACACGGTGGCGCGCACGCTGGCCGTCCTGACCTTCGACTTCCAGGGCTACACCAATGTGTTCGCGGATTCGCTGCCGGACCCGGAGCACATCGAGGTGTTCCGGCGGTACGAGTCCTTCTACCGGCTGCTCGTCCGGGCGACCGACCCGGACCCGGGGCGGCGGTTCGCCTCCGCGCAGGAGATGGCCGACCAGCTGACCGGTGTGCTGCGGGAGGTGGTCGCGCTGCAGACGGGCATGCCGCGGCCGCAGCTGTCGACCCTCTTCGGCCCGGAGCTGCGGGTGCCGGACACCCGGCTGTTCGCCGGTACGGACACCGCGGACACGGTCGTCTCCCGCCTGGGCGACCGCCCGATCGCCGCCCGCCGGGGCGGGGGCTTGCGGAGCCGCTGGGGCCGCGCCCTGCCGACGGCTTCGGCGCCGGGCAGAACCGGGACGCCGGCCGCGGCCACGACCGCCGGCGCCTCTGGCCCGCAGGGCGGCACCCACACCCCGCCGGGCGGCACCCCCGCGCCCGGCACGGCCCCCGGCGGTGCGGGCACCCCGCCGGGTGCGACGAACCCGCCCGGTACGGCCCCCGGCGGCGCAGCCGCGCACGCCCTGGGCTCAGGCGCCCCGCCGGGCACCTCCGGCACGGCCGGCCCGCCCGGCAGCGCGGGGTTCGGCGGGGGCGGAGCGCACGGTGCGGCCCCCGGCGCGCCGGGGCCTCGGCACGCCGCGCCCGGCGGCGCAGCCGCACCGGCACGTCCGACCCCGCTCGGCGCCGGCACGCCGTCCGGCGGCGCCGGCCTGCCCGGGGCGGGGCCCGCCGCGCCCGGCGGAGCCGCCGGCAGGGGCGGGCTCGGGACCACTGCCACGCGGGTGGCGGGGGCGGCCGTGCCGCGGGCCCGGCAGGCTCCCCCGACCGCGACGGGCCCCGCGCCCGCCCCCGTGGCCGTGCCGCCCGCACGGGCCGGGCGCCCCGCCACGACCCTCGACGCCCGCGACACGGCGCTGGCACTGCCCGTGCCGCTGGTGGACGCCGCCGATCCCAACGCCGGTTTCCTGACCGGTCTGCTGGCCTCCGCGCCCGGCGATCTGCTGGGCGCGCTGGCCTCGGCACCCGCCGAGTCGGCCGAGCTGCGGCTGCGGGAGCTGCGCGCCCGGCTGGAGCTCGGCGAACTGTCCGCGGCCGGGGACACGCTGGCCGAGCTGGAGGCCCGGCACCCGGACGACTGGCGGGTGGTGTGGGCCCGCGGCATCGCCTCGCTGGCCACCGGCGACGACGAGACGGCGGCCCTGTCCTTCGACGCGATCTACGACGCCTTCCCGGGCGAGCCCGCGCCGAAGCTGGCCCTCGGGCTGTGCGCCGAGGTGCTGGGCCAGTTGGACAACGCCGCCGAGTACTACCGCCTGGTCTGGATCACCGACCCCGGGTTCGTCAGCGCGGCCTTCGGCCTCGCCCGGGTCCAGCTGGCCGCCGGCGACCGGGACGCAGCCGTGCGCACCCTGGAGTCCGTGCCGGAGGCGTCCATCCACTACACCGCCGCGCGGGTGGCGGCCGTACGCGCACGTCTGCGCGACCGGTCACCGGACGAGCCGCTGCTGGCCGATCTCTCGGCCGCCGCCGACCAGGTGGAGGCGCTGCGGAGGTTCGGGCTGGACCCGGAACGCCAGGAGTTGCTGGCGACGGAGGTTCTGGGCTCGGCCCTGGACTGGGTACTGTCGGGTAGCCGGGGTGCCGACCCCGGCCGGACCTCGCTGCTCGGCAGTCAACTGGACGAGCGGGGCCTGCGCTTCGGACTGGAGCGCTCGTACCGCGTCCTCGCCCGGCTGGCACGGCGTGGCGAGGAGAGGATCGAACTGGTGGAACGGGCCAACCGTTTCCGTCCCCGGACGTGGGTGTGATTGATGTCGATGCATCGGCTGTCGGGCTGCCCCAGCTGCGCGGAACCCCTCGAAGAGGGTGACCGTTTCTGCGGTCTCTGCGGCTACGCCCTGACCCCTTCTCCCGCGGCGGCGTCCACGGACCACCCGACCGTTCCCATCCCACCGGCGCCATCGGCGCCACCCGCACCGGCCGCCCCCGCGCCCCCGGCCGCCGTCGCCGCGCGGGCCCAGGCCGCTCCCGCGGGCGGTTACGGGATCCCGTCCCCGGCCGGCTCCCAAAGCTCCCCCGGCGCGGGCGAACCCGCCCCCGGCTGGGGCAGCGTGGCCGCGGCCGCGCCGACCCTGGTGGGGGACCCGGCCGACTGGGCCACCGCCCCGGCGCAGCACCAGCCGGAACCGGAACCGGATCCTCGCCCGAGCCCGGCCGAACCCTCGTACCCGGGCGCGCCCCGGGAGAACCCGTACGGCACCGGCACACCCCCCGAGGGGGCCTCCTCCTGGGGCGCGGCCGACCCCGCCGGCCGGGGCGCGCCGGACCCGGCGGACGGCCCCGAGACGCGCCACGACCGCCCCGGCGGGGACGCCGGCGCGTCCCCCGACGGGACGCCCTGGGGCGCGGAGAACCCGTACGGGAACGCCTACGACAGCGCGCCCCAGGCCGGGGCCGCGCCGGGCGCCGCGCCGGGCGGGAAGACCTGCGTGGCCTGCCGGGCCGGGCACGTCGACACCGACGGGTACTGCGAGCACTGCGGGCACGCGCAGCCCCGGGAGCGCGACCACGTCGAGGAGGAGCTGGGCAGCGTCGCCGCCGTCAGCGACCGGGGGCTGCGCCACCACCGCAACGAGGACTCGTTCGCGGTGTCGGCCACCGCCCTGCCCGACGGTTCGGCCGCCACCGTGGCCATCGTGTGCGACGGGGTCTCCTCCGCGAGCCGCCCCGACGAGGCGTCGGCCGCCGCGGCGGGCGCCGCGAACGAGGCCCTGCTGGAGGCGCTCCCCCGCGGCGCGCACCCCCAGGAGGCCATGCACGAGGCGATCCTGGCCGCGGCCGCGGCGGTCGACGCCCTGGCCCCGGAGGTCCCCGGCGCCCAGAACGCGCCCGCCTGCACCCTGGTCGGCGCCGTCGTCAGCGGCGGCCTGCTGACCATCGGCTGGGTGGGCGACAGCCGCGCGTACTGGGTGCCCGACGACCGTGCCGCGCTGCCCCGCCGCCTCACCGAGGACGACTCGTGGGCCGCCCAGATGGTCGCCGCCGGCCTGATGGGCGAGGCGGAGGCCTACGCGGACGTCCGCGCGCACGCCATCACCGGCTGGCTGGGCGCCGACGCCTACGACCTCGAACCGCACACCGCGATCTTCAAGCCGGACCACCCGGGCGTGGTGGTGGTCTGCACCGACGGACTGTGGAACTACGCGGAGTCCGCGCGGGAGATGGCCCAGGTGCTGCCCGCGGACGCCGCCGTCCGCCCGCTGCACAGCGCACAGGTGCTCGTGGGGCACGCCCTCGACGGCGGCGGCCACGACAACATCACCGTGGCCGTCGTGCCGTTCGCCACGCAGCCCGAACGGGAACCGGGTGCGGCCGCGGGAGCCGGCCCGGCAGCACCACCGGAACCGGAAGTGGAAGCGCGCCCGCAGGTCTGACCCGCCTGCCCGAGCCCTCTGAGGAGTCCAGCCGATGGCGAATTTCGCCAAGCCGAGCGCACCGCGCTTCACCGTGGACGTGTACCAGAACGAGTTCCTTCCCGAAGGCGGGCGGGACGTCCACGCCATCGTCACCGTCACCGCCACCGGCGGTGGCAGCGTCACCCGCGGCAAGCCCGCCGACGGCACGGCAGCCGTCGTGATCATGGTCGACTGCTCCGGTTCCATGGAGTACCCGGCGGAGAAGATGCGCGGTGCCCGCGAGGCCACCGCGGCGGCCGTGGACACGCTGCGCGACGGCACCGCCTTCGCGGTGATCGCCGGCACGCACGTGGCCAAGGAGGTCTATCCCGGCCGGGGCCGCCTCGCCGTCGCCGACCCGGCCACCCGGGCCCAGGCCAAGGAGGCCCTGCGCGGCCTCAGCGCCGGCGGCGGCACCGCCATCGGCACCTGGCTGCGCCTGGCCGACGGCCTGCTGCGCGGCTCCACCGCTGCCATCCGCCACGGCATCCTGCTCACCGACGGGCGCAACGAGCACGAGGAGCCGGCCGTCCTGCGCGCCACCCTCGACGCCTGCGCGGGCCGGTTCACCTGCGACGCGCGGGGTGTGGGCACCGACTGGGAGGTGAAGGAGGTCACCGGCATCGCGAGCGCCCTGCTCGGCTCCGCCGACATCGTGGCCGATCCGGCGCACCTCACCGAGGACTTCACCCGCATGATGGAGAACGTCATGGGCAAGGAGGTCGCGGACGTCTCACTGCGCCTGTGGACCCCGGTCGGCGCGGAGATCCAGTACGTCAAGCAGGTCGCGCCGAGCGTGCGGGACCTGACCGACCGCCGGACCGACACGGGTCCGCGCGCCGGCGACTACCCGACCGGGTCGTGGGGCGACGAGTCCCGCGAGTACCACGTGTGCGTGCGCGTCCCCGGTGCGGCCGTCGGCCAGGAGATGCTCGCCTCCCGGGCCACGATGGTGCGGCCCGCGGCGAACGGCGAGCCCGAGGCCGTCCTGGCCCAGGGCCTGGTGCGGGCGGTGTGGACGAACGACGTGGCCGCGTCCACCGCCATCAACCCGCAGGTCGCCCACTACACCGGGCAGGCGGAGCTGGCGCAGGCTATCCAGCAGGGCCTCGAAGCCCGCAAAATGGGCGATGTCGATGGTGCTACGGCCAAACTCGGGCGGGCCGTACAACTGGCGAGCGTCTCCGGGAACGCCGACACAGCACGACTCCTGTCGAAGGTGGTGGATGTGGTGGACGCGGTGGCAGGTACTGTGCGGCTGAAAGCGAAGGTTGCCGACGCCGACGAGATGACTCTCGAAACACGTTCGACGCAGACCGTCCGAGTGAAGAAGTCCTGAGAGCCTGCCGCGATGACGCAGGGAGAAGAAGGGGGAAGAGCCGCCATGCCGACCTGCCCGAACGGGCACCAGTCCGCCTCCGACGACTGGTGCGAGGTCTGCGGCCACCGCATGGGTACCCCGGAGGGACCCCCCGCGGCGCCTTCCTACGGCTACGGCTTCCCCCCGACCGCCGGTGAACCGACCGCCCAGGCCGAGCTCTGCCCGCAGTGCCGGACCCCGCGCGAGGCCATGGCCCCGTTCTGCGAGGAGTGCCGGTACAACTACCTGACCCGCTCGGCGACGTCGTACGCGCCGCCGGCCGCGGACCCGGCTGGGCCGGCGCCCGGCGCGGGCGCCGGGCCCCGTCCCCACAGCACGCCTCCGCCGCCCGTACCCGCGGCGGGGACGTACGCGCAGGACCACTTCGAGTACCAGGGCTCGCGGCCGTCCCGGGTCAACCGCCCGGCCGAACCGCTGCAGCGCGAGGACGACTGGCTGCTGTCGCCGCCCTCGCACGAGCCGCCGCAGGCCTACCAGCAGGCCCCGCAGCCCCAGTACCAGCAGCAGCCCCCGCCGCAGCACCAGCGGGAGTACCGGCAGCAGCCCCAGACGCCGCCGTACCAGCCCCTCCCGCCCCAGGGCGGCTCCTGGTCCGCGACGATCGGCCCCGACCGCTCGTACTTCATGGCGATGATGCAGCGCAGCGGACCGGAGGCGACCGGGCTCAACCTGCCCGCGTACTCCCCGGAGCAGCACCTCCCGCTGTCCGGCGGCCAGATCACCATCGGCCGCCGCCGTGCCTCCACGGGCGAATCCCCCGACATCGACCTGTCGGTGCCCCCGGAGGACCCGGGCGTCTCCCACCAGCACGCGGTGCTGGTGCAGCAGCCCGACATGAGCTGGGCCGTGGTGGACCAGAACTCCACCAACGGCACCACCATCAACGGCGGCGAGGACCCGATCCAGCCCTACGTCCCGGTCCCGCTCGCCGACGGCGACCGCGTCCACGTCGGCGCCTGGACCACCATCACCATCCGCCGCGGCTGATCACGCCTCCCCCAGGGGCCATACGTAGGGTCCCTGGGGGTCGTCCAGCCATGACCACTGGCCTTCCGGGCCGACCGAGACCCCGAAGCGTTCGCGGGCCGGGCGGCCTTCGCTGCGCCACAGGTCCAGGGCCTCGCGGGGGGTCAGCACCCCGGCGGTCAGGACCAGCATGAACTGGAAGCGCTCGTTCTCCACCAGCTCGTACGGGAGCCCGCGCACCATCGCCATCCGGTCGGGCGGCGGTACGGCCGTGGCCCCGCGCAGGGGGACGAAGTAGGCCGGGGTGTGCAGGAAGCGGCCCTCCGCGGCATCGGCGTCCCGGACCGTGAGCGCGATCAGCCCGGTCGACAGCGGGGCCAGGATGCGCGCCCCCGGCCGGCACTGGCCCAGCCAGGCGTGCGGGACCAGCGGGAGGGTGCAGGTGACCAGGATCCGGTCGAAGGGGGCCCGGGCGGGGCAGCCGCGGGCGCCGTCGCCGGTGACCACGGCCGGGTGGTACCCGAGGTGGGCCAGGTGGGACCGGGCGGACTCGGTGATCTCCTCGTCCAGGTCCACGGTGGTGACGTGCTCGTCGCCGAGGCGGTGGCAGAGCAGCGCCGCGTTGTAGCCGGTGCCCGCGCCGATCTCCAGGACGTCGTCGCCGTCACGGACGTCGAGGGCGTCCAGCATCTTCGCCATCAGGGAGGGCTGGCTGCTGGAGGAGACCAGCCGGCCGTCGCGCAGCCGGGTCGCCAGCGGGGCGTCGGCGTACACGCCGCGCAGCCAGCGGGCCCGGACCTCCGGGTCGGGGTCCTCGGCCCACAGGCGTTCCTGGCCGGCGCCGCGCTCGGTCCAGAAGTAGGGGACGAAGACGTGCCGGGGCACGGCCGCGTACGCCGCCCGCCAGCGCGGGTCGTCCAGTACGCCGGCGGCGGCCAGCTCCCGCACCTGGGCGGCGTGCGCGGTCTCCCGCAGATCCCGGCCCCCGGTGCGTGCGGTGTGTGCGCCCATGCCTCCACTGTCCTGCGCCCGGCCGCCGCGTGCGAGCGCGAAGGCGCCCCCGGGCGGTACCGGGCGTCTGAGACGATGGTCGGGTGAATGAGATTCCGCAGGGTGGCCTTCAGGAGCAGACCTTCTACGAGCAGGTGGGCGGCGAGGACACCTTCCGTCGCCTCGTGCGGCGCTTCTACCAGGGGGTCGCGGAGGACCCGCTGCTGCGCCCGATGTACCCGGAGGAGGATCTCGGCCCGGCCGAGGAGCGGTTCGCGCTGTTCCTGATGCAGTACTGGGGCGGTCCGACCACCTACAGCCGGCACCGCGGCCACCCGCGCCTGCGGATGCGGCACGCGCCGTTCCAGGTGGACTCGGCGGCGCATGACGCCTGGCTGAAGCACATGCGGGTGGCGCTCGACGAGCTGGGCCTGGCGCCGGAGCACGAGGCGCAGCTGTGGAAGTACCTCACGTACGCCGCCGCGTCGATGATCAACACGGCGGGCTAGGAACCACACCGGCAGGCGGGCCTCGGCGGGGCGGACCGCGGGTCGGAGCCGGTGCGGACCGGGTCTCAGACCGGGCGGACCTGGAAGGCGCCGAGGCCGCCGGCGGCGCCGGGGCGGCGGGTGGCGACGGAGCCGTACGGGGTGCGCAGCCGCAGCCAGCTCCCGGAGGCGAGCAGCGCCACGGGGCCGGGCCCGGGGGCGGCGGAGGCGGACGCGGTCGACGGCGCGGAGACGGTGGCCCGTACCGGCCGAAGGAAGCCGAGGGACTGCGCGGCGTGCGCGACGCGCAGCGGGAGCTCGGTGTCGCCCAGGGTGCGGGACCAGATCTCGCGGCCGATGCGGTCGCGCTCGGACCGGGTCCGGTGCTGCGCGGGCAGGGCCTCGTCACGGGCTCGGAACTCGGCGACGGAGGCCGCCAGGACCTGCGTGATCGCCTCGGGTCCGGGCAGCCCCGGCACCTGCCGCCAGCCGCCGCGGGGCGGGAGCACCCCGGTCCAGGGCGGTCCGGTGACCGGCCCGGGCACGGTGGCCTCGGCCGAGGCCTCGTCGACGGATTCCAGGAGCTCTCCGGCGGACACGGTCACGTCCAGCGGCGTCGCCACGGGGACGGCGAGCCGCACGGTGCGGATGGCCAGGACCTCGAAGGAGGGCGGCCGCCCGAACACGCCGAGCGCGCCGCCGAGCGCCTGGAGGCGGACGGCGGCGGCCCGGTCGTAGTGCACCAGCCGGCCCAGGAAGGCGGCGAGGTCCGCCGCCTCCCCGGAGTCGGCGAAGCGCAGCTGCCCGCTCATGCCGCGACGGCCTCGGAACGCGGCTCGTCGAGGTACTCCTCCAGGAAGTGCCTCTCCTCGGCCGTGATGCGGCGCGGCCGTCCCGCGGCGAGGTTGTAGGGCACGACCACGGTCTCCGCGCGTACGTAGACGGTCTCGGGCCGGTCCTCGGTCGCCTCGTCCTTGACCTCGTAGCGGATGGTCAGGGAGGCCGCGCCTATCCGGGTCACCCAGGATTCGATGAGGACCGGCTCGTGACGGTGCACGAGGGGCAGCTTGTAGTCGATCTCGTGGCGGGCCACGACGGAGCCGCCCGTGAAGGACTCGCTGCCCTCCCCCGGCGCGAGGCGGAACATGAAGTCGATCCGCGCCTCCTCCAGATAGCGGAGGAAGACGACGTTGTTGACGTGCCCGAAGGCATCCATGTCCGCCCAGCGCAGGGGGCAACGGTATTGGTGTCTGGCCATGGCCGTGACCTCAGCTCTCCCCTCAGCCTCGGGTGAGCTTCTTGTAGGTGGCGCGGTGCGGACGGGTCGCGTCCGGGCCGAGCCGCTCGACCTTGTTCTTCTCGTAGGACTCGAAGTTGCCCTCGAACCAGAACCACTTCGAGTCGCCCTCGTACGCCAGGATGTGCGTGGCGACCCGGTCCAGGAACCAGCGGTCGTGGGAGACGACCACGGCCGCACCGGGGAACTCCAGCAGCGCGTTCTCCAGCGAGCCCAGGGTCTCGACGTCGAGGTCGTTGGTGGGCTCGTCGAGGAGCAGCAGGTTGCCGCCCTGCTTGAGAGTGAGCGCGAGGTTCAGGCGGTTGCGCTCACCGCCGGAGAGCACACCCGCCGGCTTCTGCTGGTCCGGGCCCTTGAAGCCGAAGGCGCTGACGTACGCGCGGGACGGCATCTCGACCTGGCCGACGTTGATGTAGTCCAGCTCGTCCGACACGACCGCCCAGAGGGTCTTCTTGGGGTCGATGTTGGCGCGGCCCTGGTCCACGTACGAGATCTTGACGGTCTCGCCGACCTTGATCTCGCCGGAGTCCGGCTTCTCCAGGCCCTGGATCATCTTGAAGAGCGTGGTCTTGCCGGCGCCGTTCGGGCCGATGATGCCGACGATGCCGTTGCGCGGCAGGGTGAACGACAGGTCGTCGATGAGGACCTTGTCGCCGAAGGCCTTCGAGAGGTTGTTGACCTCGACCACGATGGAGCCCAGACGCGGGCCCGGCGGGATCTGGATCTCTTCGAAGTCGAGCTTGCGCATCTTGTCGGCCTCGGCCGCCATCTCCTCGTAGCGAGCGAGACGGGCCTTGGACTTCGCCTGGCGGCCCTTGGCGTTGGAGCGGACCCACTCCAGCTCTTCCTTGAGGCGCTTGGCGCGCTTCTCGTCCTTCTTGCCCTCGACCTTGAGGCGCTCGGCCTTCTTCTCCAGGTAGGTGGAGTAGTTGCCCTCGTAGGGGTGGGCGCGGCCGCGGTCGAGCTCGAGGATCCACTCGGCGACGTTGTCGAGGAAGTAGCGGTCGTGGGTGACGGCCACGACGGCGCCCTTGTACTGGGCCAGGTGCTGCTCCAGCCAGTTCACGGACTCGGCGTCGAGGTGGTTGGTGGGCTCGTCGAGGAGCAGCAGGTCGGGGGCCTCCAGCAGCAGCTTGCAGAGGGCCACGCGGCGCTTCTCACCACCGGAGAGGTTGGTGACGGGCCAGTCGCCGGGCGGGCAGCCCAGGGCGTCCATGGCCTGCTCCAGCTGGGCGTCGAGGTCCCAGGCGTTGGCGTGGTCCAGGTCGTCCTGGAGCTTGCCCATCTCCTCCATCAGCTCGTCGGTGTAGTTCGTCGCCATTTCCTCGGCGATCGCGTTGAACCGGTTGAGCTTCTGCTTGATCGGGCCGACGCCGTCCTCGACGTTCTCCAGGACCGTCTTGGACTCGTCGAGCTTGGGCTCCTGCATGAGGATGCCGACCGAGTAGCCGGGCGAGAGGAAGGCGTCGCCGTTGGACGGCTGCTCGATGCCCGCCATGATCTTCAGAACGGTGGACTTACCGGCACCGTTCGGACCCACCACACCGATCTTCGCGCCGGGCAGGAAGTTCAGGAAGACGTCGTCAAGGATCACCTTGTCGCCGTGTGCCTTGCGCGTCTTGCGCATGGTGTAGATGAACTCAGCCAAGAGAAACCGTCCGGCAGATCGATGGTGGGCAGATACACCCCATCTTGCCGTACGTCCATACCCGCGGGCGAATGGGTAGGTCAGAGCCCCCGAGCCGGAGCGTGTCCCGAGGAGCGGCTCGGCCTCTGGCGAGTGAGGCGCGGTGCCCCTGCCGTGCCATGCCCGTGAAGACGCCGCTGCCGGTGTCGTCGCGTCCGAACCCCGGGCGCGGTCGCTCAGGCGCGCTCCCGAGGCCTGCGCCCCGGGCCGAGCAGTGCCGGTCACTCGATCGGGGGTGGGGCGATCGTTTCTGCGGTGAACATCATGATCTGACTGGGCCAGCCACCATCAGGGCCTGCCCCACTGGAGCCGATTCTTCGAATCCCGACGCGACTGAGAGCGGAGTCGGCAATGGTGAACGAAAAAGAACCGGAGCAACAGAAGCAGCCCAGCCCGGAACACAAGCACCTGGGCAGCTACATTCCATTCTGGGCATCTCGCGGAGAATTGGGTCCGTGGGAGCAGAAGGAAAGCCTTTTGGCGCGCATCGCTGAACTTGATCCCATCCTCAAGGCAGCAGAGACGTGCGCAGTGGACGACCCCGCGCATAACGGGCTGGCTGCGGCCTACGCAAGCGAGGCCCGCTCGGAGCTGGACGAGGCCAAGAAGGCCCTTGCCCACGAAGCGCACCCCATGATGCGCCGGGCGGCGCACCTGGGTGTCGCCCAGTCTCATGTCGATGCCGCCCTGAACCTGCTGGTCTGGATGGCCCCGAGCGACGACATCAAGGCATTCCTGCCGCAGATGGTGGCACTGGCCGAAGAGCATTTCGACAACAGCGACCCCCGGCGCATCCGGGTCGTGCAGCTCGCCCAGGAACTCCACCAATCGACGTCACGTGAAATCAACCCCAGCGAGCGCGCTTTCCTCGCAGAGACCGTCAGCCTGGCCCGGCGCCTTCTGCAGAAAGAGACGCTCCGCGTCCGCAGTTTCGTACGGATCGTCGCACTGGTGACGGTGGGGCTGTTTGTCGCCGCGGTCGGAGTCGCGCTCGTCACGATCAAATGGGACGACATGGTCCCCTTGTGCTTCACCCCGGAGACCCCGCCCACGTACAAGGTGGTCTGCCCAACGAACAGCATGGACGTCGATTTCCCGCCGACCATCTCTGAAATCAGGCAGACCACACGCCCCCAGGACTACCTGGTCGTCGAGATCGTCGGCGCTGTAGCTGCCGCAATTGCCTCTGCAGCTGCTCTGAAACGAATCAGGGGTACAGCGCTGCCCTACAACGTGCCTGTCGTTCTCGCGCTGCTGAAGCTTCCCACCGGGGCGCTGACAGCCCCGCTCGGACTGCTTCTGATGCGTGGCGGCTTCGTCCCAGGCCTCAGCGCCCTCGACTCCACGGCTCAGATCATCGGGTGGGCCATCGTCTTCGGCTACTCCCAGCAGCTGTTCACGAAGTTGGTCGACGATCGCGGACAGGCCCTGGTGGACGCAGTTCGCGGTCCGACCAGCCCCCCGGCAGCGCCGAGGACGGAGTCGAGGCCGTAGCGGAAAGGCGCGGGACGGTGCTCGCGACGACTGCATCCTTCGGCCTACCGCGGTCTCGGCCGTGCGGAGGACGATCTCGCGGCACCGCCGCGAGAAGGTTGGTCCGTGCGAACAGCCATCGGATACACCGTCGAGAGCATCGGTTACGTCGTAGGGGTCCAGGGGCTCCTCGGCTTCGCCTCCCGAACCTTCTTCGGCACGGAGTGGGGGTGGCTGCACAAGGTCGTGGACCTTCCGCCCGCCGCCCACCTCGGCATCGCCGCCGTGGGGCTGGCGCTCGTCGTCGTCGGCGTGAGGACGCGGAAGGCGGCCGGGCTCGGGGAAGCCGCCTGAACGGCGGATCCCGGGGGCTGCCGCGGCCCCACGGGCCGGCCGGGGCCGTGGGGCGGGGCGGGGTCAGAGGGGGCGGTAGACCGTGAGGGCTCCGGGGAGGGTGTCGAGGACGAGTTCGCTCGGGGCCTTGGCGTATTCGCCGTCGTAGGCGAGCGGGGTGCCCTTCGGGACGGATCCGACGCGCAGGCTGCGCAGGTGGGTGGCCGCGTGGACCGGGGACCGGCTCAGCGGGCCGGCGAAGGCGGCGGCCAGCAGGCGGGGGCCGGGCCGTCCGCCGCCGTAGACGACCCGCAGGTCGAGCAGGCCCTCGCCGACGCTGTCGCGGCGGCCTGGGGTGGGGCCGGTGCCGTGGTAGGTGCCGTTGCCGGCGAAGAGCAGCCAGACGCTCCGGGGCCGCCCGGCCAGTCGCAGCCGTACGGGCCGCTCGGCGCGCAGGACCTTCCAGGCGGCCAGCAGCGCGGCCGGTCCGCCGCCGATGCGCGGGCCCCAGCGCAGCCGGTGGCGCAGCAGTTCCGGGTAGGCGCCGATGCTGAAGTTGTTCAGGAAGTAGCCGGGCTCGCCGTCGGGGCCGGGCCCCGGGGAGAAGCGGCCCACGCCGATGTGGACGGCCTCCCCGTGCTCCAGGGCCTCGCAGGTGCTCTCGGGTCCGATGAGGCCGAGGTCGAGCGCGAAGTGGTTGAGGGTGCCGCCCGGGAACACGGCCAGGGGTACCCCGGCCCGCAGGGCTGCGGTGGCGGCCGCGTTGACGGTGCCGTCGCCGCCGCACACCCCGAGGACGGTGGCCCGCGAGGCCGCGTCCGCGAGTGCGGGAAGCAGGTCCGCGCCCGTGCACTCGACCACCTCGGCCTTGGGCAGCCGGGCGCGCAGTACGTCTTGCACGGCCGCGGCCGTGCCCGACCCGGTGTTGACCACCACCGTCAGCCCGGCCCCGTCGGGCAGCGCCGGGACCCCGATCGCCCTCGGTTCGTCGCCCGGCACGGCCCGGGCCTCCTGCACGTCCCGTGCGAGCCGGCGTACGACGAAGGCGGCGGCGACGCCCAGCGCCGCGCCCGCGACCACGTCGGAGGGGTAGTGCACGCCGGTGTAGACGCGGGAGAACGCCACCGACGCGGCGACCGGGGCGAGCGCGGCGCCCAGGGCGGGGGCTTCGAGCGCCAGCCCGGCGGTGAAGGCGAACGCGGACGCCGAGTGCCCGGACGGGAAGGAGGTGGTCTGCGGCTGCACGGCCAGCTGCCGCACCACGGGCACCCCCTCCAGCAGCGGCCGGGGGCGGCGTACGGACCACTTGCCGACGGTGTTGATGGTGGAGGAGGCCAGTGCCAGTGACGCCGCCCCGCGCAGGGCGGCCTTGCGCGCCCCGGCGGATCCGAAGACGGCGATGGCCGCGGCGGCCCCGCCCCACAGCACGCCGTGGTTCGCGGCGCGCCCCAGGCGCGGCAGCACGCGGTCGGCGCCGGGCCAGTGCCTGCGGGCCACGGCGTCGAAGAGCCGGCGGTCCCATCGCGCGAAGGCGCCGGTCCAGGTCAGTTCTTGATCAACCATTTTCTGCCTCTACCCCGGATCCCGTGGCGGAACCGGCATGGCGCTCCACGCCGGCCGGCCTTCCCTCTCCTGCCACTGCTGTCCTACTCCTCCTCGTCGAGCGGGCGCTTGCGCAGCAGCAGGACGACCATGCCGCCCAGCACGACCAGGCCCACCGCGAGCGAGGCGATGACGGGCGTGGCGGCAGAGCTGCCGCTGGTCGCCAGCCGCTCCTCGTCCGGGGAGGCCGTGGCGAGCGACGCGGACTGCGCGCCCAGCGCGACCGCCTCCGAACCGGTGGCCGCGTCCGAGGCGGGCCTCGCCCCCGTCTCGGGGTCCGGGGCCGGCTGCCAGGCCGCCCGCGCCGTGGCGGCCGCCACGGACTCGCTGGAACCGGCCACGATCTGTGCCTGGGCGGGGACACCGCTGGTGAAGACCCGGCCGACGGGCACCCTGGTCGCCCCCTGGACGGTGACCGAGGCCGTCCCGTCGGGGGTGCCCGCGGGCACCTCGAAGTAGATCCGGCTCCCGTTGACCGCCGTGGTCAGCGGCTGCCCGTCGGCGTCCACCACACGCACCCCCATGGCGACGGCCGCCGCGTCCGGGACGACCGACACGCTGCGCGCGCCGGTGCGCACGGTCACCGGGCCGAGACGCGCGCCGACCGGCCCCGAGACGTCGCCGGGGTCGAGGCCCAGCGAGGCGGGCGGCTCCGGCAGCTGTCCCGCCGCCCGCTGGAGGTAGTCGGCGAGCTTCTCCGCGGACGGGTCCGCCGCCTCGACGCGCACTCCGTCCGCGAGCCGCCAGATCGCCACCTGGGTGCCGGCCGCGGCGCTCTCCGCCGTGAGCGACACGGCCCCGGCCGCCTTGGCGAGCCCGGCCAGGTCGTTCAGCTGGGGGTAGGAGTGCTCCAGCACCCAGCGGATCCGCCCGGCCTGCCCGTTGCCCGCCAGCGGGCTGCCGCTCCAGCCGCTCTCCGTGTACCGGGCCTGCGGCTGGGCGTTGCCCGCCACCCCGACCCCGTACGTCTGGAGCATCCCGCCGCCGTCGACCCGCATCTCGTACAGGCCGGCGGGGATGTGCCGCACCGATCCGTCGCCGGCGTGGAGGACCGCCTGCCCGAACGTCTTCAGCCCGTCCAGCACGGCGCTCGCGCCCTCCGGTGCGCGGGGCGCCGGCGGGCCGGAGTCGGCGGCGGCCCGGGCGCCGGGCGCGGCGGCGAGGGCCGCGGCCAGCAGGGCGGCCGCGAGCGGCCGGCGCGCGGAGCCCCGTACCGCCGAGGCGGGTTCGAGCGGGGCGGGAGCGGGTGCGGGTGCGGCAGCCGCGTGTGCGGTAACCGCGGGAGCGGGTGCAGGAGCAGGAGCGGGTACAGGATCGGGAGCGGGAGGAGCGGGAGCAGGAGCAGGAGCGGAGGATGCGGGAACGGCAATCGACACAGTCTTCCCCTTCGGGCCAAAGACCCAGGTGCCCGTGAGTACCGGGGAATCCTAACCGCCTCGAACACTCAACCCACCGCCGCCTTCTGAGTGTCCATCAGCGGATGATCGGTTCTCACCACTCGCCTGAAGGCCGCCGTGCCGCGGTTCAGGTCGTGTCCGATGGCGGTCGCGTCGATCTCCGCGCTGACCCGCCGGTTGCCCTCCCCGTCGGGCGGGTCGTCCCGCACGCGCAGCCGCCCGTGCACCACCAGCGGCTCGCCCACCGAGACGGAACCGGCCAGGTTCACCGCGAGGGTGCGCCGCGCCCACACCGTGTAGAAGCTCGTGGTCCCGTCCGTCCAGACGTCCTTGCGCCGGTCGAAGTAGCGGGGCGTGACCGCGAAACGGAACCGCGCCGACGGGCCGTTCACCGTCTCCTTGTAGTCGATCTGCGTCGCCACGTGTCCCACCAGCGTCACCTGGGTGTCGTACATCCCGGCCGCCTCCCCCGTCGTCCAGGCCCGCACGGACCATCCGTACGGGCTACGAGCCATGGTGCGACCGGCGGCCGGTCCCCCGCTCCGGCCTGTGGACTACTGGCGGGTTGTGGACAACCGGCTCCCCCCTGCGGCGACCGCGGCGTACTGCTCGCGCACCTCCCGGTAGCGCAGCAGCTCCGCCGCGACCGGTTCCAGCACCCGGGCCCGTCCGCACCCGGCCGCCGCCTGCCGCAGCCTGCGCTCCGCGTCCTGCCCGTACCGCCGCGCCGGGCCCCGTGCCGCGATGGAGCAGGCCCATTCCACGAGCGGGCCGCCGACGATGCCGGCCACCATGCACAGCACCGGCGGCATCAGCTGCGGTTCCAGGACCCCGACGATCTGCCCGACGAGCCACAGCCCGCCGAAGATCTGGAGCAGGGTCATGGCCGCCTGCGCCAGCACCGCCACCGGCCACCACGCGGGCCGCGGCGGTTTGGCGTTCGGCGCCGCGGCGGCGGGCCCGAGCGTCACCGCGATCTCGTCGAGTGCCTCCGGAAGCCGGTCGGCGCCCCGCACGGCCGTCTCCCGGACGGCCTGCGCCCACGGCTCGGGCAGGCCCGCGACGGCCTCGTCGGCGACGGCCCGTACGGCCTGCTCCACCCGCTGACGTGCGGTCACCTCCTCCTCGACCGGGGCCTGCGCGACCGTCTGGCCGCGGCCGCCGATCGCCGCGAGGGCGGCCAGGCCCGCGAGGGTGCGCGGCGCGCGCCGGTTCTCGTACCAGCGCCACAGCCGCAGCCAGGGGGTCCCGCACGCCTTGCCCGCGTTGCGCCGCCAGGCCCGTTCGGCGGCGAGCCCGGCCGCGCAGGCCCCGACCGCCTCGGCGAGCCGGTCCTCGAACTCGGCGCGCGCCGCCTCCCCGATCTCGGGTCCGGCGTGCCCGTCGGCGACGTAGAGGGGCCGCAGCCGGACGGCCGCCCGGTCCACGTCCGCCGAGATCCGCCGGGTTGCGGCGCCCTTCTCCTGGGTGAACTGTCCGAGGAGTTCGCGCAGCTCCCCGACGCCGTCACCGGTCAGGGCGGACAGCCCGAGGACGGTGGCGCCGGGCTCGCCGTGCTCGCCGAGCGCGATGCCGTCGTCGTCGAGCAGTCGGCGCAGGTCGTCCAGGACGAGGTCGGCGGCCTCGCCGGGCAGCCGGTCCACCTGGTTGAGCACGACGAAGGTGACCTCGGCGTGTCCGGCCAGCGGGCGCAGGTACCGCTCGTGCAGCACCGCGTCGGCGTACTTCTCCGGGTCCACCACCCACACCACGGCGTCGACCAGCGCCAGTACGCGGTCCACGTGCTCGCGGTGCGCGCCCAGCGCCGAGTCCAGGTCCGGCAGGTCCACGAGGACCATCCCGCGCAGGGCCTCGGCCTCGGAGGTCTCGCGGGGCCGGCGCCGCAGCCGTCCGGGGATCTCCAGCCGGTCCAGCAGGCCGGCGGCCCCGTCGGACCAGCTGCACGCGATGGGCGCGGCGGTGGTCGGGCGGCGCAGCCCGGTCTCGGAGATCTGTACCCCGGCGAGTGAGTTGAAGAGCGTGGACTTGCCGCTTCCGGTCGCTCCGGCGATCGCGACGACCGTGTGCTGGGGGGAGAGCCCGCGGCGCGCGGCGGCCTCGTCGAGCACCCGTCCGGCCTCGGCGAGGGTCTTGCCGTCGAGCCGGGTCCGGGAGAGTCCGACCAGCTGGCGCAGTGCGTCGAGGCGCTGGCGCAGGGCCTGTGCCTCGGGGCTGAGCGGGGGCGCCGAGGACTTGCCGCCGTCGCTGCCCGCGCCGGAGACGGCCCGTACGAGCGCTTCGTCGCCCTCGTCGCCCGCGTCGGCGGCGTCCTCCTCGCCCGCTTCGACGGGGCGGGGGCGGGAACGCGCGATGAACCCGTCGTCCCAGCGGTCGTCGGTGCGGTCGGTCAGGGCGGTCACGGCGTCACCTCTCCTTCTGCAGTACGGACAAGGCGGCGATCAGCTCGGCCTGCGGTTCCGGGGTCACTTCGAGGGCCTCCAGCGGGGCGAGGCGCCGGTCGCGTTCGCAGCGCAGCACCTCGTCGAGGTGGTCGCCGAGGAGTTCCCCGCCCTTGTCGCGCAGCCGGAGGGCGGCCTGGGCGCCGATCCGCTCGGCGAGCTTCTCCCCGGCGGGCCGGGACCGTTTGCCGCCGAGCAGTGCGGCGGCGAGGAGGGCCGCGACGGCGTCGGGGTCGGGTGCGGGCTGCTTGTCGAGCCGGGACACCTCCTCCTCGGCGAGTTCCTGCAGCACGCGCCGCCAGCGGCGTACGGCCATGCCGATACGGTCCCCCGCCTCCCGGTCGGGCGTGGGCAGGGCCAGCGCGCCGGATGCCGGTTCGCGTCTCCAGGCTTCGGCGATCCGCTCGTCGGCGGCGGCGACGGCGCACTGGAGCAGGGCGGCGAGGGACTCGGCGAGGGAGTCCAGCAGTTCGTCGGCGCTGGTGTCGAGGGGGTAGCCGCGCCACCGGGTCAGCGCGTCGCCGGCCAGTACGGCGCCGCGGTCGAGGCGGCCCCGGACCCTTTTGCCCTCGCGCCGGTAGGCGTCCTCGACGGCCGAGGTCAGCCGTACGGCGGCGGCGTGCTGGGCGGCGACGGCGGAGGCGAGTTCGGGCATCCGGCGCCCCAGGGAGTCCAGCGCGCCGAGGGCGGTGCGCCCGACGGCGTACTGGCGGGCGGCCGGGTCCTGCGCGTGGTGGGCGAGCCAGGCGAACAGCGGGGCGACGGCGCTGGCGGGCAGCAGTCCGCCGCCGCCGGTCGACTCGGGGAGTTCGGGGACGGTGAAGCGCGGTACGTCGCCCAGGCCGGCCTTGGTGAGCAGGGCCCCGTACTGGCGGGAGACCTCGGCGAGGACCTGGTGCGGTACGCGGTCCAGGACGGTGACGAGGGTGGCCCGGTACTGCTTGGCGGTGCGCAGGAGGTGCCAGGGGACGGCGTCGGCGTAGCGCGAGGCGGTGGTGACCATCACCCAGACGTCGGCGGCGCAGATGAGCTCGGCGGCGAGTGTCCGGTTGTCGACCACGAGGGAGTCGATGTCGGGGGCGTCGAGGATGGCGAGGCCGCGCGGCAGGCTGGTGACGGTCTCGATGCGCATCTCGCGGGTCTCGTGGCCGCCCTGTGCGCCGGGGTGGCCGCGGCCGGGGCGCCGGGAGTACGGCTTGGGGGGCATGTCGTCGTCCTCGTGCGGCACCCAGACCCGCATCAGGTCGGGCAGGACGCGCATCCCGGCGAACCAGTGGTGGTCGTCGGGGTGGCAGACGAGCACCGGTGTGCGGGTGGTCGGGCGCAGCACGCCGGCTTCGCTGACCTGGCGCCCTACGAGGGAGTTGACGAGGGTGGACTTACCGGCCCCGGTGGACCCGCCGACCACGGCGAGCAGGGGCGCCTCGGGCGCCTTCAGGCGCGGTACGAGGTAGTCGTCGAGCTGTGCGAGCAGCTCGGCTCTGGTCTGACGGGCCCGTGGGGCGCCGGGCAGGGGCAACGGCAGACGTACGGACGCGACCCGGTCGCGCAGGGCGGACAGGGCATCGAGCAGCTGAGGCCGAACATCCAAGGTCACCACATGCGAAGAATGCCCAATTTAGGACCATTTTTGAAGCTTATACGCCCCCTGCGCGCCGACCGCGACTCCAGTGGGACATTCTGGGCACGACGGACGAGTGGGGCGCAGGCATAACGAGTGCACAACACCCAGGGGCGCCGCGGCGCAAAAGCGATGCGAGAATCGCACCTGCCTGCGATTATCGGGACCGCTTCACCGAACCTCCACATCGTGGCACGCGAGTGAAGCAACCGGGACAAGGCAACCGGAGCCCTATCCTTGACCCGGCACGGACCGAAGTCCCACCCCCACCAGGGGCTCCAGGCCCACCAGGGCCACCTTCCGGCCCCCGTAGCTCAGTGGATAGAGCAGGTGCCTTCTAAGCACTTGGCCGCAGGTTCGAGTCCTGCCGGGGGCACATATTCTCCACCACCGAAGCCCTCCCCCGCGGAGGGCTTTCGCGCAGGTCGCAGCGGTCGGCGGGGCCTGCCCGGGGGTGTCCGGGGGTGTCCGGGACAGGCCCGGGGCCGCCGCCCGGGCCCGCTCCGGACACGCCGGAAGCCGCCCTGCGGCGCCCGTCGCCACGGCCGGGCGGGCCGAACTCGCCCGCGCGGGCCCGCAGATCGGCTGAAAAGTGCCGCCCGGCGAGGCGTTCACCGGAAGGGATCGCTCCGCTCGGGCAGGGCGATGCCATGGCCAGCCGGCTCCCCCGACTTGCGGGAAGCCCCCGCGTGGGGTTGCGTCGGAAGAGGGGTCGTGTGCGCTTTCCGTCTCCCCTCGGGTTGGGGGTGAACCCCCGTGCTCTTCACCGACCGTGCCGATGCCGGAGAACGGCTCGCCGAAGCCGTCCGCCATCTGGAGGGTGAACGTCCCGTCGTACTGGGCCTGCCCCGCGGCGGCGTCCCGGTGGCCTTCCCCGTGGCGCGGGCCCTCGGTGCCCCGCTCGACGTGATCGTGGTCCGCAAGCTCGGCGTCCCGTACCACCGCGAGCTCGGGTTCGGCGCGATCGGCGAGGGGGGCGTACGGGTCATCAGCGAGGACATCGTCCGCAGCAGCCGCGCCACGCAGGAGGACCTGGCGGCCGTCGAACACGCCGAGGAGGCGGAGCTCGCCCGGCAGGCCCGCAGGTTCCGCGGCGACCGGCCCCGGATCCCGCTCGACGGCCGGACGGTGATCGTCGTGGACGACGGGATCGCCACCGGGGCGACGGCCGCCGCCGCGTGCCAGGTCGTCCGGGCGCAGGGCGCGGCCCGTGTGGTGCTGGCCGTTCCGGTCGCGGCTCCCGACGCGGTCGCCCGGCTGCGCCGCGAGACCGACGAGGTGGTGTGCCTCTCCGCGCCGCGCGCCTTCCGGGCCGTCGGCGAGTGGTACCGGGACTTCTCCCAGACCTCCGACGAGGAGGTCGTCTCCCTGCTGGCGCGGGCGGCGGCAGGCCCCGCACCCGGGCGGGCCCCCCGGGCCGTCGCGGTGGAGGTGGACGCCGGCGGCCTGGCCCTGGCCGGGGACCTGGTCCTGCCGGAGGGCGCCGGGGCGGTCGTGATGTTCGCCCACGGCTCCGGCAGCAGCCGTCGCAGCCCGCGCAACCGGACCGTCGCGGCGGACCTGAACCGGGCGGGTCTGGGCACGCTGCTCTTCGACCTGCTGACGCCCGCCGAGGAGGCCGACCGGGCCAACGTCTTCGCCATCGAAACCCTCGCCGGGCGGCTCACGGACGCCACCGCCTGGCTACGCCGGCGCGCGGCCCTCCCGATCGGCTACTTCGGGGCGAGCACCGGGGCCGCCGCCGCCCTGTGGGCCGCGTCCGCGGCCGACGCGGACATCGGCGCGGTGGTCTCCCGCGGCGGCCGGCCCGACCTCGCCGGGCCCCGGCTGGCCGGCGTACGGGCGCCCACGCTGCTTGTCGTGGGCGGCCGCGACACCACCGTGCTCGACCTCAATCGCGCGGCGCAGCGGGAGCTGCGCTGCGAGAACCGGCTGGAGGTCGTCCCGGGCGCCACGCACCTCTTCGAGGAGCCGGGCGCCCTGGAGGAGGTGGCCGCCCTGGCCCGCGCCTGGTTCGCCCGGCACCTGTGACGGGCCGGGCCGGCCTCGCCGACCAGGCCGGTGCGCGGCGCGACGAGGTGCCCCGCGGCGCGGAGCGCGCGACCATGGGGAGATGGAGGAGGCGTCCGTACGGGATGTCAGCGCCCCGGCGCGCATCGCCCCGACCGGTGAGGGCATCGGCCAGGAGGAGTTGGCGCTCGCCGCCCGCAACCACGGCCTGCCGCTGGAGGCCCTGCGCTACGAGGTCACACCGCCCGGACTGCACTACGTGCTGGTCCACTACGACATCCCCGCCGCCGACGCGGACGGCTGGCGGCTGACCGTGGGCGGCCGGGTCGGCACGCCGCTCGCGCTGGACCTCGACGCTCTGCGGGCACTGCCCGCCGTCACCCACCGGGTCACGATGGAGTGCGCGGGCAACGGCCGGGCGCTGCTGTCGCCGCGGCCGGTCAGCCAGCCCTGGCTCGTCGAGGCCGTCGGCACCGCCGACTGGACCGGGGTCCCCCTGAGCCTCGTCCTGGATCGGGCGGGGGTGCGGCCCGACGCGGTCGAAGCCGTGTTCACCGGGGCCGACCACGGGGTGGAGCGCGGTGTCGAGCAGGACTACCGGCGCAGCCTGCCGCTGTCGTACGCCGCCGCGGAGGACTCGGGCGTGCTGATCGCCTACGCCATGAACGGGCTGCCCCTGCCGCCGCAGCACGGGTACCCGCTGCGGCTGGTCGTGCCCGGCTGGTACGGGATGGCGCACGTCAAATGGCTGCGCGAGATCACCGTCGTCGACGAGCCGTTCACCGGGTTCCAGCAGTCAGCGGCCTACCGCTTCCGGTGGTCCGCCGACGAGCCGGACGATCCCGGCGAGCCGGTCACGCGGATCGCGCCGCGCGCCCTGATGGCCCCGCCGGGCTTCCCCGACTTCATGTCGCGGACCCGCGTGGTGCGCCCCGGGCCCGTCCGGCTGCGGGGCCGGGCCTGGTCGGGGCACGGGGCCGTCGCCCGGGTGGAGGTGAGCGCCGACGACGGCCTGAGCTGGGCCCGGGCCGAGCTGGCGGACCCGGATCCGCACCCGTGGGCCTGGCAGGCCTGGAGCTGCGTGTGGACGGCCGTACCGGGCCGCCACACCCTCACCGTCCGCGCCACGGACAGCGGCGGCCGCACGCAGCCCCTCGAACAGCCGTGGAACCGCGGCGGATTCGGCAACAACCTGGTCCAGCGGGTCCCCGTGCTCTGCCTGGCGGCCGGCTAGGCGCCCCTTCCGGATCGTGCGCGCGGCCCGGCGCGACCCGGAAGGCGTGCGCTCTAGGAGATGCCGAGGACCCTGACCGCCTGGTAGTACGTCCACGCGGTGCCGTCGCACGAACGCTTGCGGCTGCCCGAGTAGTGGGCGCACACCCGCCTCAGGTCCGCGTGGAAGGCCTCGTCGAGCCGGGGCTTGGCGGCCGGGAACAGCCCTGCCGCCCGATGGTTGCGGTAGCCGAAGTCGTGGCGGGCGCAGGCCGCCGCGAAGGGGAAGCCGAAGGGGTTGTCCGGGGAGGTGGTGCACTGGTCGGTCGACCAGTCGAAGCCGTACGCAGTCCAGGCCGCGCGGTGCTCGCGCGCGTCGGCCCAGGCCTGGTAACTCGCGGCGCTGGGCTGCGTCCAGCGGCTCAGGACCTCTGGTTTGTCCGGCGGGACCTCGGGTGCGGCCCAGGCGGCGGGCGCGACGGCGAGCACGGCGGTGGCCGTGGCGGTGGCGAGGGCGGGCAGGAGGCGGCGACGGCGCATGGGGAGTCCTCGGGGGCCGGGCGGACGGTCATCCGGCCAACGGGGCCGGGCGCCGCCCGGTTACTGGGCGTCGCGCCGCCATGACCGGAGACCCTCCCAGGTATGACGCCGTGTGCGACCTTCGGCCGGGACGCGTTTCGTTCTGAGGAGGGACGCGCCCGGGGCGGCTCCCGGCCGAGACTTGGAGGCATGAACCGCCGCCCGCTCGTCATCGCCGCCGCCACCGCGGGAGTCCTCGCCACCGCCGCCTTCGCCCTGCCCAACGTGCCGCCCAACCCCGTGACGGACACCATCGACCACAAGGTGTTCAAGGAGAAGGGCAAGCGCTTCGCGACCGCCGCCGACGCCCCGACGCGCACGGAAGCCGCCTTCGCCCTGCCGTCCTGGATACCCAAGGACGCCACCGACGTCCGCATACGGGTGCGCACCACCGGCCATGACCGGCTCATACGCTTCGACCTGGGCAAGACCCCGCTGGACGGCCCGCAGTGCACGGCGGCCGCGCCGAGGCGACAGGGCGCGCCGGACCTGCACGCCAAGTGGTGGCCGCGGGCCGTTCGGGCCGAAGTCCGCGCCGAGTGCGGCGACTTCCACCAGTACCAGGTCGCGGTGCGCGGCAAGCGGGTCTACGCCTGGACCGACGGCACCCCTTCGCCGCGGGCCAAGGGCTGAGGACTGTCCCGTAACCCCCGGTGGCCCGCCGGGGATTACGGGACAGCCCTCAGGCCGGCGCGAGGGCCGCGGCGGTGGCTCGGGCGAAGGCGTCGGGGTTGTCGAGCATGATGTTGTGCCCGCAGTCGGGGACGGACACCACGGCGACGCCGGCGGCCCGGAGGGCGCCGGCGCCCGGGAGCGGGGCGTCCGCCTCGGGCAGCAGCAAGGTACGCGGGACCTCCAGCTCCAGCAGCGGGTGCACGGCGCTCGCCGCGAAGTAGGCGGGGGATCGCCGCCCGGCAGCTCCCGGCGCCCACCCAGCGGATCCGGTCGCCCCCCGGCGTGACCACGGCATGCCTCACGATGCCCCCCTCTGGCCCTCAAGTCTTGTCCGCCGCAGGCAGGTTGGTGGGGATCGCGTCGGCCCGGCCGGGAGATTCCGGGCGCCCCGCCACGCCGCGCCCCGCTACACCGCGCCACCGGCCGCGCCCGCACTATGGTGACCGCCATGGACATCCGCCGGGCCTTCACACCCGCCGAGCTCTCGGCCGCCGAATCCCTCTTCGACGGGCCCACCCGCCGGGAGTGGTCCGAGCGCTTCCTCACCGCCCCCGGGCACCTGATGCTCATCGCCTACGTCGACGGCGTGCCCGCGGGGATGGTCTCCGGCATCGAGATGGTCCACCCCGACAAGGGCACCGAGATGTGCCTGTACGAGCTCTCCGTGGACGAGGGCTACCGGCGCCGCGGCATCGGCCGCGCCCTGACCCTGGCCCTCGCGGACGAGGCGAGGGAACGCGGCTGCTACGGCATGTGGGTGGGCGTCGACACCGACAACGAGGCCGCGCTGGCCACCTACGACGCCGCCGGGGCCCGCGACGAGGGCGTGTTCTCGATGCGCGGCTGGCCCCTCGCCCCGTAGGGCGTCCCGTGTCGACCGGGCCTGATCCGCCCTGCTCGACACGACACACCGCGCCACCGCACCCGGGCGGCGGCGTGTCGTGCGCCCACTCGGCGCACCCTCCGCGCGCCCGCACCGCCCCTCGCAGAGCATCGGCCGCATGACCGCAACCGCATTCACCACGATCGTCCCTGCGGCCGCCCTGCTCGCGGCCGCCGTCACGGGCCCCCCGCCGGCGCCCGACCACGACTCCGGCTCCCGTTCCGGCTACGGCTCCACCGCCCCGTACGTCGTCGTCCTCAAGGACACCGCCTCGCGTGCCCCGGCCCGCGCCCTGGCCGCCGAGGCCGCGGACGCGGGGGACGAGGTCGGGCCCGTCTACGAGGCCGCCCTGAACGGCTTCGCCGTCCGCACCACGGCCGAGCGGGCCGCCGCCCTCGCCGCCGACCCCCGGGTGGCCTCCGTGGAACCGGACACGGTCTTCCACATCGCCGCCACCGCCACCGCCGCCACCGCCGACACGCCTCAGGCCCGGCCGCAGGCGCCCGCGCCCTGGGCCCTGGACCGGATCGACCAGCGCGAGCTCCCGCTCGACGGCTCGTACACCTACGCCACGAAGGCCGAGGGCGTCACCGTCTACGTCCTCGACACCGGGATCAACACCCGCCACCAGGACTTCGGCGGGCGCGCCCGGGCCGGGCACAACGCGGTGTTCCTGGAGGGCTCACGCGACTGCAACGGCCACGGCACGCACGTCGCGGGGACCGTGGGCGGGGAGACGTACGGGGTCGCCAAGGGTGTATCGCTCGTCTCCGTGAAGGTGGCCGACTGCCGCGGCGACGGGCGCCTGTCGGCCATGATCAAGGGGCTCGACTGGGTGGTGCGGGACGCCGCCCGCTCCCCGGGCACCCCGGCCGTGGCCAACATGAGCATGGGTGGCAGCCGCAGCCGCGCCCTCGACGCCGCCGTCCTGCGGGTCGTGTCCTCCGGGGTCACCTTCGTCGCGGCCGCCGGCAACGATGGCAGGAACGCCTGCGGCGGATCCCCCGCCTCCGTCCCGCAGGCCCTCACCGTCGGCGCGACCGACGCCGCGGACCGCCGTGCGCCGTTCTCCAACCACGGCTCCTGCGTCGACCTGTTCGCGCCCGGCGTGGCCGTGACCTCCGCCTGGAAGGACTCCGCCACCGCCACCGCCCGCTCCTCCGGCACCTCGATGGCCGCCCCTCATGTGGCGGGGGCCGCCGCGCTGCTCCTGGCCGGCGGCACGGCGCGCACCCCGGCGCAGGTCTCCGATGCGCTGGTACGCGGCGCCGTACCCGACCGGATCAGCGGGCTGCCGGCCGGCACCCCGAACCGGCTGCTGCACATCACAGCCGCCCGGCACTGAGCCGACCGAACACGCCCGGACACGGCCGAACACCGCCGGACACGGCCGGATACGCCGAACGCGGCCGGCGCACCCCGGACGCGGCCGGCACACGCCCGGACACGGCCCGGACCGGCGGTCGGCCGGCCGCCCGCCGTGAGCACCCCGACCGGTCGGTACCCGATGGGCCATCACCCCCTCTCTGATGGCCCATCAATTTCTGTGTGCTTCGGGCGAAAGCAAGTCATTGACTTCTCATCACCGTGACGCGTCAATATCGGCCACCGCACCGGCTCGGCCTCCCCCACACAGCGGGTGGGGGGAGGGTTCGTCACGACGAAGGAGTCGCGACCCAGTGACTACGAGAACGCATCTACAAAAGGTGCTGGCAGGGGCCGGGGCCCTGTCGCTGGCCCTGACCGGCGCAGTGGTGGGCCTGGCGGGCTCCGCGCAGGCCGCGACCAAGACCACGACCGTCTTCGAGAACTGCGACGCCCCGGCGCCTCAGCCGGACGGCTCGGGCAACCAGAACTGGACGGTCACGCTGCCCGACGGCGCCAAGGCCGGCGACGTCGTCCCGATCACGATCGACCCGGGTGCGAGCCCCCTGATCCCCTCGTTCTCCGTCACCACGGTGAACACGACCAAGATCACCCTCAAGGTCGGTGCCACCACCCAGGTGGTCACCAGCCCGCCGGAGACCGTGTCCGTCGTGGCCGGGCAGCCGCTCGATCCCAAGGCGTTCTCCGGAACCGTCAAGATCCCGGACGGGACCGAGGGCACGACCGTCCAGGTCGCCCTCGATCTGGCGGTGACCGACGCGGACCTCTCCGGTTCGGTCTTCACCACCACCTGCACCCCCGCGCCCCGCCCGAGCGCCTCGCTCGGATCGGTCGTCGTCGAGGCACTGCCCAAGGACCCGGTCACCACGAAGCTGACGCCCAACAGCGGCCCTGCGGGCACCGCCGTCGTCGTGGGCGGCGCCAACTTCCCGGCCGGCGCCGTCACCTGTTCCGCCCTGCTCGCGGGGGCGGCGACCGGTGACACCGGCACCGGCACGGCGGACGCGTCCGGCGCCGCCACCTGCAACATCACGGTCACCAAGAAGGCCGACACCATCAAGATCGACGGTTCGATCACCCCGTACAAGGCGTTCGTCTTCCTGGAGGAGCAGGCCGGCGTGAAGAACCCGGTCGACGTCGAGGTCCTTCCCGGGCCGCTCGCCCTGGGCCCGAAGGACGGCCAGCCGGCCGTCAGCTTCGGCTCGGTCACCATCAACGGCAAGGCCCAGTCGGTGGTCGGCGTCTTCAACGCCGCGACCGTCCAGGACTTCCGCGGCGGCTCGCTCGGCTGGGACGTGACGGCGACCCGTACGCCGTTCCTGAACCAGGCCACCGGCCACTCGATGGCGAAGGCGCAGATCGGCATCCAGCCGTCCTGCACCGTGACCAACCCGGACAGCCCGAGCACCTGCACCGCGGGCACGCCCGGCGCGATCTCCGACGTCCCGATGAAGGTGGCCTCCCAGGCCGCCGGGGGCGACGAGCTGACCGGAGGCGAGTTCGCCGTCGGCGGCGCCGGGATGATCCAGCTCCCGCCGTTCATGTTCGCCGACACCTACCAGACGGTCGTGACCTTCTCGATCGCCTGATCCGTACCCGCTCGGCCCGCTCCGCCAGGGTGGTGCGGCGCTCCGGCGCCGCACCGCCCCTTCCCGTTTCCGCGCCGACTGGAGACCGCCCATGCGCCCCCGCAGCAGCACGCCCAGCCGCTCCCGCTCCCGCAGCGGCACCGGCACCGGCACCGGCACCCGCAGCGGCGCCCGCCGCACCGGCACCCGCGCCTCCCTGCGCGGTCTGCTCCTCGGCCTGCTCCTCCTGGGCGCGGGCCTGCTGCCCGCCGCTCCGGCGGCGGCCGCCGACAACGGCATGTGGGGGGTGTTCCCGACGCCCGCGGCCGGTGCGGCCATGACCGATCGCGCCTACTTCTTCCACCAGGGCGCGGCCGGGAGCACGCTTTCCGACAGCGTCACGGTCCTGAACTCCTCCGACCGGGAACTGACGTTCCGGGTCTTCGCCACCGACGCCGTGAACACCCCGGCGGGCGGCGCGTTCGCGCTGCTGCCGGTGGAGACCGCGCCGAAGGACGTCGGCGCGTGGATCACCCTGGCGCCGGAGACGGCGAGCACCGTCACCGTGCCCGCCAAGGGCCGCAAGGACATCCCCTTCACCGTGCGGGTCCCGGCGGACGCGACTCCCGGCGACCACGTGGGCGGCATCGTGGCGCTGGGCACCGCCGTGGAGGGCGTGCAGCAGGACGGCAAGGTCCAGGTCGGGGTGCGGCGTTCGGTGGGCGCCCGCCTGTACTTCCGGGTTCCGGGGCCCGTCACGCCCGGGCTGAGCGTGGAGGACGTGCGGGTCAGCCGGTCCGCCCCGCTGCTGCCCTGGGTGAAGGACGCCCGCGCCACGGTCCGCTACTCGCTGTTCAACCGCGGCAACGTGGTGGTCGAGCCGACGGTGGCGATCACCGCGGAGGGGCTGTTCGGACGCCGGGTGCTGGACCGGCCGGTACGCGAGCTGAAGCTGACCCTGCTGCCGGGGCAGCGGATCGAGCTGACCGAACCGTGGCCGGACGCCCCCCAGTCGGACCGGGTGACCGTCAGGATCACGGCGGGCGCGGCCGGCCATCCCGATCTCGTCTCCCGCTCCGAGACCGACTTCGTCGCCGTACCGTGGCCCGCCGTGGGGCTGCTGCTCATCCTGGCGGGCGCGGGCATCACCGTGCGGGTGCTGCGGCGGCGCCGTCGCGCCGAGAGCGAACAGGATGCATCCGTCCTGGACTTGGCTGGAACGCGCTGACCGGCAAAGGTGTCTCCGGGTGACGGTATTCGGCCATCACCGGCTCAAGGGGGGACACAGTTGAGGGAACGACAGCACGGCGACGCGGCCGGGGGCATCGGACTGCTGACCCGCATCGAGCGCGCCCTGGGCACCGGAACCGCCGCCTACCTGCCCGGCGACGGCTGGATCCGCCTGACCCTCCCGCTCGACGACGGCGGCGCCGCCCCCGTCACCGTGGACGTGGTCGCGGACACGGCCCGGGCACCGGAGGGGATCGCGTACCTGCTGCCCGGCGGCGGGCTGAACTTCGCGGCGGAGTTCTTCACACCCGGCATCCCGGGCGGCCGGGGCGACCGCAACCTCGCCCACGCGCTGCGCCGCCGGGGCCTGCTCGTCGTCGGCGTCACCCCGCGCGAGGACGCCGCCGCGGCGGCCGACGTCTCCGCCGCCTGGGGGCTCGCGGCGCACCGCCGCGACCTGGCCCGGGTGGTGGACGCGCTGGAGCGCGAACTGGGGCTTCCGTACGAGTACGTCGGGCACTCGGCCGGGGCCGCCCTCGCGCTGGACGCGGCCTCGCACGACACCTCGCCGCGGCTGCGCCGGGTCGTGGCCCTGGACACGACCGGGCCGTACACGGGCGATCTCGCACTGCGGGCGGCCGACACCCGCGACGCGTACGCCACCCAGCTCGCGCAGGGCGTCCCCCTCGTCGATCCGGGGCTCGCGGCGGTCATCGCCAAGGCGGTGGCCGATCCGGACGGCGTCTCCCCCGTGCCGTGGCCGCCGGACCCGGCGCGGCGCTTCACCCACTGCGGGCTCGCCCACTTCGCGCTGATCCGCACGGCCGCCCTCCCGGGACCGGCGAACTGGATCTACGCGCAGGGGCACGGCGCCGGGACCTACGACTTCGGCGCGACTCCCGCCGAGGACCGCTTCACGCTGACCCGCACCCCGCTGGCGACCTGGTACGCGGCGACCGCGGCCCTCGGCAGCGGGCTCCTGCCGGCGGCGCTGATGCGGGATCTCGCCGCGGTCTGGGCGGGCGACGACGACACCTACCGGATCGCATGGGACCGCATCACCGCCGAGGTGGTGTGGATCAACACCGAGCTGGGACGCGGCGACCACCCGCGCGGTGCGGAGCTGATCCGCGCCGGCGGCAACGAGCGCGTCTCCTTCTCCGTGGTGGCGGGATACGGCCACGGCGACGCGGTCTGGGCCGGCGCGGCCGCGTCGGACGTCTGGTCGCGCTTCTGACCCGCCGGGAAACGCACGAGCCCGCCCCCCGCGCGGTGTGGACGGCGGAGGGCGGGCCGGGCTACCCGGAGGGGCCCTGCGTCAGTGGTTGCGCGGGAAGCCCAGGTCCACACCGGCCGGGGCGTCCGAGGGGTCCGGCCAGCGGGTCGTCACGACCTTGCCGCGGGTGTAGAAGTGGATGCCGTCGTTGCCGTAGATGTGGTGGTCGCCGAAGAGCGAGTCCTTCCAGCCGCCGAAGGAGTGGTAGCCCACCGGCACCGGGATCGGGACGTTGACGCCGACCATGCCCGCCTGGATCTCCAGCTGGAAGCGGCGGGCGGCGCCGCCGTCGCGGGTGAAGATCGCGGTGCCGTTGCCGAACGGCGAGGCGTTGATGAGGGCCACGCCCTCCTCGTAGGTCTCGGTGCGCAGGACGCACAGCACCGGGCCGAAGATCTCGTCGCGGTAGGCGTCGGAGTCGGTGCGGACGTTGTCGAGCAGGGACAGGCCGATCCAGTGGCCGTTCTCCTTGCCCTCGACCGTGTATCCGGTGCCGTCCAGGACCACGTCGGCGCCCTGCGCGGCCGCGCCCTTCACGTACGAGGCGACCTTGTCGCGGTGGGCGGCCGTGATCAGCGGGCCCATCTCGGAGGTCGGGTCGTTGCCGGGGCCGACCTTGATCTTCTCGGCGCGCTCGCGGATCTTGTCGACCAGCGTGTCGGCGATGGAGCCGACGGCGACGACGGCGGAGATCGCCATGCAGCGCTCGCCGGCCGAGCCGTAGGCGGCGGAGACCGCCGCGTCGGCGGCCGCGTCGAGGTCGGCGTCGGGCAGGACCAGCATGTGGTTCTTGGCGCCGCCGAGCGCCTGCACCCGCTTGCCGTTGGCGGAGGCGGTGGTGTGGATGTGGCGGGCGATGGGGGTGGAGCCGACGAAGGAGACGGCCGCGACGTCGGGGTGGGCGAGCAGCGCGTCGACGGCCACCTTGTCGCCGTGGACCACGTTCAGCACGCCCGCCGGCAGGCCGGCCTCGGCCATCAGCTCGGCCAGCTTGTTGGACGCCGACGGGTCCTTCTCGCTCGGCTTGAGGACGAAGGTGTTGCCGCACGCGATGGCCAGCGGGAACATCCACATCGGGACCATCGCCGGGAAGTTGAAGGGCGTGATGCCCGCGACGACGCCCAGCGGCTGGCGGATGGCGGCCACGTCGACGCTGTTGGACACCGACGTCGACAGCTCGCCCTTGAGCTGCGTGGTGATCCCACAGGCCAGCTCGACGATCTCCAGGCCGCGGGCGACCTCGCCCAGCGCGTCGGAGTGGACCTTGCCGTGCTCGGCGGTGATCAGCTCGGCGACGGCGTCGCGGTTGGCGTCGAGCAGCGCCCGGTAGGCGAAGAGCACCTTGGTACGGGCGGCCAGCGAGGACTGGCCCCAGGACAGGAAGGCCTCCTTGGCGACCTGTACCGCGGCGTCGACCTCCTCGGCCGACGCGAGCGCGACCTGCGTGGTGACCTCGCCGGTGGCCGGGTCGGTGACCGGGCCGTAGGTGCCCGACGCGCCCTCGACGGTCTTGCCACCGATCCAGTGGTTGACGGTCTTCATGCCTATTGCTCCTTCACAGATGGCGACGTCGCTGCGCGGCTTGCCGGTCGTACTCTTCACGGGCCTGGGCCGCCGCCTTGCGGGTCGCGGTCTCGGCCACAGGAACATCCCACCACGCCTGTGCCGGGGGCGGGCCCGACACAGTGTCGGGCGTTCGGGTCTGTACGTAGACACATGTGGGACGCGTCGCCGAGCGGGCCTCGGCGAGGGCTTCCCGCAGGTCACGTACGGTGCGGGCACGGATCACGGCCATGCCGAGGGAGGCCGCGTTGGCCGCGAGGTCCACCGGAAGGGGGTCGCCGGTGTACGTGCCGTCGGGCGCCCGGAAGCGGTAGGCGGTGCCGAAGCCCTCGCCGCCGACCGCCCCCGAGAGGCCGCCGATGGAGGCGTAGCCGTGGTTGTCCAGGACGACCACCCTGATCGGGACGCCCTCCTGGACGGCGGTGACGATCTCGGTCGGGTTCATCAGGTACGTCCCGTCGCCGACCAGCGCCCACACGGGCCGGCCGGGTGCGGCGAGCGCGACCCCGATGGCGGCGGGGATCTCGTAGCCCATGCAGGAATAGCCGTACTCCAGGTGGTACTGGTCCGCCGACCGGGCCCGCCACAGCTTGTGCAGGTCCCCGGGGAGCGAGCCGGCCGCGTTGACCAGGATGTCGGAGCCGTCGACGAGCCGGTCCAGCAGCCCGAGCACCTGGGCCTGGGTGGGCGGGAGCTCCTCGTCGGGCGCGGACACGGCGTAGGCCTGGTCGACGCGGGCCTCCCAGCGGGCGGCCTCCTGCCGGTACGCCGTCTCGTACGCGGCGGGCACGCGGTGGCCGGCCAGCGCCGCCCGGAGGTCGTCGAGGGCTTCGCGGGCGTCGGCGACCAGGGGGCGGGCGGCGAGCTTGTGGGCGTCGTACGGGTCCAGGTTGAGGCCGATGAACCGGACGGCAGGGTTGTGGAAGAGGGTCGCCGAGGCGGTGGTGAAGTCGCTGAGCCGGGTCCCGGCGGCGATGACCAGGTCGGCGTCCCGGGCGAGGGCGGCGGCGGTGGCCGTGCCGGTGTGGCCGATCCCGCCGACGTCGTGGGGATGGCCGTACGGGAGCACGCCCTTGCCCGCCTGGGTGACGGTCACCGGGATCCCGGTGGCCTCGGCGAGGGCGGCGAGGGATGCCTGGGCGGCGCTGTGCCGGATCCCGCCGCCCGCGACGATCAGGGGGCGCGCGGAAGCCCGTACGGCGTCCGCGGCGGTGGCGAGCTCGGCGCGGTCGGGCCGCGGGCGGCGCACGCCCCAGACCCGTTCGGCGAAGAACTCCTCGGGCCAGTCGTACGCCTCCGCCTGCACGTCCTGCGGCAGCGCGAGGGTGACGGCGCCGGTCTGCACCGGGTCGGTGAGGACGCGTACGGCCTGGAGGGCGGCCGGGATCAGGGCCTCGGGCCGGGTGATCCGGTCGAAGTGGCGGGAGACGGGCCGCAGGGCGTCGTTGACGGACACGTCCCCGGCGTGGGGGACCTCCAGCTGCTGCAGGACGGGATCGGCGGGCCGGGTGGCGAAGGTGTCGCCGGGCAGCAGGAGCACCGGGATCCGGTTGATCGTGGCGAGCGCGGCGCCGGTGACGAGGTTGGTGGCGCCGGGGCCGATGGAGGTGGTGACGGCGTGGGTGGAGAGCCGGCCGCTCTGGCGGGCGTAGCCGACGGCGGCGTGCACCATGGCCTGCTCGTTGCGGCCCTGGAGGAAGGGCATGGCCTCCGGCCCGCACTCCAGGAGGGCCTGGCCGATGCCGGCCACGTTCCCGTGCCCGAAGATCCCCCACGTGGCGGCGACGAGCCGGCGGCGCCGTCCGTCGCGCTCGGTGTACTGGGCGGCGAGGAAGCGTACGAGCGCCTGGGCGACGGTGAGCCTCATCGGTGGTCCTCCGCTCCTGCTCGGGGGAAGGGAAGCCGGGGGTCGACGTCCTGGCCGGGCCAGGTCCCGCGGATCCAGGCGTGGTCGGGGTGGTCGCGGATCAGCCATTGCCGGGGCCCGCCGCCGGCCGGTCCGGCCATCACGTTGAGGTAGTACATGTCGTGCCCGGGGGCGGCGATGGACGGCCCGTGCCAGCCGTCCGGGATCAGTACGGCGTCGCCCGTGCGCACCTCGGCCAGGAGGTCGGTCTTCCCGGCGGGGGAGGGCATGACGCGCTGGTAGCCGTAGCCGGGGGTGTCCCCGTGGGGGGCGATCTCGAACCAGTAGATCTCCTCCAGGCGGGACTCCTCGCCGGGGTGGTGCTCGTCGTGTTTGTGCGGCGGGTACGAGGACCAGTTCCCGCCGGGGGTGAGCACCTCGACGGCGATCAGCCGGTCGCACGCGAAGCCGCCGGGGCCCGCCGCGGCGAAGTTGTTGACCTGCCGTGAGCAGTGGCCCGCGCCGCGCAGCTCGACGGCCACGCGCTCGGCCGGGCCGTACCGTGCGGGCAGCCTCGTCGTGCACCGGGCTCCGGCGAGCGCGAACCGGCCGCCTGCGGCGGAGCGGATCTCGGTGTGCGCGTCCCGGGGCACGTACGCGAAGTCGGTCGGCCCGCCGAAGACCCCGCTGCGCCCCCGCAGTTCGAAGACGTGCGGCTCCGCTGCGGGGGCGCCGCCCCCGAACCCCCGCGCCTCAAACGCCGGCGGGGCTGATTTTGCCTGCGGTCCGCTCTCGGCGAGACCGGCTTCAACGCCGTCCGGCGACACATCAAGCCCCGCCGGCGTTTGAGGCGCGGGTCCGGGCAGAGCCCGGCAACGGACCTCGCACCCGCCGGACAGCGGGAGCACGATCCATTCGCACTGCCCCGACGCGAACGCATACGTCTCCCCCGGCTCAAGGGCCAGCACCCGCAGCCGGGTCCACTCCATCTCCCACTCAGACACCACCGGCACGCCCCAGCACCTCCTCCACCTCGTGAGCGAACGGCATCGCGCTGGAGCACGCCAGCCGCGAGGCCACGATCGCGCCCGCCGCGTTGGCGTACCGCACGACACGCTCCAACTCCCACCCCGCCAGCAGGCCGTGGCAGAGCGCGCCGCCGAACGCGTCCCCCGCGCCCAGCCCGTTGACCACCTCGACCTCGACCGGTGCGGCCTCCACCGCCGTCCCGTCGCGGTGGAGCGCCAGCACGCCCTCCGGGCCCCGCTTGACGACCGCGAGTTCCACTCCGGCCGCGAGCAGCGCCCGGGCCGCCGCGAAGGGCTCCGACTCGCCGGTGGCGATCTCGCACTCCTGCGGGTTCCCCACGGCCACCGTCGCGTGCGCGAGCGCCCGCTCGTAGTACGGCTGCGGTTTCTCCCGCCACAGCATCGGCCGCCAGTCCAGGTCGAACACCGTCGTCCCCGACCGGCCCCTGGCCCGAAGCGCCGCCAGCGCCGCCGCCCGGGAGGGCTCCTCGCTCAGACCCGTGCCCGTCATCCAGAACACGCGGGCCGCCCGTACGGCCTCCAGGTCCACCTCGTCCGCCGTGATCTCCAGGTCCGGGGCCTTCGGCAGCCGGTAGAAGTACAGCGGGAAGCGGTCGGGCGGGAACATCTCGCAGAACGTGATCGGGGTGGGGAGGCCGGCGACCTCGGCCACCCACCGCTCGTCCACTCCGAAGCCCCGCAGCTCGGTGCGCAGGTACGCGCCGAAGGGGTCCGCTCCGGTCCGGCTGATCAGCGCCACCCGCCGCCCCAGGCGGGCCGCGGCGACGGCCACATTCGCCGGGGAGCCGCCCAGGAACCGTCCGAAGGTCTCCGCCTCGGCCAGTGGTACGCCGGTCCTCAACGGGTAGAGATCCACCCCGATCCGGCCCATCGTGATCAGGTC
The DNA here is from genome assembly GCF_001953875.1 of Streptomyces amritsarensis. Classification (GTDB taxonomy): domain Bacteria; phylum Actinomycetota; class Actinomycetes; order Streptomycetales; family Streptomycetaceae; genus Streptomyces; species Streptomyces amritsarensis. The sequence goes on from NZ_MQUR01000009.1 coordinate 129,015, forward strand.
GAACGGATACGGATCGCCGGTGCCGGTCACAGTCAGTCCTCCCACTCGTCCTCCACCCTAAGGTGGCCGTTATGACGTCCTCCCCGCCCGCGTTGACCCGTATCCGCATCGGTTCGGCTCCGGACTCCTGGGGTGTCTGGTTTCCCGACGACCCGCAGCAGACCCCCTGGCGGCGTTTCCTCGACGAGGTGGCCGACGCCGGGTACGAGTGGATCGAGCTCGGCCCGTACGGCTACCTGCCCACGGACCCGGCCCGGCTCACCGAGGAGACGGCCGCGCGCGGCCTGCGCGTCTCGGCCGGGACGGTCTTCACCGGACTCCATCACGGGCCCGCCGTGTGGGAGGAGACCTGGGAGCACGTGTCGCGGATCGCGGCGCTGACCCAGGCCGTGGGCGCGGCCCATCTCGTCGTCATCCCCTCCTTCTGGCGGGACGACAAGACGGGGAAGGTGCTGGAGGACCGCACCCTCACCTCCGCCCAGTGGCGCGAACTGGCCTCCCAGACCGAGCGGCTGGGCCGCGAGGTCCAGGACCGGTACGGGCTGCGGATCGTCGTCCATCCGCACGCCGACACCCACATCGACACCCCTTCGAACGTGGCCCGCTTCCTGGACGCCACCGATCCGGCGCTGGTCTCCCTGTGCCTGGACACCGGCCACTACGCGTACTGCGGCGGCGACAGCGTGCAGGCCCTGGAGGCCTTCGCCGAGCGGATCGGCTACCTCCACCTCAAGCAGGTGGACCCGCGGATCCTGGCCGACGTCGTCGCCGAGGAGCTGCCCTTCGGGCCGGCCGTGGGCCGGGGGGTGATGTGCGAACCGCCGTCGGGGGTGCCGGCGCTGGAGCCCGTACTGGCGGCGGCGCAGCGTCTGGGGGTGGACCTGTTCGCCATCGTGGAGCAGGACATGTACCCCTGCCCGCCCGACCGGCCGCTGCCGATCGCCCGCCGTACCCGTGCCTACCTGCGCTCCTGCGGCGCCCGCTGACACTTTCGGAGGGAACACGACATGACCAGCACGCTCGGCATCGCCGTCATCGGCACCGGGAAGATGGGCGCGCACCACGTGCGCCGGTTCGGGCGGACCGTGGGCGGGGCCCGGGTGGTGGCCGTGGCCGACCCGGACGGGGACCGGGTCAAGGAGGTCGCGGGCACCCTCGACGGCGCGAGTGCGCACACCGACCCGGCGGCGGCGATAGCCGCGCCGGGGGTCCAGGCCGTACTGATCGCGTCGCCCGGGCCCGCTCACGAGGAGGCCATCATGCAGGCCCTGGCGCGGGAGCTGCCGGTGCTGTGCGAGAAGCCGCTGACCCCGGAGCCCGCGGGGGCGCTGCGCGTCATGGAGGCCGAGCAGCGGCTGGGGCGGCGCCTGGTGCAGGTGGGGTTCATGCGGCGCCACGACGCCGAGTACGAGCGGCTCAAGGAGTTGCTGGACGCGGGCGGGATCGGCCGTCCGCTCTTCCTGCACTGCCGGCATCGCAACGCCTCCTCGCCGTCCTTCTTCACCAGCGACATGCTGATCAGCGACTCCGTGGTGCACGAGGTGGACGCGGCCCGCTGGCTGCTGGGGCAGGAGATCACCGCGGTCACCGTGCTCTCGCCGCGGGCGACGTCGGCCGCGCCCGAGGGGCTGGCCGATCCCCGCATGGTGCTGCTGGAGACGTCCGGAGGGGCCGTCGTGGACGTGGAGATCTTCGTCAACTGCGGTTTCGGCTACCAGGTGCAGTGCGAGGCGGTGGGCGAGGCGGGCAGTGCCCGGATCGGCGACGGCCACGCCATGGTGGTGCAGGCGGCGGGCCGGTGGGGTGGCGAGATCGTCCAGGACTTCACGGTGCGTTTCGCCGACGCCTACGACCGGCAGCTGCGGCGTTGGGTGGCCGCGGCCCGGCGCGGCCGGGTGGCGGGGCCCGACGCGTGGGACGGGTACGCGGCGGCGGCCGTCTCCGAGGCGGGCCTCGCGGCTGCGCGCGGCGGTGTGCGAACGGTGGTGGAGCTCGCGGACCGGCCGGCCCTGTACCGCTGATCCCGCCCCCGCCCGGCCTTCCGGGCGGCGTTCCGGTCCCGTGCTGATCCGCGTTCCGGTCGGCACTGCGGCCCCGTCCTGATCGGCGGTGCGGGCTGTGTTCCCATCCGACCCCTGTGACTCTCCGGTCACAGGGGTCGCCTTCGTGTCACGCATGTCCGCGTTACGCGGGTTTTCCGTCACAGGCGGTCGACAGCCCCTCCCCGGCCCCCGTCCCGCGTCGTTCCCCGGGCACAACCCGAGTGATCGTCAGCATCCACGCGCCGGATCCCCGACGGCCTCCCGGCCGGCCCGGCGGCGTGGGTCAGGAGGTGTCCCAGATGAGCGACCGACAGCTGTGGTCGTACAAGGAGATCGCTGCACACATCCGGGTCCAGCCGGACACCGTGCGCTCCTACCGCAAGCACGGACTGCTCCCGCCGCCCGACCATGTGGAGGGCGGCAAGCCCTACTGGTACGCCGAGACCGTCCGCGCCTGGGTGGCCCGTCGGCCCGGCAACCGGGGGCGCCGGGAGGACTGAGGCCGCCGCGGCGGAGAAAGACCGGATGCCGATGCTCGCTTTATACCCCCCAGGGGTATAGTCTCGAATGGTCGGGAGGACGGTGGAGTCACAGGCCGCCCCTCCCGGCGACCGACACGCCCCTGAAGAGGAGAACGACATGACCGCCGAGACGGACACCCAGACCACCACCGTCTACCGGGTGACCGGCATGACCTGCGGCCACTGCGAGGGCGCGGTGACCGGCGAGCTCGCCGCCCTGCCGGGCGTCGCCTCGGTCAAGGCCGTCGCCGCGTCCGGCGAGGTCACCGTGGTCTCCGACGCCCCGCTCGCCGACGAGGACGTCCGCGCAGCGGTGGACGAGGCCGGGTACGAGTTCGCCGGCCGGGCCTGAGCGGCACCCGCCCTCGTTCGGCAGTACCCGCGGCACTTCGCAGCACCCCGCCGGGCCGTACCGGCCAGCTCATACTGGACCCGTACGGCCCGGCCATCCTCCTGGAGCCGGAGCACATGACGAGCACAGTGCACGACGGACCGATAACGGCGGTCGAACTCTCCATCGGCGGGATGACCTGCGCCTCCTGCGCGGCCCGCATCGAGAAGAAGCTCAACCGGATGGACGGCGTCGAGGCCACGGTGAACTACGCCACCGAGAAGGCCCACGTCTCCTACGGCGCGGACGTCCAGGTCGCCGACCTGATCGCGACCGTCGTCAAGACCGGATACACCGCCGAGGAACCCGCCCCGCCCGCCCCGCCCGCCCCGCCCGCCCCCGCGGCAGACGAGGCCGGCGAGGCCGGTGAGGCCGGTGCGGGGCAGGAACAGGCCGGGGCACCCGACCGGGCACTGGCCGCCCTGCGGGAGCGGCTGCTGGTCTCCGCCGCGCTCGCCCTGCCCGTCGTCCTGCTCGCGATGATCCCCGCCCTGCAGTTCGACAACTGGCAGTGGCTCTCGCTGACCCTGGCCGCGCCCGTCGTGGTGTGGGGCGGCCTCCCCTTCCACAAGGCCGCCTGGACCAACGCCCGGCACGGCGCCGCGACCATGGACACCCTGGTCTCGGTCGGTACGCTCGCCGCCTTCGCCTGGTCGCTGTGGGCGCTGTTCTTCGGCCACGCGGGCATGCCCGGCATGCGCCACGGCTTCGACTTCGATATCTCCCGCGCCGACGGCTCCTCCGCCATCTATCTGGAGGTCGCGGCAGGGGTGATCTCCTTCATCCTCCTCGGCCGCTACCTGGAGGCGCGCTCGAAGCGGAAGGCCGGCGCCGCCCTCAAGGCCCTGCTGGAGCTGGGGGCCAAGGACGTCGTCGTCCTGCGGGCGGGCCGGGAGGTACGCATCCCGGTGGCCGCGCTCACCGTCGGCGACCGCTTCGTCGTCCGGCCCGGCGAGAAGATCGCCACCGACGGGACGGTCGTCGAGGGCAGCTCCGCCGTGGACGCCTCCATGCTGACCGGCGAGTCCGTCCCGGTCGAGGTGTCCGTCGGCGACTTCGTCACCGGCGCCACCGTCAACACCTCCGGACGCCTGCTGGTCGAGGCCACCAGGGTCGGGGCCGACACCCAGCTCGCCCGGATGGCCAAGCTGGTCGAGGACGCGCAGAACGGCAAGGCCGAGGTGCAGCGCCTGGCCGACCGCATCTCCGGGATCTTCGTGCCCGTCGTCCTGGTGTTGGCCCTCGGCACGTGGGTCACCTGGATGCTGGTCACCGGCGACCCCACCGCGGCCTTCACCGCCGCCGTGGCCGTCCTGATCATCGCCTGCCCGTGCGCCCTGGGCCTGGCCACCCCGACCGCGCTGATGGTCGGCACCGGGCGGGGCGCGCAGCTCGGCATCCTGATCAAGGGCCCCGAGGTGCTGGAGTCCACCCGCCGCGTGGACACCGTCGTCCTCGACAAGACCGGCACCGTCACCACCGGCCGGATGACCCTGGCCGGGGTCGTCACCGCCGAGGGGGGCGACGAGCTCGAACTGCTGCGCCTGGCCGGCTCCCTGGAGCACGCTTCGGAGCACCCGATCGCCCGGGCCGTCGCCACCGCCGCCGCCGATCGGGCGGGCGCGCTGCCGGTGCCGGAGGGCTTCGAGAACATCGCCGGCCTCGGCGTGCGGGGCGTGGTGGACGGGCACGCCGTCCTGGTGGGCCGCGAGCAGCTGCTGGCGGACCGGTCGATCGCCCTCCCGGACGGGCTCGCGCGGGCGAAGGCCGCCGCGGAGGCCGAAGGCGGCACCGCCGTGCTGGTGGCCTGGGACGGCGCGGCACGCGGGGTCCTGACGGTGGCCGACGCGGTCAAGGAGACCAGCGCGGAGGCCGTCGCCCAGCTGCGGGAACTGGGCCTGACGCCGGTCCTGCTGACCGGCGACAACCGGGCCGTGGCCGAGACGGTGGCCCGCGAGGTGGGCATCGACGAGGTGATCGCCGAGGTGCTCCCCCAGGACAAGGTGGACGTCGTACGCCGCCTGCAGGCCGAGGGCCGTACGGTCGCCATGGTCGGCGACGGGGTCAACGACGCGGCCGCGCTGGCCCAGGCGGACCTGGGGCTGGCCATGGGCACCGGCACCGACGCGGCCATCGAGGCCGGCGACCTGACCCTCGTACGGGGCGACCTGCGCGTGGCGGCGGACGCGATCCGGCTCTCCCGCCGGACCCTGGCCACCATCAAGGGCAACCTCTTCTGGGCCTTCGGCTACAACGTCGCTGCCCTGCCGCTGGCGGCCGCCGGCCTGCTCAACCCGATGATCGCGGGGGCCGCGATGGCCTTCTCCTCGGTCTTCGTGGTGACCAACAGCCTGCGGTTGAGGTCCTTCCGCTAGTGGATGACCTTCGCATCGTTCCCACACTTCCTTCACGGGAGACGCAGATCACAGTGACCTCAATGTCACCATCCGGGGTCGTGACGGGTCTAATGGGGCGATGCCAGGAACGTCTTGGGGGACGTTCCACGGAAACCTTGGGGGTTTTCCGTGGCATCCGCCGGCCGGGACACGTGCCCGCGGGAGGCTTTGAGCGGCCCTCCCGACCCGAACGGGTCCCGGCTCAAGGACGCCCCGATCCGGATCCCGTGGGGGGAGTCCGTTTCGGGGAAAAGGGAAGCGCCCCGACCGTCGACCCGTGGGGGGATCGACGGCGG
>NZ_MQUR01000176.1 GCF_001953875.1 Streptomyces amritsarensis
CCCGCCACCGTGGCGGCCCCCCGTCCCTGAGGGCCGGGGGGCCGGGGGGCCGCGGGGCGGCGCCGCGGCGGCCGGGCCTACGCCCCGTCGCCGTTGCGGGCTGCCGCCGCCTGCTGCCGCGCGTCCAGCACGTGCAGCGCCTTGCGCGCCAGCGGATACGTACGCACCATGTCGGCCAGCGTCGTCGCGCCCCGCGTGATGCGCGCGAAGGCCCGCCAGGCCGGACGGAAGCCGGTGATCGCCGCGTGCAGCAGCCCCGGCCGGGCCTCGAAGACGGTCAGCATCCGCTTGCCGACGCCCATCTCCACACCCAGCCCCGCCTTCACCGCGAAGGCGTAGTTGAGGGCCTGGCGGCGCGCGTCCACCGCGTCCTGCGCTTCGGCGATCTTCACCGCCCACTCCCCCGCGAGGCGCCCCGAGCGCAGCGCGAAGGAGATGCCCTCACGCGTCCACGGCTCCAGCAGTCCGGCCGCGTCACCCGCGACCAGCACCCGGCCCCGGGAGAGCGGCGAATCGGGCTTGCGGCACCGCGTCAGGTGCCCGGAGGAGACGGCCGGTTCGAAGCCGGCGAGTCCGAGCCGGGCGATGAAGTCGTCCAGGTACCGCTTGGTCGCGGCTCCCTCGCCCTTCGCCGAGATCACCCCGACGGTGAGCGTGTCGCCCTTGGGGAAGACCCAGCCGTAACTGCCGGGCAGCGGACCCCAGTCGATCAGCACCCGCCCCTTCCAGTCCTCCGCCACCGTCGCGGGGACGGGGATCTCCGCCTCCAGGCCGAGGTCCACCTGGTCCATCTCGACACCCACGTGCGCGCCGATCCGGCTCGCGCTGCCGTCCGCGCCGACCACCGCGCGCGCCAGGACGGTCTCCCCGTCGGCCAGCACCACGGCGACGGTCCGCCGGTCGGGCACGGCCGCCCCGTGCTGCTCCACGCGGCTCACGGCGGTGCCCGTACGGACGGTGGCACCGGCCTTCTCCGCCTCCGCGACCAGGCCGGCGTCGAACTCGGGCCGGTTGATGAGCCCGAACAGCATGTGCTTCGAGCGCCGGGTGCGGGTCAGCTTGCCGTTCATCGAGAAGGTGACCGCATGGATGCGGTCCTTGAGAGGCAGGACGAAGCCCGGCGGCAGCGCGTCGCGCGAGGGGCCGATGATGCCGCCGCCGCAGGTTTTGTAGCGGGGCAGTTCGGCCTTCTCCAGCAGCAGGACGCGTCGCCCCGCCGTGGCCGCCGCGTACGCGGCCGAGGACCCGGCCGGCCCGGCTCCGACCACGACCACGTCCCACACTTCGCCGGCTCCCCCGGCCACCTCGTCGCCCGCCCCCTGCTCGGCCGGGGCCGCGCCCGTGCCCGCGCCTGCGTCAGCACCCATGCCTGCGTCTGCGTCGGCACCCATGCCTGCGCCTGCATCCGCACCTGCGTCGCGTACGTCGTCGTCGCTGCTCACGATGTGTTGCTGCTCCTGATCACCCGGTTGCTCCGCTGCCGGGGAAATCCTACGGCGAGACACCACCCCACCCTCGCTGTGCGAGGATCAAGACTGTCTTCTGCCGTACCCGGCATACGCACGCCCCGCACATGCGCGGGACGCGTACACGGATACAACGTCGCACCCAAAAGGAGCGTGCCCATGTCCCAGAATCCGATCGCCGAGACCGTCGCCTCGCTGATGCCCCGCGCCAAGCAGGAGCTGAGCGAGCTGGTGGCCTTCCAGTCGGTGGCGGACTGGGCGCAGTTCCCGAAGAGCGAGAGCGAGGCCGCGGCGAACTGGGTGGCCGACGCCCTGCGCGCCGAGGGCTTCCAGGACGTGGCACTGCTCGACACCCCGGACGGCACCCAGTCGGTGTACGGCTTCCTGCCCGGCCCCGACGGTGCGCCGACCGTCCTGCTCTACGCGCACTACGACGTGCAGCCGCCGCTGGACGACGACGCCTGGATCTCCCCGGCCTTCGAGCTGACCGAGCGCGACGGCCGCTGGTACGGGCGCGGTGCGGCCGACTGCAAGGGCGGCTTCATCATGCACCTGCTGGCGCTGCGCGCGCTGAAGGCCAACGGCGGTGTCCCGGTGAGCGTGAAGGTCATCGTCGAGGGCTCGGAGGAGCAGGGCACGGGCGGGCTCCAGAGTTACGCGGAGGCGCACCCGGAGCTGCTGGCCGCCGACACCATCGTCATCGGCGACGCCGGGAACTTCCGTCTCGGCCTGCCGACCGTGACCGCCACCCTGCGCGGCATGTGCCTGCTGAAGCTGAAGATCGACACGCTGGGCGGCAACCTGCACTCCGGCGTGTTCGGCGGGGCCGCGCCCGACGCGCTGGCCGCGCTGATCCGCGTACTGGACTCGCTGCGTGCCGCGGACGGTTCGACGACCGTGGACGGGCTCGCCGCGGACGCGGTGTGGGAGGGCCTGCAGTACCCGGAGGCGGACTTCCGCTCCGACGCGAAGGTCCTGGACGGGGTCGAGCTGATCGGCGCGGGCACGATCGCCGACCGGCTGTGGGCGCGTCCGGCCGTCACCGTGCTCGGTATCGACTGCCCGCCGGTGGTCGGCGCGACGCCGTCGGTGCACGCGAGTGCGGGCGCGCTGATCAGCCTGCGCGTGCCGCCGGGCGTGGACACCACCGAGGCCGTCAAGCTGCTCCAGGCCCACCTGGAGGCGCACACGCCGTGGAAGGCGCGCCTGGAACTGGAGCTCGTCGGGCAGGGCCAGCCGTTCCGGGCGGACACCGACAGCCCCGCGTACGCGTCGATGCGCACGGCCCTGGAGGCCGCCTACCCGGGCCAGGAGATGCAGATCACCGGAATGGGCGGGTCGATCCCGCTGTGCAACACGCTGACGTCGCTGTACCCGCAGGCGGAGATGCTGCTGATCGGCCTGAGCGAGCCGGAGGCGCAGATCCACGCGGTCAACGAGAGCGTCTCGCCGGAGGAGCTGGAGCGGCTGTCGGTGGCCGAAGCCCTGTTCCTCGTCAACTACGCGGCGTCCAAGGCCGCCTGATCCCAGCCGGCGCCGACCAGTCCGTTACGCCCAGGGCGCAGTGCGCCCTGGGCGCAGTGCGCTCACGGTGAAGTCACGCGCCCGGGGCGGCGGGCCGTCCGTACGTTCACCGTATGGACCTTGTCGAAGTGCTCCCGAACCGGCTCCACATGCTCCGCTTCCCCGTCGGCCAGGCCTACCTCTGGCAGGACGGCGAAGCGCTCACCCTCGTCGACGCGGGCAGCGCCGAATCCGCCGCGGAGATCGAAGGCGCGATACGTTCCCTCGGGCTGCCGCCCGAGCGGCTGGAGCGGATCGTCCTCACGCACTGCCACCGCGACCACGTGGGCGCGGCCGGTGAACTCGCCGCCCGCTGGGGGCAGCGGTGCTCGCGCACCGGCTGGACGCGCCGGTGGTCCGGGGCGAGCGGCCCGTTCCCGAACCTGCGCTCCTGGACTGGGAGCTCCCGCTGTACGCGCACGGCCTGACCGTCCCCGAGGCCCCGCCCACCCGGGTCGACCGAGAGCTGGCGGACGGGGACGCGCTCGGCTTCGGTGACGGGGCGTACGTCGTCCACGCGCCGGGCCACACGGACGGCAGCATCGCCGTCCATCTACCGCAGCACGGCGTGCTGTTCACGGGGGACTGCGTCGCCGCCGTCGGCCCGCTGATGCTGGGCGTCTTCAACGTCGACCGGGGCCGGGCGGTCGAGTCCATGCGGCGGCTGGCCGGACTCGCGCCGTCCCTCGCCTGCTTCGGGCACGGCGACCCCCTGACGGCGGACACCGCCCCCGCCCTGGCGAAAGCCGCCGCCGAAACGCCCGCCTGACCCCGTGGGCGAGTGAGCCGAGCCCGGAAACGGGGGTCGCCTCAGCCGGTGGGGACGCCCGCCTCCAGGTAGAGGGGGCGGGCGCGTTCGCGGGCGCGCAGGGCCCAGCACAGGCGTTCGTACCGGTGCTGCGGCAGCAGCTCGGCGGCCTCGGCCTCGGTCACGAAGCGCCAGGCCCGCAGCTCGGGGCCGGGCAGCCGCAGGCGCGCGGCCGCTTCTGCGGACAGGCGGCCGCCGTCGAAGAGCAGGCGCAGCCCGCCGTAGCCGGGGTGCTGCGGACGCTCCCAGTCGACCACGAGCAGCCCGGGCGTCTCGTCCAGTACGAGGCCCAGTTCCTCCGCGACCTCCCGTACGCCGGCGCGGGCGGGGGCCTCGCCCGCTTCGACGACGCCTCCCGGGAACTCCCAGCCCGCCTTGTACGTCGGATCCACCAGCAGCACCCGGTCCTGCTCGTCGAAGAGCAGCACCCCGGCCGCCACCGTCTCCCGTGTGGGCTCCGGGGTCTGCACGATGTCGCAGACCCGGGCGGTGTCCGAGCGGACGGCTTCGGCGATCCGCTCGGCGGTCTCCCGTACGGTCAGGAGCCCGTTGTCGATGACGTGGGCGTCGCCGCTGAGCCAGCCGAGGGCCTCCTGGTAGGCGGGGATGTGGTCGTAGGCCCACTGCCGGACCCGTAGGTCGACGTCCTCGGGCGCCCCGGGCTCCGTGCGGGTCGCGATCCGCTCCCGAAGGATCGTTTCAGCAGGAGCGAGCAGCACGTGCCGCACCGGTATCCGGCGGGCCGCCAGCCCGCCGAAGATCTCGTCCCGGTACTCCTGGCGCAGCAAGGTCATCGGGACGACGAGCATCCCGCCCGCCTCGGCGAGCACCGCCGCGGCCGTGTCCACGACCAGCCGCCGCCAGCTCGGCAGGTCCTGGTAGTCGGTGACCTCGGCCAGCCGTTTGGGCGGCAGCAGCACCCGCAGCGCGTCGCCGACGAACTCCGGGTCGAACAGGGTGCTGTCCGGGAGGATCGCGGTCAGTTCACGGGCCGTGCTGGTCTTCCCGGCGCTGAACGTGCCGTTGATCCAGACAATCACGTCTACCCCTCTCCCCATGGCTCGTCCGGAGCCCCCAGTGGCCTGCCCGCCCCACCCTGCCACGAAAACCTCACTATCGGCCGAGTGCTTATCCTCAAGGTCACGAGCCCGCACGCTCGCCCGAGTACGAGGGAGGATCCACGACCGTGCCCCACAACCACCGCCCGTCCGGCCCCCGCTACGGCAACCGGCCGACCATGAAGGACGTGGCGGCCCGGGCGGGGGTCGGCCTGAAGACGGTGTCCCGGGTGGTCAACGGCGAGCCGGGGGTCACCCCCGAGACGGAGAAGCGGGTCCAGGAGGCCATCGAGGCGCTGGGCTTCCGCCGCAACGACAGTGCGCGGGTGCTGCGCAAGGGCCGCACCGCCACCGTCGGCCTGGTCCTGGAGGACCTCGCCGACCCCTTCTACGGTCCGCTGAACCGGGCGGTGGAGGAGGTGGCCCGTGCGCACGGCGCGCTGCTCATCAACGGCTCCAGCGCGCAGGACCCGGACCGGGAGCGGGAGTTGGCGCTCGCGCTGTGCGCCCGCCGGGTGGACGGCCTGATCGTGATTCCGGCCGGGAACGACCACCGCTATCTGGAGCCGGAGATGCGGGCGGGCGTGGCCACGGTGTTCGTGGACCGGCCGGCCGGCGGGATCGACGCCGACGTGGTGCTGTCGGACAACTACGGCGGGGCCCGCGGCGGTGTCGCGCACCTCGTCGCGGGCGGCCACCGCAGGGTCGGCTTCATCGGGGACCACCCCCGCATCCACACGGCGACGGAACGCCTGCGCGGCTACCGCGCGGCCATGGCGGAGGCGGGCCTTGCCGTGGCCGAATCCTGGGTCTCGCTGGGCTCGACGGAGCCCGGGCGGGTCGCGGCGGCCGCGCGGTCGATGCTGGCGGGCCGGGAGCCGGTGACCGCCGTCTTCGCCGGCAACAACCGGGTGACGGTCACCGTGGTGCGCGTCCTGGCCTCCCTGCAACGCCCCGTGGCCCTGGTGGGCTTCGACGACTTCGAGCTGGCGGACCTGCTGCGGCCGGGCGTCACGGTGGTCGCCCAGGATCCGGCGGCACTGGGCCGGGTGGCCACGGACCGCCTCTTCCAACGGCTGTCGGGCACGAACCTCCCCCCGACCCGCATCGAACTCCCCACGCGCCTCGTCCCGCGCGGCTCGGGCGAGCTCCCGCCGGCGGACTGACCCCCGCCGGCCCGGCCCCGAGCCCCTTCGCGTCCGGGCCCGGACACGCCGGCGGCCCGGCCCCGGTGGAGCGGGGCCGGGCCG
>NZ_MQUR01000100.1 GCF_001953875.1 Streptomyces amritsarensis
GGCCGAGCCGCCGTCCGCCGGCGGCGCGGCGGGCACGGCGGCCGGCGGCGTCGGCGCCGGGGGTGGGGGCCTCAGCCCCGGCCGATGAGGGCGAGGCCCGCGGCGCCGGGGCGGAGGTCCGGGGGCAGGGCCAGGTGGGCCTGGCGCAGGGCCTGCGGCAGGGGTACGCCCCGGCGCAGGTGGCGGTCGTAGGTGTCGGCCAGCAGGCGTCCGGCCAGTTCGTCGTCGATGGCCCAGAGGCCGCCGACGACCTGGGAGGCTCCGGCCGCCAGGCAGGACAGGGCGGCGGCCGTGGTGTCGGCGCGCTCGGTGGACTTGGCCGACCAGCAGCAGCCGAGGACGACGACCTCGGGCAGCCCGAGCCGCAGCAGGGCGGCCGGCGAGGAGGGGCCGTCCGGCAGCAGCATGCGGTACTCGAAGCCGTCGCTCTCCGTGCCGTGGACGCTGATGGTGAGGATGTCGTACGGGGCCGTCTCCAGCGCGTCGCGGAGTTCGGCCAGCGAGTGCACCCGGGTGAAGCGGATGTGCCCCTGGGCGTCGAGCCGGTCCAGGGCCCGGGCTTCGAGGCGGGAGCCTTCGAGCTCGACCTCGTCGAAGATTCCGATCACCCGGGGCACGACGGCCGCCCGGGCGGGCCGGGACCGCAGGGCCGCTGCCGCCGACATGCTGATCGCCAGGGCTGCGGTGCCGTGCGGGGCGAGTTCGTTCCAGGGCATCGCCCAGGTGGCCGAGTCGGGCACCACGAGGATGCGCGTGCCGAGGGCGTCGGGGCCGATGTCGGCGAAGAACAGGTCGGAAATCCGGCGGACCGCTTCCGCCGGGGCGTCCTCGGAGTCCTCGTCCAGGCACTGGGCCAGCGCTTTGCCGTCGGCCGTGGAGAGGTGAGTGCGCCGTACGAGGGGGACGGGGTCCGAGGGGCGCAGTGTCACGACTGTGAGGTGGTGCTCGCCGGTCTGTCCGGTGACGTGCACCCAGACGACGTGGTGCGCCGGGAGTCCCGTCACGATCTCGGCGGCCGTCACCGGTGTCGTGGCCTGGGCCAGGAAGTCCACGAGCGTCATGTCGGCGCGGGCGTCGGTGTCGTAGGCGCCGCTGCCCTGGGGGCGTCCGACGGCGGTTCCGCCCCGGAACTCGCCCAGGAAGTCGGCGACTTCGGCGACGATCTGCGCGTCGGCGCCCGCCTGGTGGAGGTCGATCGCCCTCATCAGCAGGCCGGTGAGGATGGACTCGACGTCGGTGATGGTGCGGGCGGCGAAGACGTTGTCGGCGCAGAGCCGGGACAGGCACTGCCGCACGGCGGCCGGTGAGGGCAGCAGGCCGCCCTGCACCCTGGCCGCTTCGGCGAACAGTCGCATCGTCGCCCTGAAGGGGCCGGCGGGCAGTTCCTCGGCGCACTGTCCGTACCATCCCGCGGCCCCGACGTGGTCGCCCCGGCGGGCGGCCTCGGCGGCCTGGTCCATGGCGCCGCCGTCCGGGGTGAGGCTCTCCAGGGCCGAGGCCACCATCTCGTGGGCCCGGTCCTTCGGGCCGATCCGGGCTGCCGTCCGCGAGAACTCCCGCTCCAGGGCCCGGGCTTCGGCGAGGCGGCCGCCGGCGAGCAGCAGGCGGGACCGGTAGAAGGTGGCGAGTGCCTGGTACCCGGGTGTGTCGGCGGCTGCGGCCAGCGGCTCCACCGCGGTCCTGAGGCGTTCGAAGTTGGCGGTCGAGTGCGCGGCGTAGGCGACGGCGGCCAGGATCCGCGCGCGGCGGATCTTCCGGCCGCTGCGGCCCACCTCGTGGAGCAGGGCGCGTAGGACGGCGTCGACCGTGTGGGATCCGAGCGTGTGCAGCTGCTGCTCGCTGTGGATCGCGGACAGCAGGTGGAGGATGGTCCGGTCCGGGCCGTCCGGCGCGAGCTCGGTGGCGATCCGGTGGCATTGCGCGGCTTCCTGCGCGCGGCCCAGTTCCTGGAAGTGGGCGCCGGTCTCGTCCAGGAGCGAGGCCAGGAGGCGGCGGACGAGCGGCTTGGGGGCGGCGCGGGAGTAGTGCTGGTCGACGGACTGGACGATGTGGTCGAGTGCGTCGGAGTAGACCGGCCGCCGGTCGAGTACCTGGTAGAGCCTGGTGATGGCCCGGACGTCGGTGGCGTCGAGGCCTTGCAGGTCGGCCAGCAGGTCCACTTCCAGGTGGCGTCGGACCGCGGTGACGACCATCGATGCGAGACGGCGGCGCCAGGTGCCCATGGCGGGGCGGTCAGACGCGGTCGGTGTCGAGGCCGGCGGCCGGGTCGCCCCCTTCTGCCGGACCGGTGCCCGGTGCGGGCAGGATGGTCCGTGCGAGCAGTCGCTCGATCTCCTCCACGGTCGCCTCCCCCTCGAAGCGGATCTGGCCGTGCGGGCCGATGGCCTCGACGCACATCCTGCTGCGGTCGGGGCCGCGGTCGGCCCGGCGCCGGGAGGCGAGCGAGCGGATGACTCCCGCCAGGTAGGCGACGGTCTGCGGGGCCTGCAGCAGGGAGATGACCGTCGCGGTGCCTCCGATGAAGTCCCCGTCGAGTCCCCACTGGGAACTGCGCCGGCCGCGGGTCGGTGTGGCGTACCCCTCGGCGATCAGGAGCTCCGCGAGCTCGCCCGGAACGCGCATCTTGATGGATTCGCTCATGTACTCCCCCTCGCGGAGGGCCGCCCGCACTGCTCCCGGTCCCGGGCGAATCCCCCAACTGGCCTGTTCCGCCTGCAGTATGGCGTGGCGGCCGCCGCGACGTCCGGCATTGGCGGAAATTCCTGTTCCGCTTGCCGTATGGCGTGGCGGCCGGTCGTACGGGGGTGTGGGGGGGGGAGCCCCCGAGCCCGGGGAGGGGGTGCCCGGGCTCGGGGTGGTCCGGGGGCCGGCGGCCGGCGTCTACTTGAAGGTGACGTCCGAGCAGGAGTAGAAGGCTTCCTCGCTCTGGAAGGAGCCGTCGGGGCGCTTCAGGCCGTGCCAGATCGTGTAGATGAGGTGCTTGCCCTTCTTCTCGGGGAGCACTGCCTGGAAGGTGAACGCCTTCGCGCCGAGGAAGCCCGAGGGGGCCGCCGTGGCCGCGGTGTTGTCGGCGCTGAGGAAGGGGGTGTCCTCCAGGTCGGACCACTTCAGCGGCTTCTTCGGGTCGTAGCCGTCCTTGGTGACGTACATCTCCATGCGGTACGGGTTGTGCAGGGCGCTGATGTCGTAGCGCAGGTCGTACTCGGCGCCGCCGGGCAGTGTCGTGGAGGGGAAGTCGTCCCGCGGCAGGTCCAGGCCGGAGAACTGGGCGTTGCCCGCGCTGCACAGCTTGCCGTCGGGTATGCGGGCGCGGTGCTGCGGGGAGGAGGTGGGGGTGCTGTGGTCGATGGCGCGGCCCTGGACGACGGACTTCCAGTCGCCGGGGATGCCGGGGCTCTGGGCGAGGGCCAGGCGGCAGGCTTCGCTCGCCTGGGGGTTCTTGGTGCAGGCGACGCTGCGGCTCACCGGGTCGGCGGTGGAGCCGTGGGCGGAGGCGGGTGCGGAGGCGAGGGTGGTCACGGTGAGGGGGAGGGCCGCGAGCGCGGTGAGGCGCAGGAGGGCGGTGCGGCGGGCCGGGGCCGGTGGCCGTGCCGGGTCGGGGGAGGTCGTGGCGGTGGGGCGGGTCGTGCTCATGCGGGAAACGCTCCTGGTCGTGGGGTCGGTCGTGCGCGCGGGGTCGGTCGGGCGCGCGGGCGGCGGGCGGGTGATCAGCCGGCCGTCCTGACGGTCAGTTCGCGGGAGAAGGCGCCCCATGTGCCGTCGCCGAGGCGGGCCCGGATCTTGACGGTGTACGTCGAGCCGGGGTGGGAGCCGACGAGCACCTCGCGCGAGCCCTTCACCGTCGGCACGGGCAGGACGGGGTCGCCGGCGCCCCACATGAAGGTCTGGGCGGGTTTGCCGTTGAGGTGGACCTGGTAGGTGGTGATCTGGCCGACGCCCTGCGGGACGGACCAGGTGAGGTTCAGGTAGTGCTGGGTGACGCCGCCGTCCTGCTTCACGGCGGTGGTGGCGGCGAAGTCGCCGGGGGCGGCGGTGCCGGTGCCGTCGGGGGCCGCGGTGGTGGTCACCTGTGCTTCGCGGGTCGGGTCGGACTCCTTGCCGGAGGCGTCGACGGCGGTGACCTTGAAGCGGTGGGCGGTGCTCGCGGTCAGGCCGGAGACGGTGGCCGAGGTGGCCTTGGCGTCGGCTTCCTGGACCTTCGCGCCGTTGCGGTAGATGCGGTAGCCGGTGACGGCGACGTCGTCGGTCGCCGCGCGCCAGCGCAGGGCGGCCTGGTACGGGCCGGAGGCCGTCGCCTCCAGGTCCGCGGGGATGACCGGCTTCGCCTTGTCCTGGCCGGGTGCGGCGAGGGTGGTGAGGACGATGTCCTTGCTGAAGCCGGTGGTGCGGCCGTCGGAGCGGACGGCGCGGACCTTGAACGTGTAGCGGGTGGCGGGGGCCAGCCGCTCGATGTCCGTCATCGTGTCCTTGACGGTCTTGAGCTGCTTGCCGTTCTGGAAGACCTCGTAGCGCACGATCTCGGCGCCGCCGGCGGGCGGCTTCCACATCAGGTGGACGGCGGTGTGGTCCTTGGCGAAGGAGCCGCTGTCGGCGGGGACGGCCGGGGTGGTGCCGGTGTCGCCTCCGTTGCCCGACGCGCCGTTCACGCGGCATCCGGTGATCTCGGGCATGCCCTTGCCGGCGGGGTTGATCCCGACCTTGACGGGCCGGTTGCCGCCGGCGGCGACGTCGGCGCGGTCGGCGATCGGTTTGATGGTGACGTGCTTGCCGTCCTGGCGGAGTTCGTACGCCCAGGGGTTGTCGAGGGTGACCTGTCCCTGCGACACGTCGAACTCGGCGGTCCAGTCCCGTACGGGCCGGTCGCCCTTGTTGGTCAGCAGGACCTCGCCGGACGCCCACCAGACGGTGGACCGGTCCGCGACGCGGCAGGCGGCGCCGAGTGCGCTGTCTTCTTCTCCCGCGTTGGCGGCCACGGGCAGGACGACGGAGCCGACTCCGACGGCCACGGCCGCGCAGGCCAGGGCAATTCGCTTTCGGGACATCACAAACCTCTTGGTAAAGCCGATCCGCCGGTGCAGCGGCGGCATCGAAAGTGCCTCGGTCAACACCCGTGACACTAAGGGCGGTTTGCGGCCGGAACGGGCTTTCGCAGGGCTGCGGGCCGGCTGTTATCCGTCCCTTAAGGTCCGGATAGGGCGCCCTTGATCCCCTGTCGGCGCCCTTCGACCCTGCGGACATCGAAGATCACTCTCCGTTCCCGGGCCGGGTGCCGTGTCCGGCCGTGTCCTGCTGGCGGGCGGCGGGCGGGTTGCGCCGCGCGGATGCCGGCGCCGCCGCTTCGGGGGTACCCGTCAGTAGGTTCTCAATTGGGCCTGGCTACAGTGGTTTTGACTGACCGCCGGCGCCGTTCGAGGCCGGCGGAGAGCGTGCGTGCGGCGGCGTGCCGCCGTGCGCGGGAACCAAAGGAAGACATGAGTTCGATACACAAGCGCATCGGTGCGGTCCTCGGTTCGTCCGCCCTGTTCGTCGGCGTGGCGCTGACCGCCGGGGCCGGGACCGCCGTCGCCGACGAGACGGGTGACCTCGCGCCCGACAGCCTCTCGGTGTCCAAGTCCGGGATCGCGGGGGTTACCGCGAAGGCGTGGGACGGGTCGCTCACGCTGCACCTCAGCAGCCCCCAGGACGGCCACAACATGGGCTTCGTCCGCTGGAACGCCGACCCGCAGCCCGCGCCCGACATCCCGGGCGACTCCCTCATCGCCAAGGACATCAGCCCCGACGGCTGGGCGGTCGAGGCCGAGCTGAGCACCGGCCGCATCGCCTCCACGCGCGGCCACAAGGCGATCTACATGAAGGTCGTGTCCGGCAACCTGCCCGAGGGCAACTCCTACAAGATGCGCGGATGCGTCGTGAAGGGCAGCGAGCGCAAGTGCACCTCGTGGCACACGGTGCGCGCCTGATCCGCTGAAGGGCCGGGCCGCTCGGCGGCCCGGCCCGCACCCGGGCCGGGGCGGACCCGCCGCGCCCGCCGGTCCGCGCGGATCAGGTGGGGGCGGGGCCGCTGCGGGCGCGGGTGCGGAAGGTGCGGCGGTAGGTGTCCGGCGGGACGCCGACCGCCCGGGCGAAGTGGCGGCGCAGCGTGGTGGCGGTGCCCATGCCGGTGGCCGTCGCGATGGTGTCGACGGTGTCGTCGGTGCTCTCCAGCAGTTCCTGCGCATGCCGGATGCGCTGGGTGAGCAGCCACTGCAGCGGGGTGGTGCCGGTGACCGATCTGAAGTGGCGTCCCAGGTGGCGCGAGCTCATGCCGGCCTGCCGGGCCAGGTCCTCCACCGTGAGCGCCTGGTCCAGGCGCTGCAGCACCCAGGGGAACAGGCGGGCCAGCGGATGGTTGCCGGGGGTGGGCACGGGAGTGGTCACGAACTGGGCCTGGCCTCCGTCGCGGTGGGGAGGGACGACCAGGCGCCGGGCGATGGTGTTGGCGACGGCCGAGCCGTGGTCGAGGCGCACCAGGTGCAGGCACAGGTCCATGGCGGCGGCCTTGCCGGCGGAGGTGAGCACGCTGCCGTTGTCGACGTAGAGGACGTCGGGGTCCACCGTGACCCGGGGGTGGCGCCTGGTCAGCTCCTCGGTGTGCGCCCAGTGCGTGGTGGCGCGGCGGCCGTCCAGGAGGCCGGCGGCGGCGAGCACGAACGCGCCCGTGCACAGCGAGGCCACGCGGGCCCCCGCCTCGTGGGCCGCGCGCACGGCGTCGACCAGTTCCGCCGGGGGGTCCCGGTCGACGTCGGCCCAGCCGGGGACGATCACGGTGTCGGCCCGCCGCAGGTGGTCGAGGCCGTGGTCGGGGTCCAACCGGAAGCGGTCGACGCGGACGGGGCTCGGACCGCAGAGCGCGAAGTCGTACCAGGGCTCGACGAGGTGGGTCAGATCGGAGCCGAAGACCTCCATCGCCAGGGACAGTTCGAAATGCAGCATGCCGTCGGTGATGGCCAGGGCAACAGTGGTCACGTCCGGAAGTGTACGGGTCATGTCGTTCCGGACACTCGTGTGGAGGGCCGTCCCGCGCCAGGATCTTCCTGACGGAGCGCTGCGGGTCACCAGGAGCCGCGGCGGAGCACTCGGTGCGGAGGAGCGGGTTCATGGGGTCGGGTCAGCAGGTGGCGGTGTTCGGCGCGTACGGGCACACCGGTCGGTTCGTGGTGGCGGAGCTGGTGGCGCGGGGGTTCGTCCCGGTGCTGTCCGGGCGCGACGCCGACACGCTGAAGGTGCTGGCGGAGGGGACGGGGCTGGACGCCCGCCCGGCGACGGTGGACGACCCGGGCTCCCTCGACCGGGCGCTGGCCGGCACGGCCGCCGTCGTCAACTGCGCCGGGCCGTTCGCCTCGACGGCCGCCCCCGTGATCGAGGCGGCCCTGCGCGCCGGGATCCCGTACCTGGACGTGGCGGCCGAACTGGAGGCCAACATCGACACCTTCGCGCACTTCACCGGCCGGGCGCGGGACGCCGGCGCGGTCGTCGTCCCCGCGATGGCCTTCTTCGGGGGCCTCGGCGATCTGCTGGCCACCGCCGCCATGGGCGACTGGAGCGAGGCGGAGGAGGTGCACATCGCCTACGGCCTGAGCAGTTGGCATCCCACGGCGGGGACGCGGCTATCGGGTGCGGTCTCCCGGGAGCGGCGCGGTGAGCGGCGTCTGCGCTACACGGGCGGGCAGTGGGAGTACCGCACCGACGCTGCGCCCACCCTCGAATGGCGCTTCCCGCAGCCGATGGGCACCCGGCCCGTGGTCGGGGAGTTCACGATGGCCGACGTGGTGACCGTGCCCACCCACCTCTCCGTCCCGGAGGTCACCACCTACATGACGGCCGACGCCGTCCGGGACATCGCGTCCCCGGGCACGCCCGCGCCGGTCGCCGCGGACGAGAGCGGCCGCTCCGAGCAGACCTTCGTCGTCGACGCGGTCGTCCGGCGCGGCGGCGCCGAGCGCCGGGCGGTGGCCCGCGGTCAGGACATCTACGCCGTCACGGCGCCCCTCGTCGTCGAAGCCGTCGAACGCGTCCTCACCGGCCGCACCCGCACCGTCGGGGTCGCCGCCGCGGGTGAGATCTTCGACGCCCCGGACTTCCTGCGGGCCCTTGCCCCGCACGTCGCCCTCGGCCTGCTCCCGTAGCGGGGCGCCCTCCCCCGCGCCCCCGGCCGCCCGGAACGCGGGCGCTGCGCGGTCTCCCGGCGGCCGGCCGTCGGGAGACCTGCGTCACAGGCTGTCACAGCGGCGGGGCGGGCGGTGTCTTGAGGCCGAAAGGCCTCGCAGCCGGACGGTTCGAGGCGCCGGTCCGACACCCGCACCCGCACGCACCCCGCACCCCGCACCCGATCCAGGAGGACCCACCCATGAGCGCCTTCCTCAAGGCCGCGACCGCCCTGCAGACGCTGGCCCTCTTCTTCCAGGCGTCCACCGCCGGCCTGCTGCTGAGCTCGTCGCGCGGCTATGCGATGCACGACTACGGGTCGAAGGTCATGTACGCGGCCGCGATGCTCTACGTCCTGGCCGCGGTCCTCGCCTGGCGGCCCGGCGGCGGTTCCGCACGCCCCGTCCTGTACTCCGTCGGCTTCCTGCTCCTCGCCTCGGTCCAGGTCGCCCTCGGCGTCGCGCACGTGGCCTGGCTGCACGTCCCGCTGGGCGTGGTGATGTTCGCCCTCAGCGCCCTGGACCTGGTCCGGTCCCTGTCCCCCCGCGTGCTGCTCCGCCCGGCCACCCGCGCCTAGGCTGGCCCCGGGCGGATGGCCCGGGGCCGGCGCGGGGGCGGGTGCGGGGGCGGGTGCGGCAGATCGGCACGTGCCGGCCGTACGGTCCCACGTCAGGGGCCTGCGGGCCGTAGCGCGTGGCGCGCTGCGCCGGTCTCAGTGGCCGAGAGCGCGCTTCAACTGTGCTTTGTCCATCTTCGAACGGCCTTCGATGCCCTTGTGCTTGGCCTCGTTGTACAGCTGCTCCTTGGTGGGGCCCTGGGCGCCGCTGTGGGAGCGCTTGCCGCCGCGCTCGGAGGACGACATGTCCTGGAGGGAGGTCCGGGAGGCGGTCTTCGACTCGCCGGAGCGGGCGCGTTCCTTGTTCACGGTGCGGGCGGCGATCTCCTTGGCGCGCTTGGTGCTCTCGCCGCGCTGTTCGGCGCTCTCCTTGATGTGCTCGTACTGCCGTTCCCGCTTGGGGCTGGATCCACGGGGCATGACAACCCTCCTCGGCTCGTCGTGCGAACTCGGCACTCGTGCTGCGCCTTCCCACCCCGGGCCGCCTCATTCAGCCGGATCGCGTCCGCCCTTGCGCCCCTTCCCCGAGGGCTGTGCTCCGGCCGTCGTGTGCTTCCCCTCCTCGGCGGCGCGCTCCACACGGGCGGGGTCGGCGGGCGGGCCGGTGCCGGGGCCCGTCCGGGAGGGGGCTCCCGGCGGGCGGCCGTGCTCGTCCACGGCCGCGCCCTCGTCGGGGAGCAGTCCGGGGCGCGGGTCGCGCTTCTCGGCGTTCATGATCGACCGACTCTCCGGTGTCGACGGGCGGCGTGCCGGCGCCCCTTGGCCTTCCAGGACGCGCGGTCGGCTCCCGAGGAGCCGGCCGGGTGTTCCTCCGGCGTCTTCCCGCAGCGGCGGCGGGTATGGCCCCGGGGCGGCGCCGGTCTCGTCGCGCGCCTTCACATGAACAGGGAGCGGGTGCCGGTGAGGTCCAGGAGCCGCTCCACGCGGCGGCCGGCGGCCGTGATGCGCAGGCCGCGGCCCGCCCGCAGGGCAGCGCAGCGGGCGGCCAGGAGCGTGTTGAGGCCCGCGCAGTCGCAGAAGGCCACCCGGTCGAGGTCCACGAGGAGCGTGCCGCGGTGGGAGACGAGCGCGGTCAGCAGCACCCGGCGCAGGAACACGGCGTTGTCGAGGTCGATCTCGCCGCTCACGACCACCTGGACCGTCCCGGACCGCGGACCGGGGGCCACCGCGACTTCCAGGCCGGCCTCTTGCGGGGGGCTGCTGCTGAGGCGGAGATCGGACACGATGGAGGTCATGGCTGCCTCCCCACGTTCCGGGGCTGTTTTCCGCTTCCCAACAGCATCGTCGGCATCCGGACGACCTACGTCAATAAAAACGTGAAAAACAGGTCGTATATACAAAAGGTGGGGCAAAATGGGGCCATGGGTGTCGAAGGCCTTCCCCATGGGTCGTGGACGTTTCTGACCAGCCACGCCCGCGTCCTGCTCGCGCTCGCCCGCGACCCCGGAGTGCGCCTCCGGGAGGTCGCCGCGACCTGTGTGCTCACCGAGCGGACCGTCCAGGCGATCGTCGCGGACCTGGAGCGGGAGGGGTACCTCACCCGGGTACGCGAGGGACGGCGCAACCGCTACCGCATCACGCCCGGGGCGCGGTTCCGCCACCCCGCCGAGGCGGGCCGCGACATCGCCGGGCTCCTCGCGCTCCTCACCGACGGCCCGGACGCCAGCCCCCGCGAATCCGGGCGGACCTGACCGGCCCCGGCCCGGGTGAGGACCGGGCGAGGACCGGTGAGGTGCTCCGGCTCCCTGGTGCGGGGGCGGGCCTGCCGGCCGGCGCCGGACAGCGGTGGGGAGAGGCTCCACGCCGCGCCGCGGGGGACGCCCGCCGGGTGCTGCGGCAGCGCTTCGGCCTGCCGGCCGAGGCGCTCGGGCCGGACCGTCCGCGGACCGCCGTCGGCGTCTCCCGGACCGCCGCGGCCGAGGCACTGGCGCGCCACCGGGCAGCGGGTGGACGCAGAACGGGCAACGGCTGAGGAATACTTGCCCTCACCCCGCCCCGCGACGCGACGCGGATGCGGCCGACGACGAGGGAGCCGTACATGACCACGGCACACGACCTGTTCACCCTTGCCCTGGAGCCCCGGCCGGAGCGCTCGGTGGGGCAGGGCGATCTGTCCCTGTCCCTCGCAGGAGCCGAACTGGTCGATCTCCTCCAGGCCGGGGCCGTCGACCTGGACGGCGATCTCATCGTGCCGGGCCCCCGGCCGGACCTGGACGACCTGCTGCTCCGCGCGGCGGCGTCGGCGCTCGTGCGGACGGTGCCGTACGAGAGCGTCGAGGACTGGCTGTGGCGCAGGGGCCGTGACCTCGCGGCGGCTTACCAGGCCGCGTTCGAAGAGGCCGGCCTGCTGACGCGGCCGCGGCGGGGCCTGTTGGGTTTCGGGGCGGATCACCGCATGGAGCTCGTGGACACACCCGCCCGGCGTCGTGCGCAAAGTCGCCGGCAGGAGGGCGAACCCGTCCTCGGGGCCCTCGCCGCGGCCATCGGCATCCGCGATGGTGGAGGCCCCCAGGACGATGCCGGCCCGGACGGCGAAGCGGTGGCGACGGTGCTGGCCGCGGTACACGACGCGGTGACGGAGCTGGAGGCCGTACGCCAGCGGCGTTCCATCGAGAACACGGCCTTCGCCAACGTGTGGCGCGTGCCGTAGCCCCCGCCCTCCCGGCGCCCCTCGCTACGCTTGCCGGCTCCCCGGACGGAGCCGGGCGAGCCATCCCCGGCGGGGGGCGTAGGGCACACCGGGGTTGTGGAACGGGGGTCCGTCCGGCGGGAGGCCGTACTCCTCCCCCGGCTCCTTGATGTGCGGGTAGCCCCAGCCGCTGATCTTCGCCGGTGCCTGTGCGGCCTGCCGTGACAGGGCTGCGGCGTATCTGCGGTTCAGTTCGGTCCGCTCGTCGAGCAGGTTGAGGTTCTGCTGCTGCAGTGTGGTGACCTGGCGGGCGAGTTCCGCGTTCTGCTGCCGGCAGGTGTCGATGTCCTCGGCCTGCTCGCGGAAGAGGCGGGCCGCCGCGTGCAGGGCGCGTTCCTGGCGGGCTGCGAGGGCTTCCACCTCGCGCAGGCGCTCCAGCTCGGCCAGGAGGCCGTCCCGCTCCCGTTCGGCCTAGGCCAGCCGGCGGCGCACGGAGCCGAGTGCGTCCAGGGTTCTGCGGTAGCGGGCCGCGGCCTCGCCCAGCTCCCGGTCGGTCCGGTCCTGCAGTGCGGCGAGGTCGCGGGCGTGTTCGTCCAGTTGCTCCTGGAGCGCGCGGTTGTCCTCGGCCAGCGTCGTGCGGGCGGTCTCCAGCTCGTGGATCTCCTGTTTTCTGAGGGCCAGTTGGTGGGTCGGGCTGAGGCTGGCCGCCTGTGCGCCGGCGTGCAGCGAGATGAGCCGCCGGTAGTCCGCCTCCGGGATCGGCAGACTCCTGGAGGTGAGGAACGCCTGGAGCGCCGCGTTGAACCCGGACGGCGGCAGGCGCTCGCCGTGCCGGTAGCGCGAGAGCGTGGACGGGTCCACGTGGACGCCCCGGGCCACCTGGCGGCCGGTGTTGCCGCGGGAGGAGAGGTAGGGCTCCAACACCTCCTGCAGCAGCGCGGCGTACGCGAAGGTCTGCTGCTGTCCCGGGCGTCCTGCCGGCATGAGAACCCCTCCCCCGCCGGCGTGCGCACGGCCCCCGGCAGATCTCATTCCCCGCACGCCGGCTTTCCGCACCTGGCAACACGGTGAGCGGGCGGCGCACCCGACGAGCGGGCGTTGCCGGCTGCCAGGCAACTCCTCTTGCCCGTCCCGCAACGCCCCGAACTGCGCAAACGTTCAAACGGGGCGCACTGGGCGCTCCGCTTCCCGTCTGAAGGCGAGGAAACCATGAACATTCCCGCATCTGTCGCGGCGCCGGGCATCGCGCTCTCGGTTCTGGCCGAGATCATCGGCGGCGGAGCCCCGTGGCCCGCGGTCGTCGTGGCGGTCACCACGGGCTGCGTGGCGCTGACCCGGACCGCGCTCGGCTACCGCCTGCGCAGCAAGGCGGTGGCGAAGGTGGAGCCGGCCGATGTGCCGGAACTGTTCAAGGCGATGAGGGCGGACGGCGACGGCACCGGCCGCGGCGCCGGAACGGACTGACGACCAGGGCGAGGCCGGGGGGCGGCCGACGGTACGGGAGGGCTCGGCGCCCCTACGCCGCCTCGGGCTCGGCGCAGTCCTCCGCGGAGCGGGCTGCTTGTCCGGGCCCGGTCCTGGTGGGCTCGCGTGGTGAGGTGTCGCGTGTTCCTCGTTGAAGTGGGTTCCGGTGTCACCGTGTGTGGCCGCCGGGGCGTATCGGCGATGACGCGCAGGGCGCAGGGCGCAGCCCTGGCCACGCCGTACGGTCACCCCTTGGTCGAGCGCGGCCCGCTCCTCGGGCTCCGGTTTTCGAGGCCGGCCACTACAGCGCCATCCGGGCTGTGCAGTGACAGCCGCCGTGTGATCCGGTCGAACAGGTCCGTCAGCGGCTCGCTGACGTCCCGGCCGAACTCGGACAGTCCGTAGGTGACCTGGGGCGGCGTCGTCGGCTCCACCTGCCGCCAGATCAGGCCGTCCTGGACCAGCGCACGCAGGGTCTGAGCGAGCATCTTCTCGCTGATGCCCTGGATGCTGTTGCGCAGCTCGTAGAACCGAAGGTCGTTGCTCCGCAAGGAGATCAGCACCCAGATACCCCACCTGCTGGTCACGTGGTCGACCATGTCACGCGCCGGGCAGTCAGTGTGAAGCACCTCATACCGGCCGCCCGCCTCGGCCTGCCTGGGCTGCGCACCTTCACTCATGCCAGGAGCTTACCTGTGGGTATGTTCTTACGAAAAGTAAGCCGGACTCCTAGCGTCGATCGCGTAGTAGACGACCGATCAGGAGCTGAACATGATTGTGGTGACCGGGGCTACCGGGAACGTGGGCCGGCCTTTGACGCAAGCCTTGGCCGAGGCGGGCGAGCAGGTGACGGCAGTGTCGCGGCATGCGGTGGCGATACCGGACGGAGTGCGGCACGTGGCGGCCGACCTGTCCGAACCGGCAAGCCTCACCCCCGTGTTGGACGGGGCGAAGGCGCTGTTCCTCCTGCTGTCCGGCGACCTGCACGCCCCCGGAGCCAGGCCGGCCGACATCATCGGCCTGGCTGCGGCCAGCGGAGTCCGCCGAGTCGTCCTGCTGTCCTCGCAGGGGGTCGCGACCAGGCCGCTCGGCCCGTCGCGGGTCGCGATGCGCGCGGTGGAGAACGCGTTGCGGGAGTCCGGCCTGGCCTGGGCCGTCCTGCGACCGGGCGGCTTCGCCTCCAACGCCTTGGCCTGGGCGGAGTCCGTCCGCACGCAGGGCACGGTCGCCGCGCCCTTCGGCGACGTAGGGGTGCCGGTCATCGACCCGGCGGACATCGCCGAGGTCGCGGCGGCCTGCCTGCTGGACGACCGGCACACCGGCGGGGTGTACGAGCTGACCGGACCGGAGGTGATCACGCCGCGTCAGCAGGCGGAGGCGATCGCCGCCGCGCTCGGCTCGCCCGTACGGTTCCACGAACTCACCCGCGACGAGGCCAAAGCCATGATGACCCGGTCCGTGCCGGTGGAACTCGCCGACGACACCCTCGACATCATCTCCGCCCCGAACCCGGCGGAACTGCGGATCAGCCCGGACGTGGAACGAGTCCTCGGCCGCGCCCCGCGCCCCTTCAACGGCTGGGTCGCCCGCAACATCGCCGCCTTCCGCTGAGGCACAACTCGTGGGCGTCAGCCGTGAATACGCGACACTTCACCATGCGCCCCTACCGGTCCTGAGGCCGTTGTCCGGGCCGTGCGCGCGGGGAGGAGATCTCTTCGCCCGCCGGGGTCGCCCGGCCTCCGAAACGCCGTCCGGCGGGAAGGGGCCGGGAGGGTGCAAGCCTGCGCACCGCCGGGTCCGTCAGTCGTTGCGCCGGTCGTCGAGCCGGACGTGCAGGTGCGGCCAGGTCGCGGCCAGGCGGGCAAGGTCGGCGGCCGCGGGCACGGTCAGCGCTCCCAGCGACTCGTCCGGCCTGAAGTGGACCGCTGTCCCGGTCGTGCCGTCGGCCGCGAGGGGCTCAAGTCCGCTGGTGGGGACGCCGTGTTCGTAGCGCTGGTTCCAGGCCCCGCTGCGGCGGCGATTGGTGTGGACGAGCCACTCGCTGAGGGCGGCGACCACGGACATGCCGCGCCGGGGGCGGCCGTCGGGCAGTTCCTCGGCCTGCGGGAAGTCGAAGAACCGCAGGTCCTTCGTGGCCATGACCGGCTTCTTCACCATCCGGCCGTGCTCGTCCGCGCGGGTGTCGGTGCCCCGTCCGTCGTCGCGGACGCACAGGGATCGGTCAGGATGGAGGACCACGGCGCAGCGTCCCCCGCCCGTGGCCGACGCTTCGTCAGCGGCGTAGGCGAGTACCTCCAGGACGAGGTGCCAAGGTCCCTCCGGCGCGAACTCGGCGGGGCTCCGCCGGATCCGTGCCAGATGTTCGGTGTCGACGCCGCCGGCCCAGTCGTGCGTCGTGTTGACCCAGGAAGCCCCCGATACGCCCATCAGGCAAGTATCCCCCGGGGAGGCGCCGGCCGGGGGGCGCGGGCCCGCGGTCCGGTCCTATGTGGCTCGCGGCGCGGATTCCCGCAGGGGCGCCGGGTGGCCTGCGGCGGGGGCGCCGTCGTCCTCCGCGCGCGGCCAGTACCGTCCTTCGAGGGCTTCGGCGCTGCGGTTGAGGCGGACCAGGACGTCCTCCAACTCCCCGACTTCCTCGGGGGACCAGTCGGCGATCACCCGGGCCAGGCAGGACCGGTTGGCCTCGCGGTCCGCGGCGAGCCGGCGCCCGCCTTCGGCGGTGATGCGCAGCTTGCGGGCCATGCCGCCGTCCGGGTCCGCGACGCGCTCGGCCAGTCCGCAGCGCAGCAGTGCGGCCGTCTGGCGGTTGACGGTCGAGGCGTCGAGTCCGAAGGCTTCCGCCAACTGCCCGATGGACATGGGGCCTTGGGTGTCGATCCGGCTGAGCAGCAGGTACGCGGACCGCTCCAGGCGTCCGGGGTCGCGCTCGCGCCGGCCGAGCACCTGGTGCCTCGAGAGGAGCATCAGCTCCCGCTCCAGTTTCTCCAGCACTGCGACTCCTACTCCTTCTCCTTCCGGCGCTCCATTATCGCCGACGCGCCTGCGGACCGGCCCCGCGCGCCCCGCAGGCCAGGCCGGGGCGGGGCGCCCCTGGGACGGGCCGGGGCGGGCTCTGGGCGCCCCGAGCGGCAATGTGCATGATACATATCGTGTGTACTATGCACTCCTCGTTGTCATCCCGCCGAGCCCCAGCTCCACCCGGAGGACCCGCATGACCGCCACCACGTCCACCCCCTCCCGCGCGGCCGAGATCCTCTCCCGGCCCGTCACGCTGAACGGCCTGACCGTCCCCAACCGCATCGCGATGGCTCCGATGACGCGGATGTTCTCCCCCGGCGGCGTGCCCGGCGAGGACGTGCAGGCGTACTACGCGAGCCGGGCCGCCGCGGGTGTGGGCCTGATCGTCACCGAGGGCACCTATGTGGGCCACGAGTCCGCCGGGCAGAGCGACCGGGTGCCGCGGTTCCACGGCGAGGAGCAGCTGGCGGGGTGGGCGAAGGTCGCCGCGGCCGTGCACGAGGCGGGCGGCACGATCGTGCCCCAGCTGTGGCACATCGGCATGGTGCGCAAGCAGGGCGAGGCCCCGTACGCCGACGCGCCCGCCGTGGGCCCTTCCGGCATCCGCGTCGACGGCACCGAGGGGACCGGCAGGGCGATGACCCGCGCCGACCTCGACGACGTCATCGGCGCGTTCGCCGACGCCGCCGCGGACGCCGCGCGGATCGGCTTCGACGGCGTGGAACTGCACGGTGCCCACGGCTACCTCCTCGACCAGTTCCTGTGGGAGCGGACCAACCGCCGCACCGACGCCTACGGTGGCGACGCGGTGGCCCGTACGCGGTTCGCCGCGGAGATAGTCGCCGCGGTCCGCGAGCGCGTCCCGGCCGGCTTCCCGGTGATCTTCCGCTACTCGCAGTGGAAGCAGGAGGCCTACGACGCCCGGCTCGCGCAGAGCCCGCAGGAGCTGGAGGCGATCCTGGCCCCGCTGGCGGCGGCGGGCGTCGACGCGTTCCACGCCTCCACCAGGCGCTACTGGCTCCCGGAGTTCGAGGGCTCGGACCTGAACCTCGCCGGCTGGACCAAGAAGCTCACGGGCCGGCCGGCCATCACCGTCGGCTCGGTCGGCCTCGACGGCGACTTCATCCGCTCCTTCGCCGGCGAGGGCGCGGCGATCGGCGACATCGACAACCTCCTGGACCGCATGGAACGCGACGAGTTCGACATGGTCGCCGTCGGCCGGGCGCTGCTCCAGGACCCGCAGTGGGCGGCGAAGGTCCTCGGCAACCGCTTCGACGAGCTGCAGCCGTACGACGCGGCGGCGCTCAGGTCGCTCAGCCGGTAGCCGCCGGGCCGGCGGCCGCCTGGGGGGCGCCTGGTCCGAGGACGCCCCGTGACCTCGCCCGCCGACGTCACGGGGCTTTCGCGTTCCGGCCGGCGCCCGTGCGGACGCCCTTGCCTGCGGTCCGAGGCGCCCCTTGCCGCGGGCGCGCCCGCGGCAAGGGGCCGGAAGCGACGCTGCCGCTCCCGAACGGCAGGCCGTGGGACGTGGCGTTCCGTGACACCGGCCCGCTGCCGTCACGGATGCGGCCGCGGCCGGGCGCCGCGGTCGCCGGCGTGGTCCGGCGCGGGGACCGGGCCTGCCGGCCCTCGCCGGCTCGGCGGGCGATCGCCAGGAGCGGGGCCACACGCTGCTTGGCGACCGGCGGCACGAACGCGCGGCGGCCGTGGCGCGCCGGCACGGCGTGGTCCTGGGCGCCACCGCTGTGCCGAGCCGACGCCGTGGGCGCGGGGCGGCAACGGCCGGCCCCTGGGGGGGATCCGGGCGGTCCGGGGCCGATCGCACTGGCCCTCCTCGCTGCGATGGCGGCCTGCGCCGCCGCCGCGCTCCGCGGGACCGTGGAGATGCCGGCCCGCCTGGCCGGCCGCCGGCGCCTCGAGCGGGACGGCGCGCCGAACGCTCCCGGCGGGCCCGGCGGGCCCGGGGGCCCGGGGGGCCAGTGGGCCGGCGGGGCCAGGCGGGCCCGGGGGGCCCGGCGGGCCCGGCGGGGCCAGGCGGGCCCGGGGGCCCGGGGGGCCAGTGGGCCGGCGGGGCCAGGCGGGCCCGGCGGGGCCAGGCGGGCCCGGCGGGGCCAGGCGGGCCCGGCGGGGCCAGCGGGGCCCGGTGGGCCCAGGGGTCCAGGCGAGCCCAGGGGCCAGGCATGCCCAGGGGGCCAGGCGGGCCCGGCGGCGCCAGGTGGGCCCGGCGGCGCCAGCGGGGCCCGGTGGGCCCAGGGGTCCAGGTGTGCCCAGGAGTCCAGGTGTGCCCGGCGGGGCTGGCAGGGCCGGCGCGCCGAACGCTCCCGGCGGGCCCGGTGGGCCGGCGGGGCCCGGTGGGCTGGCGGGGCCCGGTGGGCTGGCGGGGCCCGGTGGGCCGGGTGCCTGGCCGGTCGGAGCTTCCGCCCACCGAGAAGACAAACAGGTATCGCTACGGCAAAATCGCAGGCAAGGGCGTCACCCTACTGCCCGTCTGCGGGGATCCGCCGTGCACGACGTGCCCTATTGGCTGTGGATCGTCTTCGCCGTCACCGTCCTCGCGGCGCTGGCGGTCGATCTTCTGGCGCACCGGCGGGCGCACGTCATCGGCTTCCGCGAGGCGGCCGCGTGGAGCGGGGTGTGGGTCGGCCTGGCCCTCGCCTTCGGCGGCCTGGTGTTCGCCGTCGTGGGCACACAGGCCGGTGTGGAGTACACGACGGCGTGGCTGCTGGAGAAGAGCCTGTCGGTCGACAACCTCTTCGTCTTCGCTCTGATCTTCGGCTATTTCCGCGTCCCGCGGGCCTACCAGCACCGCGTGCTGTTCTTCGGGGTGCTGGGCGCGCTGGTGTTCCGGGGCGTGTTCCTCGCGGCCGGAGTGGCCGTCGTCAGCCGGTTCACGGCCGTCCTGTACGCCTTCGCCGCGATCCTCTTCTACAGCACGTACAAGATCCTCAAGGAGGAGGACGACAGCTTCGACCCGGGGCGCAGCCTCGTCGTCCGGCTGCTGCGCAAGGTCGTCCCGGTCACCGACGACTACGTCGGGACGAAGTTCGTCGTGAAGGAGGCCGGCCGGCGCGTCGCCACGCCGCTGCTGGCCGTGGTGGCCGCGATCGAGGCGGCCGACCTGGTTTTCGCGGTCGACAGCGTGCCAGCGGTGCTGGCCGTCAGCAGTGACGCCTTCATCGTCTACAGCAGCAACGCCTTCGCCATCCTGGGGCTGCGAGCCCTCTACTTCATGCTGGCCGGCATGCTCGACCGTTTCCACTACCTGAGTACGGGGCTGGCCCTGATCCTCGCGTTCATCGGCGTGAAGCTGGTCCTGCAGGCCTCGCACGAACTGATCAGCCCCTCGATTCCGGAGATCCCCTCGCCGGTGAGCCTCGCGGTGATCGTCGTCGTCCTGGCGGTGTCGGTCACCCTCAGCCTGCTCCGGCCACCGCAACCGCCACCGACGCCACCGTCGTCGTCGCCGTCGGACGGCGGCGGGTCCGCACGCGAGACGTGATCACCCCACCAAAGAGACTTTCAAATCCGGGCAAAGTGGGCGTAAATTCGTTTTATGGACGGAGAGAAGCATCCTGCGGCGGCCCGCCCCGGACACCTTTGCCCCAGCTGCCGGCAGCAGCTGCCCGCGACGGTCCAGCGGCACAAGACGATGGGCGTCTACGTCCCCCTCTACGCCGACGCCCCCTGCACCAACCCCGCCTGCCCCCAGGCCGAACCCGCCGGCCGGCCGGCGCAGCAGGCGCAGCCGCTTCCCGAGGGGCGGGCCGCTCCCTGAGGCACGCCCCGCCGGCGCCGCCGCCCCCGTCACAGGTGCGTCACGGGCCGCTCCCCCGCCCCGTGCGGGGTCCACCATGGCCTGATGCGCACACATCAAGCCGCCCTGCTGTCGGCCGCCGCCGCGCTCCTCGCCCTCGCCGGCTGCACCGGCGGGCCCGGGGCCGACGCCGAGCCCACCCCGGCCGCCTCCACGCCGACGACGCCCGCCGTCACCGGCCCCGGCACCGGCCCCGGGGCCACGCAAGCCTCCGGGATCCCGCCCGAGCCCACCGGCGAGAAGCGTGTCATCTACCTCGCCACGCTGGGCGGGATCGACCCCGAGATCGTGAACGGCCAGGACGACCAGGCCATCAGCCGCGGCCGCGACCAGTGCGGTGCCATGAAGGACGAGAAGGACCCCACCAAGCGCGTCGCCCAGGTCGAGCAGCGCTTCACCGGCCCCAACCACCCCAGCGGCTTCGGTCCGACCAAGAGCGCGCTCATCCTCGCCACGGTCCAGGCCAACATCTGCCCCACCTACTGACAGGGCCGCGGACCGCCCCGGCGCAGGCCGGACACCGAACTTCGGCGCCCGGCACGGCGTGTCACGCGCCGGGCGGGGACGGGCGGGGGTGGCCCTGCGAAACGGCTGCCACGACCCTGCCCCCTTGCTCGACCTATCGAGTTTCGATAGATTTCCATCGCAGGTCGATGGAAGGATGGGCCATGGGGAAGCTGACCGTGCGTGCGTTGCACGCCGTGCTCGCGGCGGTGTTCGCCGGCACCGTGTTCGTGCAGGCGGGAATGGTGTGGGTGTTGGCCACCGGCGAGACGGAGGGGGCGCTGCCGCTGACCCCGATGCGCGTGATCGTGATCCTGGGGATGGTGGCGGCCCAGGTGGCCCTGGTCTGCGTATGGCGGCTGACGGCGATGGTGCGGCGCGGAACGGTGTTCTCCCACGCCGCGTTCCGGTACGTGGACGGCGTGATCGGCGCGATCACGGCGGCTTCCGTGCTGTGGTTCGCGGTGACGGCGGTCAACGCCCCCGGCCAGCGGGAGGATCCGGGCGTTACTGTGATCATGGGCGGGATCGGCCTGGCCATCCTGGGGGTCGCGCTCATCGTGCTGGTACTGCGGATGCTGCTCGCGCAGGCCGTCGCGCGCGACGGCGAAGCGGCGCGGATGCGGGCCGAGTTGGACGAGGTGATCTGATGCCCATCAGCGTCGACATCGACGTGATGCTGGCCAGACGGAAGATGTCCGTGGGCGAACTCGCGGACCGGGTGGGGATCACCCCGGCCAACCTGGCGGTACTGAAGAACGGCCGCGCCAAGGCGGTGCGCTTCGCCACGCTCGCCGCGCTCTGCGAGGCGCTCGAGTGCCAGCCGGGCGACCTGCTGCGCTGGGAGGCCGAGGACGCCCCCGGCGGGTGACGCCGCCGGGGCGAAGCAGCCCGGGGCGGCCGTCGCGGATCAGCCTGTCGCCGTAGCCCGCCCCGGTCCTCAATTCCCTTGCCACGGGCGGGACTCGGCTCCCACGACGATCCACACGGCCGGCTTCCCGGTGACGGACACCCGGCACACTTTCGTACCGGTGATCCGCGACGCGGGCACGCTCGCGGCGTCCCCGCGCCGGGCGGGGCCGACGCCGAGCCGGCCGCCAGCGGCGGAGCCGCAGAGGGGCGCGGTGGCGCATCCGGAGCGACCCCCACGGCCGCGAGCCGGGGCAGCCACCGGTTTCGGAATGTTTGATTCCGGGGACGGTGTCCCAGCATCGCCGCTTTTGTCCTCTGCGCCGTCGTGACGGCGCCTGACGTGACAGCCGAGGGAGACCATGGGTTGGAATGGCGTACGCAGGACGGCCGCACCGGCCGCTCTTGCCGCGGTGGCCGCGCTCGTCCTGGCGGCTCCGCCCTCGGCCGGCGCCGGGCCCGGGGCCGGGACCGCGGGCCCGGCCGCGGTCGCGGTCGCGGTCGCGGTCGCGCGGCAGGACGCCTCCACGACCCCGCCGCCGCCCCGCCTCCCCCGCGACTTCCGCGGCAGGGGCACGTGGATCGTCCGGGACCTGGACATCACGGTGCCGTTCACCTGGGAGGGCAGGAACGGCGACAGCCAGATGACCGCGGGGGGCCCGCAGCACCCGATCTGGTTCACCAACCTGATCTACCGCGGCACGCTCTACACGCTGACGTACAAGTGGCCCGGCCTGGACGAACACCCCTGCTCACGGATCCCGGGCTTCAGCCTGGAGGACCTGAACCAGGGCTTCGAGAACGCCCGGTTCGTCGGGCGGGAGACCCTGCGGCGCACCCCGCAGCGGCATGTGAACCACTGGAGGGTGGGCGTGGTCTTCCCGCAGCTTCCTCCCGGGAACCACCCGCGCCTGCCGCTCGCGCTCGGCGACATCTACGTCGACGAGAACAACCGGGGCACCTTCTGGCAGGTGCTGCAGTTCGGCGTCCAGAACCTCTACGACCCCGAGCTGGACGAGTGGCTGGTCATGGACACCTTCGAGCACCGGCCCGGGACGGTGACCCTTCCCGCGCGGTGCGAGCCACCCCGGTAGACCCCCGGGCAGGGGCCGGTGGCCGGCGGCGCGGCGCGGCGCGGCGCGGCGAAAAGGGTCGGGCAGGCCACGAGGAGGCGCAGGCCGAGGTCTGCCGCGTCGAGGCCGGCGAGGCGGCCGTTGCGCGCGGCCCACCGGCCGGAGCCGGGGTCGTCGGCGAGGCTGCGCACCACCCGCCGCTCGGCCTGCGGCCCGACCCCGGGTCCGCACCGACACCGCACGGCGCACGCGATCCTCCAGGTACGCCCCCGGCCGGCGCCCGTACGCCTCGAACAGGCCGTCGGCGCAGTCCCCCGCAACGGGCACCTACTCGGCGCGGGCACCGTCGCGGCGGGCGGGGGAAGCCGTCGAGGACGCCGGCGAACTCGGGCAGGCAGTCGCGGGTGAGCCGGAACCGGTCCTGCCATCGGCTCGTCGGTGTCGAAGGACCGGTCCTCGGACGGCAGGTCCTGCGCGGCGATCCGCGGACCGGTGCACCGTGTCACCGTGCAGGCGTCGCGATCGCGCCGTACAGCCGTGCACCGAGCATCCTCAGTTGCCCCTCCGGCGCCGACTTCAGCCCCTTCGCCCCTGCCTGGAGTTCCCCGTCGACGGCCGGCGGCGATGGGCCGGCGCCTCCCGCGGCCGCTCCACGTCGCCGCGCCGCCCCAGGCCCGGTACCCGGCGGGGATCCGCGCCGAGGGCCGGGCGAGTCCGAGTGGCCATAGGGGTGCAGCGTGCGGCCATGGCACCGGCTGTGGGGGCTGACGCCGCGTGAGGGCCGAGATCCTCCCGCACGGCACGTCCGGGCACATCCGGGGCACCTGCGGTCGACCAACCTTCAACCTTTGGCCGGGTCGCACCCGAATCTTTCCTGACATAAGCTCAGAAAAGAAAAGAATTGTGGCCGTTGACGACTCAACGAGTAGCCCCTGAATTCTTGAACTCCGGAAGAAATCGGCAGTGTGAGAACAGGAGGAAAAGCCATGCTCTTCTTCTACGACCAGGACACGGGAGCTGCCGGATCGGGCAGGCTCGACTCCGGTGGCGACTTCGTCAACCTGAAAGGCTTCCCCGCCGGACAGTTCGGGAACTGGACCCACATCGTGCCCGGTGGCGGCCAGCTCTTCTTCTACAGCAAGGACACGCGGGCAGCGGGGACGGGAAAGCTCGACCCAAGCGGCGACTTCGTCAACCTGAAGGACTTCCCGGCAGGGCAGTTCGGGGACTGGACCCACATCTCGCCCGACGGCGTCCAGGTCTTCTTCTACAGCAAGGGCACGCGGGCGGCCGGAACCGGGCGGCTCGACGCCAGTGGTGAATTCTTCAACCTGGTGGACTTCCCCGCCGGGCAGTTCGGGGACTGGACGCACGTCCTCTTCGCCGGCGGTGATCTCCTCGCCCGTTTCTTCTTCTACAGCAACAGCACACGGGCGGCCGGATCGGGTGAGCTCGACGACGGCGGCGATTTCATCCACCTGAGGGACTTCCCCTCCGGGCAGTTCGGGAAGTGGACGCACGTCGTCTTCGACGCAGGCGCCTCGAAGCTCTTCTTCTACAGCCGGGCCACGCGGGCGGCCGGAACCGGCAGGCTCGACGCGGGCGGCGACTTCGTCAACCTGAAGGGCTTCCCCGCCGGACAGTTCGGGAACTGGACCCACATCGTGCCGACCCACCGCCGGCTGTTCTTCTACGACAGGCAGACGCGGGCCGCCGCATCGGGTGAGCTCGACGGCAGCGGCGATTTCATCAACCTGAGGGACTTCCCCGCCGGGCAGTTCGGGAACTGGACGCACATCGGTGCGACCCAGGACGGGCTGCCCTGAGGCCCGCCCGGCGCGGGTTCCGCCGCCCGCTCGGCGGAGTGGGCCCGCGCGATCCGGCGGCGGACGGCGGGGCCGGCGGGCCGGTCCGCGGCGGGGGCTGACGCCGGGTACGCGCGGGCGCACGGTCGGCGGCGCGGGCCGGCCGGGTGCGGGGAAGACCGCGGGCCGCGGCGGTGCGCCGGCCGTTACGATCGGCCCCTTCACCCGATCGTGGCGGTCCGACGGAGGCACCGATGACCCTGGCCCCTGGACGGACGACACCGGCCGCCCATCCCGGCCTGCTGGAGCGGGGGCACCCGTTCCGCCAGTGGAAGACCTGGCGGATACCCGGTACCGAGTTCACCCTCACCGGCTATTCGCGTGCCAACGACAAGACGTTCTTCCACATTCCGGAGCTGCGGTGCGCGCTCGACGCCGGGCTGGCGGAGGGGCGGCAGCCGGAGACGGTCTTCCTCACCCACACCCACCACGACCACTCCAAGGACCTCGACCACCTCGCGGCCAGGGCCGGCGGGGTCGACATCTACCTGCCCGCCGCGGCAGTGCCGTACGTGGAGTCCTTCCTGCGGGCGTCCGCCGAGCTGAACCACGGCGCCGCCTACGACCCCGCGCTCGCCGCGGGCTGCCGGCTGCACGGGGTGCGCGGCGGTGACGAGTTCACCTTCGGGCGGCGCGGCCACCGGGTGCGGGTGGTGGAGTGCGTCCACAAGGTGCCGTGCGTGGGGTACGCGTTCTCCGAGCCGCGCAAGACGCTGCGGCCGGAGTACGAGGAGCTGCGGCGCGCCCTCGCGGAGCAGGGCCGGGGTGCGGAGTTCGGCCGGATCCTCGCGCAGCGCCGCAAGGAGGGTGTCGAGGTCGAACGGGAGGTGCTCAGGCCGCTGTTCGCGTTCCTCGGGGACACCCACGTGAGCGTCTTCGAGGACAATCCGTGGCTGCTGGAGTATCCGGTGGTCATCACCGAGTGCACGTTCCTCGACGACGCCGAGCTGGCCCGTGCGGACCGGGTCGGGCACACCGTGTGGAGCCGGCTGAAGCCGGTCGTCGAGGCCCACCCGGAGACCCTCTTCGTCCTCACCCATTTCAGCCTGCGCCATTCGGACCGGGACGTGCTGGACTTCTTCCGCGCCGAGCGGCCCGCGAACGTGCTGCTGTGGGCCCATCCGGAGAGCCGGCTGCCGGAGCAGCACCAGCACCGCTGACCGGACCGACGGACGGCGGGACGGCGGGACGGAAGGGCGACGGGACGGAAGGGCGACGGGACGGAAGGGCGGCGGCGCGGCCCTCACCGGTGTCCGCCGGTGAGGG
>NZ_MQUR01000094.1 GCF_001953875.1 Streptomyces amritsarensis
TAGGTGCGGCGACGCACCGCAAAGGGGCGGCCCCGGAACCGAACGGTTCCGGGGCCGCCCCTTTTTTTCGCGGTGCGCTGCCAGCCGTTCCTCCGGCCGGGCGGCAGTCCTCGTCCAGGAAGTGCAGGGCGGTCGGCCGGCGTGCGCGGGTCCGCCGCGTCGAGGCCGCGTTTCTCGCGCCAGGAGAAGCCGGTCCGGAGCGTAGTGCCGGTCACATTCGCCGGGTCGGGAAGCGGCGGACCCGGGCCCCGGCCGGTGACAAGCCGCACAGGGCAAATCGGACATACTAGGGAGTTTCGTAGGGCAAAGGGGGGTGTCTTGGGGGGTTCCGTCCCTGGAAAATCCCGTCAACGGGACAAATCACCCCCGGGCATCTACGAGCCCTGGTAGTAAACGGGGACGTTTGGGGAACTCCGGACATCCGGGTTACCAAAGATGAGCCAACCCGGCACATGGCTGAGCGTGCCGGGTCACTTCATGCCCGAGACGGGCGTGATCGCCCATGTCCCCGGCCCCGGAGGTCTGCTCTATGTCCGCGAAGCGCGTCATCACCCGTTCTACCCGTATCACCGTCGGCGCAACCCTCGGTGCTGTGCTGGCTCTCGGGGCCGGGACGACCGCCGCCTTCGCCGACGCCCCGCAGACGGCCCCCGCCGCCTCCGCCGCCCTCACCGCCGACGTCGCCGCGGCGAAGAAGAAGGCCGGCCTGTGGGACAAGCCGCTGGAGAAGTACACGCTGTCCGCGACCTTCGGCAAGGGCGGCAGCATGTGGGCCCGCAAGCACTCCGGCCAGGACTTCGCCGTCCCGGTCGGCACCCCGGTCAACGCCGCGGCCGCCGGTGTGGTCGTCAAGGCCGGCCCGAACGGCGGCGGCGACGGCCCCGCCTACGGCAACGCCATCGTGATCAAGCACGCCAACAACACGTACTCGCAGTACGCGCACCTGTCGAAGATCCAGGTCAAGGTCGGCCAGAAGGTCGCTGTCAAGCAGCGCATCGCCCTGTCCGGCAACACCGGAAACTCCAGCGGCCCGCACCTGCACTTCGAGATCCGCACCACCCCGAACTACGGTTCGGCCCTCAACCCGGTGGCCTTCCTGCGCACCAACGGCGTCAGCATCTGACCCGTTCCGCGCCCCGCCTGACCGACGCCGACCGGCCCTCGTGGCCGGTCGGCGCCGTCGTACCCGGTCGCGTCCCGCCGGGTGGGGCCAGGTCAGGGGAGCAGCCAGGCGTGGGCCGGCTTCGGAGCCGGCGAGAGCTTGCCCTCCTTGTAGCCGGCGGCCTGCTCCTGCGTGAACGCCGAGTCGTAGACCCTGATGTTGTGCAGGCCGCCCTGCCACGGCCCGGTCCAGATGTCGTGGTGCCGGGACCGGCCGAGCTGCAGCGGGCCGGGGGCCTGCCAGATCGCCGGGACCGGCGTCTCGCCGGCCTTCTTTCCGTCCACGTAGAGGGCGATGGCCTTCTTCTCCGCGTCGTACGTGGCCATCAGCAGCGTCGGCGTCTTGAGGACGGTGAGCCCCTCGGCGGCGACGGTCCGCGTGGTCGCCTCCGCGCCCTTGTCGCCCGTCTGTACGCGGAAGATCCAGGCCTGCTTGCCGTTCACCTCGTTCACGCCGAGCTCGAACGAGTAGGACTCCCCGTCGCCCTGGCTCATGACGATCCGCGAGCCCTTGGTGGCGGAGCTGTAGGCGCGTGCGGTGATCGTGAAGCTCTTCGTCACGTCGACCACGGGCTCGGCGGACTGCCCCCACGAGTTCCCGTTGCCCTTGCCGATGACCTGGAACCGCTTGCCCAGCGGGCTGACCCTGAGGTCCGGGCCCAGCCGGATGCCGGTCTGCCCGTAGCTGTCGCGCAGCAGGGTGTCGTCACCGGCGACGGTCGCGGTGTAGGCCTGGGGCGACGTCGAATTCCCCGGTTCGGGCGAGGCCGGCGTCGACGCCGACGGCTTGGCGTCCGCACCCTCCCCACCGCCCGCGCCGCCCAGCAGGAAGAACGTTCCACCGCCGGCGAGGAGCGCCAGTACGGTCACGGCGCCGCCCAGCATCCACAGCTTCTTCCGGCGCCGCTCGGCGTCGGACCGTTCGGCCATGGCCTCCCAGTCCGGCTGCTGCGATGCGCCGGGTACGTCCGGGCCGGCCAGCCGCGTGAAGCCCGGCTGCGCCTGCGTGGCCGGCGGCCACTGACCGCCGTCCGCCTCCTGCTGGTACGGGTTCGGCTGCTGCTCGAACTGCGGGTAGCCGTAGCCGTAGCCACCACCGCCGGCCGGATAGCCGTAGCCGTTGTGGGCGGGCGGTCCGGGCGGGAAACCGTAGCCGCTGCCGGGGGCGGGCTCGGGCTGCGGGCTGCTCGGAGGATTCGTGCCGTCGGTCATGGCACTGGAGCCTAAGTCACGCCCTGGCGGGCGGGCACGGCCCGGTGCCCGCCCGTCAGTCCGGCGGAAGCTTGAGGACCGGGAAGCTGCCCGTCGCCGTCGGAGCGTGCTCCGGCAGCCACAGCACCGCGACCGCTCCGGCCGCCCCGCCGGCGGGCGTGCCCGCCGCCGTCATCGAGCGGTCCAGGACACCCGGGGCCGCCACGTTGCGGAACGTCAACCGGGCGCCCAGCACCCGCGCCTGCCCCTCCGCGATGGTCAGACCCAGCCCGTGCCCCACGCCCGCGCGGTCCGTCGACCCGGTACGGAACCGGCTCGGC
Organism: Streptomyces amritsarensis; assembly: GCF_001953875.1. GTDB lineage: Bacteria > Actinomycetota > Actinomycetes > Streptomycetales > Streptomycetaceae > Streptomyces > Streptomyces amritsarensis. Next base: position 2,694 of record NZ_MQUR01000094.1, read on the forward strand.
CCCTCGCGCAGCAGCGCCTCGGGGAAGCCCGGCCCGTGGTCGCGGACCCGTACGACCCGCCCCTCGACGTCGACCTGGATCGGCGGCTGCCCGTATCGGGCGGCGTTGGCGAGCAGGTTGCCCAGGATCCGCTCCAGCCGCCGCGGGTCGGTGCTGACGACCTCGTCGGCGACGATCCGTACGGTCGCCTCCGGCATCAGCGCCTTCACGCGCCGGCTCACGAACTCGCCGAGCGCCACGTCCTGGAGCTCCGCCCGCTCCGAGGCGCTGTCCAGCCGGGCCACTTCCAGCACGTCCTCGACCAGCGCGCGCAGCGCCTGCGCCCGGTCCCGGACCAGCTCCGTCGGCCGCCCCGGGGGCAGCAGTTCCGCGGCGGTGAGCAGGCCCGTCACCGGGGTCCGCAGCTCGTGCGCGATGTCGGCGGTCACCCGCCGCTCCGCCTCCAGCCGCTGCTGGAGCGCGTCGGCCATCGCGTCCACGGCCCGCGCGAGGTCGTCCGTCTCGTCGCGGACGACACCGCCGACCGCGTCCCGTACCCGTACGTCGGGATCACCGTGCGCCACCCGCTGCGAGGCGGCCGCCGCCTTGCGCAGCCGGCGCGAGATCTGCCCGCCGATGAGCACGCCGAGCGCCGAGCCGGCGATCACGGCCGACAGTCCGCCGATGACCAGGGCCCGGTCCAGGTCGTTGAGCAAAGTGGTGCTCTCCCGGAACGGCGTGTGCAGCGACAGCACCATGCCGTTGCCGAGCGGTACGGCGGCCCACACCTCGGGGAGCCCGTGGGGCCGCTCCTGCACGTAGGTCCCGCGCCGCCCCGACTGCGCCTTCTGCCGCAGCTCGACGGGGAGTTCGGGGTCGTTGAGCTTGGCCCCCATCGGCGGCTTGCGCCCGGCCTCGGCGTTGCGGGAGATGAACTGCACGCGTTCCAGCTGCACATCGCGCGCGCTCTCCAGCATCGACACGCGTGCGGCGCTGTGCACCACCAGGCTCAGCGCGATCGTGACGAGGGCGCCCACGGCGGCGATGGCGAGTGTGATCTTCCAGCGGATCCCCGTGCGGAGGGTGAACCGTCTCATGCTTTCAGCTTGTATCCGAAGCCCCGGACCGTTTCGATGCGGTCCTGTCCGATCTTGGTGCGCAGGCGCTGGACGTGGACGTCCACCACGCGGGTGTCGCCGCCCCAGTCGTAGTCCCAGACCCGCTCCAGGAGCCGGTCGCGTGACAGGACGGTGCCCGGCGCGGAGGAGAACTCCAGCAGCAGCCGCATCTCGGTCGGCGTCAGCGCCACGTGGGCGCCCGACCTGCGCACCTCCATGCCCTCGGTGTCCACTTCCAGGTCGCCGAAGGAGAGCACCCCGCGTTCGGCGTCGGGGTCGTGGTCGGAACCGCCCGCGGCGCCGTTCTGCGGGCCGCCGGAGTGGTCGAAGCGGCGCAGCACGGCGCGGATCCGGGCGACGAGCACGGATCCGTCGAAGGGCTTGGTGACGTAGTCGTCGGCGCCCGCCTCCAGTCCGAGCACCACGTCGATGCTGTCGGCGCGCGCCGACAGCATGATGACGGGGACGGTGGACTCGTCGCGGATGCGGCGGCACAGGCTCACGCCGTCCATGCCCGGCACCATCACGTCCAGCAGGGCGATGTCGGGCCGGCGCGCACGGAAGGACTCCAGGCCTGACAAGCCGTCGGGCATGGCCGTGACCACGAACCCGTCGCGCTCCAGCGCCAGGGTCGTGGCCTCACGGATGACGTCGTCGTCCTCCACGAACAGGACATGGGTCTCGGCCATGCGCAAGCCTCGCCTCAGTTCTTCTTGCTCAGTTCGCTCAGTTCTTCTGACTCGTGGCTGGAGCGGGCTGGACGCCGCCGTCGACCACGTTGCTGTACTCCGAGTGCACCCGGTCCTGCTCGGTGAACTTCTCCCCGTTCCAGCGGTAGGTGATCACGTCCTCGCCCGACGGATAGGCGAACGTGTCGTTCTTTCCGTAGACCTGCTTCGTGACCACCAGGTCGCCCCGGTCGATCTCCGCGTAGACGGGTGGCTGTTCGTCCGAGAACACATTCTCGTACCTGCCGCCGTCCGCCCGGTACACGTAGGAGCCGCGGCCCAGGGCGTCGGCGCAGGACAGGACGTTCACGACGATGTCCCCGGCCGGGCCGCCGGTGACCTTCCCGTAGCTCACGTCCACCGGATACTCCTTGCCGGTGCAGGGCTTGAGGTCCCGCTTGACCTCCGAGCTGACCTTGGGGTCCGCCATGAGCAGGGCGACCGGGTCCACCTTCTTCAGGGGCGCGCCGGACCCGGAGGCCGAGGCCGGGGCGGTGTCGGTCGGCGCGGTCCTGGAGACGGTGTCGGTGCGTGCGGGACCGCCGTCGCGCAGGCCCGTGCCCCCGGTGGCGCAACCGACCGCGAACACGGCTGTGCCGACGAGGACGATGGTCCCCGCCGACACCAGCACCAGACTGCCTCTTCCCCCGAACACGGGGGGAGAGCTCCTGCCGTTCAGATCTTGGCCGTTCAGGCCGCGCACCGCTCACGCCCCTCGTACCGCATGGTGTGGTCACCGCGCTCCAGCGCACGCATGTCCAGGTCCCGGCTCTCCAGCTCCTGCCGGAGCCGGGCCAGGGCGCGGTGCAGAGTGCTCTTCACGGTTCCCGCCGACATTCCGAGCGCCGCGGCCGTCTCCTCGGTGCTCATCTGCTCCCAGTGTCGCAGGACGACCACACTGCGCTGCTTGGGCGCGAGCACCTTGAGGATGTCCATCAGCAGGGCGCGGTCGGCGCGCTGGTCGGAGCCGTCCTCGACGGACGCGTCGGGGAGCTGCTCGGTGGGGACCTCTTCGAGCTTGCGGGCGCGCCACCACTCCGTACGCGTGTTGATCATGACGCGGCGGAGGTAGGCGTCGGCCAGGGACTTGTCGGCGATGCCGTCCCAGCGGCCGTAGGTGCGCACGAGGGCCGTCTGCAGGAGGTCCTGGGCGTCGGTGGGGTCCGGAACCAGCCGCCGGGCACTGCGCAGCAGGGCGTCCTGCCGGGTGCGTACGTACTCTTCGAACCCGAGCACCTCGCCGTGCGCCTGCGCCATTTCAGACCGCCTCCGTTCCGTCCAACCGCTCCACCGCTGTCTTACGGGGACGACGGTACGGAGGGGTTGTCACGGGCCTGTGCGAGCCAGCCTTCGGTGGGAGCACGGACACCCATAGGTTGTGTAACAGCCCCTGTGAGCTGGGGTTTCACGGCCACAAGCGGAATTGCTGACTCAGCTTCAGTGGCGGCTACGGGCGGTGGCGGACCGGTGCACGGTCCGTTCCCGAACCGCCGCCCGTCCGCCGCCGAACACCTCGCCGCTCATGCTGCGGTCACGCGGCCGTGCCCGCTGTCATGTCTGCGGTCGTGTCTGGGGGAGCCGGTAGAGGCCGCCGTCGAGGGGCTCCACCAGCCCGTCGGACACCAGCCCGTCGAGTGCACGGGCGCGCTGTACCGGCTCGTTCCACACGGTGTCGAGCACGGCCTGCGGAACGGGCCCCACCGCCTCCCGCAGGACGGCCAGGAGTTTGCCGCGCACCTGCCGGTCCGTCCCGGCGTACGTCTGCCCGCGCCGCGGCGGCCCGTCGTGCGCGGGCTTCCCGGCCAGGCGCCATGCGCACAGCCGCGCCACCGGGCAGCGCACGCAGTCCGGGTTCTTCGCGGTGCACACGAGCGCGCCGAGCTCCATCGAGGCCGCCGCCCAGCGGGCCGCGGTGGACTCGTCCTCGGGCAGCAGCTCGCGCGCCAGGCGCCGCTCGGCGGCCGTGGTCGCGTTCGGCGGGTACTCCACGCCGGTGGCGGCGCGCGCGAAGACCCGCCTGACGTTGGTGTCCAGGACGGCGTGCCGCTGCCCGTACGCGAAGGAGGCCACCGCGGCGGCGGTGTACTCGCCCACCCCGGGCAGCGCGAGGAGCTGCGCGTGCTCCCGCGGGACGTCGCCGCCGTGCCGCTCCGCTATCGCGGCGGCCGCGCCGTGCAGCCGCAGGGCCCGGCGCGGGTAGCCGAGCCGCCCCCAGGCCCGTACGGCCTCGCCGGGGGCCTCCGCGGCCAGGTCGGCGGGGCGGGGCCAGCGGGCGAGCCACTGCTCGTAGACCGGCAGCACGCGGCTGACCGGGGTCTGCTGGAGCATGAACTCGCTGACCATGACGCCCCAGGGGCCGGCCTCGGGGCGGCGCCAGGGCAGGTCGCGGGCGTGCTCCTCGAACCACGAGATGACGGGGGAGTGCAGTGCGTGGGAGGAGTCGGCGGGCACGTCGCGGGAGCCGTCGCGGGACACGTCCGGCGACACGTCGGGGGAGGAAGAGGGGGATGCAGTCATGGCGTACGGCATCCTGGCACGTTTCGGACCTCGGGGGAGGACTCGCCGGCCGGGCCCGGCCCCGTCAGCCGGATGCCCGCCCGGATGCCGAGCCCGGTACCCGCCCGGCCCCCGCCCGCCCGCACGGCGCGGACGGCGCGGGCAGCGGGACCGGTGAGCGCCAGGACGACGAGAGCGGCGAGGGAACCGCCCAGCAGCAGACCCAGTGCCACGTCGTGCGGGTAGTGGACGCCGACGAAGACGCGGGAGAAGCCCATCAGCAGCGCGAGCGGCACCACCACAGGCGCGAGCCGGCGTACGGCCATGACCAGCGCGACGGCCGCGGCGCCCGCGATGGCCGCGTGGTTGCTGGGGAACGACCAGTCGCCGGGCGGCGGGCACTCGGCCAGCGGGGCCGCGGCGCCGGCGACGGCGCGGCACGGGCGCTCCTCCTCCACGGTGGACTTCACGGCCTCCGAGACGGCGTAGGCGACGGCGGTGGCCGCCGGCGCGAGGAGGGCGAGCGCCACCGCCCGGGCGCCGCCCCGGCCGCGCGCCCGCCACCAGACGGCGGCGAGGAGCACCCCGAAGAGCCAGAGCCCGTATCCCGTCCAGAGCTCGACAACCCGCTGCACCCACACGGGTGCGGATCGGGCGAGACCGGTGACGGAGCGGAAGAGGTCGGAGGTGTCCATGGTCACCGAACGTACACAAACCGGATTAATGCCCATGTCAGCCCTTTGGCCGATTCCCGTCGCTTCCGCTTGCGCCCGCAGGATGATCATCGGCAAATCAAGTCCGCTGCGCGGCATGTGGGGCACTGATCGGGCCGCGAACCTTTGTAAGGTTCCGTTCGTGGGATCTCTGCGCAATCCGGTCGGGCCGCTCCCCTCCTCCATCTACTGGCGACGGAGGGCTGTGCTGGCGTCAGTCGTCGCGCTCCTCGCGCTGCTCGCCGTATGGACCGTCAGTTCCGGTGGGGGGAAGACGAGTACGAACGGAAAGGGCGAGGGCCGCCCCGATCCCGTCACCTCGATCACCCCCGGACCGGCCGGCACGGGCCCCGCCATCAGCGCCGCACCCGGCGGACGCCCCGAGTCCGGAAGCGGTGGCAGCACCGGCACCGAGGGCGGCGCGGGCGGCGGCGCGGGCAAGAACGGCGAACCGGGCAACGGCACCGCCGCCGGCGGCGGTTCGGGATCCGCCACCGGCGGCGCGGGCGGCCCGGCGGCGGTCCCGGCCGACTCCCCGCTCCCCACGTGTGCGACGTCCGCGCTCCAGTGGGAGGTCAAGAGCGCGAAGAACGAGTACGAGGCGAACGAGAAGCCCCGCCTCGAACTGATCGCCCGCAACACCTCCGGAACGACCTGCAAGGTCGATCTCGGCCCGAAGCAGGCCGTCCTGACCATCCTTCAGGCGAGCAGCAACAAGGCGGTGTGGTCCTCGGCGGACTGCCCGACGGGCGCCGGCAACGCCTTCTTCCGCCTCCCCGCGCAGGGCGAGACCAAGCACGCGCTGGACTGGGACCGCAGGTTCAGCGCCGCCGACCAGTGCCAGTCGCCTCCGGCGGGGTCCGCGGCTCCCGACACCTACGTCGTCGAGGTCAAGTCCCCGGGCATGCCGGTGGCCCGCACCTCGTTCGTCCTCAAGCAGAACTAGACGCCGGCCCCGCCTGCCGCCCCGCCGGCGTCCGGGGCGCGGGCGCGGTGGCCCGGTGCGGGGCCGGGCAGACGGGCGAGTCGGCCGGGCCAAGCCGCAGGCTAGACGTACCGCTCCAGGATGGACGACTCGGCCAGACGGGACAGGCCCTCGCGGACGCTCCGCGCGCGGGCCTCGCCCACGCCGTCCACCGCCTGCAGGTCGTCGACGCTCGCGGCGAGCAGCTTCTGCAGACCGCCGAAGTGCTCCACCAGCCGCTCGATGATCGCGCCCGGCAGCCTCGGCACCTTTGCCAGCAGCCGGTAGCCGCGGGGCGACACCGCCGAGTCCAGCGTCTCGGGCGAGCCCGTGTACCCCAGCGCCCGCGCCACGATGGGCAGTTCCAGCAGCTCCGGGTGGGTCAGCGCGTCCAGCTCCGCCAGCGCCTCGTCCACCGTGCGGGAACGCTTCGCCGTCGGCTCGGGCACGTAGTCCCGGATGACCAGCTCGCGCTCCTGCTCGATCCCCACCGTCAGCTCGTCCAGCTGGAGGGACAGCAGTCGCCCGTCCGTGCCCAGTTCGACCACGTACTCGGCGATCTCGGTCGCGATCCGGCGGACCATTTCCAGCCGCTGCGCGACCGCCGTCACGTCGCGCACCGTGACCAGGTCCTCGATCTCCAGCGCCGACAGCGTGCCCGCCACCTCGTCGAGGCGCAGCTTGTACCGCTCCAGCGTGGCCAGCGCCTGGTTGGCCCGCGACAGGATCGCCCCGGACTCCTCCAGGACCCGCCGCTCCCCGTCCACGTACAGCGCGATCAGCCGCATCGACTGCGACACCGACACCACCGGGAAGCCGCACTGCTTCGAGACGCGGTCGGCCGTGCGGTGGCGCGTGCCCGTCTCCTCCGTGGGGATCGACGCGTCCGGTACGAGCTGTACGCCGGCCCGCAGGATCTTGGTGAGGTCCTTGTCGAGGATGAGCGCGCCGTCGAGCTTGCACAGTTCGCGCAGCCGGGTCGCGGTGAACTCCACGTCCAGGACGAAGCCGCCCGTGCACATCGCCTCGACGGCCTTGTCCATGCCGAGGACGATGAGGCCGCCGGTGTTGCCTCGGACGATCCGCTCAAGGCCGTCGCGCAGTGGCTGACCAGGTGCGACCGCGCTCAGCGAGGCGCGCATGAGCGCGTCGTGCTTGGAGCTCGCGCCGGACTTCCCGGGTGCTGGTGCCCCGTCCTTGGCTGCCACTGCACTCCTCCGGTCGCGGGTTGCGCCGCCCAGCGCGGGGGCACGAGGACGTGCGTACGGCCGGGCGGACCAGCACAAAGTCTACCGGCGCGCGCTGCGGCCCCGCCGTGGCTTGGCCAGGTAGGGCCCGGCGGGGCCCTCTGCGGACCCTCTGACCAGGGCGGCGACCGGTCGGTCGGCCGGTTCGATCATGACGGCCCGATCGGTTCGATCATGAGGGGCCGCTCCGTTCGATCATGATCGGCGGGTTGTGGCTGTGGCCGTGGCCTACTGCGCGGCCGCGGGCCGCTCCTTGGCCGGCGTACGGGAGCGTCCGCGCGGCAGGACCCGCAGCGCGTCGCCCATGTCGGCCACCTCGGTGACCTTCATCCCCGCCGGCACCTTGCCCGGATCCGCCGGCACCAGCGCGTGCGTGAAGCCCAGCCGGTGCGCCTCCGCCAGCCGCCGCTGCACGCCCGTCACCCGGCGCACCTCGCCGGCCAGGCCGACCTCGCCGATGGCCACCAGGTTCTTCGGGAGCGGTACGTCGCTGGCGGCGGACGCCAGCGCGAGCGCGATCGCCAGGTCGGCGGCCGGCTCGGTGAGCTTCACCCCGCCCACGGTCGCGCTGTAGATGTCGCGCTTGCCGAGCGCGGTGATCCGGCCGCGCTGCTCCAGGACGGCCAGCATCATCGAGACACGTGAGGTCTCCAGGCCCGAGGTGGTCCGCCGGGGAGAGGGGATCTGCGAGTCCACGGTCAGCGCCTGCACCTCGGCGACCAGCGGCCGCTTGCCCTCCAGGGTCACGGTCAGGCAGGTCCCCGGCACGGCCTCCGCGCGCCGGGTCAGGAACAGCCCGCTCGGGTCGGCGAGCCCGGTGATCCCCTCGTCGTGCAGCTCGAAGCAGCCGACCTCGTCGGTGGCGCCGTAGCGGTTCTTCACACCGCGCACGAGCCGCAGCCGCGCGTGCCGGTCGCCCTCGAAGCTCAGCACCACGTCGACGAGGTGCTCCAGCAGGCGGGGACCGGCGATGGCCCCGTCCTTGGTGACGTGGCCGACGAGGAGGGTGGCCATGCCCCGCTCCTTGGAGGCCCGGATCAGCGCGCCCGCCACCTCCCGCACCTGGGCCATGCCGCCGGGCGCGCCGTCGATCTCGGGCGAGGCGACGGTCTGTACGGAGTCCAGGACGAGCAGGGACGGCTTCACGGCGTCGAGGTGCCCGAGCACCGCGGAGAGGTCGGTCTCGGCGGCGAGGTACAGGTGGTCGCTCAGCGCCTTGATGCGGTCGGCCCGCAGCCGCACCTGGCTCGCCGACTCCTCACCCGTGACGTACAGCGTGCGGTGCGTGTCGCTGGACGCCTTCGCCGCGACGTCCAGCAGCAGCGTCGACTTGCCGACGCCGGGCTCGCCGGCCAGCAGGACGACGGCGCCGGGCACGAGCCCGCCGCCCAGGACACGGTCCAGCTCGTCCACCCCGGTGCTGCGCGCGGTCGCCGTCCGCCCGTCGACCTGGGCGATCGGCAGCGCGGCGGTCGACACCCGGCCGGCCGCGGTGGTCCGGACGGCGGGAGCCCCCATCTCCTCGACGGTGCCCCAGGCCTGGCACTCGGGACACCGGCCGAGCCACTTGGCCGTCGTCCAGCCGCACTCGGTGCAGCGGTACGACGGTCGGTCCTTGGCGGATGAGCGAGCAGTGCGGGCAGCCATGCCGCTCACGGTAGCCGCCCGCACCGACAGCCCGGCCCGCGGTCCTCGATGCGGCGTCAGGGCGGTCGTCAGTGCACCACCGATCTGTTCACCCGTAAGGGCTAAAACCGGGTAAGGCTTCCAAGGCGCCCCCGGCGCGCCGCCTACGGTCGCCAGGTGAACAGCAGCAACCAGGCACAACCCGCACCGCGCACCGGCGCACACCGGGCGCACGGGCGCACGGCTCACGAAGAGGAGCCGCCGCGCCCCTTCCGGCACGAGCCGTACCTCGACGGCCTGTTCACGTACTGCCTGTCGGTCCTGTGCGATCACGACACCGCCACCGACGTGCTGGGGGACGTCCTCGCCGTCGCCGAGCGGCATCCCGGCCGCTGCCCCGACGAGAGCGACCGCCGGGCCTGGCTCTACGCCCTCGCCCGCTGGGGCTGCCTGCGCCGCCTGGCGGAGCAGCGGCGCGTTCGACCGGGAGCGCATTCCGCCCGGCGCGCGCCGGAGCACACCGGGCGCGGCCGTGCGCCGGGGGGCGCAGCCGCCGACGGGCCGGCCGCGGACGCCCACCGGCAGCTTGACGTGAGCGCCTACCGCCGTACCGAGCTGGCCCGTCTCGCCTGGCCGGAGGCCGCGGGGACGACGCCCGCGCAGCGCGAGGCACTCGAACTCGCCGTCCGCCACCGCCTCGCCGTCCCCGAACTCGCCGCCGTCCTCGGCACGCCCCCTGCCGCCGCCCGGGAGCTCCTCACCGGCGCGGCCTGCGAGGTGGAACGCACCCGCGCCGCGCTCGCCGTCGTCGAGACCGGCAGCTGTCCCAGCGTCGCCCAGCTGACCGGCGCGGACGCGGACGGCAACGGCGGCGACGGCGACGTACTGCTGTCCAGCACCCTGCGCGCCGAGCTCGTCCGGCACGTCGACGACTGCCCGCGCTGCCGGCGCGTCGCCGAACGCGTCGGCGCCGCCGCCCCCTGGCCCGGCTCCGGCGGCGTCGACACCGCCGCCCTGCCGCTCGTACCCGCCCCGCGCACCGCGATCCACGCGGCGATGCTCCGCTCCGGCCGGGGCCGCGGCCGGGGCCCCGGCCCGCGCTTCGACCGCACCGGCTTCCCGATGGACCCCAAGGACCGCGCGGCCCGCCGCGACCGGCTGCGGGCCCGGGCGGTGACCACCACCGTCGTGGCCACCGTCGTCGCGGCCCCCGTCCTGGCACTGTGGGCCTCGTACCGCGGCGAGCACGGCTCCGGCGAGCCCGTCGGCAACGGCTCCCCGCGTATCTCCGCCAGCGAGACCGAAGTCCCGCCCGGCCGGATCGACGGCCGCCCGCTGACCGCCTACGAGAACGCCGGGAACGCGGCCACCACCACCGGCGGTCCCGGCTTCGCCGAGAGCAGCGACTCCTCCGACGTCTCCGTCGAGGTGATCAGCACCGGCCCTCCGGCCACCCCCGACCACGCCGCAGCCCCCGGCCGGCTCTCCGTGGCCGCGTCCTCGCGGGGCGCCCTCACCCTGCTCACCCTCACCGCCTCCGGCGGCGCCCCGGTCGACTGGCGGCTGTGGTCCGACGCGCCCTGGCTGCGTGCGAGCCGCACCGCGGGCACCCTCGCGCCCGGAGAATCGGTCACCCTGCACATCGCCGTCGACCCGGAGGCGCAGCCCGTCGGTGCCTGGGCCGCCCGCGTCGGCGTGGACCCGACGGGTGCGGTGGTCTCCATCCGGGGCCGCGGCCGACCCGCGTCGACCCCCACCCCGCAGCCGGAACCGACGCATCCGGCGAGCCCGTCGCCGTCCCCGGACCAGACCCAGGGGCCGACGCCGACACCGTCCCCGACGGAACCCACGATCCCGCCGCCGTCCCCGACGCCCGAGCCGACCCCGACGGACGGAGCAGGCGGAACGGTTTCCCCCGCACCCGACCCGGGGCCGTCCGGGCCGGCGGAGGGCTGACGGGGCCGGCGGGCCGGGTGGGCAGGGCCGAGGCTTCGCCTACGGAGCCGGGTCCGCCGGGTGCGGAGCCATCGGCAGCAGCGAGGCCAGCCGGGCCTCGCACAGCTGCACGAGCGCCTCGTACCCCTCCTTGCCCATCAGCTCCGTCAGCTCGGCCCGGTAGGACACGTACACGGGGTCCCCGGCGCCGTGCGCGGATGTCGCCGACGTGCACCACCAGTGCAGGTCGTGGCCGCCGGGGCCCCAGCCCCGACGGTCGTACTCGCCGATCGACACCTGCAGCACCCGGGTGTCGTCGGGCCGGTCGATCCATTCGTACGTCCGCCGGATCGGCAGCTGCCAGCAGACGTCCGGCTTGGTCTCCAGCGGCTCCCTGCCCTCCTTCAACGCGAGGATGTGGAGCGAGCAGCCGGCCCCGGCGGGGAACCCGGGCCGGTTCAGGAAGATGCACGCCCCGTCCCAGCGGCGGGTCTGCTTCTCCCCGTCGTCGTCGGCCTGCGTCCACCCGCTCTCGCTGCCGACGTCGTGGAACTGCCACAGCTCGGGCGTCAGCCGGGCCACGTGCTTGGCCACGCGCTTCTCGTCGTCCTCGTCGGAGAAGTGCGCGCCGAGCGTGCAGCAGCCGTCCGAGGCCCGGCCCGCCTGGATGCCCTGGCAGCCGCTGCCGAAGATGCAGGTCCAGCGGGAGGTCAGCCAGGTCAGGTCGCAGCGGAAGACCTGCTCGTCGTCGGCGGGGTCGGGGAACTCCACCCAGGCCCGCGGGAAGTCGAGCCCCTTCTCGTCGGCCATGGCCTTGGCCTTTCCGGACTTGAGGGGCCTCAGGGGCTTGAGGGGCCTGCCGTTCTTGGCGCCCTTGGCGTCCTTGGCGTTCTTGGCGCGCTCGGTGCTTGCGCCCTGGTCGTCCTTGCCCGTGTCCTTCTGCGACCGGGTCTTGCTGGCCTTCTTCGTATTTGGCACAAACCCAAGCCTAAGCGCCCCTTACACAACCCCCGAGCGTTCCTCGCAGTAGCGTTTCCCCCTATGAGACTCGGTGTCCTTGATGTGGGTTCGAATACGGTCCATCTGCTGGTGGTGGACGCGCACCCCGGCGCGCGCCCGCAGCCGGCGCACTCGCACAAGGTGGAGATAAGGCTGGCGGAGCTTCTCGACGACGCCGGCGCCGTCACCCCCGCGGGCGTCGAGCGCCTCCTCTCCGTCATCGAGGAAGCGGTGCAGGCCGCCGAGGACAAGGGCTGCGAGGACGTCCTCCCCTTCGCGACCAGTGCTGTGCGCGAGGCCACCAACGCGGACGAGGTGCTGGCCCGGGTCAAGGCCGAGACGGGCGTCGACCTGCCGGTGCTCAGCGGCGAGGACGAGGCGCGGCTCACCTTCCTCGCCGCGCGCCGCTGGTTCGGCTGGTCCGCCGGGAAGCTGCTCGTCCTGGACATCGGCGGCGGCTCCCTGGAGATCGCGTACGGCATCGACGAGGATCCCGATGCCGCCGTCTCCCTCCCGCTGGGCGCGGGCCGCCTCACCTCGGGCTGGCTCCCCGGCGACCCGCCGGACGCACTGGACATCCGGGCGCTGCGCCGGCACGTGCGGGCGGAGATCGCGCGGACGGTCCGAGAGTTCAGCCGCTTCGGCGCCCCGGACCACGTGGTGGCGACGTCCAAGACCTTCAAGCAGCTGGCCCGCATCGCGGGCGCGGCCCGCTCGGCGGACGGCCTGTACGTGCAACGCGACCTCACCCGCAAGGCGCTGGAGGAGTGGGTCCCGCGCCTGGCCGCGATGACGACGGCCCAGCGCTCCGCCCTCCCGGGCGTCTCGGAGGGCAGGGCGAACCAGCTCCTCGCCGGTGCGCTGGTCGCCGAAGGCGCCATGGACCTCTTCGGCGTCGACGAGCTGGAGATCTGCCCGTGGGCCCTGCGCGAGGGCGTGATCCTGCGCCGCCTGGACCACCTCCCGACCCCGGGCGCGGCGCCGGCGTAGGCGGTACGGGGGCCTTCGCGCGGGGGGTGGTGGGTGTACGGGGGCACGCGCAGTCGGGGCCGTCGCCCCTGCGGCCCCACCTCCCCGGGGCTGTGGTGCGGGGGCGGTGTTTCGGCGGGGCGGGGGTCGGTGACGTGCCGGTGAAAGGGGCGCGGGCCTAAGGTGTGCCGGTGATCTTCAAGTGGAAGCGGAAGGCCTCCGGCCTCGCCGCCGTCGTGTCCGAGCTGGAAGAGTCGGTTGCCGCTCGCGACGGCGACCGTACCGAGAGTGCCTTCGCCGCCATGATGGCCGGGGTGCAGTCGGCTTCGGACGCCGAGCATGTGCTGGCAGGGCCTCGGCTGGCAGCGCTGATTCCCGAATTCCCGGCCACCGGTCCACGGCCGATGCTGGCGATGGCGGCCGGCTACTGCGTCGAGCGCGGGGCGGATCCGGCGGCCTGCGCCGAGCCGATCCTCGACGGCGTCCACCAAGGCCTCCTCGACGCCCTCGAGTTCGCCCGCCGCTGGGCCGCGACCGGGGAAGAGGAACTGCCGGAGCCGGACACGAAGATCATCGACGACGCTCTGCTGGCACGCCTGGGCGGTGACGTGCACGAGGCCCTCCAGCTGGCGCTGGCCTGGTGCGCGGCCATGGAGTGGCAGCCGCCCGCGCTGGCCGTGCTGTGCCGCAGCGCCGAGGTGCGCCGCCGGGACACGTCCGCGCTCCTCTCCGCCTGCCGCGACCTGGCGGCCCTGGAACGGCACGACCTCACATGCCTGGCGTACGCGCTGGCGGTGCTGGACGACGAGCCGCTCGTGGTGCTGCACAGGCCCACCGGCACCGGGTACGAGATACGCATCGGTGGCATCGGGGACAACTTCCAGTTGCACACACTGCTCGCCCACGTCCTCGTCGGCGGCGGCCACGTTCCCGGTGCCAGGCCTTCGGCGGAGAGCGTCCGCCTGGCCACGGACCCCGAGCCCGCCCAGGGCCGTACCGAGGCAGTCGCGACCGGAGCCTTCGAACTCCTCGCCCCGGACGGCGAGCGGATCTGGAACGAAGGGCTGCCCGACGACATCCCCGTGGTGGAGGGCCGCCGCCTGCTCGTGCTCGACGAGCCGGCGTACCAGCGCAGCTGGAACGCCGACCGGTTCTTCCCGCACCTCCCGGGAACGGCCGAGCTGACTCGCGTCCTGACGGCGGACGAGACGCGGACCTGGCTCGCCCGAACGTCCTGACCCGGCGGCGGGCCGGGCCGTCACCGCTCCGGGGGCGCCGGACTTCCGGTCCGGGGCGGGTGGGACGTTGCCGCACCAGCCGACGTGCTTCGTGGGCCCGCTTCAGCCTCGTCCGACGGCCGGAACCCGGCCCGCGTGGCGGCCGTCACGTACCGGGCGGGCGCGGGCCCCGTACCCTGTCCCCGTGGCAGAACCCGTCCGCATCCCGACCGCGAGAGTCGCCCTGTCCACCGCCTCCGTCTATCCGGAGTCCACGGCGACCGCCTTCGAGATCGCCGCGCGCCTCGGATACGACGGCGTCGAGGTCATGGTGTGGACGGATCCCGTCAGCCAGGACATCGACGCGCTGCGCCGCCTGTCGGACCAGCACCAGGTGCCGATCCTGGCCGTCCACGCGCCCTGTCTGCTCATCACCCAGCGGGTGTGGTCCACCGATCCGTGGGTCAAGCTGCAGCGCGCCCGGTCGGCGGCCGAGAAGCTCGGCGCGTCCACCGTCGTCGTGCATCCGCCGTTCCGGTGGCAGCGCCAGTACGCGCGCGAGTTCGTCTCCGGCATCTGGCGGATGGCCGAGGAGACCGACGTGCGGTTCGCCGTGGAGAACATGTACCCGTGGCGGTACCGCGACCGCGAGATGCTCGCCTACGCACCCGAGTGGGACGTGACGAAGGACGACTACCGGCACTTCACCGTCGACCTTTCGCACACCGCGACCGCCCGCACGGACGCGACCGCGATGATCGACCGGATGGGGGAGCGGCTGGCCCATGTGCACCTCGCCGACGGCAACGGGTCGGCGAAGGACGAGCACCTGGTGCCCGGCCGGGGTACGCAGCCCTGCGCCGAGCTGCTGGAACGCCTCGCCCGGAACTCCTTCGACGGCCACGTGGTGATCGAGGTCAACACGCGGCGCGCGATGTCCTCCGCCGAGCGTGAGGCCGACCTCGCCGAGGCGCTGGCCTTCACCCGCCTGCACCTGGCCACCGCCGGCCGCGACCGGGCCCGCCGGCCGTGACCGGCGAGAGCGGGCCGCGCCGCCGGGGCCCCGGCCGGCCCCGCCAGGACGAGGCCGAGGAGGGGCCGGGCACCCAGGAGCGCATCCGGCTCGCCGCCCGCGAGGTGTTCGCGGAGCGCGGCTACGACAAGACGTCCGTGCGCGGCGTCGCGAAGGTCGCCGGTGTGGACCCGGCCCTGGTGCACCACTACTTCGGCAGCAAGGACGACCTCTTCGCCGCGGCCATCGAGATCAGCATGGAGCCGGCCCTGGTGCTCCCCGCCGTCATCGGCGAGGGGCCGGACGGCATCGGCGAGCGCCTCGCACGCTACTTCTTCGGCATCTGGGAGAACCCGGTCACCCGCGCCCCGCTGCTCGCGGTGATCCGGTCCGCGCTCACCCACGAGGCCGCCGCGAAGGTGCTGCGCGGGCTGGTGCTGCGCAGGCTCCTGGAGCGGATCGCCGCCGACCTGGACGTGCCCGACCCGACCTTCCGGGCCGAGCTCGCCGCCTCCCACATGGTCGGCATCGCGATCCTGCGCTACGTGCTCCAGGTCGAACCCCTCGCGTCCGCGGACACGGAGGACATCGTGGCGCTCGTGGCCCCTACGCTCCAGCGGTACCTGACCGAGGACTGAGCCGCGCGTCCCGCCATGCGGACACACCGTCCGGATCGCGGGCGGTGGGCGTAGCCTCGTATCTGAGCCATATCCACAGTCGCGGCTGACCGTACAGCCGCACTCATGGGGAGTGAACCGCATGCCCGAGCTGAGGTCCCGCACCGTCACCCACGGCCGCAACATGGCGGGCGCCCGCGCCCTGATGCGCGCGTCGGGCGTAGCGAGCGAGGACATCGGCAAGCCGATCATCGCGGTCGCCAACTCCTTCACCGAGTTCGTCCCCGGCCACACCCACCTGGCGCCCGTGGGCCGGATCGTCTCCGACGCCATCCGCGCGGCCGGTGCGATCCCCCGCGAGTTCAACACGATCGCCGTCGACGACGGCATCGCGATGGGCCACGGCGGCATGCTGTACTCCCTGCCGTCCCGCGACCTGATCGCGGACAGCGTGGAGTACATGGTCGAGGCGCACTGCGCCGACGCCCTGATCTGCATCTCCAACTGCGACAAGATCACCCCCGGCATGCTGATGGCCGCCATGCGCCTCAACATCCCGGCCGTGTTCGTCTCCGGCGGCCCGATGGAGGCCGGCCAGGCCGTCCTCGTCGACGGCACCGTCCGCAAGCTGGACCTGATCGACGCCATGGTGGACGCCTCCAACGAGAACGTCTCCGACGAGGACGTGCTCCGCATCGAGGAGAACGCCTGTCCCACCTGCGGCTCCTGTTCCGGCATGTTCACCGCCAACTCGATGAACTGCCTCGCCGAGGCCATCGGCCTGGCGCTCCCGGGCAACGGCTCGGTCCTCGCCACGCACACCGCCCGCCGCGCCCTGTACGAGGACGCCGGCCGCACGATCGTGGAGATCACCAAGCGGTACTACCAGGACGGCGACGAGTCCGTCCTGCCCCGCAACATCGCCACCCGCGAGGCCTTCGAGAACGCCATGGCCCTCGACATCGCCATGGGCGGCTCCACCAACACGATCCTGCACCTGCTGGCCGCCGCGCAGGAGGCGGGCCTGGACTACGACCTCAAGGACATCGACGCCGTCTCGCGCCGCGTCCCGTGCCTGGCCAAGGTCGCCCCGAACGTGGCGCCCGGCGGCACGTACTACATGGAGGACGTGCACCGGGCCGGCGGCATCCCCGCCATCCTCGGCGAGCTGCACCGCGGCGGGCTCCTCAACAAGGACGTGACGACCGTCCACTCCGCGGGCCTGGAGGACTGGCTGGCGAAGTGGGACGCCCGCTCCGGCACGGCCGACGACACGGCCATGGAGCTGTGGCACGCCGCCCCGGGCTGCGTCCGCTCCGCCACCGCCTTCTCCCAGTCCGAGCGCTGGGACACCCTCGACCTCGACGCCGAGGGCGGCTGCATCCGCTCCGTGCAGCACGCGTACTCCAAGGACGGCGGCCTCGCGGTCCTGCGCGGCAACATCGCCGTCGACGGCTGCGTCGTGAAGACCGCCGGCGTCGACGAGTCGATCTGGACCTTCGAGGGCCCGGCCGTCGTCTGCGAGTCGCAGGACGAGGCCGTCGACAAGATCCTGCGCAAGGAGGTCAAGGCGGGCGACGTCGTCGTCATCCGCTACGAGGGCCCGCGCGGCGGCCCCGGCATGCAGGAGATGCTCTACCCGACGTCCTTCCTCAAGGGCCGCGGCCTGGGCAAGGTCTGCGCGCTCGTGACGGACGGCCGTTTCTCCGGCGGCACCTCCGGCCTGTCCATCGGCCACGCCTCCCCGGAGGCGGCCTCCGGCGGCGACATCGCCGTCGTCGAGGACGGCGACCTGATCCGCATCGACATCCCGAACCGGTCCATCGAGATCGTCGTCGACGACGCCACCCTGGCGGCCCGCCACGAGGCCCTCGGCGGTGTGTACGCCCCGAAGAACCGCGAGCGCAAGGTCTCCGCGGCCCTGCGCGCCTACGCCGCGATGGCCACCAGCGCCGACAAGGGCGCGGTCCGCGACGTCACCCGGCTGGGCTGACCCGCCCCGGTACCGCCCGCCGCCCCCGCACCGCCCGGTGCGGGGGCGTCCGCGTTCACCAGCGGGCGGGGTCGCTCCCGTCCACCGCGAACACCGATCCGTCGGGGGCGCCCGCGAACATCCGGCCGCCGCCGGACACCGGGGCCGGCAGCGTCGACGCGTACGTGTCCTTGCCGTCCGCCATCCGCGGCCTGGTCTGGCCCGCCGGCCGCCCGTCGCCCGCGTCGACGGCGAGCAGCCGCCCGTCCGGCGCCGTCAGGTGGACCCTGCCGTCGGCGACCACCGGGCGGGACGCCACCGTCACGCCCGTCTCCAGCCGCCACCGCTCCTGGCCGGCCCCGACCGCGACCAGCGTGCCGGAGGTCCCGAACAGGTAGGCGACCCCGTCCCGGTCCACCGCCGCCTCCGCGTCGAACAGCGGCGCCGTGAGCCGGACCCGCTGCGCGGTGCGCGCCGTCAGATCGGCGCGCACGACACCGGTGGTCCTGGAGGACGCGTCGACGTCCACCAGGTACAGGCCGCCGTGTGCCGCGCCGACCGGCCGCAGCCGCCCCGTCGTGCGGAACTGCCGGGTCACCGTCCCGCTCGCCGGGTCGACCGAGGCGAGCTGGGTGGATCCGCTGCCGTCGGGCGTCGCAACGTACAGGTCGGGGGCCGCACCCCCGTCCGTTCCGCCGCCGGTCCACCACACGGAGCCGACCCCGCCGATCTGCCGGGTCCAGCGCGGCGTGCCGGCCGCCGCGTCCAGCGCGGTCACGCTGCCGTTCGTACCCACCACCAGCACCTGCCCGCCCGCGGGCACCGCCTGCGAGCCGGCGGGCAGCTTGTGCCGCCAGCGCTCCGCGCCGGTTGCCGGGTCCAGTGCCTGGAGTGTCTCGCTGCCGGGCGCCACGACGAGGACCCGCCCGCCGGCGTGCAGGGGCGCGCCGGGGGTCGGCGTCCCCTTCGCCGGGGAGCCCGCTGCCGCCTCCACGCTCCACACCGTCGAGCCGTCCGCCGGGTCCAGCCGCGCCGCGGTGAGGCCGGGTCCGGCGCAGTACAGGGCCTCCGCCTGCCAGGAGCAGGCACCGATCCGGCTGCCCGTCCCGGCCTTGCCCAGCGGCACCGACCAGGGGGCGAAGGTCTTCGCCGGCGCCGGATCCGCCTTCCCGGCGATCTGGGCGGGCGCGGATCCGGCGGCCGGCCCGTAGCGCAGGTAGCCGCCGACGGTGCCGCCCACCAGCAGCAGCCCGAGCCCGGCCCCCACCGCGATCCGGACCCGGCGCCCGCGCGGAGCCCGGGGCTGCCGCTCCGGCACGGCGGGGCTCCGCTCCCGGCGGTGGGTGAGCAGCTCGGCCCCGTCGGGCTCCCGCGGCCGGGGGATGAAGGCCTGGGTGTCCTCGGCGGTCGGGTAGGCGACCGCCCGCATCTCGGCGATCAGCTCCTCGGCGGTGGGCCGCTCCCGAGGGTCCTTGGCCAGGCACCGCTCGACGAGCGGTACGAGCTGCCGGGGCAGCCCCGTCAGGTCGGGTTCGCTGTGCACCACCTGGTACGCCACCAGGTAGTGGCTGTCGGAGTCGAAGGGCCCGCGGCCCGTCGCCGCGTGCACGAGCACCGCGCCGAGGGCGAAGACGTCCGCGGCCGTCCCCACCTCGCGGGGCCGCTGGAACTGCTCGGGCGCCATGAAGGGCGGGGTCCCGATCAGCTTCCCGGTCTCGGTCCGCAGGTCGCTGTCGGCCGGCCGCGAGATCCCGAAGTCGATGACCCGCACGCCGTCGGGTGCCATGAGCACGTTGCTGGGCTTGAGGTCGCGGTGGACGACGCCCGCCCGGTGGATGTCGCGGAGCGCCTCCGCCAGGCCGGCGGCGAGCCGGGCCAGCTCCGTGCGGTCGAGCACCTTCTGGCGTACGCGTTCGGCGAGCGTCGGCGCGTCGATGAACAGGGTGGCCATCCAGGGCCGCTCGGCGTCCGGGTCGGCGTCCACCACGGGCGCGGTGAACGCCCCGCTCACCCGGCGCGCGGCCGCGACCTCCTGCCGGAAGCGGGCCCGGAACTCCGGGTCCACCGCGTGCTCGGCGTGCACGATCTTGACGGCGAGTTTCAGCCCCGAGCCGGACGTGGCGAGGTGGACGACGCCCATGCCTCCGGAGCCGAGCACCGATTCGAGCCGGTACTGCCCGGCGTACTCCGGAAAGCCCGCGTAGTCCGCGCGCAGCGAATGCACCGCTCACCACCCCCGCCGGAGCCTAGTCGATGACCGGTACGCATCTCCAAGGTCCTGCTACCCTGCGCGAGTTGCGCACGGCAACGCCCATGGGGGGAGATTTCGTATGTCGGTGGAGAACGATTCCAGCCAAGTCCAGAGCCTCACCGCCGGCTCCGGCTACCCGTCCTATCCGGTCGCTCCCGGCTACCGGCTGAACGTCCGCAGCGGCCCCGGCACCAACTACTCGGTGATCGACGTCCTGCCGCTCGGCGCGACGGTCACGCTGCGCTGCCAGACCGAGGGCACCACGGTCTCGGGTCCGTACGGCACGACGAACATCTGGGACTGCATCGGGAACGGCCGCTTCGTCTCCGACGCGTACGTGAGGACCGGCAGCGACGGCTACGTGGTCACGCGCTGCGGCTGACCCCTGCGGCCCGCCCGGTCCCTCCGGCCCGCCCGACCCGTCCGTCTGACACGTGAGACACACCCGGCCCGGGCGGCGCGGCGGGGGATAATCGCTGCTGTGAGCGACGACCAGCGAGACCAGACCCCCGCCGAGCCGGCCGCCCCGGCCCGGGCCGCGGCCTCCGCCGCGTCCGAGCCGGCGGTCCCCGCCGGCCCGCAGCCCGAGCCGATCCGGTACTTCGGCACCACCTGGCTGAACCACGAGAGCGGCTACGG
Source organism: Streptomyces amritsarensis (assembly GCF_001953875.1). GTDB lineage: Bacteria > Actinomycetota > Actinomycetes > Streptomycetales > Streptomycetaceae > Streptomyces > Streptomyces amritsarensis. Next base: position 23,176 of record NZ_MQUR01000094.1, read on the forward strand.
CCTGCGCCGCGCCGCCCTCGCCGTCGGCTCCCTGGTCACGGCCACCGCCGCCGCCCTGCTGCTGCGCCTCTCCTACGAGGGCCTGGAGATCGGCAACGTCGGCCCCTTCCTCAGCATCTCCGTCGTCGTCCTCTTCGCGATCTCCAGCGCGATCGCCTTCGTCAAGACCTGGGATTCCTACAACCGGCGCCCGGCCCCGTCCTCCGACGAGGCCGCCCTCAAGGGCCTCAAGACGATCGGTTTCATCGGCTCCCTCATCGCCTACTCCCTGCGCTGCCTGACCGAGGCCCCCGGCGAGAAGCTCCGCCGTGCGGAGTACGAGCGCGCCCTCGCCGACTACGAGCGCCGTCGCAGCACCCGTACCGGCAACCCGGCCGCGCGCCGCCCCAAGCGCAGGAAGTAGCCCGCGGCCGCACGGCCGGCCGGCCTCGCGCGTTTCCCGGTCATTGACGCCCGGGCACCGCCAGGAGCATTATTCATCACATGATGAATAAGCAGGCCGGCGAAGGCCCGGCCGCCGTCCACGCCCGCGGCCTGACCGTCCGCCGCGGCACCGGCCGCACCCCGCGCACCGTCATCGCCGACATCGCCTTCGACGTTCCCCGCGGCCGCATCACCGGCCTCCTCGGCCCCTCCGGCTGCGGCAAATCCACCCTCCTGCGCGCCATCGTCGGCACCCAGGCCCACGTCACCGGCACCCTCGACGTCCTCGGCCGCCCCGCCGGCCACCCCGACCTGCGCTCCCGCATCGGCTACGTCACCCAGGCCCCCTCCGTCTACGACGACCTCACCGTCCGCCAGAACCTCGACTACTTCGCCGCGATCCTCGACCCCGGCCGGGCCGCCGCGGCCCGCCGCGCCGACGCCGTCGACCGCGCCATCACCGACGTCGACCTCACCGCCCGAGCGGGCGCCCTCGCCGGCAACCTCTCCGGCGGCCAGCGCAGCCGCGTCTCCCTCGCCGTCGCCCTGCTCGGTACCCCCGAACTGCTGGTCCTCGACGAACCCACCGTCGGACTCGACCCCGTCCTGCGCCGCGACCTGTGGAACCTCTTCCACGCCATCGCCGCCACCCGCGGCGCCACGATCCTCGTCTCCTCCCACGTCATGGACGAGGCCGAGCGCTGCCACGACCTGCTCCTCATGCGCGAAGGCCGCATCCTCGCCCAGGACACCCCCGACGCCCTGCGCGCCCGCACCCACTGCGCCACCGTCGAGGAGGGCTTCCTCCGCCTCGTCGACGAGGCCGACACCCTCGCCGCCCAGGAGCAGACCCGATGAACGCCGCCCGCACCGCCGCCACCGCCGCCCGCGTCCTGCGCCAGCTCCGCCACGACCCGCGCTCCATCGCCCTGATGGTCCTGGTGCCCGTCCTGATGCTCACCCTGCTGCGCTTCGTCTTCGACGGCAGCCCCCGCACCTTCGACAGCATCGGCGCGTCACTCCTCGGGATCTTCCCCCTCATCACCATGTTCCTGGTGACCTCCATCGCCACCCTGCGCGAACGCACCTCCGGAACCCTCGAACGCCTCCTCGCCATGCCACTCGGCAAAGGCGACCTCATCGCCGGCTACGCCCTCGCCTTCGGCGCCGTCGCCGTCGTCCAGTCCCTCCTCGCCACCGGCCTCGCCCTCTGGGCCCTCGGCCTCGACGTCGTCGGCTCCCCCTGGCTGCTCCTGCTCGTCGCCCTCCTCGACGCCCTCCTCGGCACCGCCCTCGGCCTCTTCGTCTCCGCCTTCGCGGCCTCCGAATTCCAGGCCGTCCAGTTCATGCCGGCGGTGATCTTCCCCCAGCTGCTCCTGTGCGGACTCTTCGCCGCCCGCAGCACCATGCACCCCGTCCTCGAAGGCATCTCCGACGTCCTGCCCATGTCCTACGCCGTCGACGGCATGACCCAGGTCCTCACCCACACCGACATGACCGCCGACTTCGTCCGCGACGTCGTGATCGTCGCCGCCTGCGCCGTCCTCGTACTCGCCCTCGGCGCGGCCACCCTCCGCCGCCGAACCCCCTGACCGCACTGCGGACACCCCGCCCCCGCCCGCCTCCCGGGTGCAAGGATGAGGACACGCACGCGTACGCCTGCACAGCCCAGGCGGAAGAACAGTTCGGCGAGGTGGATCGGGCATGACCCAGACAGTCGCAGTCCTCGGTACCGGCAAGATCGGCGAGGCCCTGCTCAGCGGAATGATCCGCGGCGGCTGGCCCGCCTCCAAGCTCCTCGTCACCGCACGCCGCAGCGACCGGGCCGAGGAACTCCGCACCCGCTACGGCGTCGAGGCCGTCTCCAACGCCGAAGCCGCCAAGCGCGCCGACACCCTCATCCTCACCGTGAAGCCCCAGGACATGGCCAAGCTCCTCGACGAGCTCGCCCCGCACGTCCCCGCAGGCCGCCTCGTCATCAGCGGCGCCGCCGGCATCCCCACCTCCTTCTTCGAGGAGCGGCTCGCCCCCGGCACCCCCGTCGTGCGCGTCATGACGAACACCCCCGCCCTCGTCGACGAGGCCATGTCCGTCATCTCCGCCGGCAGCCACGCCACCGCCGAGCACCTCGCCCACACCGAGGAGATCTTCGGCGGTGTGGGCAAGACCCTGCGCGTCCCCGAGTCCCAGCAGGACGCGGCCACCGCCCTCTCCGGGTCCGGACCCGCGTACTTCTACTTCCTCGTCGAGGCCATGACCGACGCCGGCATCCTCCTCGGCCTGCCCCGCGCCCAGGCCCACGACCTCATCGTCCAGGCCGCCATCGGCGCCGCCGTGATGCTCCGCGACAGCGGCGAGCACCCCGTCAAGCTCCGCGAGGCCGTCACCTCCCCGGCCGGCACCACCATCAACGCGATCGTCGAGCTGGAGCGGCACGGGGTGCGCGCCGCCCTGATCGCCGCCCTCGAAGCCGCCCGCGACCGCAGCCGCGAGCTCGCCTCCGGCAACAGCTGAACCGCGGGCAGGGGCCCCGCCGGGGCCCCTGCCTCCGGCTACGGCCTGAGCAGCCCGATCGCCTCGTACGCCCGGTCCACCACGGGCCGCGCCAGCCCCCTGGCCCGCTCGGCGCCCTCCCGCAGCACCTTGTCCACCTGCGCCGGATCGGCCGCCAGCTCCGCGTGCCGCTCCCGCAACGGCCGCAGCAGCTCGACCACCGCGTCGGCCACGTCCCGCTTCAGAGCCCCGTACCCGCTGTACCCGTCGGCGAGCGCGGCCGGATCGCCGCCGGTGCACGCCGCCAGGATGTCCAGCAGGTTCGCCACCCCCGGCCGCGCCTGCCGGTCGTGGACCACGCCGCCGTCCCCGCTGTCGGTGACGGCCCGCATCACCTTCTTGCGCACCACCCCCGGCTCGTCGAGGAGGTAGACGATCCCCGACCCGTTCTCATGGGACTTCCCCATCTTCGACGTGGGGTCCTGGAGGTCCATGACCCGCGCGGCCACCGCCGGATGCGTGGCCCTCGGCACGGTGAAGGTGTGCCCGTAGCGCTGGTTGAAACGCACCGCCAGGTCACGGGTCAGCTCGACGTGCTGCCGCTGGTCCTCCCCGACGGGCACCTCCCCCGCCCCGTACGCCAGGATGTCCGCGGCCATCAGCACCGGATAGGTGAGCAGGGACAGCCGTACGCCGTCACCGCCGGCCTGCGCCTTCGCCGCCTTCTCCTTGTACTGGATCATCCGGCGCAGCTCCCCGTCGCTTGCCGTGCACTCCAGCAGGTAGGCCAACCGCGTGTGCTCGTCGACGTGGCTCTGGACGAACAGGGTGCAGCGCCGGGGGTCCAGCCCGGCCGCGATGAGCAGCGTCGCGGCCTGCCGGCTCAGCCTGCGCACACGCGCCGGCTCGTGCTCGACGGTCAGCGCGTGCAGGTCGACGACGCAGAACAGTGCGTCGTCCGGCTCCTGGTCGGCTGCGACCCACTGCCGCACGGCGCCCAGATAGTTCCCCAGAGTCATGTGGCCGGTCGGCTTGATCCCGCTGAAGATCCTCGTCATGTCCTGTCCTGCTCTCCCTGTGCGTGTGTGAGTGGTGTCGGGCCACCGAGCCGGGCGACCGGGCCACTCCCGGGAGGGGAGAAAACAGAACGGCCGCCGAGGCGGCGGCCGTGAGCGCATGCGTGCTCGCGTGGAGGTTCGGCCGCCGTCAGGCGGCCCACCAGCGAAGGCTGAGCGTGGGCGCATGCGTAGTCATGGGAGCCAGCGTAGACCGCGGGGCATGAGGGCGCCGCGAGTTTCGCCCGCACCGCGCGGCGGCGGTCAGCGGGGGTTGACACGGGTGTGCCCGGTCCGTAAGGTTCTTCGAGTTGTCCGACGTGAGCGCCGACCCCGGTCGGTCCCCGGACAGCCATTCCGCACTACACATTCGAACGAACGACGCACCTCGTCGTCTCGTTTTCATGCGTATTTGCGAATGAGGAATCCGCGTCCGAGGACGCTGCCGCCGATTAGGTTCGGAGGCGAGGAATCCGCTACTGTCTCACTCGCCGCAAGGGCCCAACAGCCCGTGCAGCACAACCCGCTGACTGGGAATCAGGCCCGAAAGGATCTGATAGAGTCGGCACCGCCGGAAAGGGAAAGCGCGAAAGCGAAAACCTGGAAAGCGCC
>NZ_MQUR01000040.1 GCF_001953875.1 Streptomyces amritsarensis
CCGGCGGGCCCGCCCCTCGCGCCGGCCGGCGCGCCCGCCGCCGCACCGCCCCGAAACCGGATGCGGGAGACGCCCGCGGTTGAAAGGGTGACGGGATGGACGACCTGCCACAGCGCACCTCCCCCGACGGCACCCCCGGACCGATCACCACGCCGATCGGGCCGGAACTCCTGCGCGGTGCGCTGGAAGTGGAGCGCACCGACCACGGCCTCCTGCCCTACCGGCTGCCCGCCCGGGCCCGCCGCCAGGCCCCCGCCGACGTCACCGAGGTCGCCGCCCAGCCCGCCGGCGTCCGGCTGGCCTTCCGCACCCGGGCCACCACCGTCGCCCTGGACGTCCTCGCCACGACGACGGTCTACCGCGGAGCCCCCCGGCCCCCGGACGCCGTGTACGAGCTGCTGGTCGACGGCCGCCCGGCCGGCCGGGCCGTGGCCGACGGCGGCAACGTCCGCACCGTCGACGTCACCACCTGGGCCGAGGTCCTCACTCCAGGGCCGCCCGGCACCGTCCGGTTCACCGGACTGGCCGCCAGGGCGAAGGACGTCGAGATCTGGCTGCCGTACCGCGGCGTCCACGAACTCATCGCCCTGCGCACCGACGCCCCCGTGGAACCGGCCCCGGACACGGGCCGGCGCGTCTGGCTGCACCACGGCAGCTCGATCAGCCACGGCTCGAACGCCGACGGCCCGACCGGCACCTGGCCCGCGCTGGCCGCCGCCCGGGCCGGCGTGGAACTGGTCAACCTCGGCTTCAGCGGCAACGCCCTGCTCGACCCGTTCACCGCACGGGCCATGCGGGACACCCCCGCCGACCTGATCAGCCTCAAGATCGGCATCAACCTCGTCAACCACGACGTGATGCGGCTGCGCGCCTTCACCGCGGCGGTCCACGGCTTCCTCGACACCCTCCGCGAAGGACACCCCACCACCCCGGTCCTGGTCGTCTCCCCGCTCCACTGCCCGATCCACGAGGACACCCCGGGCCCGGCCGCCGCCGACCTCCGCGACGGCCGGCTGCGCTTCCGCGCCCTCGGTGACCCGGCGGAGGCCGCCCGCGGCCGGCTGACGCTGCGCGTCGTGCGCGACGAGCTCGCCCGCATCACCGCCGCACGCGCCGCCGACGACGCGAACCTGCACCACCTCGACGGGCGCGCCCTGTACGGGGAGGCCGACTTCGCGGAGTTCCCGCTGCCCGACGGCCTCCACCCGGACGCGGACGGCCACCGCCGCATCGGCGAGCGCTTCGCCGCACGCGCGTTCGGCTCCGCCTGGGCCCGGTGAGCCCGAACCGGGCGTTCCCTACCGCCTCTTGCGTGCTCGGCGCTATCGTGCCGGGGCGGAGGGGCGACTGCACGAGGGGGGCGGGGCGGCGATGCGTTTTCTCTTTGTCCACGGCACGGGGGTGCGGCGCGCACGGCACGACCGGCTCTTCGCCCTGGTCGGCGAGCGGCTGACGGCCAGATTCCCCGACGCAGCCGTCGACTCCTGCTACTGGGGCGACCGGTTCGGGGCGACCCTCGGCTCCGGCGGCCGGTCCGTGCCCGGCCTGAAGCCCGCGGCGGGAGCCGCCCCGCACCCGTCCGACGGGATCGACGCCGAGACGGCCGAGTGGGCCCTGCTGCTGGCCGACCCGCTGTGCGAGCTCCGGGTCCTCGCCGAGGCCGGCTGGCCCGCCGGGGCCGGGGGAGGGGGAGGGGCCGGGGCCGGGGCTTGGGACGACGCCGTGGAGGACGACCCCTTCGCGATGCCCGGTGTACAGGCCGCCGGGACCCGGGTGCTCGCAACCCTGGCCGGCTTACCCCCGGCGCCACCCCACACCGGGGACGAACTCGGCGCCCTGCTGCACGGCACCGGCCTCGCCGCGGACTTCCCCGCCGCCCTGGAGGCCGCCGCCCGCTCCGCCGAAGCGGCCCGCGCCGCCGAACGCGCCACCGGCGACCCCCAGGCGCGCGAGCTGGCCACCGCTCTCGCCCGGGCCGTGGCCGCCGGCGCCCTCGCCGCCGCCGGAGCCGAGGCCGAATGCACCGGAGCCGAACGCGACCGCCTCGTGGAACTGCTCACCACCCGCCTCGGCGGCGACGCCCGGGTGCCCGGCGCCCGCGCGGCCGCCTTCCTCGGCCGGCTCGCCCTGCGGGTCACCACCCAGCCCCTGCTCAACGCCCGGCGCGGCTCCCTCACGGCCGGCGCCACCCCCGCGCTCGGCGACATCCTGCGCTACCAGGCCCGCGGCCACGAACTGCGGGAGTTCCTGCACGCCCGGATCGCCGCCGACCCGGGGCCGACCGTGCTCATCGGCCACAGCCTCGGCGGGATCGCCCTCGTGGACCTCCTCGCCCTCGCCGCCGCCCGCGGCGAAGCCGTCCCCGGCGCGGAACTCCTCGTCACCGTCGGCTCCCAGGCCCCCTTCCTCTACGAGCTCGGCGCCCTGACCGCGCTCGAAGCGGGCGCGAAGCTCCCGTACGGCTTCCCCCGCTGGCTCAACGTCTACGACCGCCAGGACGTGCTGTCCTACCTCGCCGCCCCCGTCTTCCCCGGCGATCCGCGCGTCACCGACCACGAGATCGCCAGCCGCCAGCCCTTCCCCGCCTGCCACAGCGCCTACTGGAAACAGGACGCCCTCTACGAACGGATCGAACAGGCGGTGGCCGAAGCGGAGATCGGGTGATCCCCGCCGACTTCCTGCCACCGGCCCTCGGCCCGCAGCGCACCTTCGCGTTCGTCGCCGGCGTCGAACGCTACGACATCAGCCACCGCTGGAACCTGCGCGGCCCGGCCCGCGACGCCCTGCGCTTCGCCCAGTGGCTGACCGGGCCCGCCCAGGTGCCGGCCGGCAACCTCAGGCTCCTGCTGTCCCCGCTCGACGACCCCGACGCCCTCGACTGGCCGGACTCCCCGGCCATGGCGGCCCTGCGCACCGCGTACCGGCCGGCGACCGAGGAGAACGTCAAGGCGGCGCTGCTCGACGAACTCCCGCAGTGCGACGGCGACCTGCTGTGGATCTTCTGGGCCGGGCACGGCTACCTCGGGCCGCGCCAGGAGCTGATGCTGCCCTGCGCCGACGCCCGCCCCAGCCAGATCCGGCACCTCAACCTCGATTCGGCGCTGCGCTGGTGGCGCACCGACCTCGTCAAACACCGCAGCTTCCCGCTCCAGGCCGCACTGGTCGACTCCTGCCGGGTCGACGCGCCCCGCGACGCCCGGTGGAACTTCGGCAGCACCGACTACGGCGGCGGGAGCTCGGTGCCGGGACGCCGGCAGTTCCGGCTCTACGCCTCCCGCGAGGGCGAGGCTGCGCAGAACGACGCCGAGCGCGGCGCAGGCCGCTTCACCGAGGCCCTCCTTGCGGAACTGGGCACCCGCTCCGTAAGGGAGAGCGTCAGCGGGCTGCCGACCGCCGCCCGCAGCATCCACCGCACCTTCCAGGAGCTGCGCGAACGCGGCGGGGGCTGGCAGCTCCCGCAGTTCCTCGTCGACCGGGACTGGGACGCCTGCTCCTTCCTCGACGACGACCCCGCCACCCTCGCACCGCACCGGGCGGCGGCCCGGCTCGACCAGCCGGCCTGGGACGGGCTCGGCGAGCTCTTCGAAGGCCGCGAACTGCCGCGCTGCGCCTACGAGGCCTACGCCTGGGCGTTCAAGGCGGCCGGCTGCACCACCCCGGTCGGCGGCGGCCTGCCGGGCGACGGCCTCCTGGAGGTGGTCCAGGACCTGGACGAACGCCAGGGCGGGCCCGGCGGGATGCCGCTGGCCGTGCCCTTCGTACGCTTCCTCGCGGACCGGGCCGCCGCGGGCGACGCGGCCGGCGACGCGGCGTGGGCGGGCCGCCTGAAGGAGTGGGTGCACACCACCCGTGAGCGGCTCGCCCTGCCGGTGCTGCCCCCGCCCCCGCCCCCGGCGCGGACGACGGTCGTACACGTCGGGCTGGAGCCGCCGCCGGACGGCGGGCCCGGCCTCCGCGCCAGGATGTGGCTGAGCGGCGAACGCACCGAGCAGATCTGGGAGTCGGCGGGCGCCCCCCTGCGGCTCGACGCCGTGCGGGAGGAACTGCTGCGGCAGCTCGCCCTCGTCGGCGCGACGCCGGCCGGCGGCGGGGCCGCACCGCGGACCCGCGGCGGCGTCGACCGCATCGAGTTCCACGTGCCGTACGAGCTCCTCGACACCGACTTCGACCAGTGGCCGGTGCCCCGCGGCCCGGCCGGCCGGCACCGCGCCCTCGGCCTGCTCCACCAGGTCGTGGTGCGCTGCCCGCAGGAACGCGCGGACACGCGCGCCGAATGGCAGACCAGCTGGCGCTGGCTGTGCACCCGCGGCGGCCGGCACCCCGAGGCCGTCCGGGTGGTGCAGGAGGCCGAGGTGACGGACGCGCTGGGGATGGAGCTGGCCGAACGCCCGGCGCCCGCGTGCGTCCTGGCCCACACCACCGCCGCCCCGCACGCCGGACTGCTGGAAGCCGTACTCGAAGGCGGTGTCCCCGTCGCGGTGTGGCGGCGCGGGGGCGGAGCGCCCGCGGCCCCGCTCCTCGACCTGCTCGCACCGGCCGGGCCCGACGGACGCCCGGACCCCGGCGCACTGGACGTACTGGCCCTGCCCGCTCGCGTGCGGGAAGTGCGCCGGGCGGCCGCCGGCGCCGCCGCGGGCGCCGCACGCGCCGTCCAACAACCCTCAGGGGAAGACCAGTTGGTGCTCCTGTGGGACGATCCCGACGACATACCGGGCTTCCGGTCCCTGGCCTGACCCCGACCACTGACAGACGGCGACACGACGATGGAGGCAGAGGCAGTGGTGAAGGACTGGTGGCTGTACCACGGGACCGGCGGAGGCGCCGACCGGCGCGCCCGCCTGGAATCCGGATCCCCGCCGCCCTGGCGGGACTTCACCGGCACCCCCGACCCCGGCTACGAGCCCCCCGGGTGCGAGGGCCCGGCCTGGGAACGCACCCGGCGGCGCGGCGAGGGCTACGTCCCCGACGAGCAGGAGAAGGACGTCGTCAACACGGCCCTGCACCTGCGCAGGCCCCTGCTGATCACCGGGAAGCCCGGGGTGGGGAAGTCCACCCTCGCCTACAGCATCGCCTCGGACCTGGACCTGGGACCCGTACTGCACTGGCCCATCACCAGCCGGACGGTGCTCCGCGACGGGCTCTACCTGTACGACGCCATCGGCCGCCTCCAGGAGGCCGGCCTGGAGCAACTGCGCAGGCCGGCCGATCCGGCCGGCACCGCCTCCACACCCGCGCCCCCGCCCGCGCCCGGATCCGAGCCCGGGCCCCACGCACCGTCGATCTCCCGCTACCTGCGCCTCGGGCCGCTCGGCACCGCCCTCCTGCCGCAGGACCGGCCCCGCGTCCTGCTCGTCGACGAGATCGACAAGAGCGACATCGACCTCCCCGGCGACCTCCTGACAGTCTTCGAGGACGGCGGCTTCGTCATCCCCGAACTGGCCCGCCTCGCCCAGGAGGACCCCACCGTCGCCATCGGCACCGACGACGACCCGGACGCCGCCGTACGCATCACGCAGGGCCGCGTGCAGTGCCGGTACTTCCCCGTCGTCGTCCTCACCAGCAACGGCGAACGCGACTTCCCGCCCGCCTTCCTGCGCCGCTGCGTCCGCCTCCACCTGGAGCCGCCCGGCGAGGAGAAACTCGCCCTCATCGTGCGCCGCCGGCTCGGCGTCGACGTCGAGGCCGGCGGGGAGTACCAGGAACTCGTCCGGGACTTCATCGACCGCGCCGGGGACGGCGACCTCGCCACCGACCAGCTCCTCAACGCCATCCAGCTGCGCCTCGCCGGAGCCTGGTCCGCCCCCGGCGACCGCGACCGCTTCCTCAAGACCGTCATGCAGCACCTGACCGGGCCGACGGCGTGATCGAGGAACTCCTCGCCGCCCTCGCCGACGGCGCCGAGGACGCGGGCCCGCGGCCCGGCATCGGGGCGGAGGAGATCGCCGACATCCTGTGGCTGGCCGCCCGCGTGGACCCCGCCGGGCCCCGCGCGCCCGCCGTGCCGCCCCGCGACTTCGCGGGCGCGCCGCCCCCGGCCGCCGACCCGCCGGACACCGGCGCCGCGACGGTGTCCGGCGGCCCGCCCGACGGGCAGCCGGCCGTCAGGATCTTCCCCGCTTCCGTACCCGACCCGGCCGGGAAACCCGCCGACGGCGGCCCCGGCCGCCGGGGCTCCCCCGTGCGGCTGCCCCGCGCCGCCTCCCTCGACGACCCGCTCGCCCTGATGCGCGCCCTGCGCCCCGTCGGCCGGCGTTCCATCGGCGGCCCCGGCGAGGAACTGGACGAGCAGCTCACCGTCGAGCGCAGCATCGAGCGGATGGTGCCGACACCCGTCCTGCGGCCGGCCGAGAGCCGCTGGCTGGACCTGGCGCTGGTCGTCGACACACACCACTCGATGCTGCTCTGGGCGGACCTCGTGGACGAGCTGCGCCGCGTGCTGACCCGCAGCGGGGTCTTCCGCGACGTACGCACCTGGCGCCTGACGGGCACCGGCTCCGGTGCCACGCCGATGCTCACCCGCGGCCGCTCCGGCGCCCCGCGCAACCCGCTGGAACTGGCCGACCCCGCCGGCCGCAGGCTGATCCTCGTCCTGTCCGACACCGTGGCGGGCGGCTGGCGCGAGCCCGCCGTGCAGGGCGTGCTGCGGCACTGGTGCGCGCACAACGCGGTGGCCGTGCTGAACGTCCTGCCCGAACGGCTCTGGACGCGCGGCGCCGTCCTGCCCGTCCCCTTCGCCGTCCGCGCGGACCGGCCCGCGGCCGCCACCCGCTCCTGGCAGCGGGCGGCGACGGCCCGCCGCTCCCGCGCCGGCCGCCGGCGCGCACCCGATGTCGTCCCCGTGGTCGGCGTATCCCCGGGCAGCCTGGCCCGGCTGGTGCGGGTCGTCTCCGGGGACGGCCGCTGGCGGCGCCTGGCCTGCCTGCGGCTGGACGCGGAGCCGGGCAGGGCGCGCGTGCGCGAAGCCTCCCCGGGCGGCCCGCACAGCGCGCTCGACGTCGTGGAGCGCTTCCGTGCGAGCGCCTCCCCGACCGCCCAGCAGCTCGCCGCGCACCTGGCCGCCGTACCGCTGACCCTGCCGGTCATGAACCTGGTCCGGCGCTCCCTGCTGCGGGACTCCGAGCACGGCCACCTCGCGGAGGTCGCCCTCGGCGGGCTGTTCGCCCCCTGGGACCGCGAACGGGACGCGGAGGAGGCGGAGTTCGACTTCCTGCCCGGTGTCCGGGAGGTGCTGCTCGGCTCGCAGCTGCGCGGGGACGTGGCCGCCGTACGGGAGCTGGTCCGCCGCCGGGTGTGGGAGTACATGGCCCGCAGCCGCGGCACCGGGCCGGACTTCTCCGCGACCCGCGTCACCGACGGGCTGCAGGGCCGCCGAGGCGTCGCCGAGGGGGCCCTGCCCTTCGCGGCGCGGCCACCCCGGGATCCGGGCCTCGCGGACCGGGTCGTACGGGTCCGCTACCACGGACTGCCGGAGCCGCTGGAGGTCGGCACACTGCTGACGCCCCGACTCGTCCTCACGGTCGGTGACGTGGCACCGGGGGCGATCGGCTGGGTGCGGGCCGGTGAACGGGAGGTCTCCTGCCGTGCGGTGTGGTGGGACGACGCCCTGCCCCGGGTGTTCCTGCTCCTGGCCGACGAGGACCTGACCGGCCCGGAACCCCCGCTCGACCCCCTGCCATGGCTGACGGCGGACGTGCCACGGGGCCGCGTCACGATCGACGGCCGCACCGACCAGGGCGAGCCCATCGCCCTGACGGGCGAAGTGGTCCCGTACGAGGGCGCCCGCAACGGGGAGCTGGTCCGGCTCTCCGGAGAACCGGAGGCCTGGACCCACTACCGCGGCGGCCCCGTCTCCCACGGGGGCGCCCTGCTCGGCGTCGTCCACGGGGTCTGGCCCGACCGCCTGGTGTTCCTCTCGGGCCCCGCCCTGCTGGAACAGCCCGGCTTCCGCGAGGCGCTGGCGGACCACGGGCAGGTCCGCCGGGCGAGCACCTTCGTGTGCCTGGCGGTGCGGCCCCGTGACGACGGCGGCGGGCACCCGGCCGGGAGCCCGCCCCACGCGGAGGCGGTGGAACTCCTGACGGGGCTCCTCGCGGACATGGACCTCGGCCAACGACTGGCCGGCAGCGGACAGGGCGAGCCGCTCCTGCTGTTGCTGGAGGGACCGGGAGCCCTCGGCCAGGCCGGTCGGCTGCTGACCGGACTCCCCCGTGCCATGGCCCGGTTCGCCGGCCGGACGGGGGACGGCGGCCCCTTCCCGCTCGACGTCGCCGTGGCCGCGGGACCCATGGAACCGGTCCCCGCCGACGGCGACCTCAGCGGGCTGCCCACCTCGGAGGCCGCACGGATCGTCCGCCACCCCACGATGGCGGACCGCCGCCGGCCCCTCCCGGGCCCCCTCGCCGTCGCACTGTCGCACCGCGTGTACGAGGCGCTCACCGAGAACGTCGGCCCCACCGCGACGCGTGCGCTCGTACCGCTCGGCGGCGGGACCGAGGGCTGGTTGTGCACCGGTGATCCGGACGAACTGGGCGTGGCCCTGACGGAGGCCGACCGGTCGCAGGACGCCGGCGCCGCCTGGCCGGAGTGCGGCCGCCCGGCCGCGGGGGACGTCCGCGCCCCGTGCCCGGGAATCCGGCTGCCCGGCCACGACGTGTGCCTCGCCCATCTCGACCCCGACGAGGAGCATGCCTACCTGGAGACCCTCGGGCCGGGATCCCCCGTGGACTTCAGGGGCACCACCTTCGAGGACGGGCTGCTCCAACGGCTTCTGGCCGCGCTGCGGGAAGCGCGCGCGCAGCCCGTCACGCTGGGCCCCGCAGCCTTCGACCACGCCACCTTCGTGGACGACTGGAACGAGGGCGGGATCGAGTTCCTGGCCCGTGCCTCCTTCACCCGGGCCGTCTTCGCCGGGCGGGCCAGGCTCGGGAGGTCGACCTTCACCGGGCCGGTGTCCTTCGACGGGGCGGTCTTCCTCGGCGTCGGCGACTTCGACCACAGCAGGTTCCACCGCGCGAGCAGCTTCCGCCGTGCGCAGTTCCGCGGACTGGCGGGCTTCTCGGACAGCACCTTCCTCGACGAGGTCTCCTTCGCCCGGGCTGTGCTGGAGGCCTCGGCGGACCTGAACGGGATGCGTGCGGCCGCGGCGGCGGACTTCTCGCGCACGGTGTTCTGCGGCCTGACCGGGCTGAGCGGGGCCACCTTCGCCGGATCGGTCTCCTTCGCCTCCACCACGTGGGAACTGGGACTGGTGTCCACCGGCGCCGTGTTCGACGGTCCGGTGGACTTCGGCGGAGCCACGTTCCGGGGCCGGGTCCGTCTGGAGCAGCTGCGGCTGCGGGAGGGGACCGCGGCCGCCTTCGAGGACCGGCCCGGGCGCTGGGCCGTCCACCAGCGTCCGGACGCCACCTGGGACATCCATCTGCTGGGCAGCGGCGAGCGGTGAACCGGCGGCGTCCGGCCGGTCAGGAGCCGCTGTGGGAGGCCTCCAGGCGGCGTGGGGGGCGGGCGTCCAGGGAAGGGAGGCTCGCCTCGAGCTCGTCCAGGGCGCGCCGGGCCGTCGCGATGCGGTCCCGGACGTCGGTGTCGGGGCCCGCGGCCGGCGGCGGTCCCGGCTGCTTGCGTGCGCGGGCGGCCGCGTCCTCGATCTCGCGGGCCTCGTCGAGGGAGTTGAGGACCACCCCGATGAGCACGTTGACCAGGACGAAGGAGGCCAGCAGCGCGTAGGAGGCGTAGTAGAGGATGCTGAGCCGGGAGATCTGCAGCCCCGCGCGGACGGCGTCGGTCAGGCCGTCCAGGGTGGTCAGCAGGAACAGCGTGAGCATCGCGCGGCCCACCGAACCGTAGTGCCCCGGGTCCGCCTCGGCGAAGCAGACCCAGCCGACCATGGCGTACACGTACAGGACCAGTCCGCCGACGAACAGGAAGCTGGCGGTGCCGGGCAGGCTGCGGCCGACCGCGATCAGCAGGATGCGCAGGTGCGGGAGGAAACGTGCCGTGCGCAGCACCCGGGCCAGCCGCAGCAGCCGCAGCAAGGTGGTGTTCTCGCGGACGAACGGGACGAAGGCGGAGGCGACGACCGCGAGGTCGAAGAGGTTCCACGGGTCGCGGAAGAATGCTTTCGGCCGGTCCGCGAAGGCACCGATGCGCAGCAGCATCTCCAGGGTGAACAGCGCCAGGCAGCACTGCTCGCCGGCCCGCAGCAGCCGCTGGTACTCCGCGGCCGGCCCGCTGTACGTCTCGACGCCCATCAGCGCGGCGTTGAGCAGGATCGCGCAGAAGACGACCACCCCGAAGGCGCGGGCCTCGGTGGCCACCCGGCACCGGGCTGCCAGCTTCATCCGGCGGCGTCCGACCGGCCTGGGGTCTGTCATCGTGCTCCTCGTGCTCTCGCGTGCGTCACGGGCGAACGGCGGCCCACCTTCCCTAACGCCCGACAGCCGATCGGGTTTCACCACCGTGTGCGCCGCAACGCGCCGAGGCGTGCGCCCCCACCGTCCGAACGGCGGTGGGGACGGACGGCCTCACGACAGGTGCCCCCGTACCAGGTCGTTCACCGCGGCGGCGTGCCGACTCAGGTAGAAGTGGCCGCCGGCGAAGCGGTGCAGGGCGAAGGGGCCCTCGGTGTGGTCCGCCCAGCCCGCGGCCTCCTCGGCGGTAACCGCCGGGTCCGCGTCCCCCGTGAGGACCGTGACGGGGCAGGTCAGGGCGGGGCCCGGACGGTAGCGGTAGGTCTCGGCGGCCTTGTAGTCGCCGCGGATCGCCGGGAGCACCGACCGCAGCAGCTCGTCGTCGGCCAGGACCGCCGGGTCCGTGCCGCTGAGCGCCTTGATCTCGGCCAGCAGCTCCTCGTCGGGAGCGAGGTGGACCCACTGGTCCTCCCGGTGGTGCGAGGGGGCCCGGCGGCCCGAGGCGAACAGGGCCACGGGATCCGGCTGCCCCGCCTCCCGCAGCCGCAGCGCCACCTCGAAGGCCAGGGACGCGCCCAGGCTGTGCCCGAACAGCGCCACCGGCCGGTCGCACCAGGGCAGCAGTTCCCGGGTGACCAGGTCCGCGAGCTCCATCAGGTCCTCGACGCACCTCTCGCCGCGCCGGTCCTGGCGGCCCGGGTACTGCACGGGCACCACGTCGGCGTGCGGGGACAGGGCCCGGGACATCGGGAAGTACCAGCTGGCCGCGCCCCCCGCGTGCGGGAAGCAGAACAGCCTCACGGGAGCGTCGTCGGCGGGGTGGAAGCGCCGCAGCCAGTCGCCGGTCGCCGGCAGGGCCGGGGCGGCCGTGGTCGTAGGGGTCATCGTGGGTCGGTTTCCTTTCGGTGGGGGCCCGCCCGTTCAGGGAGCGGTCCAGGAGCCCGGCGGCCGCCAGCTGCGCCCCGGACGCCACAGGGCCCGGGGCGGGGGGCCGGCGGCCCGGCCGGCGTCGCCGTCCGGGGGCCGGGCGAGGGAGAGCAGGGCGAGGAGGACGGCCGCCAGCTCCGTGCTGTCGGGGGCGCCGCGCACGATCCTCACCTGTGGTTCGGTCCGCTCGCCCATCAGAACGGCGGGTTGCCGTGCTTGCGCTCGGGCAGCGCCACGTGCTTGGCCCGCAGCACATCCAGCGCGTCCACCAGCACCTGCCGGGTCGCGGCCGGGTCGATGACGTCGTCCACCAGGCCGCGCTCGGCGGCGTAGTAGGGGTGCATGAGCTCCTGGCGGTACTGCTTGACGCGCTGCGCCCGAGCCGCCTCGGGGTCGTCCGAGGCGGCGATCTCCCGGCGGAAGACGACGTTCGCCGCGCCCTCCGCGCCCATGACGGCGATCTCGTTGGTGGGCCACGCGAAGGACAGGTCCGCGCCGATCGAGCGGGAGTCCATCACGATGTAGGCGCCGCCGTACGCCTTGCGCAGGATCACCTGCACCCGGGGCACGGTGGCCGCGCAGTACGCGTACAGGAGTTTCGCGCCGTGCCGGATGACACCGCTGTGCTCCTGGCCGCTGCCCGGCAGGAAGCCCGGCACGTCCACCAGGGTCACCAGCGGGATGCTGAAGGCGTCGCAGGTCTGCACGAACCGGGCCGCCTTCTCCGAGGCGCTGATGTCCAGCACCCCCGCCAGCGAGGCGGGCTGGTTCGCGACGACGCCCACCACGTGGCCGTCCAGCCGGGCCAGACCGCAGATGATGTTCGTCGCCCAGTGGGCGTGGACCTCGAACAGGTCGCCGTCGTCGACGATCTCCTCGACCACGGCGCGCATGTCGTACGAGCGGACCGGGTCGGCGGGCACCAGCTCGGACAGCGCCGAGGTGCGCCGGTGGGCCGGGTCGGACGGGACCACCGCCGGCGGCAGCTCCCGGTTGTTGGCCGGCAGGAGCGACAGCAGGTGCCGCACCTCTTCGAGGCACTCCTCCTCCGTGTCGTACAGGAAGGCGCTCGCGCCGGACACCGAGGAGTGGACCTGTGCGCCGCCCAGGTCGTCGTGGCTGATCCGCTCGCCGGTCACCGCCTGCACCACGTCGGGGCCGGTGATGTACATCTGCGCGATGTCGCGCACCATGAAGACGTAGTCCGTCAGGGCGGGGGAGTACGCCGCCCCGCCGGCGCACGGCCCGAGCATCACGCTGATCTGCGGGATCACCCCGGAAGCCGCCACGTTTCGGCGGAAGATGCCGCCGTAGCCGGCGAGCGCGGTGACCCCCTCCTGGATCCGGGCGCCCGCGCCGTCGCTGAGCGAGACCAGCGGGGCGCCCGCCGCCAGCGCGAGGTCCATCACCTTGTGGATCTTCTGCGCGTGCGCCTCGCCGAGCGAACCGCCGAAGATCCGGAAGTCGTGCGCGTACACGAACACCCGGCGGCCCTCGACCTTCCCCCAGCCGGTCACCACACCGTCGGTGTGCGGCCTGCGGTCCTCCAGCCCGAAGCCCGTGGCACGGTGCCGGCGCAACTGCTCGATCTCGCGGAACGTCCCCGGATCGAAGAGCAGGTCCAACCGCTCGCGCACCGTCAGCTTGCCGCGGGCGTGCTGCGCCTCGGAGGCGCCGGGCGACGGACCCAGCTCGACGGACTCCTTGATCGCTCCTAGTTCGGCCACTCGGACACCGACATCGCCAACTGTCATGCTCCACCCGCTTCCTCGGCCGTCGGGGCGCGCCCGCGGCGGCCCTGGACAGTGCCTGCCATTGAAGGCAGCGGCGGCGCGCACGGAGAACAGCGACCACCCCCCTGACCGGGATAGGGGTCGCGCCCCGCCCGCCGCACGGGCCGGGCGGGCGCAAGCGGCCCTTAAGGGAGCACACGCATGATCCGGGGAATCGAGGTCCGCCACTCCACGGGCCCGCAGACCCGAGGGGACGCCGCGGATGTCAGAGCCACGCTTCGCCACCTTCACCGAACTCCTCCGGGCCAGGGCGGCCGAACTCGCCGACGAGGACGTCCACGTCTTCCTCCGGGAGACGGCCGGCGGGACGGAGGCCGAGCACCTCACCTACGGGAGGCTGGACCGCGAGGCGAGACGGATCGCCGCCGTCCTCCAGGAGTACGACGTCGCAGGCCGGCCCGTGCTGCTCGTCTACTCCTCCACCGTCGAGTTCCTCAAGGCGTTCGCCGGCTGCCTCTACGCCGGCGCCGTCGCCGTCCCCGTACCGATTCCGGGCGAAGCCGGCCGGGACCAGCGACTGGGCCGCACCACCGCCGTGCTGGGGGACACCGGCGCGACCCTCGTGCTCACCGAGACGGCCGCCGCCCCCGAGGTCGCGCTGTGGCTCGCCCGCAACTCCCGGCCCGACGCGGCATGCCTGGTCAGCGACATGCCCGGGGTGGGCGACGCCGACGCCTGGCAGCCCGTCACCGCCCGCCCGGACGACCTGGTGTTCCTCCAGTACACCTCGGGCTCCGTCTGCGAACCGCGCGGCGTGACCGTCTCGCACCGCAACCTCCTCGCCAACCAGGCCGCCCTGCAGAAGGTGCTGCACACCACCCGCGAGGACCGCTTCGGCAGCTGGCTGCCCTACTTCCACGACATGGGACTGGTCGCCCACCTGCTGCACCCCGTCTGGCTCGGCACCCACTGCGTCCAGGTCGCCCCGCTGTCCTTCGTCAAACACCCGCTGCGCTGGCTCCAGGCCGTCGACCGCTACGGCGTCACCGTGGGCGGCGGCCCCAACTTCAGCTACGACCTGTGCGCACGCCGGGTGAAGGACGAGCAGATCGCGGAACTGGACCTGTCCCGCTGGCGCCTGGCCCTCAACGGCGCCGAACCCGTACGCCCCGAAAGCCTCGACGAGTTCGCCCGGCGCTTCGCCCCCGCCGGTTTCCGTCCCGAGGCGCTCTACCCCTGCTACGGACTGGCCGAGGCCACCCTCGTGGTCTCCGGCGGCGTCCCCGGCACCCCGCACGTCCGCAAGGACTTCGACCGGACCGCCCTGGAACACGACCGGGTGCTCGGCGCGACGGCGGGCGGGCGCGCCCGGACCCTGGTCGGCTGCGGCACCCCGGTCGACGTGGAGGTCCGCGTCGTCGACCCGCTGACCCACCACGAACTCCCGCCCGGCACCGTCGGCGAGATCTGGCTGCGCGGCCACAGCGTGGCCCGCGGCTACTGGCGCCGCCCCACCGAGACCGCCCACACCTTCCGCGCCAGCCTCAACGACGAGGAGAGCAACTTCCTGCGCACGGGCGACCTGGGCATGCTGGAGGACGGCGAGCTGTTCGTCACCGGGCGGCTCAAGGAAGTCGTCATCGTCAACGGCCGCAACGTCTACCCCCAGGACGTCGAATGGGCCGCGCGCACGGTCAGCCCCGCACTGACCTTCGGCGCGGGCGCCGCGTTCTCCGTGGACGCCGGCGGCGAACAGCTCGTCCTCGTCCAGGAGGTCCGCGGCGCCGGCGGCGCCGAACTGCGCACGGTCGCCCAGCGGATCCAGGCCCTCATCGGCAAGGAGTTCGAGATCCCCGCCGGCAACGTCCTCCTCGTACGCCCCGGCACCGTACGCCGCACCAGCAGCGGCAAGGTCCAGCGCACCCTCATGCGGGGGCTGTTCCTCGACGGGGTGCTCCGCGGCGACTACGAGGTCCTGACCCCGGACGTACGGGCGCTGGCCCGGCCGCAGGACGTCCTGTTCGGCGAGGACCTGCTGCGCCCGGAAGGAGCCGACGGAGGAAGACGGTGGTGACCTCGCTCCTCGGCGCCCCGGCGGCGGCCGCGCAGCAGCGCGAGGACGCCGTCCGCGCCCGGGTGGCCGAGCTGGAGGCCCGGTTCGGCGACCCCACCGACCCGGACAACCCGGTCGGCTACACCGCCCTGCTGGAGGCCGACCGGGCCGCGGTGCCCTTCGCCGCCGGCGAGGCGCTGCTCGACGACTTCCGGATCGCCGAGGAGTACGTGCCGCGCGCCCTCGGCGGCCGGCTGGAGGGCATGGACACCCTGGTGCGGATCATGCGTCCGGTCTTCCGCCGGGACGTGGGACTGGCCATGGGCCACGGCATGACCACCTTCATGGCGGCCTCCGACGTCTGGGCCGCCGGCAGTTCCCGGCAGCGCCACTGGCTCGCCGGGCTGCTCCGCGCCGGCGGCAAGGCGGCCATCGCCCAGCACGAGACCGCCCACAGCAACGACTTCGTGCGCAGCCAGGTCACCGCCCGCCGCAGCGGCGACGGCTACCTGATCAGCGGCGGCAAGCCGATGGTCAACAACCTGGAACGGGCCGGGGCCCTGGTGCTGTTCTGCCGCACCGACCCCGCCCCGGGCAGCGGCAGCCACTCGGTGCTCCTGCTGGAGCCCGGACAGCTCACCGGCGCACGGGCGGCGGTGACGGCCCGCAGGACCCCGGTCGGCCTGCGCGGCTGCCGGTTCGCCGGCGTGGAGTTCGACGACTGCCCGGTGCCCGGATCGGCCCTGCTGGGTGACGAGGGCAGCGGGATCCGGACCGCCCTGCGGTCCTTCCAGATCAGCCGTACCGTGATCGCCGCGACCGCCGTCGCGGCCCTCGACACCAGCCTGCGCACCGCCGTCCGCTTCGACCGGGAGCGCTCCGGCGGATGGCAGGCGGGCGGAGCCGGACGCGACGGCGGCCGCACCGGAGCGGCCCTCACCAACGCCTTCGTCAACCTGCTGCTCTACGACGCCCTCGCCGTCGTCGCCACCCGCGCCCTGCACCTGCTGCCCGCCGAGACCAGCGTCTACTCGGCGGCGCTCAAGTACCTGCTGCCGCGCGTGCTGACCGAGACCATGTACGACCTGTCCATCGTGCTGGGCTCGGGCTTCTACACCCGCGAGGGCACGCTCGGCATCTTCCAGAAACACGTCAGGGACGTGCCCGTGCTCAGCCTCGGCCACGCCGGGACCGTCGCCTGCCAGGCCACCGTCATCCCGCAGATGCCGCGCCTGGCACGGTCCTCCTGGTTCGTCGAGGACGAGGCGCCCGCCGGCCTGTTCCGGCTGCACGGCGACCTGCCGCCGCTGCGGACCGAACAGCTCAGCCTCGCGTGCGGGCGGGACTCCCTCAGCGCGACCATGCTCGCCGTCGGCGCGGGCATCGACGGCGACGGCCCCGTCGAACGGGCCCTGCGCACACTCGCCCACCAGCTCGTCGGGGAGTTCCGCGACGTGCGCCGCAGGGTCCTGGCACTGGACGAGGCCGGGGCGGAGGCCACCGCCCGGCCCGCGCGGTTCGCCCTCATGGACCGCTACGCGCTGCTGCTCGCCGCGGCCGCCGTGCTCGGCCTGTGGGACCAGGCACGCTACGGCCCCGACCCGTTCCTCGCCGACCCGTCCTGGGCGGCCGCCGCACTGCACCGCATCGCCCGCCGGCTGGGGACGCGCGTCACCGACCTGCCGGCGGAGTGCGAGACCCGGATCCGGCACGAGGTCCAGCTCCGCTTCAGCACCCAGATCAGCTACGACCTCTACTCCACTCCCATCCCCGGCTGACCGGCAGCCCGGCCGGCCGGCGGATGCGCCGTACGCACTGAAGGAGCCCCACGATGACCGTTCACACCGGCCGGCCCGCCGCCGACGGCGTCCTGCCGCACGAGTGGCTGTACGCCCGGCTCTCGCTGTACCTGCGGCGCGCCCCCGAGACGATCGACCCCACCGTGCCCTTCGCCGAGTACGGGATGGACTCGGTGGCGGCGCTGAGCCTGTGCGGCGACCTCGAGGACGAATTCGGCCTGGAGGTGGAGCCGACGCTGCTCTGGGACCACCCGACCGTCGAGAGCCTCGTCCGCCACCTGTCGTCGGTGCTCCCCGCCGCCCCGGCCCACGCGCGGGACCGGCACTGATGGGGGACATCGCCATCGTCGGGATCGACTGCACGTTCCCCGGGGCGGCGGGCGTGCAGGCGTACTGGGACCTGCTCATGCGCGGCGGAGCCGGTATCACCCCGGTCCCCGCGCAGCGCTGGGACGCCCGGGACTTCCCCGCCGCCGGCGGCAGCGGCGGCTTCATCGACGACGCCGATGTCTTCGACAGCGACTTCTTCTCGGTCACCCCCCGCGAGGCCGCCGCCATGGACCCGCACCACCGGCTGCTGCTGCCGTGCGCCTGGCGGGCCCTGGAGGACGCGGGCCGCGCCCCCGGCGACCTCGCGGGCACCGAGACCGGGGTGTTCGTCGGCGTGATGGGCGGCGAGTGGGGCCGCCTCACGATGAGCGACCTCGCACGCGTCACCCCGCTGCTCGGGTCCGGCAGCAGCGCCGGCATGGCGGCCAACCGGATCTCCTACCACTTCAACTTCACCGGACCGAGCCTCGCCGTCGACACGGCCTGCTCGTCCTCACTGGTCGCCGTCCACCTCGCGGCCAGCGCCCTGCTGACCGGCGAGTGCGACACCGCCCTCGCCGGCGGGGTCAACATCGTGCTCTCGCCCTCGCTGGGCATGGTGTACGGACAGCTCGGCCTGGCCGCCGCCGACGGGCGCTGCAAACCCTTCAGCGCGGACGCCGACGGGATCGGCCGCAGCGACGGAGTGGGACTGGTCGTGCTGCGCCGGCTGGAGGACGCCCTCGCCGACGGCCGGCGGATCTACGCCGTGCTGCGCGGCAGCGCCGTCAACCAGGACGGCCGCAGCAACGGGGTGATCGCCCCCAACCGCTGGTCGCAGCAGCGGGTTTTGGACTCCGCCTACCGGCGGGCCGGGATCGCCCCGGACCGCGTCGCGTTCGTGGAG
Source organism: Streptomyces amritsarensis (assembly GCF_001953875.1). Classification (GTDB taxonomy): domain Bacteria; phylum Actinomycetota; class Actinomycetes; order Streptomycetales; family Streptomycetaceae; genus Streptomyces; species Streptomyces amritsarensis. The sequence goes on from NZ_MQUR01000040.1 coordinate 18,135, forward strand.
GCGCACGGCACCGGGACCGTCCTGGGCGACGCCATCGAGTGCGCGGCGCTCGGCGCGGTGCACGGCGTCCCACGCGAGACCCCGTGCGCGATCGGCTCGGTCAAGGGAAACCTCGGCCACACCGAAGGCGCCGCGGGCATCGCCGGCCTCATCAAGACGGCCCTCGCCCTGCACCACCGCATCGTCCCCGCCAGCCTCTTCGCCGACCGGGAGAACCCGCAGCTGCGGCTCGGCGAGCGCGGCCTGCGGCTGCTGAAGTCGCCGATGCGGCTGCCGCGCGGGGAGAGCCTCGCCGGCGTCAGCAGCTTCGGCATGGGCGGCACCAACGCCCACGCGGTCCTCGGCTCGGCGCCGCGGACCCCCCGCACCGCCGGCGCCGGCGGGACCCGTACGCGCGGCGCGCGCGACGCCGTCGGCGTCTTCACCGTCAGCGCCGACACCGCCGAGGCCCTGCGCCGCAACCTCACCGCACAGGCCGACGCGGTGGCCGGGCGGCCGCGCGGCGCAGCGGCCGCCCTGTGCCGCAGCAGCAACCTCGTCAAGACCGGCCTGCCGCACCGCTTCGCGGTCCCCGTCCGCGACACCGGCGAACTCGTCACCGCCCTGCGCCGCGCGGCGGCGCTCCAGGACACGGCGTCCGGCGCCGGCCGTCCGTGGGGCAGGCCCGTCACGGCCTTCCTCTTCACCGGACAGGGCAGCGAGTACCCCGGCATGACGGCCGGGCTGCACCGCGACTGCCCCCTCTACCGCCGGCACCTCGCCGAGGCCGACCAGGCGCTCGCCCCGCACCTCGGCGCGTCGGTGCGCGACCTCATCGTCGGCGGCGACGAGCGCGTGCACCGGCCGCGGTTCGCGCAGCCCGCCCTGTTCGCCGTCGGCTACGCCCTGGCCCGTACGCTCACCTCGCTCGGGGTCACCCCGGCCGGCGTCCTCGGCCACAGCCTCGGCGAGTACGCCGCCGCCGTCACCGCGGGCGCCCTCGGCCTGGAGGAGGCCGCCCGGCTCGTCGTCCGGCGCGGCGCCCTGACGGACGAACTCCCCTCCGGCGGCGGCATGATCGCCACAAGCGCCGGACCGGAGCAGCTCGCCGGCCTGCTGGCGGCCGAGCCCGGCACGGTGGCCGCGGCCCTCAACGGCCCCGGCGACACCGTGCTCTCCGGCCCCCTGGACGCACTGGAGCGGATCACCGAGCAGCTCGCCGGCCGCGGGATCCGGGTCCGGCCGCTGCCCGTCCCGTACGCCTTCCACTCGCCCCGGATGGCCCCGGCCGCCGCGGGCCTGCGCACCGAGACGGTGCGGTGCGCGCCGCCCGCCGTGCCCCTGGCCTCGACCCGGTACGGCCGGATGCTGCGCCACGAGCCCCTGGACGCCGGCTACTGGGCCGGCCAGATCGAGGAGCCGGTCCTCATGGACAGCGCGCTGGGGGCGCTCGTCGCGGAGGTGGCCCCCACCCATCTGATCGAGATCGGCCCGCGCGGGGTGCTCCTGCAGATCGCCGCCCGCGGCGGGCGCGCACCCGCCGCCGAGCACCTGCACCCCTGCCCGGGCCCCGGGGCCACCGGCATGGAGCTCGCCGAGACCGTCGCGGCCCTGTACCGGGCCGGGCTCGACCCGCTGTGGGAGGAGCTGTACGCCCCCGAGCACCGCAGCGCGGAGGCCCTGGCCCCGTACGTCTTCTCCTCGGCGCGGCGCTCCTGGGACCGGGAGACCTTCGTCCAGACCGCCCGGCCGCCCGCCACGGCCGCCACGCCCGCGACGCCCGCAGCGCCCGCCGACGCCCTCACCGCTCTCCCCGCCGAGCGGCCGGAGCCGTCCCGCGGGGCCGCCGCCGGTCCGGCCGGCCCCGACACCGACGACCCCGTGCTGCACGCGGTGGTACGGGCCGTCGCCGAGGTCGGCGGGCACCCGCCGGAGCGCGTGGTGGCCGAGGCCCGCTTCTACGAGGACCTCGGCTTCGACTCCGTGATGATCATGCAGCTCAAGAACCAGGTGGAGGCCCGGCTGCCACGGGTCGGCGAGGTGTCCGTCCAGGAGATGCTGCCCGCGCTGCGGTCCGTCGGCGCGCTGGCCGAGTTCCTGCGGGACGCGGCTGTGGCGAGGTCGTCGTGACGCGGGGACCGGACGCGGGGGACCGCGCCACGGTGTACCTCGCCTCGACCGGTACGGCGCTGCCCGGCGAGCCGGTCGACAACACGGCGCTCGGCAGGCTGCTCGGCGTCAGCGAGGAGTGGATCGACATCTTCGTCGGCACGCGGACCCGGCACTTCGGCTGGGACCCGGTCACCGGCGAGGTCCGCGGCTCGCTGGCCGACCTGTGCGCCGAGGCCGGGGCGCGGGCCATGGACGCCGCCGGACTCGGCCCCGCCGACATCGAGTTCGTGGTGCTGGCCACCGCGACCCCCGACACGCTCCTGCCGACCACCGCTTGCGAGGTGGCGGACCGGCTCGGCCTCGACCACCTGCCCGTCTACCAGATCCAGGCCGGCTGCTCCGGCGCCGTCCAGGCCCTCGACCTCGGCCGCACCCTGGTCCTCGGGGGCCGGCGGGCCGGACTGGTCCTCGGCGGGGACGTCACCCACCGCTTCCTCGCGCCCCGGCGGGACACCGCCCGGATGCCCACCGAGGAACTGGTCAACCACGTCCTGTTCGGCGACGGGGCCGGAGCCGCCGTCCTCACCGACGAACCCGAGGGCGAGCGGATCGCCGTGCGTTCCGTGCTCAACTCGTGGACGGGGCGCGGCCGTCCGCCCGGCCAGCTCCTCGACTGGTACGGCACCACCGACCGGGACTCGCAGCGGCCGATGCTGGCCGAGGACTACAAGGCGATCGAGGAGCACGTGCCCGCCCTCTCCGTGGAGATCCTCTGGGACCTCCTCGGCGGGCTCGGGTGGGGCCTCGACGACATCGACTTCCTGCTGCCGCCGCAACTGTCCGAGCGGATGACCGCCCGCATCGTCGAGCGGCTGCCGGCCGGTCCCGCCCGGGAGGTCTCCTGCGTCGCCGAGACGGGGAACACCGGCAACGCCCTCCCCTTCCTGCAAGTCGAGCGACTGCTGCCGCAGTTCGCCGCCGGGAACCGGGCACTGGCCCTGTGCGTGGAGTCCAGCAGGTGGATCAGAGCCGGGTTCGCCCTGGAGAAGGTGTGAGGCACCCCATGACGAAGGGACCGGACCGGCTGCGCGAACTGCGCGAACTGCGCGAGCGAGGACTGCTGGAGAAGTCCTACGACCGGGTGCCCGCGCTGCTCGCCGAGGAGGGCGGGCCCGGCGACACCGCCGCGGCGGGCCGACTGCTCGCAGGCCTCGACCACGGCGCCGTACTCGCCCACCACCCGCACACCCCGGTGGTGACGGTGGCGGTCACCGGCCAGTCCACCGTGGGCCACGTCGTCGACCCCCTCAGGGGCGAACTGGCCCGCCACGGCATGCTGCTGCGCCCGCTGCTCGGCGAGCACGGCACCTACCTGCGCGACCTCACCGATCCGGCCGGCGAGCTCCGGGCGGCCGCACCCGACCTCACCCTGTGCCTGCTGGACCCCGAGACCCTCTTCTCCCAGGTCCCCGCCGTGTGGGGACCTCAGGACGTCGAGCGGGCGGGGGAGGAGGCGCTGGACCGGTGCGCCGCCCTCGCCTCCCAGGCCGGCGGGACCCTGGTGCTCAACACCGTGCCGCTGCCGCGCTCCTACAGCCACCAGCTCGTCGACCACCGCTCCAGGGCCCGACTGGGCGCCGTGTGGAGGGAGTTCAACGCCCGCCTGCTGAGGCTGACCGAGTCCGCCGCCCGGCTCGTGGTGATCGACCTGGAGCCGCTGATCGGCGAGGGCGGGCCGGTCACCGACCCGCGCCTGGCCCGCCACGCCGGGGTGCAGCTCGGCGCGGGACTTATGGCGGCGTACGCCCGCGAGATCGGGCACCTGGCCCGCGCGCTGGGCGGCCGGGTCCGCAAGTGCCTCGTGCTCGACCTCGACAACACCCTGTGGGACGGGGTGCTCGGCGAGGACGGCCCCGACGGCGTCGCGGCGGCCGGCACCCTGCGCGCCGAGGCGTTCGGCGCCTTCCAGAAGTGCGTCAGGCAGCTCGCCTCCCAGGGCGTGCTCCTCGCCGTCAGCAGCAAGAACGACGAGGACCTCGTCCTGGAGACGCTCGCCGCCCATCCCGACCTCGTCCTGCGCGAGCCGGACTTCGCCGCGATCAACGCCAACTGGGAGCCCAAGGACGGCAACCTCGCCGACATCGCGCGGACCCTGGACCTCGCCCCCGACGCCCTCGTCTTCGCCGACGACTCGCCGGCCGAACGCGCCCAGGTCCGCCTCGGCGCACCCGGCGTCGCCGTCGTGGCCCTCGACGGGGAACCCGCGCTGCACGTCACCCGGCTGCTCGCCGACGGCTGGTTCGACACCCTGCGGCTGACCGACGAGGACCGCGCCAGGGGCGGCGAGTACCGCAGGCGGCGCGAGCGCGGGGCACTGCGGACCGGTTCCGGCTCCTACGAGGAGTTCCTGCGGGCCCTGGAGGTGAGCGTCGGGCTCGGCCCGCCCCGCAGCCACGAACTCGCCCGCGTGTCCCAATTGACCCTGCGCACCAATCAGTTCAACCTGACCGGTGTGGGGTACACGGAATCCGGGCTGGCCCTGCGGGCCGCCGCTCCCGGGCAGCTGCTGCTCGTCGCGCGCAGCGCGGACCGGTTCGGTGACAACGGCCTGGTGGGTGCGGTGCTCGCCGGCGTCGCCGGGGAGGTGCTCCGGCTGGACGGCATGTGGCTCAGCTGCCGGGTGCTCGGCCGCGGCGTGGAACAGGCCTGCCTCGCGCTGCTGCTGGCCCGCGCGCGGGAGCTCGGGCTGTCCTCGGTCACCGCCCGGTACGTGCCCACCGCCCGCAACCACCGGGCCCGGGACTTCTACCCGTCCTGCGGCTTCACCCCGGCGGGCCCGGACGCGGGCGAAGCCCGCGGCGACGGTCCGGTGGTGTTCCACCACGACCTGGCGCGGCTGCCGGAGGTCCCCGCGCACGTGCGCATCACCGAAACCCCGGGAGGACGGTCCGATGGGCCTCGATAGCCTCGATGTGTTCCTGCGGACGGTCCGCGACGACCTCGGCCTGGACATCGCCGTGCCCGAAGGCGCGGACACGGCCCTGGGCGACCTGCCGGGCTGGGACTCGCTGAACCTGCTCCGACTGGTGGCGCTCCTGGAGGAGTCCGGCCACCGGGTACCGGTACACCGCCTGCTGGAGGCGTGCAGCCTCCGGGAGGTCCACACCCTCGTGAAGGAGTACGGATGACTGCCCCGGGCAGCCCCTCGCTCGGCCCGCCGCTCGGTCAGCCCGTCGCCGTGGTACCGGGCGGCGACTCGTGGGACCGGGTCCGGGACGACCTGGCCACCCACGGGACCGCCCTGGTCTACGCGCGGCTGAGCGACCTGGAGCCGGTCGTGCCCTCCGGCGACGGGCTGCGCGAGCTGCTCGGCCGCGACTGGACGCGCTACCTCGACCTCACGCACGCCGACGTGCGGGGCCGCTACATCGCCTCCCGGATGCTCCTCAAACACGCGGCGAGCGCGGTGCTCGACAGCGATCCCGCCGACCTGGAGCTGGCGTACGGGCCGACCGGCCGCCCGTACCTGCGCGGCTGCGACCAGATCGACATCAGCCTCAGCCACACCGACGACCTGCTGCTCGTCGGTCTGACGACCTGCGGGCTGATCGGGGTCGACGCGGAACGCGCCGACCGCGAGATGCACGGCAGCGGTCTCGGCCGGCACATCTGCACCCCGTACGAGTCGGTGCTGCTGTCGGGGATGCCGGAGCCGCAGCGCAACGACGCCCTGGTGCGGCTGTGGACGCTCAAGGAGGCCTACAGCAAGGCGATCGGGCAGGGCATGCAGTTCCGGTTCACCGAGTTCGGCTTCGGCCCCGACGGCAGGGCCGTACGGGTCCAGCGGCCCGACGGCACCGCGGGGACCGGGGACGAGTGGATCTTCCGTACGTTCCCGGTCGCCGACGGCTACGTGGTCAGCGCGGCGGTGTACGACGCGGGCTTCGGCCGGCTCCACGACGCCCACGTGACGACGATGCTCGACCAGGACTGCGTGGACGCCATCACGGAGGCGCTCGCGGAGGTCCCGGACGGGGCTTGACCGGAGGGAGCCCGGCCGGAGGGAGCCCGGCCGGGTGTCGGCCGGGCCCCACCGGGGACCGGCCGACACGCACACCGCCTCAGGAGGGCACCGACCCCCCGGCGAGCATCTCCTGGCGGGCGGCGTTGTAGCCGGCCTGGAAGCGGCTGGTGGCCTCCAGCTCCTCGGTGATCTCGGCGATGTGGCGGCGGCAGGTGCGCACGGACATGCCGAGCCGCCGGGCGACCATCTCGTCCTTGTAGCCCTTGGTCATCAACCGGATGATCGACCACTTGAGCTCGTCGGAGGAGGCGGGGGACCGTTGGGACTCCACCACGTAGGGGCTCGCCCCGTCCCACAGGTACTCGAAGACCGAGCACAGGAACGCCACCAGGGTGGGCTCGCGCACGATCGCCGCGCCGGGTGTGCGGTCCCCGGCGGACCGTTCCGGCAGGAACGCCACCTCCCGGTCGTAGATGATCAGCCGGTCGATGACCTCGTCGGCGGTACGGATCTCCGCGCCCTGTTCGCTGACCTCGCGCACATAGCTGCGGGTCGGCAGGTCGTTGCGGGCGGTGTGCTGGTAGATGGTGCGGATCCGCACCCCGCGCTCGAGGGTCGTCAGCGCCGACTCCCGGGCCTGGGCCAGCGCGTACGCGGGACGGGCCCCGCCGGGCTGCACGGTGAGCATCTCGCTCTGGCAGCTCTGGGTGAGGTGGTTGAGCATCGACTGGATGCGGGAGACGTCGGTGATGACGTCGAAGGCCTCCAGCCGGTTGCGCACCCGGCGGCCCTCGAAGTACAGGGGCGTCAGGGACAGCAGCTTGGCCCGGACGTCCGTGACCGCCTGCTGGAGGTCGCGTATGTGGCGTTCGGCGGGTGCGACCAGGGACGCGGCCGCGACGTCGGGCGTGACGGGGGTCAGCTCCGAGGGGTTTCCGGGCATCGCCTGTAAGAGGCGGACCCCGCTCAGCACCTGCTCGACCCGGGTGATCTCCTCGGGCGTCAGCGACAGCTGTTCGGCGATCCGTTCCCGCTCGAAGCGGCCGCACTCGACGGCCAGGCCGTATGCCGCCGCACTGACGTCGTCCAGCTCGGCGAACCCCGAATCCGAGCCCTCCCCTGCAAACATGTCAGCCCCCGCTGATTGATGTATTTGCTGCCACGTAACTTTACGCCAACGTACCGCCCTTGGCGGGATTGATCGAGAGCGAGCACTCTGTTCCCATCAGCCGAGCCGCAGTGCCGGAAGTGGCGAGCGGTACGGATGAGTAGATCTCGATCTTCGACTGGGGGAAGTCGTGAGAACAGTTTCCGTTAAGGTCTTCTCGATTTGCTTGACTGCGGTGGCCAGTGTGGTAGTGGCGATGGGGGTTCAGGTCATGGCGGGACCGGTCGTGTCCGGAGCGTCCGCCGAGTCGGCCGTCACCGCGCCGCTGACCGACTCCGACACCGGAACCGACGTCGGGGCCAAGCCCGAGGACGACCAGTGGACGTGATCTGACACCACGTCCGGCGGTTCACGAAGCGCTCCCCGCACGGCAGATGCGGGGAGCGCTTCTGCGTACCGGAGCACCGACGGCGGCGAGCCGGCCGGCCGGCACCGCTATCGCGCTCAGCAGTACGCCCCGCTCCGCCGACCAGCGGCCGTCGAAGACGGTCGGCCCGGCCGGGGAGAGGGTCTCGGGGTCCGGCAGCAGCCGGGCATGGAAGGTCTCGCGCACCGGGTCCACGCTCACCAGTGCGTCGGTGAAGTCCAGTTCCTGGCCCGTCAGCGGGAACCACGTCTTGTAGACGGCCTCCTTGATGCTGAAGAGCAGCCGGTCCCACGCCACACCGGGCGCGGTCCGCTCCAGTTCGGCGATCAGGTCGAGCTCCCGGGGCAGCGCGATCGAGTCGAGCACCCCCTCCGGCATGGGCGCGTTGGGCTCGGCGTCCACCCCGACCGAGGCGAACTCGGCGGAGCGGGCGAGCGCCGCGCCCCGGAAGCCGGCGCAATGGGTCATGGACCCGACGACCGAGGGCGCCCACTGCGGGACACCGCGCCGGCCCGGCACCACGGGGGCCGGGGGCAGCCCCAGCTCTCCCATGGCACGGCGGGCGCACCACCGGACGGTGCCGAACTCCAGACGCCGCTTGGGTACGGCGTTTCGGACGAGGTGCTCCTCCTCGGGGTAGAGGAAGACGTCGGCGGGGTCGGTGGTGGCTTCGGCAGTCGCGACGTTCGCGGGCAGGAGCTTTGTGAGCACGGCGTTCCCTCGGGTCGCTGTTCCGGTCGGACAGCTCCCACGTTCACGCCGCCGCACCACCCCGCCCAGGGCCGAAGGCGCAGGTCAACCCGATGGACCGGGGTGCGGACCGGTTCTCTGCCAGGCCGCTGCCATCCCGGCGGCGGCCGCCCCGGCGCCTGCCGTACCGCTGCCGGTGGGCCGCACCGGCATTGCCATACCCCTGCCATGGGCCCGAAGCGCGGGCCGCCGACGTCAATTGAGGGGCCGTTAAGGGGTGTTCACGCGAGTGCAGAGCGTCCACACTCACGGAATGCCGCACGGAAACCTCATGGGTATCAGCGACCTCCATGTCGGATTCCCGGAGAACCGCCGGATCGTCGAGGACCTCTATCCCGACAGTCCCGCCGACTGGCTCATCGTGGCCGGCGACGTGAGCGAGTCACTCGACGATCTCCGGTGGGTGCTCGACCTCTTCACCCGGCGCTACGCCACCGTGGTGTGGGCGCCCGGCAACCACGAACTGTGGACCGTACGGGACGATCCCGAGCCCCTGCGCGGCGAGGCGCGCTACCGGCGGCTCGTCGAGATCTGCCGGTCCTTCGGCGTGCACACACCGGAGGACCCCTACCCCGTCTGGTCCGGGCCGGGCGGCCCGCTCGTCGTGGCCCCCCTCTTCCTGCTGTACGACTACAGCTTCCGCACCCCCACCGCCGCCACCAGGCAACAGGCCCTGGAGCAGGCCTACGAGGCCGGGGTGGTCTGCTCCGACGAGTTCATGCTGCACCCCGACCCCTACGCCTCCCGCGAGGCCTGGTGCCGGGCCCGGGTCGCCGCGACCGAACAGCGGCTGGCCGCCTGCGGCCCCGACCTGCGCACCGTCCTCGTCAACCACTTCCCGCTGGTCCGCGCCCCCACGGACGTCCTGCGCCACCCCGAGTTCGCCCAGTGGTGCGGCACCGAGCTCACCGCCGACTGGCACCTGCGCTTCCGGGCCGCCGCCGTCGTCTACGGCCACCTGCACATCCCGCGCACCACCTGGTACGACGGCGTCCGCTTCGAGGAGGTCTCCGTCGGCTATCCCCGCGAGTGGCAGCGCCCCGGCCACCCCCGGAATATCCCCCGCCGGATCTTCCCCGCCGCCGGCCGCGGGGATTGATGCCAGGCAACTTCCGGACACCACCGGGTGCGGATCCGGCCCCTAGACTGATCGGGAATTCTCGCTCGCTCCATGCTCGAACATCCCCGTTCGGTATTCGCGTTCCCTTTTCGGATACCGGAACGGGGGCCCTGGGGGATATTTCATGCTGCCGTTCCGCCGTGCCGAGGAACTGTCCTTATTGGAAGCGCTGCTCGACGGCTGCGCCGAGGGAAATGCCGGATTGCTTCTCGTCGAGGGGGCGGTCGGCTGCGGAAAGAGCGAATTCCTCGAAACGGCGGCCGCCTACGCCGAGAACCGCGGCGCCCTCGTGCTGCGGGCCGGCGGCAGCGCGGCCGAACGCGGTCGCGCCCTCGGCGTCCTGCGCCGACTGGCCGCGGACGCGCCGCCCGGCGCACTGCCCGTGCCGTCGTCGCCGGACCGGGCCGAAGACCCCCTGGCCCTGCGGGACCTGGCCGTCGCCGTCCGCGCGCTGAGCGCCACCGCACCAGTGGTGATCTGCGTGGACGACCTGCACCACGTCGACGAGCCCTCCGGCCGCCACCTGCTCCACCTCGCGCACGCGACGCGCCGCGCCCCCGTCCTGCTGGTACTGGCGGCGTCCCCGCACGAACACGACGACCCGCTGCTGCGCACCGAACTGCTGCGACTGCCCCACTTCGTCCGCCTGCGCCTGCAGCGGCTCACGCCCGACGCCGTCCACGCCCTGCTTCCCGGCCGCACCGAGGCGGAGGCCGCCCTGCTCCACGAGGCCAGCGGCGGCAACCCGCTGCTGCTGCGCGCCCTGCTCCAGGACCCGCCGGGCCGACCCGGCGACGCCTACGCCCAAGCCGTCCTCGCCTGCCTGCACCGCTGCGGCCCCGCCACCCCCGAACTGGCCGACGCCATCGCCGTACTGGACGGCCTGGCCACGCCCGCGCACCTCGCACGGCTGAGCGGCACCGCCGAGACCGCCGCCGCCCGCGCCCTCACCGCCCTGGACGACGCCGGACTGCTCGCCCCCGCGGGGCGCCACGGGCTGCGCCACCCGGCCGCCCGGGCCGCCGTGCTGGACGGGATGGACCCCGCCGCCCGGTCGGCCCTGCACGCGCAGGCCGCCCGGCTGGCGCGGGCCGCGGGCGCACCCGACACCGAGGTCGCCGGACAGCTCCTCGCCGCACGCGACACCCGCCCGGAGTGGACCCTGCCCGTCCTGCGCTCCGCCGCGGACAGCCACGCGGCCGAGGGGGACACCGACCGGGCAGCGGCACTCCTGCGGCTCGCCCACGAGGCCTGCCCGGACGCCACCACCCGCGCCGAGGTGGACATCCGGCTCGGCGTCGTCCTCGGCCGCACCGACCCGGCCGCCGCCGAACACCGCCTGGCGGCCCCCCTGGCCGCCGCGGCCGCCGGACAGCTCGGACCGCGCGCCCTCGCCCCCCTCGCCAGGGCACTGGCCGCGCAGGGCCGCGTCGACGAGTCCGCCGACGTACTGGAACGCCTCGCGGCCGACGCCGCACGACGCGGCGCCGGCCCGGGCGGGGACCCGGGAGGCGACCCGCTGGACGGCCTGTCGGCGTTCCCCCGGTGGGCCGCAGGCCGCCGGCGCACCCCCGCGGAGCCCGGCACGCACCCGGCCCTCCGGCCCGCCGGGACCACCGTCCACCCGGCCGCCCTGTGGGCGCTCCCGGTCGAGGCGGAGGAGGGCTCCGCAGCCCGCTCCGCCGAACTGTTCCTGCGGGGCGCCACCCTCGCCGAGGGCACCGTGGAACCGGTGGCCCAGGCCCTGCGCACCCTGCTCCACCTCGACGGAGCGGCCCGGGCCCTGCCCTGGTGCGAGGAGTTCGCCCACCAGGCCGCCCGGCGCGGCGCCACCGGCTGGCTCGCCGTGTTCGCCGGACTCGCCGCCGAGGCCCGGCTGCGCCTGGGCGACCTGACGGGCGCCGCGGAAACAGCCGAAACGGCCCTCCGGGCGGCGCCCGCCCGGGGCACCAGCGTGCTGCTGAGCGCACTGGCGGGCACCCTGGCACGCGCGTACACCGCGCGGGGCCGGCCGGAGGAGGCGGCGGCCGCCCTGGCCCGGTCCGCGCCCGCGGAGCACGCGGGCGGCGTGCACGGCCTGGCGTACCTGCGCGCCAGGGGCCACCACGCCCTGGCGACGAGCCGCTTCCACGCGGCCCTGGGCGACTTCCTGGACATCGGCCGGTACGCGAAGCTGTGGGGCCTGGACCGGCCCCGCGTCCTGCCCTGGCGCACGGACGCGGCCGAGGCGCTGCTCCGGCTCGGCGAGGCGCAGCGGGCCGACCGCTTCCTCGCGGACCAGCTGACCACCCCGGACGCAGCCGACCCCTGGGTGCGCGGCACCTCCCTGCGGCTGCGGGCGTCCCTGCGCGGGCCCGGGGAGCGCCAGGCGATGCTGGCCAGGGCCGTCGACGACCTCCAGCACTCGGGGGACAAGTACGAACTGGCCCGCGCGATGGCCGACTTCGGGCAGGCGCTGCGCGAGGCCGGCGAACCGGCGCGGGCGGCCATGGTCCACCGCAAGGCCTGGCACCTCGCGAAGGCCTGCGGGGCCGACGCCCTGCGCGAGAGGATCCTCCCCGGCCACACCGAGGACCCCGCCGACGAGGCGGGCGGGACCGGGACCCCGGACGCCGGACTGGTGGCGAGCCTCAGCGAGTCGGAGCGGCGGGTGGCGCTGCTCGCGGTGCACGGCCACACCAACCGGGAGATCGCCAAGAAGCTGTACATCACCGTCAGCACGGTGGAACAGCACCTCACCCGGGTCTACCGCAAGCTGAACATCCCGGGCCGGCAGGGGCTGCCGGTCGACCTCGACCCCGCGGGCGTCACGCGGCCCGTCTGAGACCGGGCGGGGCAGGGCGGCGCGGCGCGGCGGCCGGGAGGGGCAGGCGGGGCGGGAGGGGTCGGTGGGGCGCAGGCGGGGTGGGAGGGGGGCCGGTGGGCCGCCATGGCAAGGTCATGGCAAGCCCGGCCCGCCCCGCCCGACCGTGACAGGCATCTGGCACGGACGCGACCGCCGCACCGCCCGTTCCCGCCTCGGAACGCCGAACGGGTGGCTTCCGCGCCCCGCGTCCGGGAAAGTCGGTCATGAGCCGTAGCCCGCAGGGAGGGCACCATGACCACAACACACGACCGGCCGTGGCGCACCGCGCCGCCCGGGGAGGTCCGCGACGCCATGCTCGACCGGGTCGAGGAGGAGCTCGCGAAGCTCCTCGCGCGGGAGCACCGCGTCCGGCGCACCTCCGATCCGCGCAGCGCCGTCCTGGTGATGGGGGTGGCCGAGCTGATCCAGGCCGGCGGCGAACGGGCCCGCCCCGCCATCTGCCTCACCGGATACCTCGCCGCCGGCGGCGACCCCGGCGCCGAGGACGCCCTCGCGGCGGCCGCCGCCCTCGAACTCCTCGACACCTGCTGGGTGATCCGCGCGGACGTACGCGACAACGCACCGCTGCGCCGCGGCATCCCGACCCTGCACATCAGCCACGCCGCCGAGCACGAGCGCAACGGCTGGCGCGGCGAGCCGCGCCGGTTCGGCGAGGGCACCGCCGTGCTCGCGGGGGACCTCACCCTCGCCTACGGGGACCGGCTCGCCGCCGGACTGCCGCCCGAGGCCCGCCTGTTGTGGGACGACCTGCGCGTCGAGCGCGCGATCGGCTCGCACATGGAGTCCGCCGCGGCCACCGAGTACCTCGACGACGCCTGGCCCGGGCAGTGCCTCGACGGCTGCGCCACCGGCTGCGGCGCGGGCTGGTACGGGCTGCGCCACGCACTGCTGATCGGCGCCGCGCTCGCGGGCCGCGACGACGTCCGCGAGGCCTACGAGGAGTACGCGCGAGCCCTGCACGCGGCCTGGCGGATCCGCGGCTTCCTCGGCGGGGGCCCGGGCTTCGACGGCGACGCGCAGTTCCTGCGCGACGTGTTCTTCGACGCCCAGGCGCGGGAACGGGCCGAGGAGACGATAGCGGCGCTCGTGGTCCGCGCCGACCGGGCCGTGGCCGGGGCGCGGATCGCCCCGGGGTGGCGCGACGAACTCGGCGCCCTCGCCCGCGAGATCGCCGGCTGACCCTGTCCCGTCGTCCGGGACGCCCCCGGCCCGCCGGCCGGCCCGGTCAGGTCGGGGTGGGTCGGGGGGCGCCCGGGCGCAGGCGGGTCAGCCAGCTGCGCAGGGCCTCCCGGCGGAGCCGGCCCCGGTCGTCGCGCGGCAGTGCCCCGACGATCTCCAGCCGGGTGGGGAGGAAGGCCTCCGCCACGCCCAGGGAGACCAGGTGCGCGCGGAGTTCGGCCGGTCCCGGCGGCCCGTCCTCGACGGCCGGGACCACGACGGCGCACGGCAGCTCACCGTGCTCCGGGTCGGTGTAGGCCACCACCGCCGCCTCCCGTACCCGGGGGTGGGCCAGCAGCCGTTCCTCCACCTCGGAGACCGGCACCATGAAGATCGCACCGGTCCGCGTGCCGGCCCGGGCCAGGACCCGGATCCCGCCGTCCCCGTCGGCCGCCGCCAGGTCGCCCGTGTCCAGCCAGCCGTCCCCGTGCTCCCAGGTCGCCACCGGCGCCGCGGCACCGTGCCGCCACGTGGCCAGGCAGACCGACGGGCCGCGCACCTCCAGCGCCGAACCCGCGTGGGCGGCCGACACCTCCAGCCCGCCCAGCGGCCGAACCCCGTCCCCGTCGCCGTCCCCGCTCCCGGAGAGCGCGCCCATGCCCAGCTCGGGAGCCCCCCACACGGAGAGCACCGGCACCCCGAACACCTCCCGCAGCTCCTCGGCGAGCGGCGCCGGCGTACTGGTGCGGCCCCCCGACAGCACCAGACGCAGCCCCCGCGCCGTCCGCGGCCGGCGGCGCTGCGCCGTCACCAGCTCCGCGAGATAGGCCGGTTCGGCGTACACCTGGTCCACCCCGGCCGCCGCCATCAGGTCCAGGCAACGGCCCGGATCCCACACGTCCTGGAACACCCCGGTCCCGCCGACGGCCAGCGGCCAGCACACGCTGTAGATCAAGGAGGCCAGCGAGGTGAGCGGCAGGGTGCTGAGGAAGACCTCGCCCGGCCGCCGCCCCGGCCCCTCGGGTGCGTGCTGCGCGGACACGTTGGCGTACAGGGTGTTGGGGGAGTGCAGCACCGAGGTGTACGCGTCCCGCAACCCCATCACGCTGATCAGCAGGGCGGGCCGGTCGGCCCGTCCGCCGCGCGGCCTGTCGCGCAGGCCCGCCGCGGTGCGCTCGTGCGCGGTCCGCCGGAAGTACGCCGTGAAGTCCACCGCTCCGGTCGCCGCCGCGTCCCCCACGACGACCCGGTGGCGCAGCCACGGCAGCCGCCCCGCCAGGTCCGCCAGGGCCTCGGCATGGGCGAAGCCCTCCCAGACGTCGGGCACCACACAGATCCGGGCCCGGGTGCCGTCCAGGATCCGGTGCAGGCCGCGGGCCCGTACGGTCGGCAGCACCGGCACCGCCACCGCGCCGACCCGCAGGCAGGCCAGGGTGAGGGCCGTGGTCTCCCACCAGTTCGGCAGCTGGTAGGCGACCGGATCGCCCGGCACGACCCCGAGGGACGACAGGGCGGCGGCGAACCGGTCCACGTACGCGGCGAGCTGGGCGTAGGTGACCGTGACCAGGCGCCGCCCGGCGGGCCGGTGGGCGCGCTCCGAGACGATCGCGGGACGCTGCGGCGCCCGGGCGGCCGTACGGTACAGGTCGTCCAGGAAGGTCTCCGCGCGCCACCAGCCGGCGGACCGGAACCGGTCCGCGACCTCGGCGGGCGGAGCCAGGTCCCGCAGCCGCCCGGAGGCGCGTCCCGGGCGGCCCGCGGTACGGGCGGCGCCCGCCGGGCCCGTCAGCTCCATCTCCCCACCGCCCCGGCCACCTGCACCCGCGACGAACAGCCCAGGCGGCGCATGACCTGCCGGACGTGGTTGACCACCGTCCACTCGGAGATGTCCAACCTGGCCGCTATCTGGCGATTCGTCATGCCTTCGGAGACCAGCAGTGCCACCTGGACCTGCCGCGGTGTGAGCGACTGGTCCTCCGGTGCCGGTCCGGTCGCCGCGCGGCGTGCGGGCGCCGGCGCCGACAGGGCCTCCGCCACCGCCTGCGGCGCGGTCATCCGCACCCCCTCCGCCCAGGCCACCGCGAAGTCCGTCCAGTCCAGGCGGGCGCTCAGATCGGTACGGGCCCGCTCGGCCGCCGAGCGCCACTCGTCGGCGACCGCGGCGCCCGTCTCGCCGCGCAGGGCGTCGGCCGCCGCCAGCAGCCGTACCGTGCGCGGCCGCTGGGCGGGCGCGGTGCGCATCAGCAGCAGCGCGAACTCCTCCAGCAGGCCCGGCAGTTCGGTCCGCTCGCCGACGGCGCCGTAGAGCCGCAGGCTCTCACGCAGCGCCCGGTCCGCCAGGGCCGGCTCGTCGCCGTCGAGGGCGAGCGCGGCCTCCGTGCGCAGCGCCCCCGCCAGAGCGCGGCCGTCCCGGATCCGCCGCAGCGCCTCCACCGCCCGCTCCAGCAGTTCCCGGGCCCGGCGCCGGTCTCCCTCGGCGCGCAGGACGCCCGCCAGGGAGGCGGCCGCCCCGGCCGCGCCCCCGGTGACGCCCATCGACTCCAGCGCGCTGAGCGCGGTCACGAGCACGGCCCGCGCTCCCGGCGGATCGCCGGCCTCCAGCAGGGCCGCGCCGAGGTGGGCGGAGACGAGGGCGTTCTGCCGCCGGTCGCCCACGCCCTTGCCCAGCGCGAGGGCGCGGCGGTGGCGGCGGACGGCCTCCTGCGGATCGCCCAGGGCGAGCGCGAAGACTCCGGACATGTCGGCGAGGCGGGCCCGCACGGCCTCCGGCAGCGCCGCACCGTCCGCGCCGTCGCACTCGTCGCACCACTCCAGGCCCTCCCGCAGCCGCCCCTGCGCCAGCCAGGGCAGGCGGCAGCCGAGCACCAGGGCGGCGGCCGCCTCGACCTCGCCCCGCTCGCGCAGCCGCCGCAGGGCCGCCGCCACGTTGGCGCCCTCGGCCGCCAGCTCCCGCAGGAGGTGGTCCTGACCCGTCCCCCCGAGCCCGGCCTGCGCGGAGCCCACCAGTGTCCGGTAGCGCTCGGCGTGCGCGTCCCGTGCGGCGTCCTCGCCGCCCGCCCGCGCCAGCGCGTCGCGTGCGTGGGAGCGTACGGGCTCGGAGACGGCCAGCCGCAGTTCCCCCTGCTCCTCACCCACCACGACGAGCAGGCCGCGGTCCATCAGGGTGTCCACGGCCGGTTCGGCCGACAGCCCCGCCGCCGCCAGACCGAAGCCCGGCTCGTACACGGCGAGCCGGTCCAGCAGGGCACGGGCCGGGGCGTCCAGGCCGCGGCAGCTCCATTCGGCGAGCGCGGCGAGCGAGCGGTGCCGTTCGGGGGCGCCGGCCGGCCCGCCGGACAGGACGGTCGTACGGTCCCGCAGCCGCACCGGCAGCAGGTGCGGGGGCAGCAGCCGCAGTCGGAGCGCGGCGAGTTCGACGGCGAGCGGCAGGCCGTCCAGCAGGGTGCAGACCTCGGCGACCGCCGCGGCGTTCTCCAGGGTGAGCGCGAAGGACGGGTCGGCGGCCCGGGCCCTGCGTACGAACAGCGCCACCGAGGCCACCTCCAGGAGTTCCTGGGGATCGGCCGCGGCCGCAGCCCCGGCCGGACCGCGCACGGGTCCCGGGACCGGCAGCGGGGCCAGCGGCAGCAGCAACTCCCCGTACACCCCCAGCGGTTCCACGGCCGTGGCCAGCACGACCACCCGCGGATCACCGGAGAGGGCCTCCAGGGCCGCGGCGGCGCCCGCCCGCGCCTCGTGGTCGCAGCCGTCGAGCAGCAGCAGGAACCGGCCGGGCTCCCCGGCCCACGCGGCCGGCGAACACGGCCCGGCCGGTGCGGCATGCCCGGCCTGCGAGGCCTGTCCGGCCGGTGCGGCCCGTTCCGCCTGTGCGGCCGGCGCGGCCGGATCATCCGGTTCGGTCAGGGCGGCCAGCGCCCGGTACGTGTCCGGCGCCGCGGCGTCGAGGACCTGCACGCGGCCGAACTCCCCGCCGATCTCCCGCATCACCTCCAGCGCCAGACGGCTCTTGCCCACCCCGGCCCGCCCGGTGACCGTCACCAGCCGGACCAGGGGGTCCCGCAGCCGCTCGCGCAGCATGGCCGCCTCGAGCTCCCGGCCGACGAGCTCCGTCACCGGGCCGAGCGATGCCGGCAGGGTGCCCATCGCGCTCATGGTGCTCCTTTCACAGGGGGTTGGCGGGGACGGCGGCCGGGTCGATGCGCCAGAGGCCGGGGCGGATCTCCACCGCCCGCGACGCCGGCCCGGAGCCGCCCCGCGGCGGCAGGCTCAGCGCGCGCAGCGAGCGCAGCGCGTACACCTCCAGCCGCTGGTCGCGCAGCGCCCCCGCAAGTTCCAGGCACTCGCCGAACCAGGCCCGGGCGCTCTCCCGGCCCTCCTGCGCCAGCGCCAGCAGCGCCCGCGCGCGGCTCGCCTCGTACCGGCCCCGGGTGCGGCCCGGCGCCGACAGGGCGGCGAGCGCGGGTTCCAGCAGCGCCGCGGCCTGCGCCGACTCCCCGGCGTCCAGCCGCAGTTCGGCCAGGCCCACCAGGGCGCGGGCGGCCTCCTCCTCGTCGCCGGCCTCCCGGGCCAGTTCGAGGGCGTCCGAGAACAGTTCGTCCGCCTGCTCCACGCGCCGGTACTGCCAGGCGAGTTCACCGAGCGAGCGCCGCATCCGCGCCTGCGCCGGACGGTCCGCGCAGCGCCGCGCCGCGTCCAGGGCCAGCGCGTACACGGCCTCCGCGTCGTCCGGCACCCACCCGGCCAAGGCGTCCGTCAGCCGTACGGTCAGCGCCCACAGCCCCGCCCCGTACGCGGTCCGGGCCAGGCGTACGAGCCCCCGCGCGCCCGTGTCGCAGACGCGTCCCGGCTCCGCCGCGCCGTCCGCGTACGCCCGGCACACGCGCTCCGCCGCCGCCCGCACCACCTCGGGCGGGTCCTCCAGCGCCAGCCGTTCCACCGCCAGCAGCCGCAGCAGCTCGGGGATGCGGCAGCCGTCCCGGTCCACGGCCACCAGCCGCTCGTCGGCCAGTGCCTCCAGGGCCGCGGACGCCTGCGGCTCGGTCAGGTCCAGGGCGGCCGCGGCCTGCCGGGCACCGAACCTGCCGGGCGGCAGCAGCGACAGCAGCCGAAACGCCCGCCGCTGCGGTTCGGGACAGGCCGCGTAGGCGTCGAGGAGGCGCGAGCGGACATCGACATCTCCCGTCCGCAGCACGTCCAGGCGTCCGCCCTCCTCGCGCAGCCGATCCGCCAGGACGGCGGCGGTCCAGTGCGGACGGGCGGCGAGCTGGGCGGCGGCGGTCCGCACGGCGAGCGGCAGCCGCCCGCACAGCTCGGCGATCTCGGCGACCGTGTCGGGACCGAGGCCCGGCCCGGCGTCCAGCGCGGCGGCGGACCCGAACGTCCCCGCGCGGCTCCCCGCACCACCGGTGAACAGCCCGACGAGCCGCTGCGCCTCGTCGCGGCGCCACGGTCCGAGCAGCACCGACCGCAGCCCGGGGAGCCCGGCGGGCACCCGGCGCGCCACCAGCAGCACCACCGCGCCGCGCAGGGCGGGCAGCAGGGGCCGCACCTCGGTCTCCGAGCCGACCCCGTCCAGGACCAGCAGCAGCCGGGGGGCCGCCGCGGCGCCGTCCGCGGGGGCGGCGGCGGTACCGCCGGCCGCGCGCACCAGCCGGTCCAGGACCGGCCCCGCGGCCGACGGCAGGCCGGGGCCGGCGCCGCCGCGCAGGTCCAGGAAGAGCCGGCCGTCGGGGAAGGCGTCGCCGACCCGGTGCGCGGCCTCCACGGCCAGCGCCGTCTTGCCCGCCCCCGGCATGCCCGTCACCGCCACGCAGCCGCCGGCCGGGGCGCCGCGCAGCAGCCGCTCCAGCTCGGCCAGTTCCTCGGTGCGGCCGGTGAAGCAGGGGTCGGCGGCGGGCAGCGCGCCGAGCGCCGCGGACCAGCCGGCGGCGGCCTCGACGGCGCCGGCTGCGCCCTCTGCGGTGTCCGCGACGGCCGCGGGCGGCCCGTCGTGACCGGGGTCCCGCCCGGCCGAGCCCGCCGAGCCCGCCGTCCCGGCGGACGGACCGGCGGACGGACCAGCGGCCCGGCCCCCGGCGCGCGCCAATGCCGGGTCGCCCTCCAGAATGCGCCGCTGGAGCCGGCTCGACGACGGCCCCGGCTCGATCCCGAGCTCCTCGACGAGGGTCTGCCGCAGCGTCGTGAACACCCGCAGGGCCTCGGCCTGCCGCCCGCACCGGTACAGCGCCACCATCAGGTGGGTGTGGAACTCCTCGTGCATCCGGTGCTCGGCAACCAACTCCTGGAGTTCGGCGACCAGTTCGCGGTGCAGCCCGAGGTGCAGCTCGGCCCGGATCCGCTCGTCGAGGGCGCTGGTGCGCGCCTCGGCCAGCCGGACGGCGGCGCCCTCCAGCACCGGCCCGTGCGGGGTGTCCGACAGCAGCGGCCCGCGCCACAGCGCCAGCGCCCGCCGGTGCAGATCGGCCGCGCCGGCGAAGTCCGAGGTCTGCAGGGCCTGGTGGCCGCGCCGGTACAGGTCCTCGAAGACCAGGGCGTCCAGGGCGTCCGCACCGACCCGCAGCAGGTACCCCGGGCGGCGGGTGGCCAGGGCCTCGCGGCCGTTGTCCGGGTCGGCGCTCTGCAAGGTCTTGCGCAGGTGGGACACGTACACCTGGAGCGTGGTCGTCGCGGTGCGCGGCGGCGCGTCCGGCCAGAGCTCGTCGATGAGGCTCTCCACCGACACGACCTCGTTCGCGCGGATCAGCAGCGTGCCGAGGACCACCCGCAGCTTGGCGGCCTGCGGAGCGTACGAGTGCTCCCGGCGGCCGTCCGAGGGGGCCGCGGCGCCGGTGACCTCCAGCGGGCCCAGGATCCCGAAGCGCATGGTGCTCAGTGGTCCTGCACCACGGTCGTACGGGCCTCGGCCACCGCACGCCGCCGCTGGGTCAGGGTGAGCGTGACCGCGACGGCCGGGCGTCCCTCGTCGTCGTGCCCCAGCGGGCCGGCCACCGCCGTGCAGCGCAGCGGCAGTTCACGCTCCGCGGGGCCGCGGAAGTGGATCTGGCAGGCGCCGAGCGTGCTGTGCGCGGAGCTCAGCCCGTGCGCGCGGCCCGCGGCGACCAGCGAGGTCTGGCGCAGCGCCTCCAGCAGGTGCAGGCCGGAGTACTGGCCGTCCTCGCCGGTGAACACCGCGCTGACGGGGGTGGGGAGCAGCCAGGTGCTCAGCCGGCCCCGCGAGACGTCGGTCGGCTCGCTGATCACGATGTTCTCGGGCGCGTAGCGGCCCGCCTCGGCGGAGCCGGCCGGGCGCAGCGGACCGTCCGGCGCGTCGTCGATCTCCGGCGCGGCCTGCAGGGCGCGCCGGGAGTGCTCCACGTGCTTGCGGTACAGCTTCGGCATGAGGAAGACCAGCCCGGCCGCGCCCGTCGCGCACGGACGTCCGTCGATGGTCACCTGGAGGTGGAAGTCGAGCCCGCGCGGCACCTCGGCCACCACGTTCGCCGGGCGGGCCCGGATGTGGGTGGCCAGCGGCACGGGGCGGGGGCCGCCCGGGTCGGTGCGCCAGGCGGAGAGGTCGGTGAAGTCGAGGGTGAAGCGGTAGAACAGGCCCGGCCGGTCGTCGGGGACGCCGAAGTAGCGGTGGCCGACGAACTCGCCGATCTCGCGGACCGTCTCGGTCGCGATCTGCAGGTCGTGGAAGCGGCCCGGGCCGTCGTTGAAGAGCGGGTGGGTGACGGGAGTCGCGCCGACGAGGGTGAAGTTCTCCTCGCCCAGGCTGGGTGCGTCGAGGGCGTAGTACGCCCGCGAGGGCGGGCGGTGGATCAGGTGCTGGGTGCCCGCGGTCGCATGTCCATGGATGGTGGGGGGCGAGGTCGTGCCGTTGTCGACTGTCATGTCCCTCTCCTTCTCTGCAGACATGGTGGGGCGGCCGCGGAGCGGGCGGCCAGCCGGAGCCGGTGTCAGCAAAGTGCATGGCAGGAACTCGTCCGGCCCGCCGGCCCCGCCGGAAGGCGGGCTTTAGCGGCCTCCATGCCGCGCCGGGGAACGTAGGTCCGGCCGGGGCCCCGCCCCCTCAAGGGGCGTCCCCCACCCTCCGGGCGGGGCCCTCGTACCCGTGTTCCACAGCCCCCGGAAGGGAGCCCCCGATGGCCACCCCAGCGACCGCGCGCACCAGGGGCGCGGCACCGTCCGCCCCCGGGCCGCCGGTCGGCCCCTCGACCCGGCTGCGGTTCGGCTACGCCTCGGGATCCCTCGTCACCGCGACCTTCACCACCCTCCCGGGCCTGCTGCTGCTCCCGTACCTCACCGACACCCTCGGCGTGGGCGCCGCGCTCGCGGGCGCGGTCGTGTTCCTGCCCAAGGTCTGGGACGCCCTGCTCAACCCGCTCGTCGGGCGGGCCAGCGACCGGACCCGCACCCGCTGGGGCGCCCGCCGCCCGTACGTGCTGTGGGGCGGGCTCGCGATGGCCGCTGCCTTCGCGCTGACCTTCGCGGGCCCGCTGCCCGGCACCGCGGGCGCCTGGTTCACGGCGGCCGGATACCTGCTCACGGCCACGGCGTTCGCCTACTTCCAGGTGCCGTACGTGGCGATGCCCGCAGAACTCGCCGACCGCGAAGAGGACCGCGTACGCCTGGTCGGCGGCCGGGTCGCGGTCATCGGGGTGGCCGCCCTGGTCACCGGGGCCGCCGCCCCCGCCCTGATCGAGGCCGGTGGCGGCGGTCTCGCCGGGCATCGCTGGGCCGGTGTGTTCGGCGCCGTGGTCATCGCCGTCGGCGCGCTGTGGGTCTTCGCCGGCACCGCCGGCACCTCCGGCACCTCCCGGACGTCCGGCACCACCGGGGCGGCCGCCGCCGCCCCGCCCGGCGGCCTGCGAGCCTGCGACAGCGAGCCCGGGCTGCGCCGCCAGTTCGCCGCCGCCCGCGCCAACCCGTCCTTCGCGGCGCTGCTGCGGTGCGCCGTCGTCCAGTCCGCCGCGACCGGCGTCCTGCTCGCGGGCGCCCCGTACTTCGCCGACCACGTGCTGCGCGACTCCGCCGGGCTGGGCGCCCTCGTGGTCGCGTTCGTCGCCCCCAACCTGCTGACGGTCCCGCTCTGGTCACGGCTGCGCGGCCGACGCGGCTACACCTGGGCGTCCGCGCTGTTCGCCGCCGGCTGCCTGCTCCTCCTGGCGGCTCCCGTGCTGCCCGACGCCGCGGTCCTCGCCGTGATGGCCCTCGCCGGAACCGGCCACGCCGGCCAACTGCTCTTCCTGTACGCCATGCTGCCGCAGTGCATCGCCCGCGACGGCGCCCGCGACGGCGCCCGCGACGGGAGCCGCCGGGCGGGCGTCCTGGCCGGCCTGTTCACCACCGGCGAGGGCCTCGGCGTCGCCGCGGGCCCCTTCCTGTTCGGGCTCGTACTCCAGCTCTCCGGCTACGTCTCCTCCGGCACCGGCCGCGCCGCGCAGCAGAGCGCGACCGCCGAGCTGGGCGTCCTGGCCGGCTTCGCGGCCCTGCCGGCCCTCGCCACGGCGGCCGCCGTCGTCCTGCTGCGCGGGTACGACCGCCCGCCGCCCGCCCCTACCGACCCCTGATCGGACTCCGCAGGCGTGACACGGGTATGCGCGGCCCCGTAGGCGCAGGATGATGGGTTGATCATGAATCGGGCGCATCGGGGGATGGCGTGACATACGCACGGGGATGGGACGCCGCCCAGGTCGGTTTCGGCCCGGGCGTGCGCGCCCTGATCGAGGAGGAGCTCCCCCCGGACCGCAGCCTCGTCGTCCGCACCGGGACGTACGTCGTCGACCCGCCCTTCTTCGGCAACGGCGACATCGGCCGGGTGGCCGTCTGCGGCGCCGTCAACGAACTGGCCGTCACCGGCGCCGAACCCCGCCACATCGCCCTCGGGATCGTCCTGGAGGCCGGGCTCCCGCTGGAGCTGGTCCACCGGCTCACGGCATCGGTGCGCACCGCCGCCGCCGAGGCCGCCGTCTCCATCGCCGCGGTGGACACCCAGGTCGTCCGGGCGGGCGAGGCGGACCGGGTCTACGTCACCACGACCGCGTTCGGGGTGCGGGGCGACGGCCCCTCCCCGGAGCTCCACTCGGTCCGGCCGGGCGACCGCATCGTCGTGACCGGGCCGCTGGGCAGCCACGCCGCCCACCTCGTCTCGTTGCGCGACGGCCTCGGGTACGAGCACCACGTGCCCAGCGACTGCGCCCCGCTGGCCGGCCTGCTGCGCACCGTGCGCGCCGACGTCCGCCACGCCCGGACCGTGGTCGCGGGCGGCCTGGCGGAGGTGCTGCGCCAGGCCGCGGCGGGCCGCGGCCTGACGCTGCGCGTCGACGAGTCCGCCCTGCCCGTACGCCATGAGGCCCGGGTGGCCCTCGGCGCCCGCGGCCTCGCCCCGCTGGACGCCGCGTGCGCCGGCTGCCTGTGCCTGTTCGTCCCGCCCGAGCACACCGGCCGGGTCCTGGCGGCGCTGCACGCCCACCCCCGGGGCCGGCTGGCCGCGGTCGTCGGCGAGGTCACGGCCGATCCCATGGGCGAGGTCGAGTTCCGTTCCCCCGACGGGCGCCTGCGCACGCGTACCGTCCCCGCGGGATCGGTTCCCGAACGCCTCCTGTGACGGGCGCGGGCCGCGGGACGGGCGCCCCGGGGTCCCGCGCCCCCCTGAACCGGCTCCCGTGCATCGGCACTCCCAAGTTCGTTGCATGAACAGTGGGTTGATCCCCGTATGGAGCGGCCCGCGGGCGCATATGCTCGGCGCGTACTTCCGTACGCCTGAACACCGGCACGTCCGTGCACCCGCACACTCGTGCATCCGCACGCCCGTGCCTTCGCACACCCGTGCACCGTACGTCTCGCGAACCGTTAGGGGACCGCGCCGTGAGTGTCCGCATCCAACCCTCCTCCCAGGTCGACGAGAGCGCCGAGCTCGGCGAGGGCACCACGATCTGGGATCTGGCGCAGATACGCGAGGAGGCCCGGCTCGGGCGCGGGTGCATCGTGGGGCGCGGCGCGTACGTGGGGCCGGGCGTACGGATCGGCGACCACGTGAAGCTCCAGAACTACGCACTCGTCTACGAGCCGGCGGAGCTCGGCGACGGGGTCTTCATCGGCCCGGCCGCCGTCCTCACCAACGACTTCTACCCGCGCGCGGTCGACCCCGACGGCCGTCTCAAGCGCGACGGCGACTGGGAGGCCGCCGGCGTCGTGGTGGCCGAGGGCGCCTCGCTGGGGGCCCGCTCGGTCTGCGTGGCGGGGGTGCGCGTCGGGCGCTGGGCCCTCGTCGCGGCCGGGGCGGTGGTCTCCAAGGACGTACCGGACTTCGCGCTCGTGGCCGGTGTGCCGGCCCGCCGCATCGGCTGGGTGGGCCGGGCGGGGGTGCGGCTGGTGGAGCGCGGGGGCGAGCCGGGCGTGTGGGAGTGTCCGCGCACCGGGGCGCTGCACGACGAGAAGAGCGGCACGCTCGTCGAGCGCAACTGACGCAATGTCGGCAATCTGACCCGCAAGCATTTCCGCAAAACCACAATCAATGAACATCCGTGGGCATAGCGTGTCCCTGCACACGGGATCTGAGCAGGCAACAGGCCTTGTTCAGTGGGGGGTTGTGTACGACGAGGGCACCGCGGGCAGCGCCCGGCGGGGCACGGTCCACCGTGCCCGCCACCACTGCCGTGCGCGCGTGTCCCGGTCCGAGGCATCGCTGGGGGGATCCAGACGGCAGCCTTCGGACCGCTCGTGCCCCGGCGTTCGACGCCGCGGGCACGGGCGCCGTCACGCGCAGTCCCCCTCCGCGGAATGACGACCGCCAGGTCCGTCCGAGGAGCGATCAGAGGGGGTAGGTGTGTTGGAGCCGAAGAGCTCGGACATGCGGGGTGCGAGCGGCATCCGGGAAGTCGGGGTGGGGACCCGATGACCACCACACGATTAGGAGCACTGGCCCGACAGGACCCGGAGCTGCACGCGCTGGCGCAGCGGCTGCTCGGGCTGGCCGAGGCGGGACTGCCCGCCATGTACCTGCCGGAGGTCGAGACCTTCGCCTTCACCCGGGCCGCAGCGGTCTCGCCCGAGGGGACCCGCCGCCTGGAACTACGCGGCACCAGCACCCGGTACGCGGCCATCACCGCACTGGGCGCCCGGCTCCTGCCGGAGGACCGCCAGCGCGCCCTGTTCGGCGGACGCTCCGCCGAGGAGTTCACCGGGCTGCTCGTGGAACGGCTGCCCGGGGTGGTCAACCTCGGCGACGCGGCACTCATCGCCTGGGCCGCCGCCGAGACCGGCCACCCGAAACTGTCCGACGCCCTCGACCGCGTCGCCGCCCTGGACCTGCCCGGGCGGCCGCAGTACACGGTCGAGGCGGCCTGGGTGCTCTCCGCCCTCACGGCCGCACGCGCCGTGGTGGACGTGGAGGACCGCCTCGCAGCCGCCCGCGACCGCCTGCTGGCGGCGCGGATCGGGAACGGTCCGCTGTTCCCGCACGCCACCGGCCCGGGACTGGTGCCCGGCTACCGCTCGCACGTGGCCTGCTTCGCCGACCAGACCTATCCGCTTCAGGCACTGGCCCGGCTGCACGCGAGCGGCGACGACCCGCAGGCCCTCGGGGCCGCCGACGCCTGCGCCGCCCGCATCGCCGACCTCCAGGGCGACGGCGGACAGTGGTGGTGGCACTACGACGCCCGCGAGGGCGGCGTGATCGAGGGCTACCCCGTCTACAGCGTGCACCAGCACGCGATGGCCCCCACCGCCCTGTTCGACCTCGCGGAGGCGGGTGGCACCGACTTCGGCGCGGCGATCCGCCGGGGACTGCGCTGGATGGCGGAGGTCCCCGAACTCGCCGGCCCCACCGGGACCCCGCGCGAGCCGATGATCCGCGAGGACCTCGGGCTCACCTGGCGCAAGGTCTACCGCGGCGACCCGAAGAAGGCCGTCCGCGCCGCCCGCGGGCTCACCACCCGGGTCGTCCCGAACGCCCGGCTCGCACCCCTGGACGTGCTCTTCCGCCCCCGCGCGGTGGACCGGGAGTGCCGCCCGTACGAGTTCGGCTGGATGCTGTTCGCCTGGCTCGGGGGGCCGCAGAGATGACCCGTCACACCCTCTTCGGGGTCGCACTCGACCCCCTGACCATGGACGAGACCGTCCAGCGCTGCCTCGACGCCGTACGGCGCGGCGAGCAGATCGAGATCGGCATGGTCAACGCCGCGAAACTCGTCAACATGCGGCGCGACCCGGCCCTCGCCGAAGCGGTCGCCGGCTGCGACCTCGTCCTCGCCGACGGCCAGGCCGTGGTCTGGGCCGGCCGTGTCCTGGGCGTCCGGCTGCCCGAACGCGTCGCCGGAATCGACCTGTTCATGCGCCTGCTCGCCGCGGCCGAGGTCGCCGACATCCCCGTCTACCTGCTCGGCGCCCAGCAGGAGGTGCTCGAGATGATGCTCGGGCAGATCTCCGAACGCTTCCCGAAACTGCGGGTCGCCGGCAGCCGCAACGGCTATTTCGGCGACGCCGACCAGGAGGAGATCGCCGACGCCGTCTCCGACAGCGGCGCCCGCCTGCTGTTCCTCGGCATGACCTCGCCCAAGAAGGAGATCTTCACCGCCGGCTACGGCAAGCGCACCGGCGCCCACGTCGTGCACGGTGTCGGCGGCTCCTTCGACATCCTCGCCGGCATCACCAAGCGGGCCCCGCTCGCCTGGCAGCGGATGGGCCTCGAATGGTTCTACCGCACCCTCCAGGAACCCCGCCGCCTCGGCAAGCGCTACCTCACCACCAATGCCGCCTTCCTCGCCATGACGGTCCGGGAACTCGTCCACCGCACACCGTCTGCCGGTCCCGCGAACAGGAGTCACTGCTGATGCGCGTCGTCGTCGTGGGACAGGGATACGTCGGCCTCCCCCTCGCCATCCGGGCCGCCGAGGTCGGCCACCAGGTGATCGGCTACGACGTGGACCAGCGGCGGGTCAAGAGCCTCGCCGCCGGAGAGTCGTACGTGGAGGACGTCTCCTCCCCGCGCCTCGCCCGCGCCCTGGAGCGCGGCACCTACCGCCCGAGCGAACTCGCCCGGGACTGCGGCGGCTTCGACGTGGCCGTCGTCACCGTCCCCACCCCCTTGCAGGACGGGGCACCCGACCTGCGCTACATCGAGGAGTCGGCCCACACCCTGGCCCGGTTCCTGCGCCCGGGCGCGACCGTGGTCCTGGAGTCCACGACCTACCCGGGCACCACCGAGGAGCTGTTCGCCCCGATCCTGGAGGACGGCTCCGGACTCACCGCCGGCGCCGACTTCCACCTGGGATACAGCCCCGAGCGCATCGACCCGGGCAACACCGTCTGGGGCTTCCAGCAGACACCCAAGGTCGTCTCCGGTGTCGACGCCGCCTCCCTGAAGGCCGTCGAGGCCTTCTACGGGCAGCTCGTCGACACCACCGTGCCCGTGCGCTCGCCCAAGGAGGCCGAGCTGGCGAAACTGCTGGAGAACACCTTCCGGCACGTGAACATCGCCCTCGTCAACGAGATCGCCATGTTCGCCCGCCACCTCGACATCGACGTCTGGCAGTCCATCGAGGCCGCCTCCAGCAAGCCGTTCGGCTTCATGAAGTTCACCCCGGGCCCCGGCGTCGGCGGGCACTGCCTGCCCATCGACCCCTCCTACCTGAACTGGCGGGTCCAGCGGGAACTAGGCCAGAACTTCCGCTTCGTCGAACTCGCCAACGACATCAACAACCACATGCCCGAATACGTGACGCGCCGCGTGATCGACGCCCTCAACGCCAAACGCCGCTCCGTCAACGGCTCCCGCATCCTGCTGCTCGGCCTCGCGTACAAGAAGAACACCGGCGACGCCCGCGAGTCGCCCGCCGTACGCATCGCCCAGCTGCTCCTCGACATGGGGGCCAAGGTCCGCGCCGTCGACCCGCACGTCGTGGAGAGCGTGAAGGTCGACGCGCGCCTCGCCCGGGTCGAGGCCACCCGCAAGGAGCTGGCCGCAGCCGACGTCGTGGTCCTGCTCACCGACCACGACTCCTTCGACTACCAGATGATCACCGAGCACGCCTCCTTCGTGCTCGACACCCGCAACCGCATGACCGGACCGAAGGTGGAGGTGCTCTGACCCATGACCAGGATCGTCTGCGTCGCCGGGGCGCGCCCCAACTACATGAAGACCAAACCGGTGATGGACGCACTGGAGCGCCGCGGCGCCGAGGTGGTCCTCGTCCACACCGGACAGCACTACGACGAGTCCATGAACGACGTGTTCTTCCGCGACCTCGGCATCCGGCCGCCCGACCGCCACCTCGGTGCCGGATCGGGCAGCCACGCCCAGCAGACCGGGCGGGTGATGGCCGCCTTCGAGCCGCTGCTCGACGAACTGGCCCCGGACGCCGTGGTGGTGGTCGGGGACATCAACTCCACCCTCGCCTGCGCCCTGGTGACCGCGAAGGCCGGCCCGCTGCTGGCCCACGTGGAAGCCGGGCTGCGCAGCCGCGACTGGAGCATGCCCGAGGAGGTCAACCGGGTCGCCACCGACCGGGTCAGCGACTACCTGCTGGCCCCCTCGCCCGACGCCGCCGCGAACCTCCGCGCGGAGGGCTACCGCGAGGACCAGATCCACCTCGTCGGCAACGTCATGATCGACACCCTCCTCGCCAACCTGGACCGGGCCCGGCAGTCCGACGTCCTGGCCCGCCACGGACTGACCCGCGGCGGATACGGCCTGGTCACCCTGCACCGGCCGGCCAACGTGGACGACCCCGCGGCGCTGCGCGGCCTGCTCAAGGCCCTCGGCGAGATCGCCGGCCGCTGCCCGCTGCTGCTGCCCGTGCACCCGCGGGCCGCCGAGCGGCTGGCCGACCTGGGCGTCCCCGACGGCATCCGGCTCGTACCGGCCGCCGGGTACCTCGACTTCATCGCGCTGCAGGACTCCGCCCGCGTGGTCCTCACCGACTCCGGCGGCGTCCAGGAGGAGACCACCGCCCTGGGCGTGCCCTGCGTGACCCTGCGGGAGAACACCGAGCGCCCCATCACCGTGGACGAGGGCACCAACGTCCTGGCCGGCACGGACCCGGACCGGATCGTCGCCACCGTCGACAAGGTGCTCCACGAGCCGCCCGCGCCGCGCTGCCCCGCACTGTGGGACGGCCGCGCCGGCGAGCGCATCGCCGCCGTCCTCCTCGACGGCGGCACCGCCCGCACCCGGCCCAGACCCACCGACCTCGTGCCGGCCGCCGGGCACGGACCGCAGTAACCGGAAACATCCGCAACAAGGGGGAAGACCATGGATCTCGCCGAGATAGGGCGGGTCATGCGCAGGCGCTGGTACGTGCTGCTGCCCGGGCTGCTGCTGACGGCGGCACTCACCACCGCCGTGCACCTGCTGATCCCGGTGGAGTACCAGTCGCAGAGCACCGTCACACTGCTCAACTCGTCGAAGGCCACCGAGGCCTTCGACGGGAACCCCTTCCTCAGCACGCAGGCCTCGCTCACCGGCATGGCCGACGGCCTCGCCCGCAACCTCAACTCGGACGGGGCCAAGGCCGACCTCAAGGCCCTCGGCGTCACCGGCACGCACGAAGTGAAGATCGCCGACAACGCCCAGGGCCCCTTCATGTGGCTGACCGTCACGGGCACCGACCCGGCGGCCGTCCTGAAGTCCGACGAACTCCTCGCCGGCTACGCCGAAAAGCGGCTCAAGGAGTTCCAGAGCCAGCAGTCCGTGGCTCCCGAGGCCATGATCCGGATGGCGACGATCGTGCCCCCGCAGAAGCCGGAGGCACAGACCAAGACCCGCATCCAGTACATCGTCATGGTGGGCGCGCTGGGCCTCGTCCTCAGCCTGGTCGCCGTCTTCTTCGTGGAGGCCCGCAGGCGCACCCCGCGAGCGAAGAACCTCCCGGACCCCGCCGGGACGCCCGCGACCGCGGCCACCGCCGCGACGCTGGCCGCGACCGACGAGACCATGGCCCTGCGCACGGTCGGCCCGGGCGGGGCGGGGCCGACGTGACCGACACCGGCACAGGCACGCAGACCGCCCCCGCCGCGCCGCCCTCCCTGGGGCGCAAGGTCGGATCCGCGGCCAGGTGGAGCCTGATCAACACGGTGGTGATGCGCCTCGGCAACTTCGCCACCGGCATCATCCTCGCCCGCTACTTCCTCGGGCCCGAAGCCTGGGGCGTGTACGGCATCGCCCAGACCGTCCTGCTCGTCCTGCTCTCCGCGAACGAGCTCGGAGTCTCCCTCGCCATCGTCCGCTGGGAGGGCGACCCGCGCCGCTTCGCCCCCACCGTCCTCACCCTGAGCGCGGTCTCCAGCTGCCTGCTGTACGCCGTGCTCTTCGCGACCGCCCCGGCCGTCGCCGATGTGCTCGGCTCACCCGAAGCCTCCGGGGTCCTGCGGGTCATGTGCCTGTGCGTGGTCCTCGACGGACTGTCGCAGGTGCCGGCCGGCTTCCTCACCCGGGAGTTCGCGCAGGGCCGGCGGATGGCCGTCGACGCGCTCAACTTCGTCCTCAGCACCGCCGTGACCCTGTTCCTGGCCGTCCAGGGCTGGGGCGCGATGAGCTTCGCCTGGGGATCCGTCGTCGGCAACGTGGCCGCCCTCATCGGCTGCTGCCTCGCCGCCCCCGGCACCCTCAGGTTCGGCTGGGACCGCGAACAGGCCCGCGCCCTGCTGAAGTTCGGCCTCCCGCTCGCCGGCGCCAGCATGCTCGCCCTCGGCGTGGTCAACGTGGACACCATGGTCGTGGGCTCCACCCTCGACCCCCTCGCCCTCGGCTTCTACGTGCTCGCCTTCAACATCTCCGGGTGGCCCGTCCGCATCATCTCCGAAGCCGCCCGCCGCGTCTCCTTCGCCGGCTTCTCCCGGCTGGCCGACTCGCCACAGGCGCTGGCCGCCGGATTCTCCCGCGCCCTCGGCGTGGTGACCGCGGCCACCGTCCCGCTCTGCGTCCTCCTCGCCGCCCTCGCCGCACCCGTCATCGAACTCGTCTACGGCGCACGCTGGCTGCCCGCCGCCGGCGCCCTGCCGTGGCTGATGGCCCTGGGCCTGGTCCGCATCGGCTGCGAACTCGCCTACGACTGCCTGGTCGCGATCGGCCGACGCCGCTCGCTCATCGCGGTCCAGGGGCTGTGGCTCGTCCTCCTGATCCCGGCCCTCGTCATCGGCGCCCGCGGCGGCGGCATCGTCGGCGTGGCCCAGGGCCATGTCGTGATCGCCGGCGCCGTCGTGGTCCCGGTGTTCCTCCTCGCCCTGCACCGCGGCGGCATCCCCCTGGCCACGGTGGCCCGGGCCTGCGCCTGGCCGCTGCTCGGCGGAACCGTGATGGCCGCAATACTGCTCGTACTGGAGCGGTACCTCGGCGACTCCCTGCCCGCGCTCCTCGCGACCGCGGCCGCCGGCACCCTGGCCTACGCCGTGTGCCTCCTGCCCGCCCGAAAGACGCTCCGAGGATAGGCGACCCGCCATGTTACGGAACCGAAGGCGCCTGGGGGCGTGGCTGCTCGCCGCGGTGGTGCTGGTCGTCGTCCTCGTCCTGTACGACGCCGATCGCACCGGGGTCGGCGATCCGAAGGCCGCGCCCTCCGCGACGCCTTCGGCCACCCTCCCAGGGACGGCGGCACCCGCCCCCACCACCGCCGCGCCGAGCCCGTCGGCCTCCCCCTCCCCGCCGGCCCCGCCGGGCACCGGCGGACCATCGCCCTCCGCCTCAGCCTGCACCTCGCCCGGGGCCTGCGGATATCCCGACGCGAACAGCACCGGACCGCGGATCGCCCTCGAACGGCACGACACCGGCAACATGTCCGTCAAGAAGGACGGCACGGTCATCAAGGGCTGGGACATCCGCGGCTCGCTCGACATCTACGCCAACGACGTCACGATCATCGACAGCAGGATCACCTCCACCAACTGGTGGGGGGTCAACCTGCGTCCCGGCTTCAGCGGGCTCAAGGTCCTGCACACCACCATCACCGCCGTACCGGGCAAGGGCCCCGACAACGGAGGGGTCAACTACGCCGTCTCGAACATGGGCGGCAGCTCCATCGAGGTCGGCTGGTGCGACATCTCGGTGTTCGGCAACGCACTCTCCATGGGGCAGGGCAACCTGCACGACAACTACGTCCACGACCTCGTCGCCTTCCGCAACCAGGGCGGCGAATGGCAGCACATCGACGCCGTCATCAGCGGCGGCGGAAACAAGGGCCGGCTGACGATCCGGCACAACACCCTGCTCAACTCCACGCCCGTGGACAAGGGCGCCACCGCCGCCGTCGGACTGTTCGCCGACACCGGGGTCGTCTCCTCCGTCGTCGTCGAGGACAACTGGCTGGCCGGCGGCGCCTACGCGCTCTACGGCGGCGGCCCGGGCGCCACCGGGATCCAGGTCACCGGCAACGTCTTCTCCACCCAGTACCATCCGGCCTCCGGCGCCTACGGCCCGGTCACCGCCTGGAACGCGGGCGGCGCCGGCAACGTGTGGAAGGACAACCGCATGTCCGACGGCCGCCCCGTGGAACCAGCCTCCTGACACCCACACCCCACGACGGAGAGTGCGCCATGCGCCGTATCGCCCGGGCCCCCTGGGAACTGCTCAAGCGGGCCTTCGGCTGGCTCGTGCTCTTCGAGGCCCGCAACAAACTCCTGCTCCTGCCCACCGCCGTACGGCTGCGGCGCTTCGAGGACGCCGAGACCAGCCGCCTCGCCACCCTCCTAGGCCGGCCGCCGTACGCCCGGGTCGCCACCGTGATCGCCACCCACCGCCGCCCCGACGCACTGCGCGCGGCGGTCCGCTCCGCCCTCGCGCAGACCGTCGCCGACCAGGTGGTCATCGTCGTCGACGACGGGGCCGGCCTGCCCGAACTGCCCTGTGACCCGCGCCTGTTCGCCGTCTCCCTCGCCCGCAACACGGCCACCGCCGGAGTCGTCCGCAACGTCGGCATCCGGCTCACCCGCTCCCGGTACGTGGCGTTCCTCGACGATGACAACCTGTGGGAGCCCGACCACCTGGAGCAGGCCCTCGCCGCACTGGACACGCCCGGCGGACCCGACGCCGTCTACACCGCACTGCGCAGGGTGCTGCCCGACGGCACCGAACGCGACGTCCTGTCGGTGCCCTTCGACCGCCGCCGCGCCGCCCACGAGGCCTTCCTCGACACCAACGCCTTCGTGGCGCGCCGCAGCCGGGCCCTGCACTTCAGCCGGCTGCGCCGCACCCCCGAGGTACTGCCCCGCGAGGACTGGGAGCTCATCCGCCGCTACGCCCGCCGCCACCGGGTACGCCACCTGCCCCGCCCCACCGTCCGCTACCTGGTCAACCCCGGCAGCTTCTACACCGCGTGGGACGGCGAGTGAGGAAGGGCCGGGGCAGCGCTCACCGCAGCGCCAGCGGGATCTCCGACGCGATGCGGGCCAGCTTCTCCGGGTTGCGGACGTAGTAGAGGCCGGCGATACGGGAGTCCTCGACCCGGACCGTCATGATCCCGTCGAGCTCCCCGCCCAGATGCACGGCCATGGCCGGGCTGCCGTTGACCACCGTCGGCACGAGGGACATCGGAAGGTTCCGCCTGGTGTTCCCGCCGATCCTGCCCACCATGAAGCGGACCACCTTCTCGGCACCGGCGATCGGCCGCAGCGCCGCCTGCTTGATGCCGCCGCCGTCCGCCACCAGGACCACGTCCGGGGCGAGCACGGCGAGGAGGGCCTGCGGGTCGCCGGACTCCAACGCACCCCGGAAGGACTCCAGTGCCGCCCGCGTCTGGGCGGCCGAGACCGCCTGCCGGGGCCGCCGCGCGTCGACGTGCTTGCGGGCGCGATGGGCGATCTGCCGGACGGCCGCCGAGCTCTTGCCGACCGCGGCCGCTATCTCCTCGTAGCCGACGTCGAAGACCTCCCGCAGCACGAAGACGGCGCGCTCGGTCGGCGACAGCGTCTCCAGGACGAGCATCAGAGCCATCGACACGCTCTCGGCGAGCTCCGCGTCCTCGGCCACGTCCGGCGCGGTGAGCAGCGGCTCGGGCAGCCAGGAACCGACGTACGCCTCCTTGCGGCGGCTCATCGCCCGCAGCCGGTTCAGCGCCTGCCGGGTCGTGATCCGGACCAGGTACGCACGCCGGTCGCGCACCTGCCCCAGATCGACCTCCACCCAGCGCAGCCAGGTCTCCTGCAGGACGTCCTCCGCGTCGGCCGCCGATCCGAGCATCTCGTAGGCCACGGTGAACAGCAGATTGCGGTGGGCGACGAAGGTCTCGGTCGCCGCGTCGGTGCCGTCCTCGCTCATGATGTCTCCTCCCATTCCACGGGTACGGTCACAGGACACCGGCCGAGCCGTATCCGTGACACCACGCTACGGGGCACCCTGCGGCGCCGAACCCCCGGCCAGGGCCCGCGCCGCCGCCAGGCTCGCAGGGCGGCCCAGGGCGGCCCGCGAGGACTCCCGCAGCAGCACGGCCGCCCGGAAGGCGGTGGTGGCCGCCAGGCCGTGACGGCGCCGGAACAGGCGGACCCGGTTGACCGTCAGCAGGGTCCACAGCCGCGGCGACACCTGCGAGTCCCCGCCGAGGTGGGTGGCGGACGCCGAGGGCTCCAGCCGGGTCACGAAGCCGAGGTCCCGGGCCCGCAGACAGTACTCGGTCTCCTCCGAGTACAGGAAGAACGACTCGTCCCACGGCCCGCACGCCGCCAGGCACTCCCCGGACAGCGCCATCAGCGCCCCCGTCGCCCAGTCCGCCACCGTCTCCCGCTCGTACGCGGCCGGGTCGGTGACCAGCTCGCTCCAGCGCGGGAAGCGGCCCGCCCGGCGGTTGCCGATCACCGCCTCGCCCAGCGCACGGGTCACGCTGGACTCCCGGCGCAGCGAGTGCAGCAGCGTCCGGCCGTCCTCCTCGTACAGCAGCGGAACGCTGATCCCGACCCGCCCCCCACCGGGCTGCGCCTCGCCCAGCGCGTCCACGAGCAGCGCGGCGCAGCCGCGCCGCATCCGCACGTCCGGATTGCACACCAGGGCCGCCCGGAAGCCGCCCTCCCACCCCGCGGCGGCCGCCAGCGCGGCGTTCACCCCCGCCGCGTACCCGGCGTTGCGGCCGGTCCGGACAACCGTCGCGCCCGGCGCCAGGGTGCGGACCACCTCCACCGTGTCGTCGGCGGAGTCGTTGTCCGCGACGACGAGGCGCCAGTCGAGCCCGGCCATGCCCTCCGGCAGCGAGGCAAGGAACTCCGGCAGGACCTCCGCGCTGTTCCAGGTGACGACGAGGACCGCTACCGGACCGGAGCCGGCGCCCGAGAGGGAGTGGGGGGATGCTGATCGGCGGGAAGACATGGGAACTCCACGGATCGGGGCTTCGGCGCCGCGCGCCGGATGAAGCCGAGGTAACTGCCTCCGGCGGCGATCGTCAGGAAGAACATCCCGGCGAACATCGGGAAGCTGAGTGCGTCGAAGGTGGCGCTGACGACCAGGGCGACGAGCGCGGACGCGAAGAACGCCTGCCCCAGCTCCCGGTCGGACTCGCCCACCGCCAGCCGGCGGATCGCCCCGCCCTGGTGGATGCCGGTGAGGAAGAGGAACAGGAGCGCGAACAGCCCCAGCAACCCCGTCTCGGCGAGGGTCAGCATGTACTGGTTGTCGGTGAAGAAGTAGAGCTCGGGGATGAACGTGCCCAGGCCCCGCCCGAACAGCGGCCGCTCGTCCAGGTAGGGCACGATCGCGCTGTACTTGACCGTACGCGCCTGGGTACTGCTGTCGGAGTTCGACAGGAAGGACGCGAACAGGGCCGTGATGGTGCCGATCAGCCCGGGGATGATCACCTTGAAGCAGGCCACCGCCCCCACCAGCACACCGATCGCGGTCCACCGCCGCTGCGGCTTCCAGCGGGGCACCATCACCAGGATCACGATCAGCGCCCCGATGATCGAGGTGCGCGACACCGTCAGCGGCAGCGCCCCGCCCATCAGCGCCACCGGGGCCCACCGGCGCCAGGCCCTCAGATGGCGCCGTGCCGGATCGAAGGCCTGCTGCACGGCGAAGGGCAGCAGCAGCGCCAGCATCCCGCCGAACTCCAGCGGCTGCGCCGTCGTCGACCGGGGCCGGGTGAACGCCCCGCGGTCCAGGGTCGTGATCTGCGGGACGCTCGACGACAGCCCCGGGATGCTGATGCTGTCGGCGATGTTGGTCGCGGTGAAGAAGTCGTAGAACCCCAGGGCCGCCACGACCGAACCCATCACCACGGCCCGGCGCAGCAGCACGTCCAGGCGCGCCCGGTCCTGGATCCCGGCGGAGACCAGCACCACCAGCGACACCCACACCAGCAGGGCGATCAGGCCGCGGTCGGCGCCGAGGAGCTCCTTGCGCACGCTCCCGCGGCTCGCGTTCGCGATGTAGGACGCCAGCACCGAGACGGCCAGCAGCCACATCGCCACCCGGGGCAGCCGGGTGCCCGGCGCCGGCCGGATCCGGCCCGCGAGCCAGGTCGCCAGATACCAGAACAGGGCCAGCAGGGCGAACACGTTGGCCGGGGTCCCCACCCCGCCCAGGCCCGGCAGCGTCAGGTTCGACGGGATGAAGAAGGCCAGCGCCAGATACCCGGTGAGCAGCGCGGTCGCGTCCACATGGCGGCCCCGGGACCTGCGCCGGCCGGCCCGGCCCGGCCCGCCGGAGACCTCTGCCGGACTCTCCCGCCTGCTCCGCCGGGCGGCCGACAGCGCGTCCGCCACGAAGGAGAGGGTGAACCCGCTGCCGACACCGACGATGAGGACCGCCAGCACCTGCTGGTAGCGGCTCTTGAGCTGCGGCACCGGGGTCTGCGGCAGCACCACCGGCGCGGTCTGCACCATGTACGCGGGCTGCACCTTGGCGGCCGCCTGGAGCGCGTTGAGCTGCTCCCCGGCGAAGCCGGTCAGGATGTTGGTCTCCTCGAGCACCTTCTCCCGGTCGGTGCCCGTGACCGTCATGGTCAGCAGCGGGCCCGAGGTGTTCGCGGCGAACCCGACGGTATAGGGATCGCTCACGCCCAGGCTGTGCAGCTCACGGGCGGCGTCGGCCCCCGACAGCGTCCTGATCAGCACGTCCGCGGTCACCACCAGGGCGCCGCCCGCGTTGGAGATCGGGTTGCCGAAGGCGGGCGGCAGCTTGGCGGCGGCCGAGGAGTCCAGCAGCGCCACCGAACTCTGCGACTGGTACGCCACCGGCACCGACCGGTACAGGTGGAGCGCCGCCAGCAGGCTGAGCACGATCGCCGGCACGATCACGTACCAGCGCCGGCGCAGCACCGCGACCAATTCACGAATGCTCACGAACACCCCTGCCGGGTAACGGATTTGATGGCGGACCTACCCGGGTCCTGCAAAGATCGGACATGAAGGAAAGGATCCCCGTGTCGCCTGGTGAGTTGGTCCGCGCGCTGCGTCGGCGCTGGTACGTCCTGGTCGTGGCGGCGCTGCTCGCGGCCGCCGGAGCCGCGGCGGTGCTGCGGCCCGAACCGGCCCATCTCAGCTCCGCGATCGTCGTGCTCAAGCCGCCGGTGACCAGCAGGCAGCCGAACCAGCTCGCCAACCTCCAGCCGCCGCTCGCCGCCGTCTCCTACGCCGTCGTGCAGCAGCTGGACTCGCCCGCGGGAGCGGCCGAGCTCAAGGCGGCGGGGGTCGGCGGCGCCTACCGCATGACGCCCCGCAACAGCGGCACCAGCGTCACCCCGCGCCACCTGATCCCCTCGCTCCAGATCCAGGTGGAGCACTCCGACCCCGACGTGGCCGACGCGTCCGTACGGAAGATCATCGAGGTCTACACCCGGCACCTGACCGAACTCCAGACGCAGCAGGGCATCCCGGACGCGGCACGGATGAGCGTGCACCTGCTGGTGCAGCCCCACGCGGTCGCGCGGACCGGCGACCGGACGCGGTCCCTGGCCGGAGCGGCCCTGCTGGCGGTGGTCTGCGGCGTCGCCGCGACACTGTGGACCGACCGGCTCCTGACACGCCGGGACCGGCGCCGGCGCGAGAGCGCCGCCGCCGGTCCCGAGGACCCGCCGGTGGAACCGGGGGAGACGGGGCATCAGATCCCTCGGCGCTTCCAGGACCGCCACCACAGCCACTCGCGGCCCCGGTCGGCGACCGCCGACAGCACCAGCGGCTGAAGGTAGGGCATCACGCGCGGACCGATCCGCCGGCGCAGCCGCAGCGCCCGGTACTCGGCCAGCGACGTGTAGCCGTCGGGCAGGCACTCGGCCGCGAACGCCACGAGCTCGTCGACCGGCACCACCGCGGTGCGGCCCCGGTCGTACGCCCGGTAGGCGCGCCGCAGCGCGTACCGGGCGAGCCGGGTGCGCGCCGCCACCGCCAGCCCGTCGGAGTCCGGGAGGAGGCCGCCGCACTTGGCGAGCACCGAGTCGAAGGCGATCAGGCGCTGGCGCAGGTCGTCGAGCTGCCCGCCGAAGTCCGTCGTGGACATGTTGGCCCCGTGGACGCGGTAGAAGGCCTGGTCGGCCCCCTGGACGTAGCCCACGTCGGCGTGCGCCGCGAGCCGCATCCACATCTCGATGTCACCGGCGTGCGGCAGCTCCGGATCGTAGCCGCCGACCTTGCGCTGGAGGCCGGTACGGACGACCACCTCGGGCGAGGTGATGCAGCCGGTGCCCTCCCGGAACCGCCGGTCCAGCCACCACCGCCCCGGGTAGACCACCGAACCGGTTGACCGGGTACGGGCCGGCGGCAGCGGACCGCCGTGCTGGAAGCGCAGCGGCCTGCCGTAGGCGAAGCCGGCCTCCGGGTGGGCGTCGAGCAGGGCGGCGGCGCGGACCAGGGCCCCCGGCACCAGCCGGTCGTCGGCCGAGAGCAGGGCGACGTAGTCCCCGTCGGCCCACTCCAGCAGCCCTTCGTTGTAGGTCGCGATGTGGCCCTGGTTGCGCTCGTGGACCCGCACCTCGATCCGGGGGTCGGCCGCCGCCAGCGCGCGCGCCACCTCCGCGGAGTCGTCGGGCGAGGCGTCGTCGATGATCAGCACCCGGACGTCCACGCCCTCCTGCTCGTCCAGGGCGCTT
Source organism: Streptomyces amritsarensis (assembly GCF_001953875.1). Taxonomy (GTDB): domain Bacteria; phylum Actinomycetota; class Actinomycetes; order Streptomycetales; family Streptomycetaceae; genus Streptomyces; species Streptomyces amritsarensis. The sequence continues at coordinate 57,658 of NZ_MQUR01000040.1, forward strand.
CTGACGCAGTCGGCCAGGAAGTGGCCGTACTTGTAGCAGGGGATCACCACGCTGACGGTGCTCACTGGCCGGACACCTCCGTGGACCCGTCCGAGGACTGGAGCGTGTTCGGCGGGGTCGTGGTGAAGATCGGCCCGACCCAGTAGTTCACGGATCCGAAGGTGTTCGACGGGAACGCCGTCGCGGAGCCGTACTTGTAGAGCCCGTTGGCGCTGCCCGGTGCGTCGGCCGGGGCCACCAGCGGGTAGGAGCGGTGGGCGCCGCTGAAGTAGCCGCCGTCCACGGCGTAGTTGCCGTTCGGGGCGTGGTAGGAGGCCACGTACGTGGTCCCCGCCGTGATCGGCACGGGCGTCGCGAACTGCAACTGCTGCCAGCCGGTCAGGGTCTCGCTGCCGAAGGTGCCGGTGGCCAGCAGGGTGCCGGAGGCGGACCACAGGCTGCCCGTGTGGGTGCCCGTGTTGCCGGGGCCCTTGTAGAAGGTGACACCGGTGATGTAGCCGTTCACCGCCGACTGGAAGCGGGTGCCCAGCTCCACCGAGTTGGTGTCGGAGCCCATGCTGGCGGTGCTCGGGGTGGCGCTGCCGCTCCACAGGGTGCAGGGGCAGTTCACGGCCGGCGGGCTCGCACTGGTCGTGAAGTTCCACGTGACCGGCGCGGTCATGGCATTGCCCCACAGGTCGGACGCCTGGACGGAAGCCGTGTACGTGGTGTTCAGGGCCAGTTCGGAGGACGGGGTGAAGGTGGCGCTGTTCGACGCGCCGAGGACCTTGGCGCCCGGGACGGTGGCACCGCCCGCGTCCTTCACGGTGAAGGTGAGCGTGTCGGCGTCGACGGCCGTGCTGAAGGTGGCCGTCACCGCCGCCGTGATCTGGGTGCCGGTCGCGGCGGACTGCGGCGAGGTCCCGGTGACGGTGGGCGGGGTCGTGCTGGCGCCCGAGGTGTCCAGGACCGCGTCCACCCAGTAGTTGCTGCCGGACGAGGCCTTGTTCGGGAAGCCGCCCGTCCCGCTGTAGCGGTAGACGCCGTTGCCGCCGTCGGTCCCGCTCTTCAGCGCGGTGAGCGGGGCCAGGCCGGCGTCGCCGGAGGCGAAGGTGTTGTCGAAGGAGTAGCCGCCGTTCGGTGCGAAGTAGGAGGCGATGTAGGTGGTGTTGGGCTTGATCGGCACCGGGCTGGAGAAGTTCAGCTGCTGCCAGCCGGACGCGGTCTCGTTGGTGAAGGTGCCGGTGGCCAGGCGCTGGCCGGTGCTGCTCCACAGGCTGCCGGTGTGCGTCCCGGTGTTGGCGGGCGACTTGTAGAACCGGACGCCGGTGATGGAGCCGGGCACCGAGGCGCGGATCTTCACGCCGAGCTCGACGGCGCTGCCGTCACCGGCGTTGACGGTGCCCGGCACGGCCGCGGCGGGCCACACGGTGCACGGGCACTGCTGGGGGCCGACGGTCAGCGCGACCGTGGTGGTCACGCCGATGTTGACGCTGTCGTCGACCGCGCGCACCTTGATCTGCACGGGGCCCGGAGCGGTGGGCGTCCACGTGTAGCTCCAGCCGGCCAGGCCCGTGGCCGCCTTCCAGGTGGTCCCGCCGTCGGTGGACACCTCGACCCGGGCCACCACGCCGCCGCCGGTGTCGGTCGCCGTACCGGTGACGGTCACCGGCCGCAGGGCCGGGACGGTGGCGTTCGCCGCCGGGCTGGAGACGGTGATGCCGGGGCCCGTGGTGTCCGTGGAGGCGGTCGAGGCGACCAGGTCGCTCTGCAGGGACTTGGGCTGCACGCCCATGTCGGCGAAGACGTTCACGGTGGCCTGCTGCATCCGCTTGTCGGCCGTGACCACGGTGTCGTCCGGGTTGGAGGTGGGCATGTTGGTCAGGCCCCAGGACCACTGCACCGTGCCCGCGCCGAACACCAGCGCGTTCGAGGTCTGGTCGCGGAAGGCCACCAGGCTGTGGGTGGCGGTGCCGTTGCCGTAGACGTTGCCGTAGTCCTTCAGGAGCTTGCCGTCGTCGATGTCGACCGTCGTGGACGACATCTGGATCTGCCCGGGCGGCCGGCTGGCGTTCTCCACGTCGCTGTCCCACTCGTAGCCGAGCGTCCCCTGCGGGAACGTGGCGGTCTGCGAGGGGGTCAGGTTCGCGACGGAGGTGTTGCGCCACAGCCGCTGCTTGGCGAAGGTGCCCGGCACGGTGATCGCGTCGCTGCGGTAGCCGTTGACGCTGAACATCGAACCGGTCAGCTGGTTCTGCGGCTGGAAGGGCCGCCCGCCCGTGGCGCTGGCCGGGTCCATGAAGGTGCCCGTCCAGATCCCGCTCGGGTCGGGGATGCCGTTCGGCTGCGGGAAGGACAGCTTGGTCTCCTTGTACGAGACCAGCGTCCTGTTGGCGGTGTTCGTCCCGTCGATGCTCGGGGCGAGCCGGGTCTTCCAGAAGATCTCGTTGCCGGCGAAGTACGTCTGGTGCTGTCCGGCTCGGCGCGCGTTCAGGGCGTTGGTGAACTGGTCCTGGGTCCAGTACTCGTCGTGCCCCGAGGACATGAACACCTTGTGGTTCTGCAACAGCGTCGCACCGCGCACCGACATGTCGATCCCGGACATGTAGCTCACGTCGTAGCCGTTGCGCTCCAGCCAGGCGACCATCTGGAACTCGGAGCCGTAGATCCCGTTGTCCCCGCCGATGTCCATGGGCCGGTTGTAACTGACCTCGTACGCCCGTCCGTCGGGCGCCGGGCCGCCGCCGTCGTAGAGGTCCTGGCCGCCGTAGTTGTTGTACGCCTGCCAGGTCTGGTCGCTGGTCTGCACGACGATGTCGGAGGTGCTGGAGTCCTTGCGGACCACGAACGGGTAGGGCATCACGCCGTTGCCGTCCGCCTGGTCGAAGTTGGCGACGTAGAGGCCCGACACGGCGTCGGCCGGCACGGTCCACGTCGCGGTGGTGGGCCAGTTGCCGCAGTCGACCAGGCCGGTGGACGCCTTGGTGGTGCAGGCGGCCGGGTTCCCGCCGGGTGCGACGTTCGCCGGGTAGGTCTGGGCGGCCTGGGCCGCGGTCGACATCAGGCGGGCCCCGGCGCCCCCGTAGTGGCCGAGGCGGTACACCGACACCTTGTACGGCGTCGGCGACTGGATCTTGAACTGCAGGGTGTCGCCGGCCTGGACGCTCTCCTGGGTCGGGAAGCCCTTGATGTCGCCGTACGCACTCGGCGCGAACCACTCCCCCATGGGGGTGCCCGGCTTGGAGTTCTCGCAGACGACCGCGTTCGTCGTCGGGCCGCAGGGGTCGGCCGCGCCGGCCACCGCGGCCGGGGGAAGGACCGTGGCCATCAGGGTCGCCGCCACGGTGAACAGACCGTAGCGCAGCGACCTTGTCCGTCTTTTCATGTGGACCTCATCGGTGTCACGCCGGCGCGCATCAGCGCAGGGCGTCGGAGAACGCTTCCACGACCCGCTGCTGCTGGGCGGCGGTGATCTGCGGGAAGAGGGGGAGGGAGAGCATGCGGTCCGCCGCCTGCTCCGCGTGCGGGAAGTCCCCGCGACCGTGGCCGAGGTGGCCGAAGGCCCCGGTGAGGTGGACCGGGGCCGGATAGTGCACGCCCGCGCCGATCCCCTCCGCGTTGAGCTTGCCGACGACGGTGTCGCGGTCCGCTCCGCAGATCCGTACGACGTACAGGTGCCAGACGTGGACGTTGCCCTCCGCCGTGGCCGGCAGCGTGACGCGGCCCGCCGCGGCCAGATCGCCGAGCAGCTCGTCGTAGCGGGCGGCGGCGGTCCGGCGGGCCGCGTTCCCCTCCGCCAGGCGGGCCAGCTTCGCCCGCAGGACCACGGCCTGCAGACCGTCCAGCCGGCTGTTGAACCCGGCCACGTCGTGGCGGTACTTGGCGACGCCGCCGTGGTTGGCGATGGCCCGTACGAGGTCGGCGCGCTCCCGGTCGTCGGTCACCACCGCGCCGGCGTCCCCGTAGGCCCCGAGGTTCTTGCCCGGGTAGAAGCTGGTCGCCGCGATCGTCCCGCTGCCGGGGGAGCGGCCCGCACGGGTCGCGCCCTGGCTCTGCGCCGCGTCCTCGACGACCTTCACGTGCGACGGGAGCCGCTGCGCCAGCTCCGCGGCGGCCGCGCACTGCCCGTACAGGTGGACGGGCACCACCGCGCGGGTGGCCTTCCCGACCGCGTCCAGCGCGGCCTGCGGGTCCATCAGCAGGGTGTCGGGAAGGCAGTCGACCAGCACCGGGCGGGCGCCGATCCGGGCGACGGCGCCCGCGGTGGCGATGAAGGTGTTCGCGGGCAGCACCACCTCGTCGCCGACGCCGACCCCGCTCGCCCGCAGGGCCAGTTCGAGGGCGTCCGTGCCGTTGGCGACGCCCACGCAGTGCCGGACCCCGGCGAAGTCGGCGTACTCGCGCTCGAAGGACTCGACCTCCGCCCCGCCGATGAAGGCCGTGCCGGCCAGCACACGGTCGAATCCGGCCTTTAACTCCTCGGCGACCTCGGCGTGCGCCGCCTTCAGGTCGACGAGCGGTATCTGGTTCATGCGACTGGACTCCCCATCCGTGTCTGCGGCCGCCGGCCCCTCGGGCCGGTGCCGTCTTTTGTGCCGTGCGCCGGCGCCCCGGCGGCCACCGGCGCGTCCCCGGCGGGCCCGCACCCGGCCCCGCCGGGGA
>NZ_MQUR01000046.1 GCF_001953875.1 Streptomyces amritsarensis
GGCGCGGACATAGTCGTGCGTGACCCTTTGCGGGACACCGGGCATCATCGGCAGGACGGGCTGCGAGCGGTCCAGGGCCTGGATCTGCGACTTCTCGTCCACGCAGAAGACCAGTGCCCGCTCGGGCGGGTCCAGGTAGAGCCCGACGACGTCGTGGACCTTGTCGATGAAGTACGGGTCGGTGGACAGCTTGAAAGTCTCCGAGCGGTGAGGCTGCAGGCCGAAGGCCCGCCAGATCCGCGAGACCGTCGACTGCGACAGGCCTGTCTCCTTCGCCATCGACCGTGTCGACCAGTGCGGCCACCTGCTCGTCCGTGACCGACCGGGGGCCACCCGAACGTGGCATGTCGCCCAGGCCGGCGATCCGATGCTCGACAAACCTTGCCCGCCAGCGGCCCACCACATGGGGAGTCGAACCCAGCTGAGCCGCGACGTCCTTGTTGAAAGCGCCTTCGGCGCAGGCAAGGATGATCCGGCACCGAAGAGCCCACGCCTGCGGCGTGGAACGACGCCGCACCCACCCCTCGAGCGCATGGCGGCATGTCGCTGAGCCACATAGCCCTCCCGTCCGGAAGTTCGATCGAGCTCACCGAGCTGCGAATGTCTTCGACCTACGGAGGGCACGCCGGGGGCGGGTGGGGGCGTGATGGTCCTACAGGGGCCCGGGGCCGAAGCCGTCGGCCGCTGGCCTCGCCCCCGGACCTGCCCGTACTACCTGTCGACGGCTTCGGTCGCGTGCTGCCAGCTGTCCAGCTCTGCGATCCGTGCCTCCAGGGCGGGGCGCATGGCCGTCGCGCTGGAGGCACCGAGAGCCAGGCGCAGCGGCGGGTTGGGGCTGTCCACCGCGTTCCGGATGCCTTCGGCGATCCGTGCGGCGGCGGAGAACGCGGACGGCGGCAGCTCGCCGATGCCCTTCTGGACCTCGCGGACGGTCTGGTCGTAGTCGGCCAGACCGTCCGCGACATCGAGGTTGGCGAGGAAGGGGGTCGCGGTCATCCCGGGCTGGATGATCGTGACCTTGATGCCGAGTGGTGCGACCTCGGCCGCGAGCGCGTCGGACAGCCCTTCAACCGCGTACTTGGTGGCGGCCAGCAGGCCCACGCCGGGATGGGCGGACTGTCCGTAGACCGACGAGCCCTGGAGTACGTGCCCGGACCGCTGGGCGCGGAGCACCGGCAGCGTCGCGCGGAGCACGTTGAGCACCCCGAAGACATTGGTGTCGAACACGGCACGGGCCTGCGCGTCGGAGGCCTCCTCGACGGATCCGAACAGTCCGTATCCCGCGTTGTTGGCCACGACGTCGATACGACGGAACCGCGCGACCGTGGCGTCCACCGCGTCCCGGACGGCTCGCTCGTCACGTACGTCCGCCTGGATGAGGAGCAGGCGCTCACCGTGCGCCTGCGCCAGTTCGTCCAGAGGGGAGGTGTCGCGGGCGAGGGCCGCGACGGTGTCGCCGTTCTCCAGCGCCTGGAGCGTCAGTTCGCGGCCGATGCCGGACGTCGAGCCGGTGATCAGCCATGTGCGGAGGTGGACCTGATGGTTTGATGTCGTGTTCATGTTGCGACCGTAAGGCGTTAGCTCGCAACAGGTCAAGGGAGATCGACTAGATGGTTGCCTACTAGTCGGGTTAGAGCGCCTGCTGCTGATGTACTGTTGGGGAATGATCGCTACGCCCGCCGGATCCCCCGAAGCCGACCCCCGCACCGTCGCGCCCACGGTGGAGACCGTTCTCGCGTTCGTGAACACGCGCGCGGACGGGTCGGGTCGCCGAGAGCTGTTCGGGGATGGGGGCTCGTTCGCGGCGTGGCTGGCGGAGCACGGGGAGTTCGGTGGCGAATCCGTGGTGAGCGACGCCGACGCCGCGGTCGCGCGCGAACTGCGTGACGCCCTGGTGACCCTGCTGCTCGCGCACGCGGGCGACGAGGAGAGCCTGGGTGAGCCGCTGCTGCGGGCCGAGCGACACTTGCGACGTGTGGGCTCGCTCTACCCGCTGGCGACGGTGGTCACGGCCGGCGGCGTAGAGCTGACGTCGCCGCAGACGGGGGTGCCGCGCGTCTTCGGAACCGTACTGGCCGCAGTGACGACGTTCGCGCAGAGCAGCGACTGGGGGCGCATCAAGGCGTGCCGGAACCCCCCTTGCCATTTCGGCTTCTTCGACCGCACCCGCAATGGCGGAGGGCTGTACTGCAGCACCGGCTGCGGCTCCCAGGTGTCCATGCGCAAACACCGCCGGCGGCAGCGCGACAGCGGTGGTACGCCGTCGGCCGAGGCGTGAGACCGCACATCGGCAAGTCGTTGCCGAACCGGAGGAGGCCGGCCGGACCGCGATCGCGGTCCGGCGCGACGGCGCCCCCGTGGGCGCGCTCGGCATCGCCTACTGGCTGCGGCCGGACGCGAAGGTCACCGTCGCACCGCCGTGGACCGGCTTGCCAAAGCTCATCAGCCATCGACCACGGCCCCGGCAGCGACGAGGTCGCCGCTCAGGTCGCTGAGACGATCCGCATCTGGGACCACCCATACCTCAGCCGCGAGGCCGGCCACGACGCTCCAGGCGCCGGCCGGAGGAGCGTCCCGGCCAGTTCACCGTCGACACGCCCCTGAACCGGATCATCTCCGGCAGCGGGCACCACACGTCGGGCCCGCCCCTCGGAAGACTTCATGGACCCGCACGGCCAGGGCTCGCCTCAGCCGTGTAGAACCAGGCCGCCCTGGTCGCCAGCGACACCGGACTGCCCGACCTCTCCCGCCAGTTGTCCCACCAGCACGCCGACGCCTACCGGCTCGCCGCCCGCCTCCCCGCCGAGCTGTCGGCCCCCTGAGTCGCCACGGGCCGAAAGGTCGGCGTCCGCATTTGGTCGGGCAATCCCCCGCCCGGGTGACACGCCCTGTTCGAGCGAGTTTCAACGCCACGAACGCAGGCGCACCAAGCCCACCCAGTCGGACAGGAACATCCGTTCCCCTTTTGCTTCCGATTCGGCCGTGACGCACCCGCATCGGAGCCGTTCTTAGAGCACCAGTACCAGTCGTGCGCCCATCCGGAGGATCCCGTGAATCTCCTGCCGAAGCATCTCGACACCCTCCCCTTAATCGAACATGACGGGTCCGCCCCCGGCCTGCGCCCTGCGGGTGGGAGTCGTGTTGACGCCTCATCTGCCTGCTGCCACGGGTCACGACCGCCGGTTTCCGGGAGGGCGGCGTGAGCAAGGACTCGGCAAGCGGATCCGGAGCCGCGGGGGTGTCGGACTCCGAGCGGCTCCTGTTCGGCGGCGAGCTGGCCTACGACATCGGCTGGGACCAGCATGAGGGCGCCTGGCTGGGGCTCGGGCTCTGGACGATGGCCCGCCGGCTCCCCCGGCTGGCGGGGACCGGCCTGCGGCTCGCCCACCTCGCCGACGCACGGGCCCTGCGCGTCGTCCTGGCCTCCGAGGCCGGGCGGGGCGTCGCGCAGGCGGTCGGCCTGGTCGCGGTCAACAGCGTGCTCGGCCACGTCCTCGCGGCCGGCAGCACCAACGAGCGCCTGACTCAGGCCCTGCCCGCGCTGGCGGTCGTGGCGGTGACGGCGTTCCTCGGGTCGCTCCTGCGCTCGGCCTCGACGGCGGCCACCGGGGCCTTGGAGCCCAAGGTCCAGCGAGTCGCCACCGAGCAGTACCTCGGGTTGGTGCACCGTACGGAGCTGTCGGCGATCGAGGACGACGAGTTCCATCGACTGCTTGACGCGGCCCGGTACGGCGCCGACTCGGCCCGGCGCATGATCCGCTACTGCACCAACACCCTGAACTCCGCAGTGTCGCTGATCGCAGCGGCCGGCGTGCTCACCGTCCTGCACCCGGTGCTGCTGCCGCTCCTGGTCCTGATGACGCTGCCGAGCGCGTGGAGTTCGCTGATGATCTCCCGCCAGCGGTACATCTCCTTCCACGCCTTCGTCCAGCACGCCCGCGCCGGGCACCTGCTCGGCCAGTTGCTGACCCAGAAGGAAGCGGCCGCCGAGGTCCGCGTCCACGGCGTCGGACCGTTCCTGCTCGGGCACTTCCGGACCATGGCCGAGACCAGCGAACGCGAACAGACCCGGCTGGCCCACCGCGCCGCCCGGATCGGGCTCGCAGCCGACGGCGCCGGCGGTCTCGCCACCCTCCTCACCTACGGCGCCCTGGGCGCCCTGCTGTGGGGCGGAGCGATGGAACTCGCCGTCGCCGGCACAGCGGTACTGGCCATCCGCACCGGCGCCGCCAGCCTCGACAGCCTGGTGCTCCAGGTCACCGAGCTCCACCAGGAGTCCCTGTTCGTCGCCGACTTCGAGCGGCTGTGCCGGGAGGCGAAGACCCGGGCCATCCCGGTGGGTGGGGACCCGCTGCCCGAGCGGCTGCGGGAAGTCCGGTTCGAGAAGGTCACCTTCACGTACCCCGGCAGCGGCCAGACCCCGCCCGAGCCCACGCTGCACGAGGTGTCCCTGGCGTTCCCGACGGGGAAGATCATCGCGCTGGTGGGCGAGAACGGCTCCGGCAAATCCACCCTGGTCAGGCTCCTCGCCGGCCTCTACCTTCCGGACGAGGGCAGCGGCACGATCTGGTGGGACGACGTCGATGCCCGTACCGCCGACCGCGACCAGATCTTCGGCCGGGTCGCGCTGATGTCGCAGGACTTCTACCACTGGCCTTTCACGTTCCGGGTGAACGTCGGCATCGGACAGCCCGGTCAGGCCATCGACGACCGGGCGGTCGAGGAGGCCTCAGGCTTCTCCGGTGCCGACGAGGTCCTGGGCGGCCTGCCTCGCGGGCTCAGCACGCTGCTGGCTCGCGGCTACCGCGGCGGGCACCAGATCTCCGGCGGGCAGTGGCAACGCATCGGCATCGCACGGGCCAAGTACCGGCAGGCCGAGATCCTGATCGTGGACGAGCCCACCAGCGCCCTGGACGCGGTCGCGGAGCAGAGGGTCTTCGACCAGATCAGGGCCCTGGCCGCGACCACCGGGCAGACGATCGTGCTCATCACACACCGCCTGCATTCCGTGCGCCATGCGGATCTGATCCACGTCCTGAAGGACGGCCGGGTCGCCGAGTCGGGCACCTTCGAGGAACTGATGGACCCGGCTACGGGCACAGGGGACTTCCGCGACGCCTACCTCGTCCAGGCCTCAGCCTTCGATGCCGCGATCCCCACCCCGTCGGCCGGCGACCACGACACTCTGCGCACCCAGGACCACGCATGACCGGCGCCGCGACCCGGGAACAGGACATCGGGGTGAACGTCCGCCCGGCGGGACGCGACGAGGCCCGACCGCACACCAACCCTCAGACCGAGCCCCGTCCGGCTGTGCCCGGAGCCGGACTTGCGCTGATGCTCGTCGACGGCCATCACCTTTTCCGCCGGGCCCAGACCGCGACCGGACGTGCCGGGACGGGGCCGGCCCCCGCCCGCGCGCGGTGGCCGGAGGTTGCGGTCTGGGGGGAGGCACTCCGGCTCATTGCCCGCACCTCCCTTCCTGATGACCTGCTCACCGGCCCGGCCGCCCCCGAGCTGCTGCCTGCGGGCCGGCTGCCGACGGAGGCCGGCCGGTGGTGACGCTGCCGCGACCGCGGCCTTCCGCCGGCGAGAAGGCTCCGGACCTTGGGGCGGGGTTCCGGTTGTACCTCGGCGGGGAGTCCGCCGGACTGGTCGGGACGTCGGTGCACCTGGTGGCCCTGCCCGCCCTGTCCGTCCTCGAACTGGACGCGACGGCCGGGCAGACCGCTCTGCTCGCCTCCCTGGCCCACCTGCCCACCTTCCTCCTGGCCCTCCCGGCCGGCGGCATCGTCGACCGGTACGCCAAGCGGGCCCTGCTGGTGGGAACGGACCTTGCGGGCGCTGTCGTCGTCGCGGTGGTGCCCGTGGCGGCGCTGACCGGGGTGCTGTCGATGCCCGTGCTGTACGCGGTCGCGCTGATCCTGGGCGCGGTCACCGTGCTGCACCAGGCGGCGGCCATCGCGATCGTCCCGGAGCTGGTCCAGCCCGCCCTGCTGCACCGGGCCAACGCCCGGGTGGGTGCCGCGTTCGGGGCAGCGGACACGGCCGGAACCTACCTCGGCACCGCGGTCGTCGCTGCCGTGGGCGCGGCGAAGGCCTTCTGGCTGGACGCCCTAAAGTATCTGGTGTCCGCATGGTGTGCGGCCCGGATTCCGGAGCCTGGTCGGCCGGCAGCGGCAGCGGGCGAGGGGCGGCCCCGGCGGCGGTTGGCCGGTGAGATCGGGGAGGGTGTGGCCTACACGGCGCGGACTCCGCTGGTCAGGGACCTCGTCCTTGCGCTGACCCTCACCGGTGTGGGTGTCGGAGTGTCCGGTGCGCTGTTCGCGTACTACCTGCTGACCGCGCTGGAGGCGGGTCCGACCGGGCTGGGGATCGTGATGGGTGTCTCCGGCGCGGGCGCGCTCGTCGGCGCCCTGGCTGCTCCGCGGATCGTGGCCCGCTTCGGCCCCGGCCCCACCCTGCTCGCCGGATTCGCGACCTGCCCAGTGGCGGGCGTGCCTCTGCTGTTCGCCCGGCCCGGGCCCGGCTGGCTGGCCGTCCTCGCCGCGGCGGGCGGACTCCAGCTCGCTGCCGCAGCGGTGGCGGGCACAACCCAGAGGTCGGTCCGGCAGCAGATCTGCCCGCCCCCTCTGCAGGCGCGGGCGCAGCAGACGTCGACCTGGCTGGTCTCCGGGAGCAAGCCCTTCGCCGCCATGGCCGGCGGCGCCGTAGCCACTGCTTACGGGGCACGTACCGCTCTGGCCGTCGGGACGCTGGTGCTGGTTCTGCCGGTGGTCGTGCTCTGGCGCTCCCCGGTCAGCCGCCTGACCGCGATGCCCGTCCCCGCGCCTTCCCCCGGCGACTGCGCCCTCGCCCGAGGTGACCGTCCGCCCGCCGCGGCCACCGAAGCGGACCCGCGCACGTGAGCGCCACCGCCCCCTTCCCTCCGCCCTCTCCCCTCCTGTGTGGTTCTCTTGCCACCCGCCCGCTCGCACATCCACGCCCTCGTCACCGCCTACCTGGAGCGGTATCCAGCTGAAGCGCCCCTGCTGGCACCCTTGTTGAAGCTGCTGGACGAAGCCGCCGAGCCCACGAGCCGCTCGACCATGCCGGGGCACATCACGTGCAGCGCGGTCGTCGTCGACCACGACCGCCGTGTCCTGCTCGTCCACCACAACGCCTTCGGGCTGATGCTGGCACCCGGCGGGCACGTCGAGGCAGGGGATCGCTCGCTGCTGGAGACGGCGCTGCGTGAGGTCCACGAGGAGGTCGGCATCCCGCCCGGCGCCCTGTGCGCCACCGCCGCCTACGGGAGCCTGCCCATCGACATCGACGTCTTCGACATCGACGCCAACCCGGTCAAGGGCGAAGGCGCGCACCAGCACTGGGACTTCCGCTTCGTCTTCCAGCTGGTGGACCGGGATGTCGAGGTCATGGTGCAGCAGGAGGAGGTCTCGGCCCCGGAGTGGGTCGCCTTCGACCAGGTCACGGCCCCGCGGCTGCGGGCGAAGCTCTGTGCCTCCGGGCTCGACGGCCGTATCGAGCCGGTCAACGCCTCGGCGCTGATCCACGACGGGCACGGCCGCTACCTGCTGCACCTGCGCGATGACCTGCCCGGCATCTGGGAGCCCGGGGCCTGGGCGCTGCTCGGCGGAGGCCGCGAGCCGGGCGACACCTCCCTCGAAGACACCGTCCGCCGTGAACTGCGGGAGGAGACCGGGCTCGAGCCGGGCGTCGTGGAGCCGTTCGCCGTCGGGCTCGCCACCGGCACCGACGGCCTGACCGTACCGGTGCAGGTGTTCACCGCCCGGTGGAACGGCGACCCGGCCGGCCTGCCGCTCACCGAGGGCGTGATGCTGGCCTGGTTCCGCCCCGACGTCATGGAGCGCCTGCGGCTGAGCCCCTCCACCTTGGACCTCGTACGCCGGCACGCGGAGCACTCCGGCCGCACCAAGGCGGCACCCCAGCGCGAGGCCCTCGGGCCAGACCGGCCCATGGCGGGCAGCGCCGGCGTCCCGCACATCGTGGGCGTCCACCTCTACCTGGAGCGCGACGGCCAGGTGCTGCTCGGCCTGCGGCACCCCGACTCGGCGTACGCCGGCGGCAGCCATCACTTCCTGGCGGGGCACTGTGAGCAGGAGTCGGCGCTGGCGTGCCTGGTGCGGGAGGCGCAGGAGGAGGCGGGCCTGCTCATCGACCCGCGGGATGTCGAGCTGGTGCACGTGGTGCACATGGTGGATGCGCCCGGCGCGCAGCCGCGGATCGGCTTCGTCTTCCGCGCCCTGAGGTGGGCAGGCGCGCCGGCGGTGAGGGAGCCGGACCGGTGCGTCTCCTGGGACTGGTGGCCCGCCGACGCCCTGCCCGAGCCGATCGTCCCCTACACCCGCGCGGCGATCGAAGGCATCCGAGCCGGCCGCCCCTACACCGAGCTCGGATGGACCTGACCGCCCCGTACCCCGCCCGTAATCCCTCCCCGCCTTCAAGGAGTAGCAGGTGCTCGATCCCCTCGTACCGCCCGCCCATGCCGCAGTCGCCTTTGAGGAGAGGGCGGAGCTCGCGCAGGCGGAGATGGTCGCCGGGCTGGAAGCCGCCGGGCATCTCCAGGCGGGCCCGGTCCGTGACGCCTTCCTCGCGGTGCGGCGGGAGGTGCTGATGCCGCAGGCCTACGTGCGGCGCAGCGGGCCGGACGAGACCCCGCCGCGCTGGGACCTGCTCGACTGGGCCGTGCCCCCGGACCGGGAGGAGCTGCTCGGGCTGCTGTACGGAGGGGAGAGCGTGCTGGTCCAGCACGACGGCGAGCCGGTCCTGGGCCGGGTGCCGGGCACCCGGTCGGGCGGGACGATGACGGCCATGTCCAGCACGGTCGGCATGACCGTCGCGCTCTTGCAGCGCCTCGGCCTGAGGCCGGGCCAGCGGGTCCTGGACGTCAGGACCGGTGCCGGGGTGACTGCGGCCGTCGCGTGCCGGATCGCGGGGGATACGGGGGTGGTGACCGTGGACCGGGACGAGCACGTCACCGCCGCCGCTCGCGAACGGCTGGCCCTGCTCGGTCACCGGCCCACGGTCGTGACGGGGGACGGAGCGCACGGCTGGTCCGCCGGCGCCGACTACGACCGGATCTTCGTTTCGTACGCGCACCATGCCGAGTGGACCGTCGTGCTCAGGGGCCTGATCCAGTCCCACCTCGGTGAAGACCGCCGTGCCGGCGCCACCGGCACCTCTCGCGAGCCTGGCCGCCGCTACGAAGACGACCTGGCCGACTCCGCGTTCAGCGACATCGTCGAGCACCGCATCTCCTTCAGCCGCGCCTGGACTCCCCTCAGCGTCCTGGGCTGTCTGCGGTCCACCAGCTTTGCCAGGCCTGACCTCTTCGCCGACCATGCCGGATTCGAGGAGCAAGCCGAGGACCTCCTCCATCAGCACGCGCAGGACGCAGTCCTGCACGAGGACGGCGTGTTCACCGTGCTGCTCGCCCGCCGCCCCGGGACGACGCGGTGAGCGGCGGGGCCCGGCACACCGTGCCGGTCGACGTCCACCTCATCCTGCGCCGCGACGGCGAGAGCGGACCGGATGTGCTGCTGTCCCGCCGGGCAGGGCCGGTGTACGCGTCGGGCCTGTGGCATCTCCCGTCCGGGCACCTCGACCCGGACGAGGACATGGTCGAGGCCGTGATCCGGGAGGCCCGCGAGGAAACGGGCGTTCTGATCGCGGCGGAAGACGTGACCGCGGCCGTCACCGTCCACCACCGCCCACCGGCAGGCTCCCGTTCCCGCGTCGGTGTCTTCTTCGAAGTGCGCCGGTGGGCTGGTCGGCCTCGGATCATGGAGCCGGACCGGTGCGACGGCATGGACTGGTATCCACTGGACGCCCTGCCCTGCCCGATGGTGGCGTACTGCCGGGCCGGACTGGACGCCTACCTCGCAGGCCTGCCCGCCGCCGTGCACTTCCAGCGGCCCGGCGACGCCGTCGAACACGACCAGGGCGGCCGCGACCGCACCCGCCTCCTGGCCGGGCCGCCCGTCGGTGGGGTGGAGCTGCCATACCGGCTGCGGGTGTTCGCGGAGCAGGCCATCGGCAGGATCACGGAGGCGACAGAGGTGTCCTGGGTGCGCACCGGCAGCCGGGTGTGGCGGCTGGCCGGGCCCGGTGGCGGGACCTGGTACCTGAAACGGCATCGCGGGGCGAAGTTCCACGGCCGGGAAGTGTCGGCATACCGGTCGTGGGTGCCGGCGCTCGGGCCGCGGGCTCCCCGCCTCGTCGCGGCCGACACCGACGCGGAGGCCGTCGTCATCACCGCGCTGCCCGGGCGCCCGCTGCGCGGGATGGTCCTCGACGCGGCCGCCGAGGTGCGCGTCCAACACGCACTGGGCCGCCTCGTTCGTGCCCTCCACGGCAGCGCACCCGAGCGGCTCGCCGAAGCCGCGACGGCCGCCGACAAGATCAAGCGCCATCTGGAGGTAGCTCGGCCGTACCTGGCGGACGGGGACGAGGACCTGGTGCTCGCCTTCGCCCGCGCTTACGCCGACCTGCCGCTGCCTTCGCTCGTGCCCACGCACGGGGACCTGCAGTACCGCAACGTCCTGATCGGCGACGACGGCGAACCGCTGGTGTTCGACTTCGAGCGCTCCGAGTACAACACCGCGACCCGGGACATGGTGCGGCTGAGCGACACCTGGACCGGCCGCCCGGACCTGCGCAACGCGTTCCTCGACGGCTACGGCAGAGCGCTCACCCCCGCCGAGGAGCTGCGCCTGGACTGCGAGGCCGCCTTCGACGCCGTCTCCGGCATCGCCTACGGCACCGGCCACGGCGACCCCGAGGTCACAGAGCGCGGGCACCGCACCCTGCGCCGGCTCCGCCCCTTCCACCGCCCGTAGATGCGCGGGCCCACCGCAGTGGTCAGTCACGGTCCGGGGGCGTGGTGGTCTGTTCGTCGGTGAGGCGGGCCCTCCAGTCACTGACGTATGCGTCGGGTAGGGAGGCCAGGCGGGCGATCTCCGCGTCCCCGCGTCCGTCGGACCAGGCCAGGATCCGCGTCACGGTGCGGTTACGTGCGGCGCGGAAGTCCTTGAGCATGGTTTCGAGGCGTTCGACTTCCTCGCCCTCGTGGACGAGTTGCCGGTCGACGGCGGAGCGTTCCGCCCCGCGCAGCCGCCGGAGATGAGCGGTCAGGCCCGTCAGGGCCACTCCGTGTTCGTGCGCGGCGTTCTGGAACGTGTCGGCCAGGGACACCAGCACGCAGTCGGGGACGTCGGCGAGGGTGGCTCCGAGGGGCTTGGCCGCCTTCCAGGTGTCCCGCCCGGCCTCCGTCGTCTCCAGCCAGAGGCGGGCGTCTGTCGGGGTACGGTCGCCGCAGGCCCGTGCCCGGTAGGCGTACAGGGCGGCGCGGTGGCCGTAGAAGGTGAAGCCGTCCTCTATCTGCTGGTCGGCGTCGCGGCAGATCCGGCCCGGTACGCCGCCATAGCCGTTCGGGGGGCTGTAGTCGGCGTAGGTGTCGAGTTCCGCGTCCGTGGCCAGGTCCCAGGAGGGGTCGCACAGGCCGGGGTTGGCGGCCAGGAAGGCGCCGACCTCGACGCGCCAGGCCGGGACCGGTGTGGTACGCGGTCTGGGCCAGCGGAGTTCCCCGGAGGGGTCGAAGGCGGGGGTCGCGGCCTGTTCGATGTCGTCCCATGCGGTGGCTGCCTCGGCCGACCACTCGAGCTCGCCTTCGGGTCCGATCCGGTGGATCGTGTCCACGAGCCGCTGCACGGCGGGCAGGACGCGCACCGCGAGCGCGTGCAGTTCCTCGGCGTCGAAGAAGCGCCATGTACAGCCGCGTTGTTCATCGTGGCTCAGGTGGCCGAGTAGTTGCACCATGATGCCGGGGTGGGGGATGGTCCCGTCGCCGAGTGCTCTGCGGGGGATGCCGGGGAGCCGGCTGCCCGGGGACTCCTGCGGGGCCCGCCAGTCGGTGTCGCCGAACCAGACGGCGCCGTCGCGGGCGTCCACCGCCAGCCACTGCTGGTAGCCGACTCCCGGGCCGTAACGCTGGTCCTGCTGCTCGGCGTTCTCGTCGTGCCATACGTACTCGGCCGGGGGCGGGTCCAGCTCTGCGGCCATGAAGCCGTCCTCGGGGCGGTAGCCGGTGAGGACGCGTGCCGTCCCCGGCGCGCTGTCGGCTGCGGTCATGAGGGGTTTCCTCTCGGTGGAACGTCAACCGCGGCAAACCTAATGTGCCCGTCACACAATAGTTTAAGTTTCAGCCACCGTGTCCGGTAGTCGGACACGGTGGGAAGTACGGCGTGCCGGTGAGGTCTACGCGCGTGCGACGGCGGTCAAGTTGGCCGCTTTTGACGTTCCCCCACGAGCCGCTCCTCCACCAGCCGCTCCCCCGCGATCCGTTCACCACCCGACCCCGGGACGCCGTGTGCCTTACGAGAGGGCGGCCAGCGCCTGGGCGGCGAGCATCTCCTCCAGGTCCAGGACCGCGCGCGGGGCGTGCCGGGTGTCGATGCGGACGGCGTAGATGAAGCGCGTCAGCTGCGGCTCGGCCAAGGGGCGGGCCACCACCTGGGTGTGGGTGCGGGGCAGGGCGAGTCGCGGCATGACGGCCACGCACAGGCCTGCGGCCACGAACCCCAGCACGGTGTTGAAGTCGTCACCCTCGTATTGCAGGCGGGCCTGGAAGCCGGGCGTGTCGGCGATCTGCGAGAGCAGTTCCAGGCGCAGCGCGGCCTCCGGAGCGGCGATCCACGTCTCGGAGGCGAGGCTGGCCAGGTCGATGACCTCCCGGTCGGCCAGGTGGTGGCGCGCCGGGACGACGGCCACCACCGGGTCCCGTGCGACCAGCGTCCGGCGCAGCATCCGCGGCGGCGGGACGGGGATGAAGTCGTAGTCGTAGCTGAGCGCCAGGTCCATGTCCCCCCGCTTGAGCCGGTTGTAGCCGGCTTCGGGCTCCAACTGGCTGAGGCTGACCTGCACATGCGGGTAGGCCGCGTGGAGGCGGGCCAGCGCCTGCGGGACGATGCCGGTGGCGGCCGAGGCGAAGGCGCCGAGCCGGATCCGGCCGGCCGTCCCGGCGCGCATGGCGCCGAGTTCGACCGACGCCGCCGCCAGCGCGCTGCGGACGCCCTGCTCCGCGCCGAGGAGGACTTCGCCGGCCGGTGTGACGCGAACGGGTCTCCGCTCCAGCACCCTGAGGCCGGCGCGGCGTTCGAGTTCGGCGATCTGCTGGGAGACGGCGGGCGCGCTGTAGCCGAGTTCGCGTGCGGCGGCGCTGAAGGAGCTGTGCCGTACGACGGCTTCGAGGGTGGCGAGCAGGCGGGGGTCGAGTGCGTGCACGGAGTTAAGGCTCACTTATCTGTCGCGAAGATGTGTTTTCTTGTGATTGGAGATGAACGCCAGCAGGATTCTTGCTCGCGGCAAGAAAAACGCAAGCCTGCGCT
This sequence comes from Streptomyces amritsarensis, assembly GCF_001953875.1. GTDB lineage: Bacteria > Actinomycetota > Actinomycetes > Streptomycetales > Streptomycetaceae > Streptomyces > Streptomyces amritsarensis. The sequence continues at coordinate 13,407 of NZ_MQUR01000046.1, forward strand.
CCTGGACCGCGAACACCCCTCCCCCGCCGTCACGGTGGCCTCCGCCCGTACCGCCTTGCCACCCGCCGCCGCCTGCCGCGGCGGTGGCGGCCGGCTGCGGCCGCAGCCGTCGACGGTCACCCCTCATGCCCCGAAAGGAAGTGGTATGCCCCAGCCACCGCTCATCGGACTCACCACCTATCTCGCCCACGCACAGTGGGGTGAGTGGGACCTGCCCGCCGCGGTGCTGCCCGCGGCCTACGCGGACTGCGTCCGGGCGTCCGGCGGCCGCGCCGTACTGCTGCCGCCGGACGCACCGGAGGCCGCTGCCGACGTGGTCGAGCGTCTGGACGCGATCCTCCTGGCGGGAGGCGAGGACCTGGATCCCGCCCTGTACGGAGCCGTGCCCCATCCGCGTACCGGGCCGCCGGTGCGCGAGCGCGACGCGTGGGAGCGGGCCGTACTGGCCGCCGGCCTCGCCCGTGACATACCCGTGCTCGGGGTGTGCCGGGGGATGCAGCTGATGAACGTACACGAGGGCGGCACCCTGATCCAGCACCTGCCCGACCGGGTGGGCCACGACGGCCACAACCCCTACCGGGGCCACTTCTGCTCCCACGCCGTGACCACCGTACCCGGGACCCGGGTCGGCGCCCTGCTGCCGGGGACGCACCACGTCGCCACGCACCACCATCAGGCGGTGGACCGCCTCGGCGCGGGACTGGCCGTCGCCGCCCGTGCGGCGGACGGCACCGTCGAGGCCATCGAGAGCACCCGGCACCGCTTCGCCGTGGGTGTCCAGTGGCACCCGGAGATGGGCGCCGACGCCCCGGTCGTGCGGGCCCTGGTGGCTGCGGCGGGTTCCGCCGGAGGTACCGCTGCCGCCCGGACTGCCGCCCGGACTGCCGGACGGAACACCCGCACGGTGCGAAGCGTGCCGAGCCGGATTTTCCCGGCACAGGTGCCTTGACACCCAGGGGCGAACCCCCCAAGATCACAGCGTGAACCTGTCAGACAGCCAGACAGGTGGCCCCCTTCCGCGGCGCGTCAGTGCCATGGAAGCGGTCTTCGGCCACCTGCGCAGCGCCATCGAGCGCGGTGAGTACGCCGTGGGAGACAAGCTCCCCTCCGAAGCCGAGTTGTGCCGCACCCTGGAGGTCAGCCGCCCCGTACTGCGGGAGGCGCTCCGGGCCCTGCAAGCCATGGGGTTGACCGTGTCCAAGAGCGGCAAGGGCACGTTCGTCCTGGCGAACACGGTCGAGGAGCCCACCTTCGGCGACTACGCCGCCAGCGACCTCCTGGAAGTGCGCCGCCACGTCGAGATCCCGGTCGCCGGGTACGCCGCGCTGCGCCGCACCCCCGAGGACCTGGACCACCTGCGCCATCTGCTGGACCGGATGGAACAGGAGACCGACACCACCGCGTGGGTGGCGATGGACACCGTGTTCCACCTGGCCGTGGCCGAGGCCTCCCGCAACCCCGTCTTCCGCCGCGTCATCGAGGAGATCCGCGACGCACTGGCGCGTCAGTCGACCTTCCTCAACGAACTGGGCGGCCGGCGCGAGCAGTCCAACTGCGAGCACCGGGCCATCCTGGAGGCGCTGGTCGACGGCAGCGAGCACGACGCGGTGGAGGCCATGTCCCACCACCTGCGACGGGTCGAGACGACCCTCACCGACATCGTGCGCCCCCAGCGCACCACCGCCCCTACGGAAGGCAGACCCGAGGCGTGAGCGAGCAGTTCCTCAAAGACGAGAAGCGCCCCACGACCCGTCACGTCGACGCCGGCGACACCGGCTACAGCAAGACCTTGAAACCCCGCCACGTCAACATGATCGCCATCGGCGGCGCGATCGGTACCGGGCTCTTCCTCGGCGCGGGCGGACGCCTCGCCGAAGCCGGGCCCTCCCTGTTCATCGCCTACGCCGTCTGCGGGATCTTCGCCTTCCTCGTGGTGCGCGCGCTCGGCGAGCTGGTCCTGTACCGGCCGTCCTCCGGCGCCTTCGTCTCCTACGCCCGGGAGTTCCTCGGGGAGAAGGGCGCGTACACCGCGGGCTGGATGTACTTCCTCAACTGGGCGACCACCGGCATCGCCGACATCACCGCCGTCGCCACGTACGCCCACTACTGGCAGCTGTTCTCCGATGTGCCCCAGTGGGTGATCGCCCTCATAGCCCTGGCCGTGGTCCTCACCGTGAACCTCATCTCGGTGCGGATCTTCGGCGAACTGGAGTTCTGGTTCGCCCTCGTCAAGGTGGGCGCCCTGGTCGTCTTCATGGGGATCGCGATCTTCCTCCTGGTGACCCGGCACCCCGTCGACGGAGCCGTCCCCGGCCCTGGCCTGATCACCGGTAACGGCGGGATCTTCCCCCACGGCCTGCTCCCCATGCTGCTGATCATCCAGGGCGTCGTCTTCGCCTACGCCTCCGTCGAGCTGGTCGGCGTCACGGCCGGCGAGACCGAGAAGCCCGAGGAGATCGTGCCGAAGGCGATCAACTCGATCATGTGGCGCGTGGGCCTCTTCTACGTCGGCTCGGTCGTCCTGCTGTCGATGCTGATGCCCTGGAGCAGCTACAGCGGGGCCCAGAGCCCGTTCGTGACCGTGCTCTCCCACATCGGCGTCCCGGCGGCCGCCGACGTGATGAATCTGGTCGTGCTCACCGCGGCCATGTCCTCACTCAACTCCGGCCTCTACTCCACCGGCCGCATCCTGCGCTCGATGGCCGTCAACGGCTCCGCCCCGCAGTTCACCGCACGGCTCAGCCGGACCCAGGTCCCCTACGGCGGCATCCTCCTCACCAGCGGCATGTGCGTCCTGGGCGTCGGCCTCAACTTCGTGGTCCCCGCGGACGCGTTCGAGATCGTCCTCAACCTCGCGGCGCTCGGCATCCTCGCCACCTGGGGCATGATCATGGTCTGCCACCTCCTCTTCTGGCGGAAGACCCGCAGCGGCGAACTCACGCGCCCCTCCTACCGCCTGCCCGGCTCCCCCTGGACCGAACTCGTGACGCTGGCCTTCCTCGCCTCCGTCCTGGTCCTCATGTACGCCGACGGAGGCGCGGGGCGCACCACCGTGCTGTGCGTACCGCTGATCGCCGCGGCGCTGGTCGCCGGCTGGTACGCGGTCCGCGGCCGCGTGGCGCGCACCGCCGCCCGAAGCGACGGCTGAGCCGGACGCCCGCCCGTCCGCCCAGGCCCGGGGGTGGCGGTCGCCACCCCCGGTCAGCAGCGACCCACCACAGAACGAGGCAGTGATGCGCAGCAGTTTCCCCGCGGACGCGCCCGCGATCCGCGAGCCCCGGCACGCCCCCGTCGCCCACGTCGTACGGGGCGGCATGATCGAGGGGGTCCACTACGGTTCCGTCGCCGTCCTCGACGGCGAGGGCGAAGTCCGGACGAGCATCGGGGACATCGAGGCCGCCTGCTATCCGCGCTCGGCGCTCAAGCCGGTCCAGGCCGTCGCCATGGTGCGGGCCGGCCTGCCGCTCGACGGAGCCCTGCTCGCCCTCGCGATGGGCAGTCACTCCGGGGAGGAGCACCACCTCGCGGGTGTCCGGCGGGTCCTGGAGCTGGCCGGTCTCACCGAGGCCGACCTGCGCAACGTCCCCGACCTGCCCTACGGCCCGGCCGTCCGGGACGCCTGGCTGCGCGAGGGCCGCGGGCCGTCCCGACTCGCCCAGAACTGTTCCGGCAAGCACGCGGCGATGCTGTATCTGTGCAAGCTGTCCGGGTGGCCCCTGGAAAGCTACCTCGACGCGGACCATCCGCTCCAGAGGGCGATCGCCGAGGTCGTCGAGGAGCTCACCGGCCGGCACATCGCGCACGTCACCGTCGACGGCTGCGGATCCCCGCTGTTCGCGGTGTCCCTGCACGGCCTGGCCCGTGCCGCCGCCCGCATCGCCACGGCGGCCCCGGACACCGCCGAGCACCGCGTGGCGAACGCCCTGCGCCTCCACCCGGAGATGGCCTCCGGTACCGGGCGGGACACCGCCGCACTGATGCGCGCGGTGCCCGGGCTGCTGGCCAAGGACGGCTTCGAGGGCGTCCAGCTGGCCGCGCTGCCCGACGGGCGGGCCGTCGCCGTGAAGGTCGCCGACGGGGCCGACCGCGCGCGTACGGTCGTGACGGCCGCCGCTCTGGCACGTGCGGGAGTCGAGCCCCGGCTGCTCGCCGGGTTCACGGGCGAGCCCGTGACCGGTGGCGGCCGGACCGTCGGCGGCATCCGGCCGGTAGCGGCCCTGAACCCGCCCGGCGCCCCCGTCACCGCAAACGCCACCGCCACCGCCACCGCCTGACCCCCGCCTGCCCCCGCACCACCCTTTGATCCGCCCACCTCAGGAAGAGGATCCGCACACCGTGACCGCCGTGACCGCCGTGACCGCCGCCTCCAGCCGCCGTGAACACGACCTGATCGGGGACCGCGACGTCCCCGCCGACGCCTACTGGGGCGTCCACACCCTGCGCGCCACCGAGAACTTCCCCATCACCGGCACGCCCATCTCCACCTACCCGCACCTGGTCGACGCCCTCGCCGCCGTCAAGGAGGCCGCGGCCCTCGCCAACGCGGAACTCGGCCTGCTGGAACCCGCGAAGGCGGCCGTCATCGTCGCCGCCTGCCAGGAGATCCGCGGCGGCGAGCTCCACGACCAGTTCGTCGTCGACGTGATCCAGGGCGGCGCCGGCACCTCGACCAACATGAACGCCAACGAGGTCATCGCCAACCGCGCGCTGGAGCTGCTGGGCCACCGGAAGGGCGAGTACGGGCACCTGCACCCCAACGAGGACGTCAACCTCGGCCAGTCCACCAACGACGTCTACCCGACGGCCGTGCGGATCGCGACCGTCTTCGCGGTGCACGGTCTCCTCGACGCCATGGCCGTCCTGCAGAACGCCTTCGCCCGCAAGGCCGCCGAGTTCCACGATGTCCTGAAGATGGGCCGCACCCAGCTCCAGGACGCCGTGCCGATGACGCTCGGACAGGAGTTCTCCGCCTTCGCCGTCATGCTGGACGAGGACCGCAGCCGGCTCGCGGAGGCCCTCGGACTCGTCCACGAGATCAACCTCGGCGCCACCGCCATCGGCACCGGTCTCAACGCCCCCGCCGGCTACGCCGAGGCCGCCCGCCGCCATCTCGCCGACATCACCGGCCTGCCCCTGGTCACCGCACCCAACCTGGTCGAAGCCACCCAGGACTGCGGCGCCTTCGTCCAGATGTCCGGCGTCCTCAAGCGCATCGCCGTCAAGCTGTCCAAGACCTGCAACGACCTGCGCCTGCTGTCCTCGGGGCCCCGCGCCGGATTCGGCGAGATCAACCTGCCCCCGGTCCAGGCCGGTTCCAGCATCATGCCCGGCAAGGTCAACCCCGTGATCCCCGAGGTCGTCAACCAGGTCGCCTTCGAGGTCATCGGCAACGACATCACGATCACCATGGCCGCCGAAGGCGGACAGCTCCAGCTCAACGCCTTCGAGCCGGTCATCCTGCATTCGCTGTCCAAGTCCGTCACTCACCTGCGCGCGGCCTGCCTGACCCTCGCAGAACGCTGCGTGAGCGGCATCACCGCCAACACCGAGATGCTGCGAGCCACCGTCGAGAACTCCATCGGCCTGGTGACCGCCCTGAACCCGCACATCGGATACACCGCCGCCACCGACATCGCCACGGAGGCCCTCGCCACCGGGCGGGGTGTGGCCGAGCTGGTTCTGGAACGGGGGCTGCTGCCGGCCGAGCGACTCGCCTCCCTGCTGCGCCCCGAGGTGCTCGCGGGAACCGGCCCGACCCGTCCCTGACCGGTCCGGCACCGGCACCGGCACCGGCACCGGGTCTGGGTCCCGGTCAGGGTCCGGGTCCGGGGTCGGCTCCCGGTCAGAGTCCGCCCGGTCGGAGCGCGGGGTGCAGCGGGTGGCCTGGTCGTGCGGGGCGGCTACGGCCCGAGGCGGCGACGCCCACGATAGCCGCCGAGCACCTCCCGGTCGCCGCGCCGACGTCGGCCAGCGCCTGAGGCCGCGACGGCGTCTCGGGTGCCGGCCGCCGACGATGGGTGGCTGCCTCTGGGTGAGGGGGCCCGGGGTTGCGGTGTCGTCGCGGGAGGACTGCGCGGCAACCGGCGCCCCGCGCGGTGCGTACCGCGAGGCCCCCGCTGGTGGTCAGGCGTGCTTGTCCGCGGGGTGGTGGGTGGGCTGGACCGACCAGGTCGGGGGTTCGTCGTTGCCCGACTCCTCGTCGCTTTCCGCGTCGGCGGAGGTTGCGTGGATCTTGCCCGGGGCGTGGTGGACCGGGGCGTAGACGGCGTAGAGCTGCATGGGCTCGTCCCCGGTGTTGGTGATGTTGTGCCACGTGCCGGCGGGTACGAAGACCGCCCAGCCGTCCTCGACCTCCTGATCGAAGTCGAGGCGGTCCTTCGCGCTGCCCATCTGGACGCGGCCGCGGCCCGCGTCGAGCCGGAGGAACTGGTCGGTCTCCGGGTGCGCCTCCAGGCCGATGTCCTCGCCCACCGGAATCGACATGAGGGTCAGCTGGAGGTACTTCCCGGACCAGGCGACCGAGCGGTAGTTGGTGTTCGCCAGCGTCGCCTGCTCGAGGTCGAAACTCTGAGGTTCGGGCCCGATGTCCTTGATGGTCATGCTTCTCTCCCGGTCGACGGAGGTGGTACGCCTTCAGGCACAGGTCTTGTGCCGGGCCAACCCTTCCAGACCGACCGGGCTGTTCCGGCCCGACGCCAGTGGCACTGTGAGCCTTTGGTGGTTCTGCGATGTCAGCGGGTGAGCCTGAGCGCCCGGCATGCCGGATGGGTGCGTCGGGCCTGGCCAGGGACGTCACGCCCCGGGGGGGCTGCGCCATTGCGTTCCACAGGGGGCGGATGCGGGTGACCGCCCTGTACGACAAGCTTATGAACGTCTGACGCAATGATCTCCAAGGCGGTTGGATCACTCAGGGACTGATGATCCGGGGTGCGCGCAGGCGGTTCGGTCGAAGCCTGGGCAAGGCGACGGCGAGTGGTGGGCGGTGCACGCTGAACCGCGGAGAACGTAAATGCGTCGACAGGGCCCCTCGGCACCCGGCACAGTGCCCACCCATGACGAGTAGTGAACTGTGGACCCGCGCGACCGCTGACCGCTACGACGCCGAGGAAGCCGAGGCGTCGTCGGCTGCCGTTCTCGGACCGACCCTCGCCTTCCTCGCCGAGCTCGCCGGAGACGGCCGGGCTCTGGAGTTCGCTATCGGCACCGGGCGGGTGGGAGTCCCGCTCCGGGAACGCGGCGTGCCGGTGGTGGGCATCGAACTGTCCGAGCACATGGCAGCGGTACTGCGGCGCAAGGTCGACGAGGGCACCCTCCCGGTAGTCATCGGGGACATGGCCACCACCGTCGTCGCCGGCGGGTTCACCCTGGTCTACCTCGTCTACAACACCATCACGAACCTGCTCACACAGGACGAGCAGGTCGAGTGCTTCCGCAACGCCGCACGCCATCTGGAGCCCGGCGGCCGGTTCGTCATCGAGCTGGGTGTGCCGCCGCTGCGGTTCCTGCCGCCCGGCCAGGTCGCGGTGCCGTTCGACGTCTCCGATCAGCATCTCGGCTTCGACACCTTCGACCTGGTCGAGCAGACTCTCGTCTCGCACCACTTCACCCGCGACGGCGACGACGGCCGCTACCGCCGCGAAAACTCCCGGCACCGGTACGCCTGGCCGGCGGAGCTCGACCCGATGGCGCGGATCGCTGGGCTCGAGCTGGAGCGTCGCGTTGCGGACTGGGACGGGTCTTCGTTCACCCAGGACTCCGCGAAGCACGTCTCCGTGTGGCGCAAGCCGGCCTGAGGTCGGCCACGGGCCATCAACGTTGGCCGTCCCTGTCTCGGGCTTCTCTGGGGAGTTCAGGCGTCGCGAGCAGGCCGGTGCGCCGACGCCCAGGGCAGACTCCGTGGTGCCGCCGTCACCGCAGTCCGCTGTAGGCAGCCATGACGAGCTCCATGCCGCGGTTGTCGTCCTGCCGGTCCCGGTCGATCATCTGGTTCATCACGTAGGCCACGGTCATTCGTGCGCCAGGGTCGCTCACCACCAGCGAGCCGCCCCACCCGCCCCACCCGAAGGTGCCGCCGAAGCCGCCGAATCCCACCGTCCACGACACAGGTGTCCGCAGCACACGGTCATCGCCGCGGAACACCTCCTGCCAGGCAGGCTCGCACCCTTGGGACGACAGCAGCCGCACGCCCGCGGCCGACCCGTGGTTCGCCAGAACCGACTGGACGAGAGCAACCGACCGGGCATTGCCGAAGCCGTTCACCGCCGGGATCTGGGCACGCCGCCAGGCCACGGAGTTGACGTCCTTGACCCGGACCGCCGGACCTGCGGACTCCCGGCGCACGCCATCCGCCCCCAGCGGCGCACCGGCAGTGAACTCGTCGGTCAGCGGCAACGGCGCGATGAGCGGAGCGACACGGCAGTCATGCTCGGCGGACAGCCCAAAATGGAAGTCGGCACCGAGCGGCCCCGCAACCTCCTGCGCGAAATACTCGCCCAGGCTGCGGCCCGTGACACGACGCACGATCTCCCCGACCAGGAACCCGAAAGTGAGCGCGTGATAGCCGGCAGCCGTCCCCGGCTCCCACTCCGGGGCCTGCGCGGCCAGCCCCGCCGTCACCGTGTCCCAGTCGTACAGCTCCTCGACCGCAGCAGGCCCGGCGAGGTCCGGCAGTCCCGCAGTGTGCGACAGCACATGGCGCACCAGTACGTTCTCCTTGCCGGCCGCCGCGAACTCGGGCCAGTACGCGGCGACCGGCGCGGACAGGTCAAGCTCGCCCCGATCGGCCAGGAGCAGCGCGCACAGGGCCGTCATGTTCTTGCTCGTCGAATTCACAGCGGTCAGGGTGTCGCGGCCCCACCCGGCCGAACGACCCACGTCGGCGTACCCGCCCCAGAGGTCGACCACCGGCTCGCCGTCCAGAAAGACGGCGGCCGAGGCGCCCACGTCGCACGTGCCCAGCAAACCTGCGAACACCTCACGAACCGCGGCGAAGCGCAGCTCACACGAACCCTCGATATCCGTCATGGACACAACCTCACGCACCCCACAGGCCACCGCCCGACTTTTCCCGCACCACCTTTGTCGGGCCGGGCGCCCCGACAGGGGGAAGGTGCCGAACGCGCCGGACGCGGGACCCATGCAACACAGTCGGCGACGTGGATCCGGAAGAGGCCGACCCGGCATCCGGGCCCCGCGCCGTCGCGGCTGCGGCAGCGCATGCCCTGGTGATGAGCACCGGGCATGAGCCGCCGCCCGCGGACGTCAGCGTCGACCTCTCGCAGCGGTGTCGGAGCCACCCGATGGCGCACGGACGGCTGCGGGGCCGGGGTCAACGCCAAGGCCGAGGCCGAGGAAGAGGCCACGCAGCAGACGAGAAGCCCCACATGGCTCACGCAACGCTGCTCGTCGCCGCGGTCGTTGGCGCACGCCGCCGGCCCGGGTCGCCGACCTGGCCGCGGTGCAGGTCGGCGTACAGCACGTGGTGGTCCGAGTACGGGCTGGGGCGGACGTGGTGCGTGCCCGAGGTGATGCCGCGCAGGAACACGTAGTCGAACTTGCTGTGCCAGTCGGTGGTCGCCGTACAGGCGTCCGTGTCCGCGTCCGTGTCTGCCTCCCCGTCCCCGTCCCCGTCCGCGTCTGTGTCGGTGGTCGAGGGGTGGCAGCCGGGATGTGTGTCCGCGGCCAGGGCCCACATCGGGGTGAGTTCGGGCGCGTGCGGCACGGCGTTGAAGTCGCCGAGGACGATCGCATGGTCGTGGCGGGCGACTTCAACGGCGAGTACCTCGATCTGGCCCGCCCGCACCTCGCCCTGCCGGCGTTCGGCGAGGTGGGTGTTGAAGACGCGGACGGGTCGGCCGCCCACCGACGTGGTGACGGCCAGGTAGCCGCGGTCCTCGGAGCCGCCGTCGGGGTATTCGACGCTCACCCGGTCGGTCATCGGCGCCGCCGAGAGGATCGCCTGGCCGTAGCCGCCCGGGCGCCACGGCAGCCCCCCGCAGCGGTTCCAGTTCCGCAGGACCGTTCCGTACTCGACCCGGTAGACCAGCCCGTAGACCTCGTCCAGGTACCTGCGGATCCGCTCGACGTCGCGTACGCACGCCTCCTGCAGGGCGATGACCTGCGGCGCGTACGTGGCGATCTCCGTCGCCCGCCCGAAGTTGTGCTTGCTTCCGCACGGGTTGCAGATGTTCCACGTGCCGACCCGGCCCGGTACGACCGCCTCGGCAGCGTCGGACGGCAGCGGCCTGGCCAGGGGGAGGCCGCTGCTCGGTGCGCCGGCGCCTTGGAGCAGCACGATGCAGGCCGCGGTCATCGCGCCTGCGGCCCACCGCGCGCCCTTGCTCGGCACGATCGCCTCCCTGGAGTGGACGCACATCTTCCCACGATCCCCCCGACCCGATATCGAGGTGCTTGCCGTCCGGTCCGTCCGGCATCATCACGGCATGATCGGCAATCGGATCACCCATCGCACGGCGGACGGCGTCCGCGTGCCCGGTACCTGGCGGCACGCGTTCATATGCAACGGCGGCTCCTACTTCCTCACCGACCTTTTCATCTACGCCGACGGCCTGGTCGACTGCTGGGAGCTGGTCACACTCGGCGAGTTCGAGCAGAAGCTCCGCAGCGGATGGGTGGCCACCAGCCTTCCGGACGGCGGGCGCGCCTCCGCGCACCACCTGGCCTCGTGGACGTTCGGTGAACCGCGTACATGGCTGACGCCGGAGCTGCTGCTCGCCGAGGTCCGCGACACCGTCGACGAGCTGAACGGCCGTCCCGATTCGACTGCCCGCTGCCTTGCCGCGGTGGACGTTTTCATGGCGGACCGTACGGAGGCCAACCGGGCCGCCGCCCGGGCTGCCTACCTGGCCGTCCCCGAGACCGTGCGGCTCTACGCGCTCGGCGACATGGACCGCAAGGACCGCCCCCTCAAGGTGCTGGTGGCGGGACCCGGCGGCCGGATTCCGGACGAGACCGAAGGCGCGGTGACGCAGGAGGAGTACGACGCGGCCGTCGCGTACTTCGAGGACCGCGCGCAGTGGATCGCGAAGGCCCCGTCACGGGTGCCCGCCGACGGACCCGCCGAGTCCTTCTCCCCCGCGGTGAAGATCTACCACTCGTATCAGCGGCGCGCGCTCGAAGACCCCGGCAAGCAGGGCCTGCGCAACGACTATCCCGCGCAGATCAGCGTCGGCGGTGTCACCTACCCGTCGGTGGCGCACGCCTACTGGGCCGGTTCCGTCGCCGATACGGAGGCCCGTACCGCGGTCGTGGAAGCGGAGTCGGGCGCGAAGGCCCGTACGGTTGCCGCGGCGCTGCCGCGCCGCGACGACTGGGAGCAGGTCCGCACGGCGGTGATGGCCCGGCTGCTGCGAGCCAAGTACGAGCAGCATCCCGACCTCGCGGCGGTCCTGCTCGCCACGGGTGACGCGACCTTGCTCTATGACGATGCCGACTCGGGCTTCTGGGGCGAGAACGGGGGCCGGGGCCGCAACTGGACGGGCCGGCTCCTGGAGCTCGTCCGTTCCGAACTGGTGGCCGGGCAGGCTTTCGCCGACTGACGTCGGGAGGCTTGCGCGGCGGCCGGGGAGCCGTGGGTGTGTGAAGGCGGGGCAGGCCCCACCTCGGCGTCGGCGCGGCAGCCGTCCCCTTTCGGATCTTGCCGGTCAAGTCCGCGCCGTCCGGTGCCGTGCGCGCATCGCAAGGGCGGCGGTCGCCAGGACGCTCAGGAAGGCCCGCCTGCTCGGTTCGCGGCAGGGCGTGTACAGCTCAGGCCACAGCTGTTCGGTCCGGACCGAACCGGGCAGCACCGCCACGAGGGGGGGGTCTGCATGAGTGGATCAGCGAGCACTGTTGAAGCCGAGCGCGTGACCGCGTCCGAGGACGCGAGCGGCGCCGAGGCCGAGAACGGTAACCGGAACAGGAAGAGACTCGAAGCAGCCGCCGTCGTGCTCGCCGGACTGGGTTTCATCGTCGGCGGTTCACTCGTGGCGCCGGACCCGGAGCCTACCGGGTGGGTGGCGCAACCGGCCCCGTCCCAGCCGCCTTACGCCGGTCCGGGGCCGACGAGCGCACAGGTCACGGCGGACATCGAGGCAGCGACCGCCGCTGCCGGGCTGGCACCTGTCGCCCCGTCCCCAGCACGCGCCGTGCCGGGGTGCCTGGCGCCCCGGGAGTCCTACGAACGCGTGAGCGATGCCCGGCTGGGCACTCTCCTGGAGCAGCTCAACAGCCGCCAATGGCTCCTCACCGGGCGCCGGGAGGAGAAGCCCACCGTCGCGTCCTTGCTGACCAAAGGCACATGGCAGCTCATGGTCGTTCACGAGAAGAGGGCCTGCTCGCCTGAGCGCCTCTCGCTCGTGGCGGCGAACATCGCTCCCGGCTGCGAGGAGGCGTTCAGGCAGGCTCAAGCCGATGGCATCCAAGCCGTCTAGGAGCGGCCCCGCCGGAGACGTCGAGAAGTCGAGAAGTCGAGAAGTCGTACGAGCTTCCGCCACGGGACGTCATGGCGTGGCGGGAACTTTTCTCCAAGACGGGGCGGCCCGGGGTCCGTCAGGGTGGGGGCATGCGCAGCGACGAGGTGGATGACGAGGCCGGCTCCGTGGCCGTGGACCGTGTTTCCGACCGCGGCCGCGGAGCCGGCAGTGGGTGGGAAGTGGCCCGGCCCGGTGGCGTGCCTGCCGTTGCGGGTGTCCGGATGGCCGGGTACCGGGATCGCGTCGGGCAGGCACTGGATCTGCGGGTGCTGCCCCAGCCTGCGGTGATCGTCGTCATCGGTCTGGGAAACGACCCGTTCAGCGTCGAAGGGGGCAGCGGGCGGAGACCCTCGGCGAGCCCAGACCGTCACCCGAGCCTGGTCGCGTCGTTGTCGCCCGGTCCCGCACGCATCCGCGGCAGGGACGTGGAGTGCATCGAGATGGGCCTGTCGCCCGGCGCCGCCTACACCCTGCTGGGCGTGTCCCCGCGCGAACTGGAGGGAGCCGTCGTCGGCCTGGAGGACCTGTGGGGGCGGGAGGAGCAGCAGCTCCGCGAACGGGTGGCCGCCGCCACCGCGTGGGAGGAACGTTTCACGCTGGTCGGCGGGTTCCTCGCCCGCCGGGCCGCCCAGGGGCCGGCGATGACACCCGAGGTCGCCGGTGTGTGGGACAGGATCGTGGCGCACGGGGGCCGGGTACGGGTCGACGACCTCGCCGGGGCCTGCGGGTGGAGCCGCAAGCGGCTGTGGTCCCGGTTCCGCGCTCAGACCGGCCTCACTCCCAAGCGCGCCGCCATGCTCGTGCGCTTCGACCGGGCGGCGCGGGCGCTGCGTGCGGGCGGGAACGCCGCGGACGTCGCCCTGGCGCACGGATACGCCGACCAGTCCCACCTCCACCGCGACGTCCTCGCCTTCGCCGGGTGCACGCCCGGTGCCCTGGCCGGCGTTTGACCCGCACCAGGACGTCACAGCCACCGACCGTACGAGAGAAGGAAGCCATACGTGAACAGCATGGACACAGCGGCCACCCGACAGACCATGGCCGACCGAAATCTGATCGTCCGGCTCGCCTTCGGCGGCATGGCCTCACAGACCTTGCGCGCCGCAGTGCGGCTCGGCGTCTTCGACCTGCTCGGCGACGGCCGGCGACCGGCCGCCGATGTGGCCGCCGACGCGGGAGCCGAGCACCAGCCCATGACAAGGCTGTTGCGTGCCCTCGCCGGTCTGGGCCTGTTGGAGGAGCACGAACCCGACGCGTTCTGCGTGACTCCCGCCGGCGCCCTCCTCGGATCCGGCAGTCCCGACTCGCTCACCGCGTTCGTCCGGATGTTCACCGACCCCGCGATCGTGCGGGCCTGGGACAGTCTGGACAGCAGCGTCCGCACCGGCGGGATCGCGTTCGACTCCGTCTTCGGCACCGACTTCTTCAGCCATCTCGGCCGGCACCCCGAGCTGTCCGCCGACTTCAACGCCGCGATGAGCCAGGCTGCCGAGGAGACGGCCGCCGTGCTGCCGCATGCCTACGACTTCGGCCGCTTCACCTGGGTGACCGACGTCGGCGGCGGCGACGGAACCGTGCTGGCCGGCGTGCTCGCCGCGCATCCGGCGCTCACCGGTGTCCTGCACGACACCGCGGACGGCCTGGCCCGGGCACCGAAGACGCTGGAGCGGCACGGGGTGACGGACCGCTGCGCCCTGGCCGCGGGCGACTTCTTCCGGTCCGTTCCCGGCGGCTCCGACCTGTATCTGATGAAGAGCGTCCTGCACGACTGGTCGGACGACCAGGCGGTCACGATCCTCGGCCACTGCCGCGAGGTACTGCCGCCCGGCGGCCATGTCCTGATCGTGGAGCCGGTGCTCCCCGAGGTCGTCGGTACCGACGCCGCCGCGCACGCCGCGGACGGCGGGATCACCTACCTCAGCGACCTCAACATGCTGGTCAACCTGGGAGGGAAGGAACGTACCCGCAGGGACTTCGAGGAGGTGTGCCGCCGCGCGGGACTGTCCGTCGTGTCGGTGACCCCGCTGGTCGAGGCGGCCCCCTTCTACCTGATCGAGGCCGTGGCCGGCTGACATCGGGCAGCAGCGCCGGCCGATCTGGCTCCGCTCTGCGGAACATACCGGCCCACCCGGCCCTGAAGGACGGGGCCTGCGCCGGGTCCTTCCACCGGCGCCGGCGCGAGAGCGGATTGGTCGCCGAGTTCCACGACCGGCTGCGCGGGAAGGTCCGCGAGGCCGCCGCACCTGCGGGCCCGCCAAGGTCGGCCCCGACACCGTCTTCCAGATCGCCTCCGTCTCCAAGCCCGTCTCCTCCACCGTCATCGCCGGCGCCTTCACCACCCCCGACGAGTGGGACCGTCACGTCACCCTCCCCGGCTCCGCCTTCAAGGACCCCTGGGTCACCGACCACGTCACGACCGCCGACCTGTTCTCCCGCCGCAGCGGCCTGCCCGACCACGCTCCCACCGGCGGCGGCAGTTCCACCGCCCGCGACATGTCCCGCTGGCTGCGGCTGCGGCTCCAGCTGGCCGCCGGCACCCTCGACGGCAAGCGGATCATCGTCCCCGCCGCCACGCTCGTCCGCACACACGTTCCCCAGATCGTCCCTCAGCCGCCCACCTCCTCCTCCGGCCGTACCGGCTTCTACGGCCTCGGCCGGAACGCGTCCTGCGACGACTCCGGCCGGCTGCGCCTGAGCCACTCCGGCGCCTTCGAACTCGGTACCAACGGAGGTGCGGACGGCCGCCGCACTTGTATTGCTATCGGCGGTCAACCGAGGGTGACGTCAGTCGACGTTCACCCAGTACGGATCCTCTACGGGCCAGGCCAGGATCCGGTCGTCGACATAGAAGTTGCTGAGTTTGGTGCCCGCCGACCGGTTCTCGCCCATCGCGATGTTGCGCACCGAAAAGTCCCATTCGATCGACGATGCGCCCTCATAGGTGGAGCTGAAGGGGTACTCGTCGCAGTCATCGACGGAGGTGTTGTACGGCGGAAGGCCGGTCGCGGCGTTGTAGTCCGGGCCCCACGGGTTGGACCCGCTCTTCTGCCCGCATGCCGCCTTCTTCACCTCCTCGTTCGCCAGGGCGATCGCGCCGCCCTGCCCCCGGCTTCCCACGCGGTGCAGCGGCGCGCCCCGAGACCCGGCGGTCGGCGACCACTTGCCGGGGACCTTCTTGGGGTGGTTCTCCTTGGGGTAGGTGACGCCGTCGGTGGCCGGGGCGTTCTGCGCGTCGCGGATGTGCTGGCGAATGTTGGGGTGGTTGCCGTCGTAGGTGAGGAAGGGCAGCGCCCCGGTGTAGATGCAAGCGTGCGGGTAGCGCTTGACGCCGTGGGTGAAGTAGTCGGCCGAGTCACAGCGGATACCGATCGGGGGGCCCTCACCGCGCTCGGTGCTCTGCTCGTATCCCGGGCTCGCGCCGTTCAGGTAGAGGCGCCACTGGTGGAGGGCGACCTGGTCCTGGCCCTCGCCACCAACGGAGGAGACGTCCCAGTAGACCCAGTCAGGGAAGTTGCCCCACTGGGCCCATTCCATCCTTGCCGGAGACCGCCCGACGCCGCACGTGGCAGTGGTGGGCCGATTGGCACCCGGCACGCATTCGGGGGTGATTTCCAGCTTCAGGTTCGGGGCGACGGTCCGCTTCTCCAAGGAATTCCACCCGTCGTAGCTGACCTGGCCGGTCTTGGCGCGGAAGAAGACGCGAGTGGCGCGGGTGTCGTTGTAGCCGATGGCGGCGGCCTGAAACCTGATCGTGTTGGTGCCTTTCAGGACAGGCTTGCCGTCCACCTTCTTGTAGTACCTGTTCTTGAACTCGTATTCCTGACACCACTTGAACCGGTTGTGGACGCGGCCGTCGGGGTCTTGGGCGTCCGAGGAACCGAGACAGTCGTTCAGCCACTCGGTGCCCGCGGGGTTGTCGGGGGATATCGGCATCTCCGCCGTCCCCTTGCCGTTGCTGCTGCGCAGAGCACCGTCGCCGGGCTTCGCCGTGTACTCGATGCCCGGGGCCGGCGCGGGGGGCTTGGAGCTTACGGCGGCGACGGGTGAGGCACCCACGGCGCCCAGGGCTGCGGTAAGGGCGAGCGAGGCTATCGCCGCCAGGCCGCGTTTGACGTGTTTCACAAGGTGGTCCCTTCCGTCGGTGGCCCGTTGCGGGCACACCGAAGGCATGGAACCGGTCAACTCCCTTCAATGCCAACCGAGAACGCGACAGTTCGTGATCGCATTTGGCCAGTTGTGGTACAGACCTGCCGCCCTCAGCGGCGCTAGTTTCACTCAGCACTCACCTCACAGAGCACATGCAGGGGGAAAGCAATGATGCACCGCACAAAAACCCGCCTGAGCAAAGGGCTCGGAGCGTTCATAGCCACCGCGACGGCCGTCGTGGGCCTGGCCGCCACTCCGGCCGCCGCCACTCCGGCCGCCTCCGGACAGACGGTCCAACCCGGTCAGGCCTGTACCGCAGCCGACCTCGGCAAACGCCACCCGATCATCAAGAGCACGGAGGTCACCCCGACGATCACCCACTTCAAGGGCTGGTACGTCACCCAGGGTTCGACCGGCTACCAGAACGTCACCACCAGCACCCAGACGACCATCTCGGTGTCCGTCGGCCTCAACGGCCAGATCAAGGGCGATTTCGCCGTCCAAGCCCTCGGCACCGTCGGCGCGATGCTGGGCCTGAACGTACAGGTGAACTATTCCTCCACCAGCAGCGAGTCGACCTCGGTCAGCTGGAACTTCAACGACCCCGGCTACTACGGCGTCTACAAGGGCACCAAGAAGGTCACCGGCACCTACGGAAGCCTCAACTGCAACCGAGTCCAACAGGGCGACGGCAGCTGGGCGCTGAAGTGGATCGAGGGACCCGACAGCGGCAGCTACACCACCTACACCACCCTCGAAGAGGGCGCGGTGCGCTGCGAGGACCAAGTGCCCGCCAACAGCATCATGCGCAAGGCGCAGGGGCTCCTTGACTGCGAGACCCCGCCCCGGGCCGGACACGCACCAGGGCCGGTGGCCTCCGCCAAGGCCACCGCGGCCAGGAACGCGGAAGCGAAGGACACGGCGAAGGGCGCAGCGGGCAAGGCGGCCACCGCGCGGACCAGTGCGCCCGCCACGCGGGCGGCCCTGAACTGCCAGCCTGACGTCTACAGGATCCACGTCCCCGGCAAGCCCCTGAACTGGAGCGCACCGGTCCTGGCCAGCGATGGCATCCGGCTGCGCGAATCCAACTGGACCAGCGCCCACCTGGACAACTGGCGGCTGTGCAACGTGACGGAGCGCAACGGGGTTGTCGAGGCGTCCCTGTGGAACTGGGGCAATGGCGGGTGCGCGACCATCCCGGCCAACATCGCCAACCAGGAGCAGGCCTACCTCACTACGGCCCCTTGCGCGGAGGATGACCTCCAGCGGTTCTACATCTATCGCGACGTACCTGGCGGCTCGAAGATCGGCCTGCAGAACAAGCACACCGGCTCGATGCTGGGCCACGACCGGTACGCGGACGGGGAGTTGATCCGCCAGTACTCCAGCGGCAGGCAGGACGGTACGGGTACGTACAACCTGGTGAAGGTCTGACCCTTCCCCGCCTGACGCGGTCCCTCCTGGACCAGGTCGCCCAACTTCCGTCTCGCGTGAACCGAGGTCGGGCGACCTGGCTACGCCACGGACATGCCGTAGGCGCCTGAGCGGCTCTGCGTTCCCTGCGGGCACCGACCGCGCCCGCGCCCACCTCTTTCGTCGGAAAGACCGGCATCCACGACCGGCACTGAGCAGTCCCGGCACCACATGCCACGACGATCCGCCGACCACCGCCGCCGTCGCCGTCGCCGTCGGATCTGGGCGAGGGCCCGCCGGGGCACAGGTGGTTGGCCTAGCCTGGGGCGTGTCACGTGTGGGCCCTCAGCTCGCGTGTCACAGGCGCCGCCAGGGGCTTCACCCCTCTGGCGGCGCGCGCCCCGACCGGAGCGGTACAGCACCCGGCCGGGCCGGGGTGGAGGAGCCGGGCCGAGCCGAGCTCCTCACCCCCGGGCACGCCCTGCGACACCTTCCCGAATCGCGCCGGCACCCGCCCCGGCCTGACCGTACGGCCGGGCGACGGGATCCCGGTACGGGTCATCCGAGCCAGAGGGCATCGATGACGACCGTGGAGGGATCTCCGAGAGGCGCCAGGTAGAAGCACTCTCCACGCACCCGGGGCTCGGAACCGGTCCCGCCGCGGCCTCCCGCAGGCGCGCCGAGATGATCGCGCCGACCCTATGCCGCTTCGGCACCGGCAAGGGCCGCCCCGTGATGACCTGCCGGATGAGCGATGAGAGTTTCCACCCCGCCTCCAGCAGCCCAGGCCCCCGAAGGTCCTCTCCTGCCGCGCAGTGCCGGGCCCCAGCGGGCCTCCCGGCCCGCTGCTCGGCCTGCTGCGGCCACCCCGGGGTGACGGCCGGGCGCAGGGACAAGCCGCGCCAGGCCCTGTCCTTGCGCCGGACGTGCTCCCGAGCGCTTGGGGGTGCGCCCCGCCGGAGGAGTGAAGGCCGTCCACGCGCCCGGGATGCCCGTGACGAAATTGGATCAAGGAACTCCTCAACCATGACCAAAGGTGGCAGCGGCGGCAAGCACTACGGTGCGTGCTGGCGGCCTGTCGCGCCCGGCGGCTACGTCGCGCTGGGGGGCGTCATGTCGGAGAACACCCACGACAAGCCCGCGCTGACGGACGTGGTGTGTGTGCGGGAGGACCTCACGCACATGGCGGACCTGAAGTGGATCTACGAGGACAAGGGCACCGGCGCCAAGGACTACTTCAGCGTGTGGGCGAACCAGGTGCCGCCCGCCTACCAGGACGGACGCGACGGCGGCCACCGGGCGCAGGTCGCGCCGAACACCTTCACGGCGGCATCCAGCTGGGACGAGCCCTCGCCAGGGGCGCCGGAGCGGCGGGTGCTGTGCATCGAGATGCCGGTGGAGGAAAAGCCGCCCGGGCGGCTTTCCGAAGCTGACCGGCAGGGTGCGGCCGGCCGACCGGACGCCGGCGACGACGGTCAACGTGGTGTGGGTGCCGTTCATGGCCGTGAAGGACGACGACAAGTCGGCGTCCTGGAAGCTCGCCAACTCCCCGTTCTACCGGATCGAACGGCGGGCCTCGTGGTACATGCACCGGTTCTCCAACAACACGACCAGCGCCTCGCAGTCCATCTCGGAAACGGTGACGGTAGGCGTCGAGAAGGACAGGAGCGACACCTTCAGCGCTGAAGTCGGCATCTCCGTCAGCGCACAGGTGGGCGTCAGCTCAGGCGTCGCCAGCGCCTCGGTCACCACCACCTACAGCCTGGCGCTGGGGTACTCCCGCAGCACCGCCACCAAGAACCTTGAACACAAGTCGGTGACCCACAATCTGACGGTGCCCCCGAACAAGGCGGCCGCCATGTGGGTCGGCGACCACACCATCCAGGTCACCCGCCAGGACGGCACCCGCGTCGGCACTCCCCTCACCTTCCACGGAGACAGTACCCACTTCGACGAGTTCCCCGACTAACCGGGCGCGGCAGGCCCACCGGCCCGCCCGACGTTGCCGCGGCCGAAGGTCCTCGCCCGCGGCAAGCCGGCGCCGACGCGCCCCCTCCCGGCTGGGAGACCGGGCATCGCGCCGCAGGCCCGCAGGATCCCCGCTGACGCGGGCGGTCCGGTCGGGCAGGCCGGTCGGGCGGGCGGGCGGGCGGGGGCACCGGAGGCTGCTGCAAGGGGGCCCGTCCGCCGCACGCGGCCTGTACCGGCCTGGTGGTGCATCCCGTACGGGTCGGGGGTCAAGATCTGCGCGGATACCGGAAGGCAGGGTGAAGGCGCCCAGGGTGACGGTCAGGACCGAGACCGACGGTGTGCGCGTGGTCGTCTGCTCCGGCGAGTTCGACCTGGACACCATCGGGCTGCTGATCGAGGCCTGCGACGCCGCGCCGGCCTCGCCCGCTCTGCTGGTCATCGACGTCCGGGAGCTGGCATTCGCGGATTCCAGCTTCCTCAACGCCCTCATCCGCCTGCGTAAGACCCGTCCTCTCGCCGTCCGAGGCCCACTCCCCTGTCGAGCAGACCCTCGGCCGGACCTGCCCGAAGATCCGCACCCCCGAGGCGACGGACCGCTGGACCTGGCCGGCCCTCGCGGCCTACACCCAACTGCGACTGGCCCGGCCACTGGCAGCCGACCGACGTCGCTTATGGAAAAGGCCCGTCTCCCCAGGCAGGCTGACCCCGGCACGTGTCCGCCGCGACTTCCGGCACATCCGCCCCAAGACCGTCTGCCCCGCCCCGGCACCGAAAACCACCCGCCCCGGTCCCGGACGACCTCCCGGCCGAAAGAACACCCGGCCCACCCCGCGACACGACATCCACACACCCCCCGCAAGACGAGCCACACCACGTCTCGAAACAAGAAGCCGACCACTCCACGACCTCGCCGCACAGGCTGAAAATCAAGCTAGGCCATGTATCGAAAGTGGATCTTGGGCTGTGGCCGTTCACCGTTCACGAGTCAGGGACTTTTCGGTTGCCGGAGCTCCGTGCGTCTGTAGGTGCCGCCTGAGCCGTACGTCCGGTACTGCGGAGCGGTGAGGGTGATTCGACCTGCCAGCGGGAGGCGAATACACGCAAATGCATACTGGTGCGGCAAGAATAGGCTCGTTCTATGCAAATCGGTCACGCCAGTGCCCGGGCGCTCACGGGCGGCCGAGCACCGATAGGAGCCTCCTCATGGCAGACGTCAAGGTCGGGCTGTACGTATACGTCGAGGCCAAGCCCGGCAAGGAGGAAGAGGTCGCCGACTTTCTCCGCAAGGGCTTTGATCTTGTGCAGGAGGAGCCCGACACCGTCGCCTGGTTCGCCGTGCGCCTGAGCGCGACCGCCTTCGCGATCTTCGACGCCTTCCCCAGCGACTCCGCACGTCAGACCCATCTCAACGGCCGGCTGGGCAAGGCCTTGATGGAACGAGCCAGCGATCTGTTTTCCCAGCCGCCTTCCATCGAGCGACTCGACGTTCTCGCCCACAAACTGCCCTGAAGACCGGACGCGGCTGGCCGGCCCGGCGTGTTCCCCATCTCGCACTCTCTGACCACTCTCGGCCTGCCGCGCAACGTTGACGGGCGGGGTGAATCTGGCGCGTCGCACGGGCGGGTCCTTCACCGTCGTGTACGTCCAGTAAGCGATGCGGTTCCTCCGAAGTCGTGCGTACGGGGCACGACTTCGCCTCGGCCGCGCCCGCCTAGGGCGTGTATCGGAAGTTGATCTCATCAGGTGTCGAGTGGAAGTTCCAGCAGTTCCTCAGGAGGCAGGAAACCGGAGCGCCGATACAGAGGGGTGCTGCGCTCTGACGGCCATACGATCAAGCCCTCGAGGCTGGCGCTACGTGAGTGCTGCTTCAGCGCCTCCAGGAGTGCGGAGCCAGCCCCTTTGTTCCGTTGTGACGGCATGACGAAGAAGTTCGTGACATAGCCGACCGGGTTGTTGTCGCCGTAGGGCTCCGGCATCCTCTCCACCAGACAGAGGAAGACGTGTCCGCAGATTTTGCCCTCGGTCTCCGCGACCCAAGCCAACCAGTGGCCATCGCTGAGCCGGGTGCGGATCCAATGCTCGGCCTCTTCCAGGAGCCGAGCAGGAGCTGGCGGTTGCCCTTCGTAGTCCTCCTGCTTGAACATCCAACGTAGTTCGGCCAAGGTCCGCGAATCGGCGGGCCGGGCCGGACGCACGATGAGGTCTGTCGTCATGGGGGCGAGCTTCACTCCTGCAGCACGGTTGGGCAAACCGATTACCGCGCCGGTCACAGCCACTCGTTGATGGCCGCAACGAGGACGGTCGCCTCATAGCGGACCGCGAGCTTGTCGTATCTCGTGGCCACCGCCCAATTCCTCTTGAGGCGGTTGATGCCGCTCTCGACTGCGTAGCGCTCCTTGTGGGCCTCCGACTCGAACTTCGGCGGTCGGCCGCCGTGTGAGGCGCGTTTCTTGCGGTTGCGGGCCTGTCAGCCTTGTCTGGGACCGTGCACCGGATGCCACGTCGACGCAGATAGGAGCGGTTCTTGCGGGAAGCGTAGGCCTTGTCGGCCCGTACCCGGCGGGGACGAACGCGCGGTCTGCCCAGCCCCAGCCGCGCGACCCGGATGCGTCCCAGAACGACCTCGAACTGCGGGGAATCGCCGCGCTGCCCGGCCGTGATCACGATCGACATGGGCTTCTGGCCCTGCTTGACAGCGAGGTACAGCTTGGTGGTCAGGCCGCCGCGCGAGCGTCCGAGCCCATGGTCGGCCGGCTCGCTGGCGACACCGCCGGGAGGGCTCCTTCTGCAGATCCCCCTTTTCCGAGCCCCGGCGGCGTGCTGTTGGACCCGGCACACCGTGGAGTCGACGTCAATGTCCCAGGTGATCAGGTCCTTCGCGTCCGCGCGGGCCTGAAGTGCGGCGGAGATCCACTGCCACGTGCCATCGCGTTGCCAACGCCGGAACAGGTCGTAGACCCTGCCCCACGGCCCGTACCCGGCAGGTACATCCCGCCAGGGGATGCCGGTGCGGACCCGAAACCGTATGCCGTCGATCAGCTGCCGCAGAGGCCAGACGGGCGGCCGTCCCGCCTTGTGCCCTTCGGCAACAACGGCTCCAACACAGCCCACTGCTCGTCCGTGAGATCCCCCGACGGCGGCGCCGCGCTCTGAGAGGGCGGTTCGTGAGTCTTTGAGCGGCTCTGCCATCGCCTGATGGTGTGGGTGCGCGGCGGGACCCGCCGGTCCGCAGGCGCTCGCCTGCTGGTGTGATGATGTTCCCAAGACCTACGGGCCTTCGACACGCCAGCGGCATGACCTCGGACGAGTCGCCGAAGGTGGAGAACCGGTTCCCAAGCGAGGCCACGACTGGCTGGACTACGAAAGATGAGAGAAACCATGACCGCCCTTGAGCGACTTCGACACCTCATGCAGCCGTCGAGTATGGGGACCTTCATCGACTGGGACGACATCGCGGTGGCGTACGGCACCCGATTCCCGTCCGATTACAGGAACTTCCTGTCCGTCTACGGCAGCGGTGAAATCGACGGAATGCTGGCCGTCTTCGCTCCGAGCGTGGATCCTCATACTCCTTCCCGTCACACCTCAAGGCTTCCGGCGGATGTTCTCGACCTGCCGGAGGTCAACGAGTGGAACGACCCGCTGCACGCCGAGCTTTACGGCCCGGCGGACATCATGGTCTGGGGGGAGACAGTCGAAGCGGACGTACTGGGCTGGATCACGAGCAGCCACGAACCCGGCACCTGGCCTGTGGCTGTCTATACGCACGGAGGTGAGTGGACGGTCTACGACTGCACCATGACGGAATTCCTGCTGCAGCTCCTCACTGGAGAATTCGACGGGAACCCGACAGGGCTGACGCGTCTGTACGGAAAGGGTAGCGCGGAGTTCACCACCGGCTGACAGGTCAGGGCACCGGAGTAGGACACTGTCTCCAGAGCTTCTCAGCGGGCGGTTCGTGACTTTTGAGCGACTCTGTCGTCGCCTGATGGTGTGGGTGCAGGGCGGAACCCGCGGGTCCGCAGGCGCTCGTCTGCTGGTGTGATGATGCGCGTGAATGCATGCCCTATCCCAGCGACTTAACCCAGGCGCAGTGGGCTCTGATCGAGCCGGTGATCACGGCGTGGAAGGACCGGCACCGCTCGGTCAGCGGTCATCAGGGGGCCTACGCGATGCGGGAGATCGTGAACGCGATCCTCTATCAGGGCCGGACCGGCTGCCAGTGGGCCTACCTCCCGCACGACCTCCCGCCGAAGAGCGCGCTGCCAGGTACGTGAGAAGGCCCGTCGGTTAGAGGACCCGACCCTGGAGGTCCTGGACACCCAGAGTATCCACGCCGCCGCCGGGATCCCTGCCTCCACGACCGGCCGGGATCCGGCGAAGAGGGTCCCGGGCCGCAAGCGGGGGCTGGCCGTGGACGTGCTCGGCCTGGTCATCGCGGTGGTCGTTCTCGCCGCGAGCGCGCACGACAACGCCGCGGGCGTCGCTTTGCTGGACCAGGTCGCCGAGCACACCGGCGGAACCGTCGAGAAGGCGCTGGTCGATCAGGGCTTCAAGAACCAGGTCGTCGCTCATGGGGCCGGCCTGGGCATCGACGTCGAGATCGTCGTACGCAATCCGCAGGAGACGGGGTTCGTTCCGCAGCCGAAGCGGTGGAGGGTCGAGCAGACTTACGGGATCCTGATACTGCACCGGCGTCTGGTCCGCGACTACGAGCACCGCCCGGCCTCTCCGCCTCCCGCGCCTACTGGGCGATGACCCACGTCATTGGCCCGCCGCCTCACCGGCGCGAACACCCCCACCTGGCGTGAAACACAGGCGGTGGCCGTGTGAACATCCAGCCCCTGCTCGATGCGCTCGGCATCCAGGAGGAAGCCGCACGGGCCCTGACCAACGACCTCCGCACCCGGATCGGCGAACTGCAAGACCGCCTGCGGGAGGCCGAGACCCACCTCGAACACCTCGCGATCACGCGGAAGACCGTCACCGCACTCGCGGACCGGCTCCCGGCCGCCTCGCCGGACCTGCCCGAGCACCCGGACTACCCCCGCATCCGCGCCAAGCTGAAAGGCCTGGTCAAGCTCGACATCCTCACCGAGGCCGACACCGGCAACTTCACCAAGAAGCAGTAGCCGACCGGGTTTCGCGACGAGCAACTCCGCCCAGCTCCACCCGGAAGCAGACATCGGCTCACGAACCACCCTCTGAGGGCTGGACGAGTGTGGCGTACGCCGTCGTTCCCGGCCAAAGCCTGCCACCCGGCTTCATCATCACCTCGCGGTTCGAGGTACCCACCTTGAACGAGCCGGGCGCGCTGCCGGGTGCAACCCGCTGGGGCAGCCCGATGCTCGGGGCGAACCTCCGCTTCGTCGTCTCCACGATCCGTACCGGCGTCGTGACGAGTTCGGGGTTCTCGGCGCCGGACGGCATCCCGCAGTCGTGAGCGGCTGACCGGCACCTGCGTATGGCGACCTCTCAGGTCTTCCGTCCGCCGGGCCTCTCGGTGGCGGCCGCGGAGTCCTCGGTGTAGTAGCCCTGGAGGAGTTCCCGCTCAGCGTCCCGGTGCGGGAAGAGGAAGAAGATCAGCAGTGCGCCCAGGGCGATCGCGGCCAGGCCGACGGTGTACGCCGAGTCGTCGCCGTGGAGGAACGACTGGCGTGCTGCCGCGACGATCTGTTCGGCGTACTCGGGGTGCTGCTGGGCGACCTGCTCGGCGGAGGCGAACGACTTCGTCAGCTCGCTCTGGACCTGGTCCGACACGTTTGTGCTCTCGGGGGAGGCGGCGATCGCCGCGCTGAAGGCGGAGGCGTAGCCGGCGGTGAGGAGTACCCCCATGATGGACTGCATGACGGCCCCGCCGAGGTCCCGTTGCAGGTCGGCGGTGCCCGAGGCCATGCCGGCCCGCCGCACGGGCACCGATCCGGTCAGCGAGTGGGATGCGGGTGTCCCTGCGAAGCCGGCGCCGGTTCCGATGAGTACATAAGCGAAGCCGATCTGCCAGTAGCTGCTGTCCTCGCCCCAGAACAGCAGCATCCACACGAAGGCGAGGAAGAGGAACGTGTAGCCGATCAGCAAGGTCGTGCGGGCGCCGCGTGTCTCGACCAGCTTCGCGGAGCGCGGTGCGACGAGCACGATCATCACGACGAGCGGGAGGATGGCGGCGCCGGCTTCGACGGGGTTGTACTCGAGCACGTTCTGCAGGTACTGCTGGCTGATGAACGCCGACCCCATCATGGAGCCGTACACGATGATGCCCGCACATGCGGCGACCCAGAACATGCGCCGGCCGGCGATGTGGAGGTCGTACAGCGGGTTGGGGGCCCGTCGCTGACGCCAAGAGAACGACGCTCCGGCGACCAGGGCGATCACGACGAGGCCGGCGACGAGGTCCCCCTGGTCGGGAACGGCGGCGAAATTGATCGCCAGCACCAGTCCCGCGACCAGGAGGACGGACAGGATGCCGCCGAGGTTGTCCACCGGTTCCGCCGACTCGTTGGCGTGCGCGGGGACGAACAGCAGGGCCATGACGAGCGCGACCGCGGCGAGGGGCAGGGTGACCAGGAACACCGACCCCCAGTAGAAGCGTTCGAGCAGCGCGCCCGCGATCACGGGCCCGAGCAGGGAGATGCCGCCGCCCAGGGCCGACCACAGGGCGATCGCCTTCGTCCGGCCCGGTCCGGCCCACAGGGCGGTGATCAGGGCCAGGGTGGTCGGGTAGGCCATGCCGGCCGAGAGCCCGCCGAGGATGCGGGCCACCACGAGGACGGTGTCGTTCGGCGCGTACGCGGCGAGCACACAGGCGGGGACGGACAGAGCGGTACCGAGGAGCAGCAGCAGCTTGCGCCCGTAGCGGTCGCCGATCGCGCCCAGATAGAGCACCGATGCGGCGAGGCCGAGGGAGTACCCCACGGCGATCAGGTTCAGCGTGGTCTGGGACGAGTCGAAGGCCTTCCCGATCGCGGGCAGCGCCACGTTGGCCACCGACAGGTTCAAGTTGGCCACCGCCGCGACGACGATCAGGGAGGCCAGAACGAGCGGCGCACGCGCCGGGGCCTCGTGCGGAACGTCGATGCGAAGCGCGCCGCTTTTCGACATGGAACCTCCGGGGCGATCTGTGGGCTTCGCGAGAGTCTTGCCTGATCCACCGTGTCGCACATCGCCCCATTGGGATGACACGCCCACCGTCTGTCGACGCGACCCGGCCTCGGCGCATCGGTGGTGGGGCGCCCGGACGCCGACCCTGTGTGCGCAGGACGGCCCGTGCGCAAGCTCCGGGCTCCCGCACAAGGCATGACGCGAGAGTCGGCCGGGTCCTTGGTCGAGGGGTCGGACGTGGGCCGGCGGCTGCGTGGAGGGGCGGACGGGGGGTGTGAGGGGAACCACTCGCCTACCCTGTTCGTCACTCGCTACGAGCGTCTGATTTCCCAAGGTGAGGATGGTGGGGATGGATCCGGTATCGGTGGGGCTGCTGGTGGCGCTGGCCGGCGGGGTCGCCGGCGAGGTCGGCCGGCAGGCCTGGGCGGGGCTGGGTGCGCTGGTGCGGCGCCCGTTCGGCCGGGGTGGCGAGCAGGCCCCGGCCGTCAGTTCCGGCGAGGCGGAGCTGACGCGTCTCGCCGCGGATCCGGAGGATCAGGCCCGGGCGCAGGCCCTGAGTACGGCGCTGGCGGTGCGGGCCGCGGTGGATGAGGACTTCCGTGTCCTGCTCGCGGTGTGGCAGGAGCAGGCCGCCTCGGTCCGTGCCGGGGGCGGGGCGGTGACGAATGTCGTCAGCGGCGGTACCCAGAACGGGCCGGTCCTCCAAGGCCGGGACTTCACCCACACCAGCTTCACCGCCGCGGCCGCGCCTCCGGCTCCCTCCGGTGGCGCCGGGCGCAGCGCGGCGGACCCGACGCGTTGACCGGCGTGGGCGCCGCCCGCGAGGGCGGCTCGACCAGCAACACGATCACGGGCGGGACCTTCTTCCACGCGGTCGTCCAGGGCCGGGACATCACCGTGCAGCTGCCGCCGGCGATCGATCGGGCGCTGGCCGGGCTGCCCGCCCCGGCCCCTGCCTTCACCGGCCGTGATGGGTACGTCGAGCGGCTGCTGGCGGATCTGGCCCCCGCCGCCGGGGGCGCGGACGGGCAGCGCACGGTGCGGGTCAGCGTGGTGTCCGGGCTGGCCGGCATCGGCAAGACCGAACTCGCCGTCCAGACCGCCACCCGCGCCCTCGACCAGCCGGGCTGGTTCCCCGGCGGGGTGCTGTTCACCGACCTCGCCGGCTACGCGCCCGAACGCAGCCTGTCCCCCGAACGGGCCCTGGAAGGACTGCTGCGCGCCCTGGCCGTTCCCGGCGAACACATCCCGGGCGGCCTGGAGGACCGGCAACGGCTCTACCGCAGCGTGCTGGCCGCCTACGCCCGCGAGGGCCGCCGCGTCCTCGTGGTCGTCGACAACGCCTCCACCACCACCCAGGCCGGCCCCCTGCTGCCCACCGACGGCATCAACGCCGCCCTGGTCACCTCGCGTCACACTCTCGACGGCCTCGACGCCCGCCTCCACGACCTCGACACCCTCGACACCGCCGCCTCCCTCGCCGTACTCGACCGGGCACTGCGCCACGCCCGCGGCACCGACGACACCCGCTTCACCGACGACGCCGATGCGGCCGCCGTGATCGCCCGGCTGTGCGCGGGCCTGCCGCTGGCACTGCGCATCGCCGCCGCGATCCTGGCTGCCGCACCCTCCAGGCCGGCCTCCCACCTGGCGGCCGCGCTGCGGGCCGAGCACGGCCGGCTGGACAAGCTCGCCCGCCCCGACCGTGCGGTACGGGCCGCCTTCGACCTGTCCTACCAGCACCTCACCCCCGCCCAGGCGCGGCTTTTCCGGTTGCTGCCCCTCAACCCCGGCCCCGACCTGGCGACCGAATCCGCCGCCCACCTCGCCGACACCGGACCCGACCAGGCCGAGGAGACCCTCCAGCAACTCGCCGAA
The DNA here is from genome assembly GCF_001953875.1 of Streptomyces amritsarensis. Lineage (GTDB taxonomy): Bacteria > Actinomycetota > Actinomycetes > Streptomycetales > Streptomycetaceae > Streptomyces > Streptomyces amritsarensis. Next base: position 42,383 of record NZ_MQUR01000046.1, read on the forward strand.
GCCCACCTGATCGAGCCCGCCTCGTCCTGGGGCCGCTGGCGCATGCACGACCTGGTCCGCCTCTACGCCGACGAACACGGCCGCACGCACGCCACCCCCGACCGACGCGACAGCGCCCGCGCCCGCCTGTTCACCCATTACCAGGACACCGCCCGGGCCGCCGACAGCCACCTGGACACCCTGCCCGGCCCCCGGGCGCCCCGCTTCCCGGACCGCGCCGCGGCCCTGCACTGGCTGGACGCCGAACACACCAACCTGACCGCCACCGCCAACGCCGCCGCCGCACCAGGTCTCGGTGACTCCTCCCCCACCGTCTCCCTCGCCTTCTCCCTCGCCCGGTTCCTCGCCCTGCGCCGCTCCTTCGACGACGCGATCACCCTCACCGCCTCGGCGCTGGCCGTCTGCCGGGGACTCGGCGACCGGCACGGCGAAGGCCAGGCGCTGAACAACCTCGGCAACGCCCTGAGCGAGGTACGGCGGTTCGAAGAGGCCATCCACGCCCACACCCAGGCCACCACCCTCTACCGCGAACTCGGCGACCGCCACCGCGAAGGCCAGGCGCTGAACAACCTCGGCAACGCCCTGAGCGAGGTACGGCGGTTCGAAGAGGCCATCCACGCCCACAGCGAGGCCGCCACCGTCCTACGGGGACTGCGCGACCGCCTCGGTGAAGGCCAGGCGCTGAACAACCTCGGCATCACCCTGCAGCAGGTGCGGCGGTTCGAGGAGGCCGTCCACGCCCACACCGCCGCCGGCGCCATGTACCGGGATGTGGGCGACCGCTACCTCGAAGCAACGGCGCTGATCAACCTCGGGGGCGCCCTGGTGCAGCTGGGACGGTTCGAAGAAGCCGCCGACGCCCAGACCCGGGCCGCCACCGTCTTCCGGGAGTTCGGTGACCGTCATCTCGAAGGAACGGCGCTGAACAACTTCGGCTACGCCTTGCAGCAGGTCGGGCGCTTCGAGGAGGCCATCCGCGCCCACACCGGGGCCGTCGCCATCCACCGGGAACTCGACAGCCGCCACGGCGAGGGCCAGGCACTGGGCAACCTCGGCGCCGCCTTGGTGCAGGTGGGGCGGTTGGAGGAAGCCGTGAGCGCGCACACCCGCGCCGCCGCCGTCTTCCTGGAGACGGGCGACCGGCACGGCGAGGGCAAGGAGCGGTCCAACCTGGGCGTCGCCTTGGTGCAGGTGCGGCGGTTCGAGGAAGCCGTCCACGCCCACGCCCGGGCCGTCACCGTCTTCCGGGAAACGGGCGACCGCCACCGCGAAGGAGCGGCGCTGAACCACCTCGGCGGCGCCCTGCAGCGGGCGCGGCGCCTCGAGGAGGCCATCCGCGCCTACAGCATGGCCGCCGCCGTCTTCGGGGAACTGGGCGACCGCGACGGCGAGGAGGCGGCGCTGCAGGCGTGGGCGGTCACGCACAACGAGGTCTGGCTGGGGCAGAGCTGACGCCCCGGAGCAGGAACCGGCCACGGAAGGTGGCCGCACCGAGGTGCCCGCAGCCCGCGGTGCTATGCCGTGCCGGGAGCGGTGGGCAGTCCTTCACCGGTTTCCGGCCCCGGTGTCGGTTCGCTGAGCTGGTCGCGCAGGTAGTTCCAGACGACGGCGATGAGTGCGGCCACCGGTACCGCCAGCAGGCTGCCCACGACGCCGGCCAGGCTGCCGCCCAGGGTGACCGCGAGCAGGATCACCGCCGCATGGAGACCGAGGCTCCGGCTCTGGATCATGGGTTGGAACACGTTTCCTTCGAGCTGCTGCACCCCGACGATGATGGCCAGGACGATCAGCGCGTCGGTCGGACCGTTCGACACCAGCGCGATGAGCACCGCCACCAGGCCGGCGAACAAGGCCCCCACGATCGGCACGAACGCCGACACGAAGGTCAGGACGGCCAACGGCAGCACCAGGGGTACGCCTACGATCCACAGGCCCAGGCCGATGAACACGGCGTCGAGGAGCCCGACGAAGGCCTGGGAGCGGACGAACGAACCGAGGGTCTCCCAGCTGCGCGCGGCCACGACGGGAATGTCGGTGGCGAGGCGGCCCGGAAGCTGGCGGGTGAGCCAAGGCAGGAAGCGGGGGCCGTCCTTGAGGAAGAAGAACATCAGGAAGAGCGCCAGGACGGCGGTGATGAGGCCGTTGAAGATGGTGCTCACCCCCGTGACGACGGTCGAGACCGCGCTGCCGACGCTGTTCTGGAGGCGGTCCATCGCGGCGTCGGTGGCGCCGGTGATCTGGTCGGCGCCGATGTTCAGCGGCGGGCCGGCCGCCCACTCGCGCAGTCGTTGGATGCCCTCGGTGACGCCGCTGACCAGTTCGCCGGACTGGGAGGCCACGGGCACGGCGATCAGCGCCACGATGCCTGCGGCCGCCAAAAGGGACAGCACCGTCACCGCGGAGGCGGCCAGCGCGGGCCGCCAGCCCCGGCGATGCAGGAATGCGGCCAGCGGCCAGGTCAGGGTGGTGAGGAACAGGGCGATTATGAGGGGCCAGACGACCGACCACATCCGGCTCAGAACCCACAGGGTCGCCGCCGCCATGACCGCCACCACCAGCACTTCGGCGGAGACACGTGCCGACGTGCGCAGTGCGGCAGCCGCCTTTGTGGAACTCAGAATCGCAGACATGACGTCACCCTAGTCACACCGGTCGGCATCGGTGCAGGGCCCCGGGCGGGTCGGCCGTGCGAGCCCGCGGCCGTCGGGCGAGAGGCCGTTCTCGGGGACAGGCTGCGCCGCGGCCGGAAGCGCGGCCGCGGAGGGGCCGTCTTCTCTCTCCCCCGCGATACGGTGCTGTCATGTCTCGATCAGTTGAAGCCGGACCGGCCCTGTCTCCCATCACTGCGGACGATGTCGAGTTCACCGTGCGGCTCGCCGCGGGCGTCCTTCGGGACGCACCCCCGGAGAGGTGGGGCGGTAGGGCCGGCTCGCTGGAGTGGGATTGCTGGGAGACCGTCGAGCATCTGGCCAACGACCTGTTGTACTACGCCGTGCAACTGGGGCCGCAGAGCCCGCCGCTGGACACCCATGTGCCCTTCGCGTTGAGCCGGAAGAGGCCGGACGGACCCGGGGTCTTCGTCCACGCGGAGCGGGACGCGGGTCCGGCCGGCCTGGTGCAGGTGCTTGAGGCGTGCGGCGCGCTGTTGGTCGCCATGGTGCGTACGACGCCGCCCCAGGTCCGCGCCCACCACGCCGCCGGGGTGTCGGACCCCGAAGGCTTCGCCGCGTTGGCGTTGCAGGAGATGCTGGTGCACATGCACGATCTGGCGGCAGGCTTCGGGTTTGACTGGGACCCGCCCTCCGCTCTCTGCTCGCGGGTGCTCGCCCGCTTGTTTCCGCACGCTCCGGGCGGCTCGGATCCCTGGCTCACTCTGCTGTGGGCCACCGGCCGCGCCGAACTCACGGAGCACCCCCGTCTCACTGCGTGGCGCTCGGACAGCACACCGCGGCCATAGGGGCGGATCGGTTTCAGCGCCGCCGGGCTGAGCCGGTGCCATCGCCGGATAGTCGTCGCGGGGCTCCGAGCGGCCGAGTTGCCTGAGCCGTACCGACTGAAACAGGCAACAAGCCGTACCCGGAGCCCCTGGGCTCCGCCGATCCTGCGAACGCCGGTCCGAGCCCACGACGAAGGCATGACCCGGCAATCCCATGGTCCGCCCGCTCAGGTGAGGGCGGCGATCACCTCCCGCGCCGCCCGTTCGCCCTCGGTGGCCCCGCCCTCCATGAAGCCCTGGAAGTCGTAGCTGCAGTGCTCGCCGGAGAGGTGGACGTTGCCCTGCGCGGTGCCCTCGTACTTCGCGTACCGGTGCAGATACCCCGTCGGCCAGTACGAGTACGCGCCGAGTGAGTACGGGTTGCGGTGCCAGGCGGAGATCTGGGCCCGCCCCGTCCATGCGGCCTCGGTACCGGGGAAGAACGCGTCGATCCCGGTCAGCATGCGGTCGGCGAGCCGCCGCACGTACGGGTCGGACTCGGTGGCGAACGGTGTGGCGGGGGTCAGGGCGCGCGCCAGGGTGCCGCCGCCGTACTGGAGCAGGATGCCGCCGGTGCCGGGTTGGAGCTTGGTGGTGTCCCAGGTCTGCTGGACCTCGGAGTCGGTGAAGCAGTCGCCCGCCGACACTCCGGGCCAGGGGCCGGTGCCGCGCCACGGGCGGCCGGTGAACTGCATGTTGAGCTTGGTGCAGGCGCCCATCCGGGCATCGCGCAGCAGGTTCTTCATGAGGGGGTCGAATCCGGCTGCCGAGGTGTCGACGGCCTGGAGGACCGGCAGCGGCAGGCACAGGACGGTGTGGTCGGCGACGGCCGTGCGGGTGGCGCCGGAGTCGTCGAAGGTGAGGGTCTGGGTCCCGTCGGCGTGGGCGCGCACGGCGACCAGCCGGCGGCCCATGACGATCGAACCGGAGGGCAGGGCCGCGGCGATGGCGTTCGGCAGCTGGTCGTTGCCGCCGACGATGTGGTAGCGCTCGTTGGACAGGCCCCAGACGTTGAAGTTCCCGGGGTTGGGCTGGTAGCCCATCAGCAGGACCAGCGCGAGGGCGGACTGCTCGGTGGTGTCGGCCCCGTATTCGACGTTGTAGGCCACGTCGATGAAGCGGCCGAGCGGCGAGCCGTGCCCGCCGGGTACCCGGCTCTCGATCCAGTCGTAGAGGCTCATCCGGTCCAGGGCGGTGCCGGCGGGGGTGGTGGAGTTCCAGGAGACCTCGCCGGATTCCTGGAGGTCGCGGTGCAGCTGCTGGTAGACGGCCTTGAAGTCCTCGTCGGCCTGGGTGCGGGAGTAGTACGCGCCGTTGAACCACAGGACTTCCTCCGCGCCGTTGGGGCCGCCGCCGAGGAAGTCCTCGGTCCGGAGGCCGAAGCGGCGGCACAGCTCCAGCATCTTCTTGTGGCTGGTGTCGATGAGTTCGCCGCCTATTTCGGAGGACTGCCCGTACGCCCAGTGGTCGCGCTGCGTCCACATCCGGCCGCCGACACGGTCGGGGTTGGCCTCGTAGACCGTGCACGGGATGCCCGCGTCCTGGAGGGTGAGGGCGGCGGTGAGGCCGGCGATGCCCGCACCGACCACCGCGACACGGGCCTGCCGGGGCCTCTTGCCGTCGGGGGCGGGTGCCGGGGTGGCGGCGCGGGCCGGGGCGGCGGCGACGCCCGCCACGGCGGTGCCGAGGCCGAGGGCGGCCGCCCGCAGCATCAGCTCGCGGCGGTCGAGGCCGCGCACGTCGGCGACGGGCAGGCGCAGACGGTGGGCGGCGGCGTGCTCGGCGGTGAGCCGGCGGAGTGCGTGCATGAGGGGCGTACGGGCCATGGCGGGGCTCCTTCGCGGGTCCGGCGACTGCGGGCCGGGCGTACGGGGATCAGGCGTATCCGGATCACACGTCTCCGGATCACGCGTACGGGACTCAGGTAGGACGGGGTTCAGGCGTTCGCGGGAGAGGTGGGCAGGCCGGTGGTGCCGTCGGCGCCCGGCCCGGTGCCGTCGTCGGCGCGGCGCTCGGCGGCGTCCTCCAGGACGATGCGGCCGATGACCTCGTAGCGCTCGGGCGCCTTGGCCTTGAGCCACAGGCCGAGGCCCAGTCCGCCGAAGAAGACGGCGCCGACGATCCACGGGATCAGCTTGAAGAAGACGGAGCCGGCGGCGGCTCCGGCCGCGGTCTCCATGTTGACGACGAGCAGGACCACGACGGCGGTCATGCCGATCCCGCCGAGCAGGGGCGCGGTGAAGGTCCTGAACCAGTGCCGGTCCTCGGGGTGGTTGCGGCGGAAGTAGCCGATGACGGCGAAGGAGCACAGGGTCTGGACGATCAGGATCGCCATGGTGCCCAGGATCGCCAGCAGCGTGTACAGGTGCAGGTACGGGTCCTGGCCGTTGAGCCAGAATCCCGCGACCAGGGCCACCGCGATGGCGGTCTGGACGACGGAGGCGACGTGCGGGGAGCCGTACCGCGCGTGGGTGCGGCCGAGCGCCGGGTGCAGGAAGCCCTCCCGGCCGATGGCGTACAGGTAGCGGGCGGCGCACTGGTGGAAGGCCATCCCGCAGGCGAACGAGCCGGTGAGCAGCAGCCACTGGAAGGCGTCCACGGCCCACGGGCCGATGAAGTGCCGGGTGGGGGCGAAGAAGAGGTCGAGGGGGTTGGTGGAGGAGGACAGTTCCACGGACCCGGTCAGGCCGTTGCCGGCGATGGTCATCCAGGAGACGTAGATGTAGAAGAGGCCGACACCGACGACGGAGATGAGCGTGGCCTTGGGGATGACCCGCTTGGGGTCGCGGGACTCCTCGCCGTACATGGCGGTGGACTCGAAGCCGACCCAGGACCAGAAGGCGAAGAAGAGGCCGAGGCCGGCGGAGGCACCGGTGAAGGCGTTGCGGGGGTCGACCGGCTCGACGGGGATCCCGTCGGGGCCGCCGCCGGCGACCAGTACGGCGGTGGCGACGGCGAACAGGACCGCGATCTCGGCGACCAGCATCACGCCGAGGGCCTTGGCGGTCAGGTTGATGTCGAAGTGGGCGAGCCCGGCGGTGACGGCGAGCATCCCGGCCGCGTACAGCACCCAGGGGAGGTCGATCCCGAGCTGGTCCTCGACCGTGGTCTGCGCGAAGTAGGAGAAGACGCCGACGATGGAGGCCTCGAAGACGACGTACGCGAGGACGGCGAGCATGCCGGAGGCCATGCCGGCGATCCGGCCGAGTCCGTGGGAGATGTATCCGTAGAAGGCGCCCGCGGCGGTGATGCGCTTGGCCATGGCCACGTAGCCGACCGCGAAGACGGTCAGGACGACGGTGGCGAAGAGGTACCCGGCAGGGGCGCCGGTTCCGTTGCCGAAGCCGACCGCGATGGGGAGGTTGCCGGTCATGGCGGTGATGGGGGCGGCGGTGGCGACGGCCATGAAGACGACGCCGACCAGGCCGACGGAGTTGGCCTTGAGACGCTGGACCTCGCCCGTGGGGCGGGCCGCCCGGGTGGATCTGGGGGTGCCGGTGGAACCGTTGGACATGTCGTCCTCTTCCGCTCGTGCTGTGTGTCCCGACGTGAGGCGGGCCACTCTGGCGGTACGTGACGCAACCCACAATCGGCATGCGGTCCGGTAATCGCCCTGTGGAGCCGACGAGTTGTCGGGGCATCAAGAGGCATCAGGAGGGGTCCGGGACGGATCAGGAGCCGTTCTCGACCTTGTCAGGGTCTGTTCAAGCCGGGGGCCGGTGGGTGAGGATCACGCCCGCACCACTCACTCCCCTTCTCCACCACGCCTTCCCACCCCCGGAGACGCCCATGACCCGCCGCACACCCCGCGGCATGCTCGCCGCGGCCACCGCCACCGTGGCGCTCTTCTCGCTCGCCGGCCCGGCCACCGCACAGTCCTCGGCCCCTACGGCCGGCTCCACCGCCCCGCAGGGCCGGATCTTCATGGTCAACCCCGTCCAGGCCACGGGCGACCAGACACTGACCGACGGCAAGGACGCCGATTCCGCCGTCCCCGTCACCGCGTACGCCCTGGCCGCGCTGCGCAACCTGGACGCCGGCGGCGGGCTCCACGGCCGCTGGGCCTCCGTGCGCTCGGACACCGGCCCCTCGGCCAAGACCGGCGACGCCGCCGGCTACACCCGGCACGACGACCGGTTCGAGCAGGTGATGGCCTACTTCTGGGTCAACGAGGCGCAGGAGTACCTCCAGTCCTTGGGCTTCGGCACGGAACTGCCGGGCGTCAACGACCGGGTGCAGCCCATACGCATCAACCAGTGGGGCGCGGACAACTCCTTCTTCACCGACAAGAAGGACGAGATCCGCTTCGGCAAGGGCGGGGTCGACGACGCCGAGGACGCCGAGGTGATCGTCCACGAGTACGGCCACGCGGTGCACGAGGCCCAGGTGCCCGGGTTCGGTACCTCGCCCGAGGCCGGCGCGATCGGCGAGGCGTTCGGCGACTACCTGGCCGTCGCCGTCGGCGAGCACGCGAGCGCCCGGTACGGATGGACCCGCCGGGCCGACCTGGCATGCGTCGCCGACTGGGACTCGACGGGCTACAGCAGCCCCCCGCACTGCCTGCGCCGGATCGACGGCACCAAGGTCTACGCGGACCGCGTCGGCGGGGTCCACGCGGACGGCGAGATCTGGTCGCGGGCGCTGTTCGACATCCGTGGCGCGCTCGGGGCCCGTACCGCGGACCGGATCATCGTGAACGCGCAGTTCGGCTTCGCCCCCGGCACCGGCTTCGCGGACGCGGCCCGGACAACGGTCGCGACCGCCGAGCGGATGTACGGCGCCGCGGCCGCGCAGCAGGTCCGCGCGGCCTTCGCGGCCCGCGAGATCCCCGGCATCTGACCCGGCTCGGTCCGGTGTCGTCGCCTCGACGGCGCCGGACCCGCTGCGCGATCCCGGTGAGGAGACTTCGCGGCACGGGTTTTCGGGGATCCGGCGACGGCCTTTTCCTTGCCGGCACACCGGAGTATCGAGCCCTGCTCGGCGACGAGGCGGGATGGTTCTTGCTTGCGGCGCCGACTGCGGTGTCCTCCGTGTCGGCACGCCGGAAGAAGTCGGCTTCCGTCGGGCCGGGCATGAGGGAGGTGACGATGAGCGGGCTGTCCTTCAGCTCGTTGTGCAAGGCCTGCGCGAAGGCCGTCCGGCACACGGGGGTCCGTACCGTAGGTGCCTGATACTCCGACAGTCGTTTAACACCGTGGGGCGCCCCGCATACCGTCCCCGGCCGCTGGCAACAGGGCCGGGGGGTGCGCCCCGGCTCGGGCCGCAGCGCACCCCTGGTGTGCTGGCAGCCGGTCAGGGCCCGGTGAGTTTTCCGACGTATCAGGAGCCGTAGTGACCGTTCGACGCATCGATGTGATTCGCCCTGCCGAGCTGACCCCGGACGACCTGGAGCTGTGGGGCGAACTGCGGGCCAGTACGGCGCCGGAGGCCAACCCCTTCATGAGCCCGGAGTTCTGCCGGGCGGTCGGCCGTGTCCGGCCGGGTGCCCGGGTCGCGGTGGTGCGCCAGGACGGTGAGCCGGCCGGCTTCTTTCCCTTCGAGCGCGGCCGGTGGGGCCGCGGCCGGGCCATCGGCCTGGGTGTGTCCGACTGCCAGGGCGCCGTGCTGCGGCCCGGTGCGGTCGTGGACCCGCATGAGCTGCTGCGTGCCAGCTCCCTGTCCGTCTGGGAGTTCAACCACCTCGAAAGCGGCCAGGACCTGTTCCTGCCGTTCGCCACGGGGCGGTTCGCCTCGCCTGTCATCGACCTCACCGGCGGATACGCCGGCTACGAGATCCGGCTCCGGGCCGGTTCCCGCACCTTCCTGAAGACGACCCGGGCGCAGGAACGCCGCTTGGCCCGGCAGGCCGGGCCGCTGCGGTTCGTGTTCGACGAGCGCAGTCCGGCGGTTCTGCGGACGCTGATGGCGTGGAAGTCCGCACAGTACCGCCGAACCGGTCGGCGCGACCGGTTCGCCCAGAGCTGGATCAACAACCTGGTGACGATGCTCGCCGCCACGCGGGCACCGTCCTGCTCGGGCCTGCTGTCGGTCCTCTACGCGGGTGGGCGGCCCGTCGCCGCGCACTTCGGCCTGCGCTCGCGCAGCGTGCTGTCGTGCTGGTTTCCCGCCTACGACCGGGACTTCGCCACGTTCAGCCCTGGACGCGTCCTCTACCTCCGCATGATCGAGGCGGCCGCCGCCGCCGGCATCGACATGCTCGATCTCGGCAGGGGTGACGCCGCCTACAAGGACTCCCTCAAGACACGGGAGTTGATCGTGCACGAGGGCGCCGTGCTCCGGGCCGGGACGGGGGCGGCCCTGCACTGGCTCAGCCATGAGCCGCCGCGCGCCGTCCGGGGGTTCGTGCGCGAGCGGCCGCAGCTCAAAGCGGCAGCACTGCGCACCCTGGCGACCGTCGGCAGGATGCGTGACCGGACGTCCGGCCCGTGACGGCCAGACCGGTGTCAGGCGGCAGGTGACGGGCGGCCGCCCGCGCCGCGGCGGGCGCGGATTCCGGCCGCCCCGGCCTACGCCAGGGCACCGGCCGGAGTCCGACGGCGTGCGCAAACGCGGGAGGCCGCAGGCCCGTCGGCCCGCGCATGCGCCCCCGCGCAGCACTGCGGCCTCCGCCGAGGCACGAGGCCGGGGCCGGGACCGAGGCCGGGGCCGGGGCCGAAGCCGGGGCCGCAGTGCACCTGCCGTCCGGCGCCATCAGGTGACCGCCCCGCGCAGAGTTCCTTCCTCGTGCGGCTGCTTGGCGGCACTTGCGGCTACGGCTCCGGCCCTCCGCGGGGCCCGGCATACCGGTCGCACTCCGCCTCCCTGTCTCGGGCAGAGCTGGCACCGGTCACTATCCTGCCGGGATGACCACGTACTCACCCCCTGCGCTGACCCTGGAGACCGCCAGGGACCTCCAGCGCACGCTCGGAGCCGAGATCCAGCCGGGCCTCAGCGAGCGGGAACTCGACGCGGTCGAGGCACGGTTCGGCTTCACCTTCTCGGCGGACCACAGGGTCTTCCTCGCCGCGGGGCTCCCCCACGGGTCACGCAGCTGGCCGGACTGGCGCAACGGCGACCCCGTGGACCTGGCCGGGAGGCTCTCCGGCCCGGTCGAGGGCGTGCTCTTCGACGTCGAGCACAACGGGTTCTGGCACCCCGCCTGGCCCCCGAGGCCGGCGGGGACGTCCAACGCGCTGCAGGTCGCACGGTCGGAGTTGGCGACCGTACCGCAGTTGGTCCCGGTCTACAGCCATCGCTACCTGCCCGGCACAGCGGGCGCATGCGGGCACCCCGTGCTGTCCGTCCACCAGAGCGACGTCATCATCTACGGGAACGACCTCGGTGACTACGTACGGCGCGAGTTCGCCGGCCGGGCGAGCCATCTCACGGCCCGTGCGACGGTCGACTTCTGGTCGTACTTCGTAAACGGCGGTCCCGGCATCGACGTCACCGCGCCCACGCCGCACACCCCGTACGCCGTCAGCGCGCCCGAGTCGATCGAGTACCTGAGGATGCTGGCCCTGGAGCGTCTGATCGGCCGGCCACACCACCCGCACCAATTGATCGAAGCAGGGCTCACGGCATTGGTTCTCGGTGTCGAGACGCAGTCGCTTCCGCTGCTCGCCGGCCTGTCACGCACCGAGCACGAGAGCGCGGGTGCGCTCTTCGACCAGGTCCTTGCAGAACTCCGTCTGCCCGGGGGCCTTCCCGGCGACGACACCGGTATCCCCTGGGAGGCGGCACGTTGGGAGCTCGTGCGCTGGTGGCTCCGCCTGATCGTGCGGGGGAGCATGGCCCCGGGAGCCGGCGGTGACGTGATCACGTACGAGGGCTGGGGCGCGTTGGACCGGCCCCGCTCGCTTCGGCCGTTCGTCGACAGGGTCGATGCCTACAACGGAGGGGAGGCGAGCCCGCTCGGAACACGGGAGCAAGCGATCGTCACCGAGGCCGAACGGCTGCTCACCGGTCCCTGGCCACCGCTGGACTGAAAAGGCGAGGATGCCGCCACCCCTCGGTCCGACCTCACCACGCCCACGGCCGGAACCAGCCGCGGCCACCGCGTGCGTGCCCGAACTCTTGGAGTTTTGCATGGCTTTGACGGCCTTACATCCCGAGGCCGGCCGGCTCGACGTCTCACAGCCCGACCTCGGCGGCGGGCTGGCCTGGTCCGACATCTACCGCGCCCGTCCCCGACCCGGTTTGACCTGCCCCGAATGCGGGTGGGGTGTTCACGCCAAACACACACCGCGGCCGCGCCGGGTGCGCATGTTCGCGCACGACGCGGGCCGGCCCCCGCAATGCACGCTGGCCGAGGAGTCATGGGAACACCACCTGCTCAAGCTGGAGATGGCCGGAGCGATCAGAGCCGCGGGATGGCACGCCGACATGGAGGTCGCGGCCCACGACGGGACGTGGCGCGCCGATGTGATGGCCACTTCCCCGGACGGTGAACGCCGCATGGCGTGGGAGGCCCAGCTCTCCCCGATCACCGTGGACGACATCCGGGCGCGGACGGCCCGCTACCGCGCGCACGGCATCGGCGTCTGCTGGGTGTCGCCACACGCTCGCGCGCCGCTGTGGATGGGGGAGGTCCCGTCCATACGGGTCCGCCCGCCGCTCGACGACGACCCCGGCCCGTGGATGGTGGACGACGGGCTCGCCGGCTTCGATCCGGTCGGCGGCCGCTGGGAGTTCCGAGTCGAGCCGCTCCCCCGCTTCGTGGACTGGGTCCTGCGGGGCTCCCTCATCACCCGCCGCGCCCTGCCCGACTACCGCCAGGTGTCACGAACCGTCGAGGACGTGTACGAGATCCACGTCCGCGACCTGTGGTGGACCTCCCGGAAGTCGGCGGACGCACAGGTGGAGTACGAGCGGTTGCGGCCCCGGCGGGAGGCAGCGGCACGGGCCCGCGAGGCGGAGCGGCAGGAGCGGGCGGCGGCAGCCGCCCGGAGGCGCAGTGAGCGAGCGGCTGAGTACCAGCGCCGCCGGGCGGCGGCTGCCGAGCGAGGACGGAAGGCCCGCGCAGCGGAGAAGGAGCGTGGTAGGGCGGCGCGGCGGGAAGCGGCGCAACGGCGTCAGGCCGAGGAAGAGCGGCGGCTCGCCCGCGAGGAGCTGGAACGGGCCCGACGGGCGGCGTTGGAGCGGGACGCGACCAGGATCGCGGCCGCGTGGTGGGGGCGCCTCTCGCCGGCGCAGGTCGAAGAGATGTTCGCCGCCGTCTTCGAGGAGGCCGAGGAGGACGGCGTGGTGCTCAGCGATCCCGGTGCCCGTGAGGGTGTACCGGCCTTCGCGTACGGTGTGCCCGTTCACGGCGGCGGGCTCTACGGCGTCGTTCGGCCGTGCCCCGCCCTCGCGGTCCTCTCGCCGCAGCTCGCCTTCCAACGGATCTTCGTCCGCAACGCCGGTGAGGCCCACGAACTGACCAGCAGCGGGATACCCCCGTGGAGGATCCGGGATCTGGAACTCCCCGACTCCCGGTAGGCCGGCCCCGCACACCAGGCCGGATCGCCGCCGGGTGGCCGATGGCAGGCCGGGCGATCCCGCGGTGCAGATAAAGGACAAGGAGGCACAAGCGTGCTGGAACGGCTCAATCAGGCGCTCGAGCACCTGGAAACACGCCTCGATCAGGACATCGACATGGCCGAGGTGGCCCGGATCGCCGCCGTGTCCGAATACCACTTCCGGAGGCTGTTCTCCGCCCTCGCCGGAATGCCGCTCCCGCTCTACGTCCGGCGCCGGCGCATGACACTCGCCGGCGCCGAGGTACTGGCCGGGGACCGGACGCTCCTCGACATCGCGGTCCGCTACGGCTACGGCTCGGGCGAGGCGTTCGCCCGAGCCTTCCGTTCCGTACACGGCATCGGTCCCGGCGAGGCCCGCCGCACGGGTGCCGTACTGACCGCGCAGCCGCGCATGTCCTTCCGCGTCATCGTCGAAGGCAGCACGGGCATGCGCTACCGGATCGTGGAGAAGGGGCCCTTCCGGATCGTCGGCAGGAAGGCCACCGTCCCGCTCGTGCACGACGGGATCAACACAGCCGCGACCGCGCACGTCGAAAGCCTCGACGAGCAGACCGTCGCACGGATGAAGTTGCTGGCCGGCCTGGAACCGGAGGGGATCCTCTCCGCCTCGGTGCACCTCACCGACAGCCGCGAGGAAGGCGCCGAGGTGGACTACTGGGTGGGCGTCGCGACCCGCCCCGAGACGAACGCCGGCGGACTGGACACCCTCGACGTCCCGGCCGGCACCTGGGCCGTGTTCGACGACCACGGCCCCTACCCGCGCGCCCTCCAACAGCTGTGGCGCGACGTGTTCACGCAGTGGTTCCCCTCGAACCCCTACACCAGCCGGCCCGGCCCGGAACTCCTGCGCACCCGGCCCGTGGAGACCGGTATGACGACCGACTCCCAGCTGTGGATCCCCGTAGAACGCGGCCACCGCCCCGGCAGAAGATAAGGGCCGGTACGCACTCCCCCGCGGGCGCCCCCGGCCCCGCCCCGCACATCAGGCCGCCACGGCGGACGCCCCGACCGACTCCATTACCCTCAAACGCGTGATCGAGCACATCAACCAACTCGGCGCCAGCCCGCCCGCCCCCGGACCCCCGCCCACGCCGACCACACCCATCGTCTGGGCCCTCAACACCACCATCGACACCGT
>NZ_MQUR01000097.1 GCF_001953875.1 Streptomyces amritsarensis
GTCGGGGACGGTCTCCATGACCCGGCCCCCGACCGGCGGCCGGCCGCCGGCGCGCCCCTGAACTGACGCCGACAGGCCGGTCGGTCGATACCCGATCGGCTGACCGGCGCTGTCCGGCTATGCTCTGGGGTGAGCACCCGGAGGGCCATTAGCTCAATTGGCAGAGCAGCGGACTTTTAATCCGTTGGTTGTCGGTTCGAGTCCGACATGGCCTACCGCTCCCAGCGCCCCGTCCGCCCGCCGCGGACGGGGCGCTGTGCCATGTCCGGGGCCGGGCCGTAAACCGGGTGAGCCCCGGCCCGGCGGCGGGTAGCGTCGCCGCCGTGACTCCGGTTCTGCGTACCGAACGCCTGCTGCTCGACCCGTACACGCCCGAGGACGAGGAAGCCTTCGTGGCCCTCTTCCAGGACACCCGCGTCTCCCGGTGGATGGGGGACGGCCCCGCCACCGAGGCGGAGGACCGCGCCCTGTTCGGGCGGGTCTTCACGAAGGTCTACGCCGAGGACCTCTTCGACGTCTGGGCCGTGCGCAGGGACGGCAGGCTGGTCGGGCACGCCGAGATCAAGCGGACCGACGAGGTCGACGGCCACGAGATCATCTACGCCCTCGCCCCCGAGGCCTGGGGGTCGGGCCTCGGCACCGAGGTCGCGGAGGCGGTCGTCGCGTACGGCTTCGCCGGCCTCGGCCTGCCCGAGGTGCACGCCACGGTCGCCGCCGCCAACACCGCCTCCCTTGCCCTGCTGACCCGTATCGGCTTCGTACACGTCCGTGACGTGCGCGAGGACGACGGCTCCACCACCCGTGTCCTGACCCGCCACCGCGAACCGGCCGCCGTCTGAGGGCATGCGCGCGCGACGTGAAGCGCCCCGCCCGTGGGATCGGGCGGGGCGCTTCGGGGTGTGGGGAGGTGCGATCAGGCGTTGGTGCGGCGGCGGCGCCCGAGCCAGGCGGCGGCCGCGCCGAGCGCGACGAGGGCCGCGGCGAGGCCGGCGTACAGGCCGGTGGACGAGCCGGCGCCGGTGGTGGCCAGGGAGCCCGTGGAGGAGCCCGTGGTCGTCACGTCGGAGTTGCCCGTGGTGGTGGCGACGGCCTGCCGGACGGCGGAGGTGGCGGTCGAGGAAGGGGTCGCGGACGGGGACGGGGTGGTGGTCGTCGGGGTGGTCGGGTTGGTGGTCGGCTCGGTCGGCGCCGGCTCGGTGATCGGGGCCAGCGGGAACTGCACCGAGGCGTTCTTGACGGGCCAGGTGTTGCCCTCGGCCTGGCGGACCTCGGCCTCCATGGTGATCGTGGTGCGCTTCGTCAGCTTGGTGTTCTTGCCCAGGCTGAGGCGCAGCGGCTGGGTGTGGACGCCGGAGGCGGCGCCGAAGCCCTTGGCGATGCGCGGCAGCTCGTAGCGGCTGTCCTCGGCCTTCAGGTCCTGCCACCGGCCGTCGATCAGGGCCTGGAGCCGGAAGTCGGCGTCCTGCCCGCCCGGGTGGGAGAGGGTCAGGCTGGTGGCGAGGGCGGTGGCGAACGCGCCGTCGCCGGTGGCCTGGTGGTTCAGGTCCAGGTAGGCGCGCTGCTCCTGGCCGTCCTTGCCGGAACTGACCTGCTTGAACCATGTCTTCAGCTCGCCCGTCTTGATCTGCGGGTCGACCTTGAAGAGGTGGGAGTCCGCGCCGCCGGGGGCGACGGAGTTGTTGTAGCTGGCGGCGGTGAGGTTGAAGTCACCGTTGTTGGTGGGGTAGTTCGCGCCGAGGCCGATGGTGACCTTCCAGGTCATCCGGCCGTTCGCGGGAATGTCGAAGCCTTCGCCGGGCTCCTTGGCGGACGGGGAGAACAGGCCCTGCCACTCGCCGTCCTGCCGGCCGATCCCGGACGTGGTGGCCGGGGCGTCGACCGCCTCGACCTTGAAGACGATGTCGTGCTCGTCGAGCCGGCTCGGACCGGTGGGGTCGAGGAGCATCCACGGCTTGTACTCGACGGCCTTGCCGGTCGGGTTCTTCACCGTCAGGTCGAAGGTCTCGGTGGCGCCGCCGCGGGTCAGCGGGCCGCCGGGGACGGGAGCGCCCATCTCCGTGCGCAGCACGGCGTGGTCGTCGGCGGCGGGTGCGGCGGCGGACGCGGCGGTGGCCGAGAGCGGCAGCAGAGTGGTGACAACGCCGGCGACGACTGCGATGGCGGCTGCGGTGCGAACGGACATGGTGGACTCCCCCCGGGAATCACGAGGGCGTCGGCAGAGCGCCGAGCCGGTGGGTGTGGTCTGTGTCGTCCGGCCGGTCCGTGCTTCCCCCTGGCCCTGGCGACAGATGAATCTTCACCCGGAACCGATCGCGGAACCATCCCTGCGGTGTCACCGCCGTGCAACAGAGATGATCTTGCTTGAGGGCGGCTTGTTCGGGACCAGTTTCAGGGCTTTGACCTGCGGTGATGTCGATCCGGGGGCGGGTGGGGGAGTAATTGGCGGAGGGCCGCTCCCGGATGGCGTAGAGTTGTGTTCACCGACGCGGGGTGGAGCAGCTCGGTAGCTCGCTGGGCTCATAACCCAGAGGTCGCAGGTTCAAATCCTGTCCCCGCTACTGAAGGCGAAGGCCCGGTTCCCTTGGGAACCGGGCCTTCGTCGTGTTCGGGCACCCCCTCGCGCCCGCCCCCCGTGCGACCCGCGACTGCGCGTGACGATGGGTGACGGAACAGGCGCACTGCGCGAGCTGATTGAAGGTCAGTCATTTCGGCTTTGTGGCTGAGGAGATGGGCTAAACGTTTGATTTTTGCCCGAGTTGCACCCCCTTTGCGTTGAAAAGGGGTGGCCAAAGCAAGCCAGGGCGTGGCCAATTGGTGGGAACGATCAAGCGCAACAGCTTGGAATCACTCACTCACTTCTATTACCTTTCGATAACGCAGCGCGGTCGTCCCGGCCGTCGCAAGAGACGGCACCGTGCGCGTGCGTGTCAATGAGGAGTGTGCCCCCGTGGCCTCCAACTCGCCTGCTTCTGAAGGCATCGAGATCCAGGAGCCGCCCACCGCGGGTGCCTGGGGCGAGTGGAACCCCACCGAGGACTCGGTCCGTCCGGTCCGGGGCAAGCACCGGGTCGCCAAGCAGCGCGGGGGGCTTGCCCGCAGCTCCACCGTGCTCGGCGTCGGCGTCATCGCCGCGGTCGGCGCCGGCGGCATCGCCACCGCGCAGGACCGTCCGCAGGTCGCCATATCCATG
Source organism: Streptomyces amritsarensis (assembly GCF_001953875.1). Classification (GTDB taxonomy): domain Bacteria; phylum Actinomycetota; class Actinomycetes; order Streptomycetales; family Streptomycetaceae; genus Streptomyces; species Streptomyces amritsarensis. The sequence continues at coordinate 3,191 of NZ_MQUR01000097.1, forward strand.
CCCTCCCTCCCCGACCTGATGCCCGGCGGCAACGAGCGCCAGGGCGAAGCCGAGCGCGGCGAGGCGGCCGGGATCATCGCCCAGCAGGCCGAGCGCGGCGCGGACGCCGGCGAGGTCCTGCGCAACCGCATCCTCCAGCAGGCCGAGTCGCAGCAGGGGGCCGCCGAGGCGGCGGCCCGTGCGGAAGCCGAACGCCTCGCGCGGGAAGCAGCGGCCCAGGAGGCCAAGGACAAGCTGGAAGAAGCCCGTCAGGCGGCCGAGGAGGCCAAGGCCCAGGCCGAGGCGAAGGCCGCCGAAGAAGCGGAAGCCGCCAGGAAGGCCGCCGAGGCCAAGGCCGCGCAGGAGCGTGCGGCCGCATCGGCCGGAAGCTGGTCCCTGCCCACCTCCGCCTACACCCTCACCTCGCACTACGGGGTCTCCGGCTCCATGTGGTCCTCCGGCCAGCACACCGGCCTCGACTTCGCCGCGCCGACCGGCACCCCCGTCAAGGCGGTCGGCGCCGGGAAGATCACCTCGGCCGGCTGGTCCGGGGCGTACGGCTACCGGATCGTGCTGGAGCTCGAGGACGGCACGGAGGTCTGGTACTGCCACCTCTCCTCGATGTCGGTGACCTCGGGCCCGGTCGGCGCCGGCGACACCATCGGCCGGGTCGGCGCCACCGGGAACGTCACCGGACCCCATCTCCACCTGGAAGTACGCAAGGGCGGATCGACGGTGGACCCGCTGGCGTGGCTGGAGTCCAAGGGCCTGAACGTCTGACGGACGGCTCGGGCGGCACCTCCGGCCGGGGCCCGGGAACACCCGCCGGGCCGGCCGCCGGCTCCGGCCGCCACGCCCCGTCGACCGGCCCCGACACCCTCAACGGGTCCGACGGGTCCCACGGGTCCCACAGGTCCCCGCAGGGCGGAAGCAGGTCCTCCATCACCGCCGCCCGGGCCAGGACCGGTCCCGCCGTCGCGCGGCGCTGCCACAGCCGGTGCAGCAACTCCCGCTCCCGGCGGGCGAAGTCCGCCTCACGCAGCGGACCCCCGCGGCGTGCCCGGTTCCGCAGCAGCGCCAGGGCGACGGCGTCCGCCTCGTACCGGGCGACCGCACGTCCCGCGGCCCGGCCCCCGCTGCGCCGCGCCAGCGAACGGGCCAGCGACCGGGCCGGCATCGAGGCCAGGGCGGGCACCTCGGCGGGAGCCAGCCAGCCCGCGGCCGCGTACAGCGCGAGCTCCCCGGCGACGGTCCGCAGCCGGCCGCGCCGTATCCGCACGGCCAGCCACACCAGCAGCCCGAACAGCGGGACCATCACGCAGCCGTAGACGACGTAGAAGCCGTGGTCCCCGAAACGCGAGGAACCGTTCCACAGGGCGTGCAGCCCCATGGCCAGCGCCAGGCCGAGCAGCGGCAGGCAGATCCGGCGAGAACGGCGCGCGCTGACCGCGGCCGCGCCGAAACCGAGCCCGGTGAGCACCGTGAACAGCGGGTGCGCGAACGGCGACAGCACGATCCGTACGAAGAAGGTCGCCGCGGTGACCGAGTCCAGGACGCCGGTGCCGTCGGCGAGGTCCTGAACGAAGGCGTTGCCGAGGTAAAGGATGTTCTCGGTGAACGCGAAGCCGATGGCGGTGAAGCCGGCCACCACGAAACCGTCGGCGGGACCGGTGAAATGCCGTCTTCGGAACACGAACACCAGCAGCAGGGCGGCCGCTTTGGCGCTCTCCTCCACCACCGGGGCGATGGCCACCGAGCCCAGCTGGTCCGCTTCCGAGGGATCGGCGGTCGCCGCGGCTATCCACTGGGTGGCGAAGTTGTTCGCCAGTATGGCGATCAGCGCGGCGGTGCAGGCACCCCAGCCGAAGCAGAACAGCAACTGGGACCAGGGCGCAGGCGCGGCCCGGCCCAGCCATCGGAAGGCCGCCATGAGCGGTGCCACCGGCAGCAGGGCCAGGCCGAGGCCGACGAAGAAGCCCGGCGTGCCGGTCTGCTCCCGCACGAGCTCCAGGATGGCGATGCCGGTGGCGGCGAGCAGCACGAGGAGCACGCACGTGCGGACCGTGCCGGACGGACGCGCGAGAACGGGGCGGAGCGCTCGGAACACATCATGACCCTAGCGATCCGCCCGGACACGCGCGGTGACGTTGTCAGTTCTCCGTGCGACGGAAGAGCAAGTCGTGTACGACGTGGCCCTTGTCGAGGCCCTGGCCCTCGAAGCGGGTGAGCGGCCGGAAGTCGGGCCGCGGGGCGTAGCCGCCGTCGGGCTGCGTGTTCTCGAAGTCGGGGTGCGCCGTGAGGACTTCGAGCATCTGCTCGGCGTACGGTTCCCAGTCGGTCGCGCAGTGCAGTACGCCGCCCGGTGCCAGGCGGGTCGCGGCGAGGGTGAGGAAGTCGGGCTGGATCAGCCGGCGCTTGTGGTGGCGGGCCTTGGGCCAGGGGTCCGGGAAGTACACGCGGATCCCGGCGAGCGAGTCGGGTGCCAGCATCTCGCGGAGCAGGATGATCGCGTCGCCGTTGGCGACGCGCACGTTGTCGAGCCCGCCCCGCTCGGCGAGGGCGAGGAGGTTGCCCTGGCCCGGGGTGTGCACGTCGGCGGCGAGGATGCCGGTGGCCGGGTCGGCGGCGGCCATCTGCGCGGTGGCCTCACCCATGCCGAAGCCGATCTCCAGGACGACCGGGAGGCCGCCGAAGAGCGACGTGAGGTCGATGACCGAGTGGCCGTCGATGTCCAGGCCCCACGTGCCCCACAGGCGCTTGAGGGCCTCGCCCTGACCGGTGGTGACCCGGCTGCGCCGGGGCTGGAAGCTCCGGATCCGCCGCTCGTGGTGCGAGCCGGCCGGGTCCGGCGCGGGGCCGTCGGGGAAGCGGGGCTCGGTGCGCCACTTCGGGGGCACGTACGAGTTCGCCTCCGGCGCGGGGTCGGCCGAGTAGTCGGCGACGGGGGCGTCCGGGACGGCGGGCGGCGGGGGGTTCAGGGACTCAGACACAATGCGCTGATTCTACGACGGGGGTGGTGGTCCCTGCCGGGCGTCGCCGCCACCCCCGGCCCTGCCCCCGCCCCCCGGCGCCTGCGGGCAACCGCCTGAACGGCTCGTCGCGCCGGTCAGGCCGAGCCGAGGGTTCGCAGGGCGCGGGTGGCGATTTCGCGGCCGATCGGGAGGGAGGCCGTCGCGGCGGGGGAGGGGGCGTTGAGGACGTGGATCGTGCGCGGGGCGTCGCGGATCAGGAAGTCGTCCACCAGGGTGCCGTCCCGCAGGACGGCCTGGGCGCGGACCCCGGCCGCGGCGGGCTGCAGGTCCGCCGCCGTGACGGCCGGCAGGAGGCGGCGTACCGCCCGGGTGAAGGCCTGCTTCGACAGTGAGCGGTGGATCTCGCCCGTCCCGTACCGCCAGTGCCGGGAGGCCATCCGCCAGGCACCCGGCCACGCGAGCTCGTCCGCGATGTCCCGCGGGCGCACGGTCGACCAGTCGTACCCTTCGCGGGCCAGGGCCGGCACGGCGTTGGGGCCGACGTGGACGCCGCCGCCGATGCCGCGGGTGAGGTGCACCCCGAGGAAGGGGAACGCCGGGTCCGGTACCGGGTAGACCAGGCCGCGGACCAGGTCCGGGCGGGTCAGGTCGTAGTACTCGCCCCGGAAGGGGATGATCCGCATGCCCGGTTCGTCGCCGGCCAGGCGGGCGATCCGGTCGCAGTGCAGGCCCGCGCAGTTCACCAGCATCCGGGCCCGGAAGACCAGGCCGGACGTGGTGCGCACGGCCACCGCGGACGCGCGGCGCGAGATCAGGTCCACCTCGGCGCCGTAGACGGTCTCCGCGCCCGAGGACTCCGCGAGCTGGGAGCTCACCCGCCCGTAGTCCACGATTCCGGTGCTGCCGACGTGGATCGCGGCCAGCCCCTGCACCTGCGGCTCGTACTCGGTGATCTGGGCCGGGCCGAGCTCGCGCACCGGGATGCCGTTCTCCCGGCCGCGCTGGACCAGGGCGTGCAGCCGGGGCAGTTCCTCGCGCTCGGTGGCGACGATCAGCTTGCCCGTCACCTCGTGCGGGATCCCGTGTTCCGCGCAGAACTTCACCATCTCCGCGGCGCCGCTCACCGCGAAGCGCGCCTTCAGCGAGCCAGGGCGGTAGTAGATGCCGCTGTGGATCACGCCGCTGTTGCGGCCCGTCTGGTGCCGGGCCGGGCCCGACTCCTTCTCCAGGACGATCACCCTCGTACCCGGAGCCAGGCGCGACAAGGCGTGCGCCGTCGACAGGCCGACGATTCCGCCGCCGATCACCAGCACATCGCAGTCCACGCCACCGCCCACGCCGATACCTCCCACCCCTGCATACTGCACCCCCGCACCGACAACGAGGCCACGCGGGTCTACGCCGGAGCCACCAGGAGCGGCCGGGCCCGCTCGCGCAGCTCCGCGACGCGCGGCTCGTCCCCGTAGGGTTCCAGGCGGTGCAGCAGGTCCCGTACGTATTCGGTCGTGCGCGCCGAGGAGATCCGGCCCGCCACCTCCACGGCCCGGGTGCCCGCCGCGCACGCCGCGTCGAGATTGCCCGACTCCAGCTCCGCGACCGCGCTGACGACCAGCCGCAGCCCGTGGGAACGCACGTACTCCTCCGTGGGCCGGGACAGTGCCTGCTCGGTGAAGCGCCTGACCTGCCTGGGGAGTTTGAGGTCCCGGTAGCATTCCGCCGCATCCGCCGCGAAACGGTCGTACGAGTAGAAGCCGAGCCAGGTCGGATCGGGGTCGCCCTCGCGGGACCGCTCCAGCCAGCCCTCCGCGGCCCGCAGGGCCGCTCCGGCGGCCGCCGAGTCGCCCGCCTTCGCGTGCGCCCGGGCCTCGACCAGCCGGAAGAAGCTCATGGTGCGTGCCGTCGCCAGGCCGCGGTTGCGCTCGACGGCGGCCTGCGCGAGGTCCACGCCCTCGTCCGGGAAGTCCCGGTAGGTGGCCTGGAGGGACATCGAGGCCAGCACGTAGCCGCCGAGCGGCACGTCCGCGGCCGCGCGGGCGAGGCGCAGCGCCTGGATGTAGTAGCGCTGGGCCGCCTCCTGCTGGCCGGTGTCGAAGGCCATCCAGCCGGCCAGCCTGGTCAGTTCGGCCGTCGCGCCGAACAGGGCGCGGCCCACCTCGTCCGTGTACGAGCCCAGCAGCAGCGGTGCCGCGTCCACCCGGAGGCACTCGGGGACCATCGACGAACGCCAGTCGCCGCCGCCGTACTTGGAGTCCCAGCGGCGGGCGTCCTCGGCGGCCTCGCGCAGCTTGGTCACGTCGCTGTGGCCCACGCGCTGCACGTGGTCGCGCGGCGTTTCGGGTCCGTGCTGCGCGGGCACAACGGTGGACGGCGGGCCTGCCGTGCGGCCTGCCGGTGCTGTCATCGGGCCTGTGGCGGGCCCGGTCGTACGGCCTTCCGGGGCGGGCCGGGGGCCGGGCGCCGCCGTCCCGGACGCCGGAGGCCGGGGTGACGGGAGGTCGCGCGCCGATGCGTCCTGAGCAGGTGTGTCCTGGGCAGGTGCGTCCTGAACCGGAGCATGGCGGGCCGCGTCGTGAGCGGCGTCGTGAGCCGCTTCGTGAGCCGAGGAGGTCGCAGCCGCGGACCGGTGGTGCGCCGGTCCGCCCGCCGGACCCGCGGAATTCCCCTGCCCCGCCGGCTCCCGGGCCACCGAGCCGTCGGCGGGAGATATCAGCCACCGCGACGCGGGCGTCGCGTACGCCGCCACGGAGAACGAGCCCGCGAGCGACTGCCAGATCCCGCCACCGCCGCGCCGCCCGGCGAGGTCGAGCCGATAGAGGTCGGTGGCCGAGCGCACGGCCGACCCGACGTCGCGCGGGAAGGCCAGGCCCACCTCGGGCGCGGGGTCCGCGTCCGCCAGGCCGATCTCGTGCAGCGGCACCGGCCGCCCCAGCTTCGCGCCGATGGCGGCGGCGATCAGATGCGGGGCGGCGCCCTGCGGCACCATCCCCTTCGACACCCACCGGGCCACCGACGTCTTGTCGTACCGAAGCGTCAGGCCGCGCTGCGCGCCGAGGTCGTTGACGCGCCGGGCCAGCCCGGCGTTGCTGATGCCCGCGAGGGCGAGGACGGCGCCGAGCTTCTCATTGGGCTCGCGGAGCTCCCTGGACATGCGCCACCCCTCGTCACACGCGGAACGCATACGCCGCCGGGGCATAGGCGCCCGGCATTTCGTAAACCCAGCGTAGTTCCCCGCCTCCCAAGCGTTAAGGCCCTTACTTCCGTATGGCGGGATTGTTGTCCGTTTGCGCGGTCCGGCCCGGGGCAGGCGGCGGGGGCGCACGTCTCGTCGCGTGCTCCGCCCGTGTGGCCGTGCGCCCGCCCGTGCGCTCTGGCCGGTCCGCGGGCCCGGCGATTCGATGTGCGGTGCGTGGGTCGGCCCGCTGCGTGAACCGGGTGGGCCGGGGGATGCCGCTACCTCAATCCCCGCGGGTGGCGGAACGGTCCGGGGGGCGGATTCCGCCTCCCGGACCGCGCCCGCGCGCCGGGCGCCGACACCGCGCGACGGCTCTCCAGGCGGCCGAAGAATGGCCGAAAGCGACCTATGGGGCGGTGGGAACGGAACGCCAAATACCGCGTGGCCGGGGCGTGTTCGTTTGCGTGTGCGCCCCCTATAACCCCTCTCGCACGCCTGTCCCGTGGCAGCATGGACCCGAGCCACCGGGGTCCCGCCGGCCGCGCCCTCAGCGCTGTCCGTGCTGCCCGTGCCCCGGTCATGTGCCCACAGGCTGGGGAGGCGGCGGTGCGCTGGTTGGTGGGGTGGAGCAGTATCGCCGCGAGCTTCGGCACGGCCGGCCGTGTCTCCGGCCAGGAACCCGGCCACGGCCCCGGCGGGTACGGCCCGGGCGGCGCGCCCCCGCACGGCGGCATCGCGGACGCCGCCCACGCGGCCGACCCCGGCGCGGACGCGGAACGCACCGTCCACCCGGTCGGCGCCCAGCTGCTGTGGGGCGATCCCGACCCGCTCTGGGCCGTCGGCGACTGGCGCCCCGACGAGATCCGCACCGTCACCGCAGACCCGGCCGACCCCTTCACCCGGCTCGCCGTGCTCGGCTGCTGCGGCGCGACCGACGCCGAGCTGCGCCGGGCCCTCTACGCGGCCCGCGGCGGCGCGCTGCGCCATCTCACCCAGTGGTCCGGCAGCTACACCGCCGTGGTCCAGGCCGGCCGCCGCATCACCGTCGTCGGCGACCTCGCGGGCGCCCGGCCCGTCTTCTACACCCCCTGGGCGAGCGGCACCGCGTACGCCACCGCCGCGCTCCCCCTCGCCGACCTCATCGAGGCGCAGCTCGACATCGGCCACCTCGCCGCCCTGCTGGCCTGCCCCGACAGCCCGGAGGCGCTGGGCGACGGCACCCCGTACGCGGGGGTCCGCCGCATCCCGCCCGGGCACGCCCTCATCCTGCGCGAGGGCTCCCGCGAGATCACCGGCTACGAACAGGTGGCCTCGCTCGCGGTGGCCGCGCCCGAGGCCGACGCCGACCGGGCGGTGGAGGGCGTACGGGAAGCTTTGGTGGACGCGGTGCGCGCCCGGCTCACGGCTCCGCGGCATGCTCCCGACACCCTGCCACCGTACGATCCCGGCCCCGTGCCCGGTATGGGACCGGCCGATCGGCGCGCGGCCCGCGGCGCCCCGGCCCCCGGGGTGGGCGCCGACCTGTCCGGCGGCAGCGCCTCCGCGACACTCGCCCTGCTGGCGGCCGGCCTGCCGGGGGCGCCGGGCAGCCTCACCAGCCCCGCCGGGGCCCGGCTGCTGGCGGTCACCTTCAACGACCTGGCCACCCCGCAGGGGCGCGAGGACGAACTGGAACGCGCCAGGGCCGTCGCGGCCGACCCGCGCCTGCACCACGTGGTGGTCGCCGCCGCGGCCGAGGCCCTCCCGTACACCGACCTGGACGGCCCGCTCACCGACGAACCGGGTCCCTCGCTGGTCTTCGCCGCCCGCGAGCGGCGCAGACTCGCCGCCGGCGCGGCCGACCACTTCACCGGCCACGGCGCCCGGCAGGTCCTCGACGCCCACCCGGCCCGCATGGCCGACCTCCTGATGGACCGCCGCCGACGCCACCTGCTGCGCCCGGTGGCGGCGCTCGCCCGCTCGGCCTCCGCCGCCGGCGCGGCAGGGGAGTCCCTGCTGGTGCCGCTCACCGTGTACTCGGCGGCCCGCCGGCTCGCCCGTACGACGTACCGCGCCGGCATGGAGGCGGCCGCGGTCCGGCTCCGCGAGGGCGGGGCCACCGAGCGCGCCTTTGGTCCCGTGGACGCCTCCCTCGCGGCCCTGACCTGGTCCCGGCCGGGTCCGGCGGCGGGCTGGCTGACGGGGGAGGCGCTGGCGGAAGTATCGATCCGGCTGTCGGCCGCGGCCGGCCGGCCCCCGCTGTCGCTGCGGCCGGGGGAGGCCCGCGCCCGTTCCGTGCTGGCCCGCCGGGCCGCCGACCACCGGGTCTTCGAGCAGGCCGTGGAGGTCCGCAGCCAGCGCCTGCACGCCCCCTTCCTCGACAACCAGGTCGTACGGGCGGCGCGCGCCCTGCCCGAATCCCTGCGCGTGCAGCCCGGCGCCCGGGCGGAGATCCTGCGCAGCGTCCTGTACTCGGCGGGTGTGCGCGAGCTCCCGCCGGGCTGGGGCGCCACCGCGCACGCGCCGAACGAGACGGCGACCAGGCTGGGGCTGCGCGCCGCCCTGAGCGATCTGCTGGACCTCTTCGCCGCCCCGCTGCTCGCGGACGCCGGCCTGATCGAGGCCCGGGTGGTGCGGCAGGCGCTGCTCGACGCGGCCGAGGGCCGACCGGTCCCCCTGGACGGGCTCGCGGAACTCGTCTCCATGGAGCTGTGGCTGCACCGGCTGCTGGCCCGGCGCGGCACCTGCTGGACGGGTACCTCCGCGGCGCGGCGCCGGGCGGTGCCCGAGGGGGTCCCCGTGCACCGCCCGGCGCTGTCCTGACCGCCGACTGCCGACCGCTGCGGCGCGTAGGGCGTCGGTGGCGGGTGCGGCTGTGGTGCGTGCGGCGGTTGTGCTGCATGTGGAGCTTGCGCTCTGCCTGGCGGCGCTGGTTCAGGAGCCGAGGACGAGGGCGGTCGCGATGGCCGGGCCGAAGGCGCCGCCCAGCTGGTAGCAGAGGGTGAACAGGCCGATGGCCGTCGGGCGCTGGGGGGCGGGGGCGCTCGACGCGGCCTGCACCGACAGCACGGCGTTGGCGCCGGTCGCGCCGAACACCGCGCCGAGGGTCGCCGCCAGGAGCAGCGGCCCCCAGCTCGCGAACACCGTGAGCACCGCGGCCAGCGTGCCGATCACGACGAGCACCGTGCGCACGGTCGTCCGGCCCATGCGCGCCGAGCCCGCAGCCAGCAGCCAGGACAGCGCGGAACCGGTGAGCAGCGCCGCGAGCTGACCGGTGCCGGCGGCGGTGACGTCCCAGCCCGCGCGGTCGGCGAGCAGCCGGGGCACGGCGAACAGCAGGGTGAAGTACGAGGTCGACAGCGCGAGCGCCAGCAGCGCCGAGCCGGCGAAGAGCGGGCTGCGGACCAGGGCGGCCGGGACGAAGCCGTCGGGCCGGCGCCGTACGTGGTGTGCGAGGAGCGCGGCGGCGACGACCGCGGAGCCGAGGGCCACGGCCGGCGCGTGGGGCAGCAGGACCAGGGCGGTGGCCAGCACGGTCAGCAGCCCGGCGCCGCGTGCGTCGAACCGGCCGCCCTGCGCTGCGCCGGCGCCGGTGGGGGTGGTGGCTGCGGTGGCGGTCGGGGCCGCTGCGTACCGGCTCACTGCGGGCACCGCCAGCAGAGACACCAGGGACACCGAGAGCGCGAGGCGCCACGACACGGCGTGGGAGAGCTGCGCGCCGAGCAGCGGGCCGGACGCGCCCAGCATGCCGAAGCCCGCGCTGATCACGCCCATGCGGCGGGCCGAGCCGGCCAGGCTCATCGCGGCAGCCACCAGGCCGGCGCCGCCCGCGGCCTGCCCGGCCCGGCCGAGGAGGGCCGCGGGGAGCCAGGGGGACGCGGCGACGAGCAGGGTGCCGCCGAGGAGGAGGGCGGCCGACAGTCGGAGGAGCGGGGCGAGGCCGCGTCGGCGCAGCAGCCCGGCGAGCAGGGGGATGGAGACGGCCGTGGCCCAGGCGAAGGCCGCGACGAGCCAGGTCGCGGTCGAGGTGCCCACCCCGAGGGAGGCGGCCATGTCCGGGAGGATCAGCACGGGGGCGTTGGCCGCGGCGGCCACGGGCGTGGCGAGCAGGGCCAGCCACAGGACGGGGACGGGGGCGGGGGCGGATCGGTCGCGGGGCCGGGCCGGGGCGGGGGCCTCGGGCTCGGCGGTGGTGGTGGTCATGGTGACGCCCCCTCGATTCATCTCAATGCTCAGAATCTCAACGTTGAGATAAAATCAGGGCAGTCCTCTCAACGTCAAGTCTCTCAACGTTGAGATATTCTCTGTGGAGGCGGACGGCCCCGTCCGCGGAAGAGGAGGCGGCATGAGCGACGCGGTGGACGCGATCATCGGCCAGTGGACACAGGAGCGCCCCGAGCTGGCGCCGGGCCTGTGGCCGGTCGAGGTCCTGGCCCGGATCCAGCGGATGAACCGGATCCTCGACAAGCACCTCAAGGCCTTCGCGGCCGAACGCGACCTGGAGGTGGGCGAGGTCGACATCCTCTTCACGCTCCGCCGCAGCGGCCCCCCGTACGCGCTCACCGCCGGCGCCCTCATCCCGGCCGCCATGGTGACCTCGGGGGCGATCACCAACCGCATCGACCGCATGGAGGCCAAGGGGCTGGTCGAACGGGTGCGGGACGCACAGGACCGCCGCACCGTCCGGATCCGGCTCACCGAGCAGAGCATCGCGCTCACCGAGTCGCTGTTCGAGGACCACCTGCGCCACTACGCCGAACTGCTCGCCCCGCTGGATCCCGCCACCTGCGCCACGCTCGCGCAGGCCCTGCGCACCCTCCTGGAAGCGGGCGGGGACACCTCGATCACCTGAGGCCCCGGCCCCCGCCCGCCAGGGCCCCTCCCCGGCTGCCGCCGCCACCCACCGCGCATACAGGCAGAATTGGCGGGTGCGGTACCTCATCCTCGGCGTCACCGAGGCACACGACGAGACCGGCGCCCCCCTCCCGATCGGCGGCGCCCGGCTGCGCGCGCTCCTCGCCGCGCTCGCCCTGCGCGCCGGCCGCCCGGTCTCCGTCGCCGAACTCGTCGACGACGTCTGGGGCGACACTCCGCCCCGGGACGCCCCCGCCGCCCTCCAGGCGCTCGTCGCCCGCCTCCGCCGCGCCCTCGGCGGCCGGGACACCGTCCACGCCGCCCCCGCCGGCGGCTACCTCCTCGCCGCCGCCCCCGACGACGTGGACCTCCACCGCTTCACCCGGCTCGCCGCCGAGGGCGACCGGGAACTGGCCGCCGATCCGGAGGCCGCAGCCCGCACCCTGCGCACCGCCCTCTCCTTCTGGCGCGGTCCGGCCTTCGCCGACCTGGCGGAGCCCGCCCGTACCGCGCACGCCGCCGCGCCCGAGGCCCGCCGCTCGGCCGCCCTGCGCCGACGCATCGAGGCGGACCTGCTCAGCGGCGCCACCGCCCCGGCGCTGCTCCTGCCGGAGATCGAGGCACTGGTCCGCGAGAGCCCGTACGACGAACCGCTGCGTGCCCAGCAGTTGCGCGCCCTGCGCGCCGCCGGCCGTCCCGCCGACGCTCTCGCCGCGTACGAGCGCACGCGCCGCGCCCTCGCCGACGACCTCGGCACCGACCCCGGGCCCGAACTCACCGCCCTGTACGCGGAACTGCTCCGCCCCCGGCCGCCGCAGCCGCCCCGGCCGCCGCAGTCCGCGTCGGCAGCGCAGGCCCCGCAGACCCCGCAGCCGCCGCAGACCCCGCAGACTCCGTCGAACCGGCCCGTGCAGCCCGCGAACCGGCCCGTCCACCGGGCCCCGGCCTCCCGCCCGGAGGCCCTGGCGCCCCGCGGCAACCTCCGCCCCCGCCTGAACTCCTTCGTCGGCCGCGAGCCCGAGCTGGCGGCCCTCCACGGCGATCTGGCCCGGCTGCGCCTCATCACCCTCACCGGCCCCGGCGGTTCGGGAAAGACCCGCCTCGCCGAGCATGCCGCCGCAGCCCACCCCGAGCCCGGCTGGCTCGTCGAACTCGCCCGCCTCGACCACCCCGCCGCCGTTCCCGGCGCGGTCCTCAGCGCCCTCGGCCTGCGCGAGAACTCCCTCGTCGCCCGCGAGACCCCGGCCCCGACGGCCGCCGCCGACCCTGCGACCCGCCTCGTCGAGCACTGCGCGCACCGCAGCCTGCTGCTCGTCCTCGACAACTGCGAGCACGTCGTCGAAGCCGCCGCCGGGCTCGCCGAACGCCTCCTCACCCACTGCCCCGGCGTACGGATCCTGGCCACCAGCCGCGAACCCCTCGGCATCCCGGGCGAGACCGTCCGCCCCGTCGAACCCCTGCCGCCCGACCCCGCCCACCGGCTCTTCGCCGACCGCGGGGCGGCGGCCCGCGCCGGGTTCACCGTCGACGAGGACCCGGCCGCCGTCGCCGAGATCTGCGCCCGTCTGGACGGGCTGCCGCTCGCGATCGAGCTGGCGGCGGCGCGGCTGCGGCTGCTGACGCCCCGGCAGATCGCGGACCGGCTGGACGACCGCTTCCGGCTGCTGACCAGCGGCGCCCGTACGGTGCTGCCGCGTCAGCAGACCCTGCGCGCCGTCGTGGACTGGTCCTGGGACCTCCTGGACGAGGCCGAGCGGACCGTCCTGCGCCGGCTGTCGGTCTTCGCGGGCGGCTGCGACCTCCCCGCCGCCGAAGCCGTCTGCGGCGACGGGACCGGCCCCGACGTCGCCGACACCCTCGGCTCCCTCGTCGACAAGTCCCTCGTCCTGGCCGAGCCGTACGAGCGCCACGGCATGCGCTACCGCATGCTCGAAACCATCCACGAGTACGCCGCCGAACGCGCCGCCGCCCGACCGGCCGACCTCCGGGCCACCGGCCGCCGCCACGCCGCCCACTTCCTCGCCTTCGCCGAGCAGGCCGAACCCCTCATCCGGTCCGCCGCCCAGCTCCCCTGGATCCGGCTCGTCGAGACCGAGCTCGACAACCTCCGCGCCGCCCTCCACACCACGACCGTCGACGAGGCCGACACCGAATCCGCGCAGCGCCTCGCCTTCGCCCTCGGCTGGTTCTGGTGGCTGCGCAACTACCGCGGCGAGGGCGCCGAGTGGACCACCCGCATCCTCACCCTCACCCCGGCCCAACCGCCCGAGGGGACGCCCGCCTACTGGCGCCGCATGCGCCTGCAGGTCTTGGACATGTTCCTGCTCGCCGAGAGCAACTCCGCCGAGAAGTTCCGCACCCCCGAGTACCGGGACCTCGCCGCCCGCATCAAGACGGCCTTCCGGCACGGCTCCCCCGAGACCGCGCTCTTCCCCGGAATCCTCTGGCCCGCCACCTCCTTCCTCACCGGCGACGTCCTCGAATTCCACGCCGACCTGGACCAGTCCGTCGAGAACTGCCGCCGCCACGCCGGCGCATGGGAACTGGGCGTCGTCCTCATGCTGCGCACCCATGTCGCCATCGACATGACCGGAGGCCTGCCCACCGTCGACGCCGACCTCGCCGAACTCCAGGAGATCGCACAGCGCGTCGGCGACCGCTGGACACGCGCCCAGGTCGCGAGCGCCGCCGGGGAGGTCGCCCTCTCCCGCGGCCGGTACGCCGAGGCCCGCACCGCGTTCGAGGAGTGCCTGCGCCTCGCCCGCGAGGTCGGGGCCCACGTCGAGGCGCCCTTCGCGATCGCCCGGATCGCCGAGGCCGCCTACAGCGCGGGCGACCTCGACGACGCCGAGCGACTCCTGGCCGAGGCCGACGAGGAGGCCGACCAGCACGGCGGCGTGTACGACGTCAGTGCCTACGCCCGGCTCCTCGCGGCACTGCTCGCCCTCCAGCGGGGCGACGCCGTCCGTGCCCGGGCCGAGTGCGGGCTCGCCCGCGCCCAGAGCGAACGGATCACCGTGCCGGCCCAGCTCACCGCCGGGCTCGACGCCGTCGACGCCGTCATCACGGCACGCGAGAAGGGCCCGGCCGCCGCACTGGCCCTGATCGGGCCCGCCCTGAGCGCCGCCGTCGAGGGGCGGTGCGCCGAGCGCGTCCTGGCCGGCATCGCCGAGGCGGCGGCCCAATTCCTGGCCGACGCCGACCGCCCCGCCGAGGCCGTACGGGCCCTCGCGGCGGCCACCGCCTGGCGCGCGGGCCTGCCCCGCTCCGTCCCCGAGTCGGAGGTCGTGGCCGGCCTCCCGGAGCGCACCCGCGCGCTGCTCGGCCCCGAGCGCTGGGCGCGGGAGGAGGCGGCGGGCGCCGCGCTCACCCCGGCCGGGCTCGTCGCGGCGCTCACCGCCGACTGATCACCAGCGGGCGCTCACCGGCAGGCGATCACCGCGTCGGCCCAGCTCGCCAGCGTCGGCAGACGACCCGGACCGGCCTGCTCCACCACCAGCCGCAGCGACGTGCGCCCGGCGAGGGACACCTGGACGGGCGTCGGCGGATCCTCGTACCCCAGGGCCCCCGACTGCCACAGCCGCTGCCCGTCGGCGTAGACGGAGAACCGCACCGACCCGTCGGTGAGCAGCGACAGGCCGTCCACCCCGGCCCACGCCGAGAAGCCGGTGCACCGGCGGTTGAGGGCGATCTCCACCGAGGAACGCGAGTTCACGGTGATCCCCTGCGCGAACCGGCGGTCACCCACCCGCAGGCCCCAGCGCTGCCACACCCAGCTGCTGCGCCAGGTCTGGAACTCGGGGCCGCTGTGGTCTCCCTGCACCGAGTACGGGAGGGCGGCCAGCCGGAAGGACTCAGGCGGCTTCGGGACGGGCGACGGAGTCGTCGGCTTCGGCGAGGGCGTGCTCGGGGACGGCGTCGGCGCGGGCTCCTCCCGGCCGGGGGAGGGCGACGGGGACGCGGACGGCGCAGCCGGGGACGGGGAGGCCGAGGCCGACGGCGTGGGCTCCGGCGACGGCGACGGCGCCGCGGAGGTGCGCGCGGGCGGCGGCCCCGCCTCCTCGGGCGGGCTCGGCTGCGCCGAGGGCGACGGAGAGACGGGTGCCTTCGGCGCGGCCGGTGCCGCCACGCTAGGCGCGGGCTTCGCCCGGGCCTGCGGCGCGGGCTCGTCCCCGGCCATCGCGAACACCACCCCGGCGGCGGCCGCCACCGCGATACCGGCGGCAAGGGCGGCCTTGGCCGGGAGCCCGAGCCCCTCGGACGCCAGAGCACCCCCGACCGCGGACCCGGAGCCGCCGGCCCCGCCCGCAGCACCCCCCGCAGCCCCAGCCCCTGCCCCGGAACCGGCGGCACCCCCCGCGGCCCCGGCCCCGCCGGCCGACCCGCCCGCGGCGGCCGACCCGGCCCCGCCGACAGCGCCGCCCACGGCGGCGGCCGCGGCTCCGGCCCCGCCCGCGGCGACGGCCCCACCGGCCACCACACCGGCGGCCTTGGCCGCGTACCCGGCGGCGAACCACCCGATGACCGCCACCGGAAGCAGCGCGGGGATGCCCGCGTTGACGTCCTTGAGCTCCCCGGCGGCCAGCCGGCACTTCGGGCACTCCTCCAAGTGCCCCCGTAGCCCGCGCTCCGCCCGCATCCGCAGCCCGCCGCGCGCGTAGGCGCCCAACCGGTCCGCGTACCGAGCGCAGTCGCCGCCCGCGCTCAGCGCCGAACTCACATGTGCCTGCAGATAGGCCTGCTTGAGCCCTTCCCGGGCCCGACTGGCCAGCACCGCAGTCGCGTTGGCGCTCAGCCCGAACAGCGGCGCGATCGCACTCGGCGACGCCTCCTCGACGGTGGTGTGCCACAGCACGGCCTGCCACCGCTCGGGCAGGCTCCGGAAGGCCTGCACGGCCAGCGACTGCTCGGCCTCCCGCATCGCCCGGACATCCGCGCCCAGTTCGAGGGTGTCGTCCCCCAGCCCCGACATCCCGGCGCCGCCGTCGGTGCGCGTGGCCGCCTGCTCCGCGAAGACGGCGAAGTCCTCGACGAGATGCTCCCGCCGGGCCGTCTTGGCCCAGGCCGCAGCGACCCTGCGTACGGTGGTCAGCAGGTAGGCCCGCACCGACTGGTCCGGCCCGGCCCCGCCCCGTACCGCCTGCAGCGTCCGCGCGAACACCTCGGCGGTCAGGTCGTCGGCGGTGTGCCCGTCCCGGCAGCAGGACCGCGCATAGCGCCGTACGGCGTCGGCGTGGCGACGGAACAGCTCCGCATACGCCCCGTCGTCGCCGGCCCGCATCCGGGCGATCAAGTCCCCGTCGGACGGCGGCAGCTCGGCCCCGGCACCGACCGGACCGGAGGAGCCGGCCGGACGGGCGTGCCGCCCGCCCGGTTCGCGCTGGGCCGGCACCTGCCGGGCGGGCAAACCGCCTACCTCGGTCTCGCCTCCGGCGCCACCGGGTGACTCCTCACGCCCGTCAATGCTCATCGCGGAAGCCCCCGCACGACACGCTCAACCGGTACACCGATCAAGCGTGTCACATGGCGGACACGCGTCGGACCCCTCTCGGCACCATCCACCCGTCCGGGCAGATTTCGACGCGCCACCGAACAGGCCGCCACCCGGGCCAACGGGCCCCCGCCACCCGGGTGCCGACCCGGCCCGACCCTGTTCCCGTCCGGTACCGCCCCGCACGGAGCCGGTACCGGACCGCCGAGTTCACACCGTCCGAGCTCACACCGTCCGAGCTCACACCGTCCGAGCTCACACCGTCCGGGAACGCAGCCCCTCGAGCAGGATGTCGAGCAGCCGGGTCGAAGCCGCCGCCTGCTGCGCCGGGTCGGGCAGCGCGGGCGCCGCCGTCGCTATCACCAGCAGCACATCGGCCACCGTGACATCGGCACGCAGCTCGCCGGCCTCCCGTGCCCGGTGCACCAGCCGGCCGACGACCTCCAGCAGCGCGCCCGCGCCCGCGTCGTCCGACGGCTCGTCCTCCGCCGAGTTCCGCGTCGCACCCACGACCCGCAGGCCCGGAGCCTCGGCCGCCTGGCGCTGGTGCGGGACCCGCGCCCCCTCCGCCTCCTCGGCCGCCTCCTCAGCGGCCGAGCCGACGCGCAGCACCTGCGGCGGCAGCAGCCGCCCCGCGCCCGATGCCACGGAGGTGCGCAGGAAGCGCGACAGCGCCTGCCACGGCTCCTCCTCCTGGCCCAGAGCGGTCCTGGCCTGCTCGGTCAGCCGGGCCGTCTCCTCCTCGGCTATCCGCCGCACCAGGACGTCCTTGCTCGGGAACCGCCGGTACACCGTGCCGACACCGACCCGGGCGCGGCGCGCCACGTCCTCCATCGGAGCCCCGTAGCCCAGCTCGCCGAAGACCTCCCGGGCCGCGCGCAGCACGTGCTCCAGATTGCGCTGGGCATCGACGCGCAGCGGCGTCGACCGACCCACACCGTGCGTGGTCGCGTTCGTCAGGGCACGACCGCTGCTCTCGACCGAAAGAGCGGTCGCAGAACCATGGAAATCGGAAATGTTCATATGTATCCCCCGGTAATCATTTGTCTCCCCCCGGAGACACTCCCCGCCTTCACGCCGAGGGGGGCCACGGTCTCAGGCCCGGTCCTCGACGAGATACGAACATAGTTGAGCCAGAGTCAATTCAGAAGAGGCAGCCCCGGACGGACCACCGCCCGATCGGAGCATTCACCCCCACTTTTCCGTTCCATACCCCCGGAACCTCCCTCTCCGTCTGCTCTGACCTGCGAACTTCCACCACCCCCGGAGGTCCTCTTCCGCCCCGCCCCAGGGCCCCCACCGGTCACACAATGTGCCGGGCCTGTGGACAAACTCCCGGCCACGATGCGTCATGGGATGGTGAAGGCTGCTAACTCCCGGGGCACGGCCCCCGGTACCCCGCCCCGCACGCGCATCCTGATCGTCGGCGGCGGCTACGTCGGCATGTATACGGCGCTCCGGCTCCAGCGAAAGCTCAGAGCGGGAGAAGCCGAGGTCACGGTGGTCACGCCCGAGCCGTACATGACGTACCAGCCCTTCCTCCCGGAAGCGGCCGCGGGCGCGATCTCCCCGCGGCACGTCGTGGTCCCCCTGCGCCGCGTCCTCGGCAAGTGCCGCATCGTGATCGGCCAGGCCACGAGCATCGACCACGCCAAGCGCACCGCGACCGTCAATACCCTCGCCACCGCGGACGAGGGCGTCGGCCCCGTCGAGATCGAGTACGACGAACTGGTCCTCGCCCCCGGCTCCGTCTCCCGCGCCCTCCCCGTGCCGGGCCTCGCCGACTACGGCATCGGCTTCAAGACCGTGGAAGAGGCCATCGGCCTGCGCAACCACGTCATCGAGCAGATGGACATCGCCTCCTCCACCCGCGACCCCGCCCTCCGCGACGCCGCCCTCACCTTCGTCTTCGTCGGCGGCGGCTTCGCGGGCGTCGAAGCCCTCGGCGAGCTGGAGGACATGGCCCGCTACGCGGCGCGGTACTACCACAACATCAAGCCCGAGGACATGAAGTGGGTCCTCGTCGAGGCCAGCGACCGGATCCTCCCCGAGGTCGGCCTCGAGATGGGCGTCTACACGGTCCGCGAACTGCGCAGCCGCAACATCGACGTCCGTCTGGAGACCAGGCTCGAATCCTGCGAGGACCGCGTGGCCGTCCTCAGCGACGGAGCCCGCTTCCCCACCCGCACCATCGTCTGGACCGCCGGCGTCAAGCCCCACCCGGTCCTCGCCGCGACCGACCTCCCCAAGAACGAGCGCGGCCGCCTCGTCTGCACCTCCTTCCTCACCGTCGAGGGGGTCGAGCACGCCTGGGCCGCGGGCGACGCGGCGGCCGTGCCCGACATCACCGCCCCGCCGGACGCCGAGGGGCCCCGCCGCGAGTGCGCCCCCAACGCCCAGCACGCCGTCCGCCAGGCCAAGGTCCTCGCCGACAACCTCCTGGCCGCCCTGCGCGGCGAGGTCCTGACCGAGTACGCCCACAAGTACGCCGGCTCGGTCGCCTCCCTCGGCCTGCACAAGGGCGTCGCCCACGTCTACGGGCGCAAGCTCAAGCGCTACCCGGCCTGGTTCATGCACCGCGCATACCACCTCAGCCGCGTCCCGAGCTTCAACCGGAAAATGCGCGTACTTGCCGAATGGACCCTCTCCGGCCTCTTCAAGCGTGAGATCGTCTCCCTTGGCTCACTCGAACACCCCAGGGCAGAATTCGAACTGGCCGCAGGCGGCGGCCCCAAGTCACCTCCCCCGCCCCTCGCCCCCAACCCCCCGCAGAACGGCCAGGGCTGACGTTGTCAGTGCGGTCGGCCACACTGGACGTGTGACCATAGGTGTGCTCACACCTGCACAGAGTGACATCGTCCCGTCAGCGACCGCCCACGAGCGACACAGCGACCACTCGCGACACCACGAGGCTTGAACGCAGTGAACTTCACGCGCTGGAGCGCCCGGTTCCCCGGAACGCAGCGCCGCGCCGCAGCCCGGACCGAACACGCCGCAGCCCAGGCCAAGCGGGGCGAAGGCGCGGTCCCGGCAGCCCGCGGCGGCCGCGCCGATCCCGGAGCGGAGCGGTCCACGCCCGCCGACGGCCACCCCGCAGATTCCACGGTCTCCGGAACCGGAACCGGAACCGGCCCGGGCACCGCCACCGGCACGACCCCCGCCCAGCGGACCGGCGTCCTCACCGCCGTGCCCTCCCTCGACGAGCTCCCCGTACGCGAGGTCCTCGACCGGCTCCCCGCCCTGGTCGCCCTCGTCCACGGCCCCGAGCACCGCGTCGCCTACGTCAACGACGCCTACACCGCGGGCTTCGGCGCCCGCACCCCCGGCGCCCCCGCCCACGAGGCCCTCCCCGAACTCGGCGAGCTCGGCCTCCTCCCGCTCCTCGACCAGGTCCAGCGCAGCGGCAAGCCCCGCACCGCCAAGAACCGCACCGCGCTGGGCGGCGCCAGCTCGTACACCGTCACCTGCACCCCCGTCGAGTTCCCCAGGACCGGGACCGGGACCGGGACCGCCTCCGAAGCCGAAGCCCACCACGCCGGCGTCCTGATCCACCTCGCCGACGTCACCGACCACGCCGAGGCCGCCGAGCGCCTGCGCGCCAGCGAACGCCGCCAGCGCGAGGCCGCCGTCACCCTCCAGCGCTCCCTGCTCCCCCAGGAACTGGAGCAGCCCGACGACCTGCGCATCGCCGCCACATACCAGCCCGGCGGCACCGAGGCCGCCGTCGGCGGAGACTGGTACGACGTCATCACCCTCGGCGCCGGCCGCACCGCCCTCGTCATCGGCGACGTCATGGGCCGCGGCGTCCGCGCCGCCGCCGTCATGGGCCAGCTGCGCACCGCCGTCCGCGCCTACGCCCGCCTCGACCTGCCCCCGCACGAGGTGCTCCAGCTCCTCGACGGCCTCGCCGCCGAGATCGACGCCAGCCAGATCGCCACCTGCGTGTACGCCGTCCACGACCCCAACGAGGGCCTGCTCGCGTACGCCTCCGCCGGCCACCTCCCGATCCTGGTCCGCGACGAGCACGGCACCGTACGCAGAGCCGCCGACCCCACCGGCCCGCCCCTCGGCACCGGGGGCTGGCTGCACACCTCCGGCTCCATCGCGCTCGGCCCCGGCTCCACCGCCGTCCTGTACACCGACGGCCTGGTCGAACGACGCGGCGAGGACATCGACGAGGGCGTCGCCGCACTCGAACGCGCCCTCGCCGGAGCGCAGGGCACCCCCAGCGTCATCTGCGACCGCCTCATGCGCGCCCTCGGCGTGGACGCCGACCACGACGACGACGTCGCCGTGATGGTGCTCCAGCAGCCCGCCCGCAGCGGCGCCGACGCCGAGCTCTTCCACAACGCCGCCCTGGAACTCCTCGGCGGCATCGAGGCGGCCCCGCGCGCCCGGGCCTTCGCCCAGGGCGTCCTCGCCTCCTGGCGCTTCCCCGTCGAGCTGTGCGACCTCGGGGTGCTCGCGGCGAGCGAGCTCGTCGCGAACTCCCTCCAGCACGGCACCCCGCCCATGCGCCTCCGGCTGCGCCGCACCGACCGCCGACTGATCATCGAGGTCACCGACGGCGACGACCACCTGCCGCGCCGCCGCCGCGCCGAACCGGCCGACGAAACCGGCCGCGGCATCTCTATCGTCGCCACCATCGCCTCCTCCTGGGGCTCGCGTCGTACGCCGGGTGGCGGCAAGGCCGTCTGGTGCGAGTTCGCCCTGCCCGACCGGTAGCCGAAGCATCCGGACACAGGGAAGGCCCCGGTCCGTACGGACCGGGGCCTTCCCTGTGCGGCACCACGCGTGGTGCCGCACGGCTACGCGTGCACGGGCTCCTTCACCGCGACGGCCGGACCGCCCTGCGCGACGACCCTGCTCGCCACGACCGGGTTGTCCTGCATCGGTGTGAGCCCCTTGCCGAGCCGCAGCGCCAGGCCGACGATCCCGAGCGACACGAGCACGAAGACCGCGATGTAGAGCATCGGAACACCCGCACCCAGCGGCACCCCGAGCGGCCCAAGCGCCAGCGCCATCTGCTTGACCAGTGCGAACGCCGAGTTGTACCGGCCCACAGAGCCCTCGGGCGCCAGATCGGCGACCAGCGGGGCCAGGGTGGGCGACAGCATGGCCTCGCCGATGCCGAAGAGCGCGTAGGTGGTGATGAACGCCGCGGCGGCCATCATCGCGCCGCCGTGGCCCAGCCCCGAGAAGCCGGCGATCAGCCAGGCCGCGGTCCAGATCAGCCCGACGAGCGCGATCACCCGCGACCGGCGGCGCTTCTCGACCAGCTTGAGCACGACGAACTGCGCGACGACGATCGCACCGGTGTTGGCGGCGAGGGCGAAACCGAGCGTGGAGGGGGAGATCCCGGCAGCCTCCGTACCGAAGGCGGCCAGACCCGACTCGAACTGTCCGTAGCAGGCGAAGAACACCACGAAGCCCAGCACGCACAGCTGCACCATGGCCTTGTGCTGCAGCAGCGGCTTCCAGCCGCTGCCACCCGTCTGCGCCGGGTCCTTCGGCAGGGCGTCCTTGATGGCCGGCACATGCGGAAGCCGCACGGTGGCGACGACGCCCGCCAGCACCAGGAACATCACGGCCTCGATGCCGAACAGCAGGGTGAAGCTGCCCGGCCGGTTCTCGTCGACGATCTGACCGCCGAGGAGGCCGCCGATGCCCAGACCCAGGTTCTGCATGAAGAACTGGAGGGCGAAGGCACGGGTCCGGGTGGACGGCGTGGAACACCACACGATCATCGTGGCCAGGGCCGGCTGCATCACGGCCTGACCGGCGCCGAGCGCCAGCGCGGACAGCAGGATGGGCACGATCCCCGTGGAGAGTCCGAGCGCGAGCGCACCCGCCGAGGCCGTGACGGCCGCACCCATGACCACGGGAACCGGACCACGTCGGTCGATGACCCGACCGGTGAAGGGCAGCGCGACGAGAGCACCGAGGGCGAAGGCCACGAACGCGCTCGTGGCCGCCATGGAGCCCAGACCTCGCACCTGCGCCACATAGATGTAGAGGAACGGAACCGTGAAGCCGATGCCGAACGCGGTCAGCGCGTTACCGGCCTGGATCCGCCGCATCGCAGCGCCCATCACCTTGGTCACTTCTCACCTGCCGTGATAACTGAAGACTGAAGACTTCATACCTAAACTTCGATCCTTAACAGTACACACCGAAGGAGTTAGACGCCAACGCGCTCGTGCCATACTTCGACGCATGGGTGACACCCCCGACGGCACGACGTCCGTCCCCGAGCCGAGCCTCGATGAGCAGATCGCCGTCTACCAGCGCGAATTCCAGGACCTCGACCCCCAGGTCGAGAAGGTCGTCTCGGCGCTGAGCCGCCTGAACCGCCGCATGAACGTCGCGTACGGACGCCAGACCGCGGCCCTGGGCATCAGCAACGCGGAGTGGGAGGTCCTCAAGGCCCTGGTCATCTCCGGCGCCCCCTACCGGATGGGCCCCAGCGAGCTCGCCAAGCAGCTCGGCCTCACGCCGGCGGCGATGACGCACCGGATCGACCGCATGACGGCGGAAGGCCTGGTCACCCGTGAACGGGACGAGTCCAACCGGGTCCGCGTGATCGTGGAGCTCACCGACGAGGGCCGCAGCAAGTGGCTGGACGCGATGCGGGCGGCGACGGTCTTCGAGGAGGACCTCCTCCAGGACCTCTCGACGGCGGAGCGGGGGGTGCTCGGCGACATGCTCACGCGCCTGCTGGACCGGGTGGAAGACCTCCAGTCGCCCAGCTGACCACCGCGGTTGACACAGCCGCCCCAGGTCCGTAAGGTTCTTCGAGTTGCCCCGGAGCCGGAAGGTTTCGGCGACAACACATCAGCCGCCTCGTTGCGGCACCCAACTCAGCACGATCTCCCACTGGGAAAGATTTCGGCGTGCCCGAATTCCTTTCCGAGGGCCGATTATGAATCGCCGGGGAAATCCACTAGAGTTTGGGGAGTCGGAAGGGCCCAACGGCCCGGAAGCCAAACCCCGCTGACTGGGGGTCAGGCCCGAAAGAGTCTGATAGAGTCGGAAACGCAAGACAGCAGAACGAA
>NZ_MQUR01000079.1 GCF_001953875.1 Streptomyces amritsarensis
GCCCGGTCCCTCTCGGGACCGGGCCCTTGCGCGCCGCGCGCCGACCGCCGGGGGCGGTCCACCGGCCTACGGGGCCGAGTCGGGCTCCGGGCCCGCACCCGCCTCGCGCTCCTTCTCCGCCAGCTCGTCGTCGAAGCTCGCCGGCGCGGCGTCGCGGTCCGACAGCTCGGTCGCCGCGGGCGGCTCGACCAGCCAGTCCGGGTTGGACTGCTGGTCCCACCAGCGCCACGCCAGGTAGGCGCCGGCCGCGAGCAGGCCGACGAGCGCGGCTCCGCGCAGCACCTTGCCGCGGCGGCGTGCCCGCTCGTGCTTGCGCACGAGCTTCTGCACTTCCTTGGCCGTCACCTGGCCGCGCAGCGCCGCCAGCGCCGCGGTCGAGCGCGACGCGGCCTCCTCGGCCACGGGTGTGGCGGCCGCGATCGCGCTCTCGATCTTCGGCTGCGTGTAGTCGGCCGCCTGACGTGCCGCCAGCAGCGTCTGGTGGACCGCCTTGGTCGCAGCCCGGTCCACGGGTGGCGGCACGTGCGCCCGCGCCGCCTTCAGACGCGGATGCAGATGGCAGTCGTAGGTCATCCGGGCTTGGCGCGCGGCGCCGGTGGCCGCGTGGGACACCATCGGCGTCAGCCGTTCGTTGGCCTCGTGCGCGTAGTGCACCGCAGCGTCCCTGGCGGATTCCGCGTACGGCGCCACCATTTCAGCCGCGTACCGCACGCTCTCCCTGGCGCTCTCGGCTGCCAGGCGCGCGCTGTCCTTGCCGGTCACGGGATCCTCCTCCTCGGTGGCGGACACAGTTCACCTTTCCACCCTTTGTCGGATCATGCCTTCCATAACGCCGACAGGCATGCGTGACAGGGCATACGGGTGGACGATTTCAGCGCTGCGGAGCCCTCCGTGCGACCATCTGGACCGACAGTGATGACTATGGAAGGCAGATCCGTGGCCGAGAAGCTCTACGCCACCCTGAAGACCACCCACGGCGACATCGAGATCGAGCTGCTGGAGAACTTCGCTCCGAAGACCGTCCGGAACTTCGTCGAGCTCGCCACGGGCGCCCGCGAGTGGACCCGTCCCACGGACGGCCAGAAGACCACGGACCCGCTCTACGACGGCACCGTCTTCCACCGCGTCATCAGCGGCTTCATGATCCAGGGCGGTGACCCGCTCGGCAACGGCACCGGCGGTCCGGGCTACGCGTTCGCCGACGAGTTCCACCCCGACCTTGCCTTCACCAAGCCGTACCTGCTCGCCATGGCCAACGCCGGCCCGGGCACCAACGGCTCGCAGTTCTTCATCACCGTCGCCCCGACCGCCTGGCTGACGCGCAAGCACACCATCTTCGGCGAGGTCACCGACCCGGCGAGCCGCAAGGTCGTGGACGCCATCGCCGCCGGCGCCACCAACTCGCGCACCGAGCGGCCGCTGGAGGACGTGATCATCAAGTCCGTCGTCGTCGAGAGGCGCTGAGGACCGCTCCGCCCCGGCCCCGCGCCGGCCTCGCTCCGTCCCGGCCCCGCGCCGCAGCGCCCCGGCTCCCGGGAACCTTTCCGCCCCGCCCGTCCGTACTGGATACGTACCGGACCGGCGGGGTGCACACGCCCTGCCCCGCCGCCGACCGAGGGGACCGATGGACACCGACCGTCTGCCGGGCTGCTACCGCCACCCGGACCGCGACACGGGGATCAGCTGCACCCGCTGCGAGCGCCCCATCTGCCCGGAGTGCATGATCAGCGCCTCGGTGGGCTTCCAGTGCCCCGAGTGCGTCCGCCAGGGCTCCGGCACCGGGCACCGGCCCGCCGCCAACGCGCCGCGCACCATCGCCGGCGGGGTGGTCGCCGACGACCCCCACCTGGTCACCAAGATCCTCATCGGCATCAATGTCGCGGTGTTCCTCGCCGGCCTCGCGGCACCTGCGACCGTGATCCAGCTCGAGCTGCTCGGCCGCTACGTCGAGTACTTCGGCGCTCCTGTGGAAGGGGTCTCCACCGGCCAGTACCACCGGCTGCTGACCTCGGTGTTCCTGCACGTCGAGTGGTGGCACATCATCGGCAACATGATCGGCCTGTGGGTCATCGGCGGCCCGCTGGAGGCGGCCCTGGGCCGCGCCCGCTACCTCGCCGTCTACCTGCTCTCGGGCCTGGGCGGCAGCGCCCTCGTCTACCTGCTGACGGAGCCGAACACGCCGACCCTCGGCGCCTCCGGAGCCGTCTTCGGCCTGCTCGGCGCCACGGTGGTGCTGGCGCGGCGGCTGCGGTACGAGATGCGGCCGGTGATCGTCATGGTCGTGCTGATGCTGGTGCTGACCTTCTTCCCCTTCGGCGGCACCCTCAACGTGTCCTGGCAGGCCCACGTGGGCGGGCTGATCACCGGCGCCCTGGTCGGGCTGGGCATGCTCACACCGACCGCGGCCAGGCATCGCGCACTCGTCCAGTGGGGCACCTGTGCTGTGGTGTTCCTGCTGGCAGCGGCCCTGATCATGCTCCGTACGGCGGAACTCACCTGATCACACCGGCGTCAACTCTCCACAGAGTTATCCACAGATCTTCTGTCTTTTCCTCAGGTGTGGATGACGCTGTGGATAACTCATGGGGAGAGCTTCCGTCAGGGACTGCGAGGTGCTACTTCCACTGCGTGGAAACGCCGAACCCCGCCGCGATGAAGCCGAAACCGACCACGATGTTCCAGTTGCCCAGGGCCTCGACCGGCAGCTGGGTCTCGGTCACGTAGAAGACGACGATCCACGCGAGACCGATCAGGAAGAACGCCAGCATGACCGGGGCGACCCAGCTGCGGTTCGTCAGCCGGATGCTCTGCGGCTGCCGCGTGGGCGGCGGGGTGTAGTCGTCCTTCTTGCGGATACGTGACTTCGGCACGAGGGGCTCTCCTGTCGATGCGCTGGGGACCTTGCCTGCCCCGGGCGTCCGTTAGCGTAGTGGACCTGTGGCGTTGAAGGAGAAGGGTACGTTGAGCAATTCAGACGACTCCTCCGCGGGTCCCCGTCGCCGGGCCAGGCCGGTCCGGTTGCTGACGGCCGCCGTCTTCGCCCTGGCCGGGCTGCTCTTCGTCACCAGTTTCAACACTTCCAAGGGTACGAACATCCGGACGGACGCCTCCCTCCTGAAGCTGTCCGACCTCATCAAGGAACGCAGCCAGGACAACGCGGAGCTGGAGCAGAGCACCGGAGCGGCCCGCCGCCGCGTGGACGCCCTCGCCGACCGCGACGACGGCAGCACCAGGGCCGAGGACGCGAAGCTGGCCGCCCTGCGCGCCGCCTCGGGCACCGAGGAGCTCTCCGGCAAGGGCCTGAGCGTCACCCTCAACGACGCCCCGCCGAACGCCACGGCCCGCATTCCCAACGTCCCCGAGCCGCAGCCCAACGACCTGGTGATCCACCAGCAGGACCTCCAGGCCGTGGTGAACGCCCTGTGGCAGGGCGGCGCCGAGGGCATCCAGGTCATGGACCAGCGGCTGATCTCCACCAGCGCGGTGCGCTGCGTGGGCAACACCCTGATCCTCCAGGGCCGCGTCTACTCGCCCCCGTACAAGATCTCGGCGGTCGGCGACCCGGCGGCGCTGAAAAAGGCCCTCGCCGCCTCCCCGGCCCTGCAGAACTACCAGGCGTACGTCAACGCCTACGGCCTGGGCTGGAAAGTGGACGAGCACAAGGCGCTGACACTTCCCCCCTACTCCGGCACAGTGGACCTCCACTATGCGAAGCCGGTGGGCACCACCCCGTGACCGGGCCCGTCCCGACGCCGTACTGCGCCTGGCGGTGCGGACGGTCAGCGAGGTGTGCCTGACGGCGGGCACCCTGATCGTGCTCTTCGTGGCCTACGTCCTGCTGTGGACCGGGGTGAAGGCGGACCGGGCCGCGGAAGGCGAGATGGCCCGGCTGCGCGACAGCTGGGCGGCCACCGCACCGCAGGCGGCCCCGGCCGCGGCCCCCGAGGCGGCCACCGCACCGCAGCCGGCCGCGTCCGCGGCCCCGGAGGAGCCGCGCCACCCCGCGGGCCGGGCCTTCGCCGAGATGTACGTCCCGCGCTTCGGGCCGGACTGGGTCCGGCCCGTCCTGGAGGGCACGGATCCCGAGCTGCTGAAGAAGGGCCTGGGCCACTACGCCGCCACCGCCCGCCTCGGAGCGGTGGGGAACTTCTCCGTGGCCGGCCACCGCCGCACCTACGGAGACCCCTTCAAGGACTTCCCGAAGCTGCGCCGGGGGGACGAGGTGATCCTCAAGGGCGCGGGCACCTGGTACACGTACACGATCCGGGGAGGGCCCCTGCGCACCCTGCCCACCGACGTCGGGGTGGTCGACCCGGTCCCGCGGAAGTCCCCGTTCACGGCACCGGGCCGGTACCTGACGCTGACCACCTGCGACCCGGAATGGGGACACAGCCACCGGCTGGTGGTCTGGGCGGAACTGACCGGGACGCGCTCCGCCGGGCAGGGCGGACCGGAGGGTTCGTCCAGGTGACCCCCTCGGTCGGGCCGCTGCCTTTAGTCTGTTGGCGTACCGCCCCAGCGGTGCGTTGAACGAATGTGGACGAAAAGGAATCAGGCGGCATGTACGGCTGGATCTGGCGGCACTTGCCGGGCAACGCGTGGGTACGCGCGCTGATCTCCCTCGTCTTGGTCCTCGCCGTGGTCTTCGTGCTGTTCCAGTACGTCTTCCCGTGGGCCGAGCCGCTCCTTCCGTTCAACGATGTGACGGTGGACGAGGGATCGGGAGCCACTCCGTGAGCGCACGCATTCTGGTGGTCGACAACTACGACAGCTTCGTCTTCAACCTGGTCCAGTACCTCTACCAGCTCGGAGCTGAGTGCGAGGTGCTGCGCAACGACGAGGTCGCCCTCGCGCACGCACAGGACGGATTCGACGGCGTACTGCTCTCCCCGGGGCCGGGCACGCCCGAGGAGGCCGGCGTCTGCGTCGACATGGTCCGGCACTGCGCCGACACCGGCGTCCCCGTCTTCGGCGTGTGCCTCGGCATGCAGTCGATGACGGTCGCCTACGGAGGCGTCGTGGGCCGGGCCCCCGAGCTGCTGCACGGCAAGACCTCCCCCGTCGTGCACGGGGGCCTGGGCGTGTTCGAAGGCCTGCCCTCGCCGTTCACCGCGACCCGGTATCACTCCCTCGCGGCCGAGCCCGAGACCCTGCCCGACGTCCTGGAGGTCACGGCCCGGACCGAGGACGGGATCATCATGGGCCTGCGCCACCGGGAGCACGACGTCGAGGGCGTGCAGTTCCACCCCGAGTCGGTGCTGACCGAATGGGGCCACCGGATGCTCGCGAACTGGCTCGTCCGGTGCGGTGACGCCGGCGCGGTGGAGCGCTCGGTGGGGCTGGCCCCGGTGGTGGGCAAGGCCGTCGCGTGACGACGGTCGCGCCGTCCGCGCCCACCGAGGGCCGGGCCGCGCGACGCAGGGCAGCTCAGGAGGCCGCGAAACGGGCCGCCAGGAACAACCGGAGGCGGGGCGGGCGGCGGCGCAAGCGGCCGGCGTCCGGCGGCCCGGCGGTCGTCGCGAGCCGGCTGGGCGGGGAGCTCTTCATCACGGTGGGCCTGGTGATGCTGTTGTTCGTCGCCTACCAGCTCTGGTACACGAACGTGGTGGCGCAGCGGACGGCGAACGGCGCCGCGGGCTCGCTGCGGCAGACCTGGGAGAGGCCGCCGGACGGCGGGGCGGCCGCACCGCCCGTGACGGCCTTCGAGCCGGGCCAGGGCTTCGCGATCCTCCACATCCCCAAGCTGGACGTGAAGGTCCCGGTGGCCGAGGGCATCAGCAAGCCGAAGGTCCTGGACCGGGGCATGGTCGGGCACTACGGCGAGGGCGCGCTGAAGACCGCGATGCCGTCCGACAAGCAGGGCAACTTCGCGGTCGCCGGACACCGCAACACCCACGGGGAGCCGTTCCGCTACATCAACCGGCTGGTGCCGGGGGACCCCGTCGTGGTCGAGACCCGGGACGCCTACTACACGTACGAGATGACCTCGTCGCTGGCACAGACGCCGCCGACGAACATCGGGGTGATCAAGCCCGTGCCGGAGGGCTCGGGGTTCACTTCCGAGGGCCGGTACATCACGCTGACCACCTGCACCCCGGAGTTCACCAGCACCTACCGGATGATCGTATGGGGCAGGATGACCGAGGAACGCCCCCGCAGCCAGGGCCCGCCGCCCGCGCTGACCAGCTAAGGACGAATCAAGCAGTGTCACGTGCCCGCCGCCGCGCCGCGGCCCCGCCCGCCGGCAGCCGCAGTGTGCTCGCCGGGTTCCTGAGCCTGCTGGGCGAGGTCCTGATCACGCTGGGCCTGGTGCTGGGCCTGTTCGTGGCCTACTCCCTGTGGTGGACGAACGTCCTCGCGGACCGGCAGGCCGCCGCGCGCGGCGAGGAGATCCGCCGGCACTGGCAGGAGCAGGCCCCCGAGCAGGCCGGCCCGGGGGCGCTCGACACCCGCGGCGGGATCGGCTTCCTGCACGTGCCCGCGATGAAGAACGGCGAGGTCCTCGTCAAGGCGGGCACGGCGCCGGACATCCTCGACGACGGCGTGGCCGGCTACTACACGGAGCCGGTGAAGTCGGCGCTGCCGTGGGACGAGAAGGGCAATTTCTCGCTCGCCGCGCACCGCGACGGGCACGGGGCGAAGTTCCACAACATCGACAAGCTGAAGAACGGCGACGCGGTCGTCTTCGAGACCCGGGACACCTGGTACGTCTACAAGGTCTTCGCGGAGCTGCGCCAGACCTCGAAGTACAACACCGACGTGATCACCCCGGTCCCCAAGCAGTCCGGCAGGACCGCCCCGGGCCGGTACATCACGCTCACCACCTGCACACCGGTCTACACCTCGAAGTACCGGTACATCGTCTGGGGCGAGCTGGTCCGCACGGAGAAGGTGGACGCGAAGCGGACCCCTCCGGCAGAGCTGCGCTGAGACAGGCCCGAACGGCCACGGAGGGCTCCGAGAGCGCCTGCGGCACCCCCGGCGCCCCAGGTGGCCCATGAGCCCCCGGCAGGCCCTCAGGCGGCCGCCTGCGGGCCTTGGTGATCGCCGGGCACGAAATCGCGGGGCGCATGAAAAAAGGTCCGGCCCCCTCGGTCGAGGGGGCCGGACCTTCTCGCTGCGCCGCTGCCGCGGCCGGTGCTAGCGGCGGCCCGGGCCGCCGGTCAGGCCGGAGATGACCCCGCCGTCGTTCCCGCCGTCCTGCTGTCCGGCGATCGTGGCCACGTTGACGGCCTGCCCCGAGGTGCCGGGAGTACCGGGCTGCGGGTTGGTGCCCACCACGATCGCGTTGTCGTCCGACGGCCCGGCGACAATGCCGAGCTGCAGGTTGGCGCGCTGCAGGTCGTTCTTGTACTGGCCCAGCGTCCGGCCGGAGAAGTTCGGGACGACCGTCGCCTGTGAGGCCTTGGCGATGGTGATGTTCACCGTCTTGTTCTGCTCCAGCTGCTGGCCGGCCGCGAACTGCTGGAAGACGACCGTGCCCGGAGCCGCACCCGGCTGCTCGGACTCCGTGACGCTGCCGAGCCGCAGGTTGACGGCCTTGAGGGCCTTCTCCGCCTCGTCCTTGGTCTTGCCCTTGAGCTCGGGGACCTCGGACTTGGACTGCTCCTTGGCGACGGTCAGCGTGATGACGCTGTTCTTCTCCGCCTCGGAGCCGGGCTTCGGGTTCTGCTCCAGGACGGTCCCCGGGGTGCGGTCGGACTCCTGGGTCTTGCGGTCGACCTGGAAGCCCTTGTCCTTCAGCGCCTTCTCGGCCTCTTCGTACTTCATGTTGAGCACGTCGACGACGGAGATCTTCGGGGCGCCCGAGGAGATGGTCAACGTGACCGTGGAGCCCTCGTCGACCTTGAGACCGGCCGCCGGGTCCTGCTTGCAGACGTTGCCCTTGGGCTGGTCGTCGCAGGGCTGGTCGGCGCCCTTGACCATCTTGAGCTTGGAGTTCACCACGCTCTTCGTCGCCTCTTCCAGCGACTGGCCGACGACCTTGGGCACGGTGGGCCGGTTGTCCGCCGTGTCCCCGAACAGGGAGCGGCCGATGAGGATCGCGCCGACCAGGACGAGGATGCCGGCCGCCACGAGCAGCACGGTGGACGCCCTGCTCTTCTTCTGGCTCTGGCGGCGGTTCGGGCCCTGGTCGTAGCCGCCGTGGCCCTGGTCGCCGTAGCCGTAGCCGCCGTCGCCCGGGGGCATGGGCGGCATCATCGACGTCTGGGCGCCGGGGTCGGCGGTGCGCAGGGCGGCGGTGGGCTGGTCGTAGCCCTGCGGGCCGTAGCCGTGGCCCTGGTCGTGCGGGTAGCCGTAGCCGGCCGCGCCCATGGCGGCGGTGGCGGCCACGGGCTGGCCGTCGAGGCAGGCCTCGATGTCGGCGCGCATCTCGTCCGCCGACTGGTAGCGGTAATCGGGGTCCTTGACCAGTGCCTTGAGGACGATGGCGTCCATCTCGGGCGTGATCTCGGGGTCGAAGTTCGACGGGGGCTGGGGCTCTTCCCGTACGTGCTGGTAGGCGACGGCCACGGGCGAGTCGCCGACGAACGGGGGCCGCACGCACAGCAGCTCGTAGAGCAGGCAGCCCGCGGAGTAGAGGTCGGAGCGCGCGTCGACCTGCTCGCCCTTGGCCTGCTCCGGGGAGAGGTACTGGGCGGTGCCGATGACGGCGGCCGTCTGCGTCATGGTCATGCCGGAGTCGCCCATGGCACGGGCGATGCCGAAGTCCATGACCTTCACCTGGCCGGTGCGGGTCAGCATCACGTTGGCGGGCTTGATGTCACGGTGCACGATGCCGGCGCGGTGCGAGTACTCCAGGGCCTGGAGGATGCCGATGCACATCTCCAGCGTCCGCTCGGGCAGCAGCTTGCGGCCCGAGTGCAGGAGCTCGCGCAGCGTGGAACCGTCGACGTACTCCATCACGATGTACGGGATGGAGATGTTGTCGACGTAGTCCTCGCCGGTGTCGTAGACGGCGACGATCGCCGGGTGGTTCAGCGACGCGGCCGACTGGGCCTCGCGACGGAACCGGGCCTGGAAGGACGGGTCGCGTGCGAGGTCGGCGCGCAGGGTCTTGACGGCGACGGTACGGCCGAGCCGGGTGTCGTGGGCGAGGTAGACCTCGGCCATGCCACCGCGGCCGAGCACGTGGCTCAGCTCGTACCGGCCGCCGAGGCGACGCGGCTCTTCCATAACGTTGCAGCCCTCTCCGTCAGTCCCGACCGCACCTGTGTGTGGTCCGGCGGTGTGCTGTTCGCGCAAAGGCTACCGGCCGATCGTCCGTGATCGGTTCGTGGCCACAGGCTGATACTGGACCGGTACCGTACGCGCGGATCCGGGTCCGATTCAGTGACGTGCGTCACGTCGCCGGCCCCGTGATCCCCTGCTCCCCCTCAGCCGTTGAGCACCGCTTCCATGACCGCCTTGGCGACGGGAGCGGCGAGACCGCCACCGCTGATGTCGTCACGGGCGGTGCCTTCGCTGTCCTCGATGACGACGGCGACGGCGACGGGAGAGGTGCCGTCCGAGTTCTCGGCGTAGGAGATGAACCAGGCGTACGGGCGCTTCTTGTTGCCCTCGCCGTGCTGGGCGGTACCGGTCTTGCCGCCGACCGTCACGCCCTTGATCCTGGCCTTCTCGCCGGTGCCCTTCTCGACGACGTTGACCATCATCTGCTGGACCTTCTGCGCGTTGTCCGCGGACAGCGGCCGGCTCATCTCCTGCGGCTCGTGCTTCTCGATGATGTCCAGGTTGGGGGCCGTGAGCTGGTCCACCATGTAGGGCTTCATCAGCTTGCCGTCGTTGGCGATCGCCGCGGTGACCATGGCCATCTGCAGCGGGGTGGCGGCGGTGTTGAACTGCCCGATCGAGCTCTGGGCGTTGCCGTCCCGGCCCATCTTCTTGTCGTAGACGCTGGCGAAGGCGCGGACCGGGGTGTCGATCTTGTCGTTGTTGAAGCCGAACTTCTCGGCCGTCTCCACCATCTTGTCGCGGGTGACCTTGTCACCGAGGTTCGCGAAGACGGAGTTGCAGGAGATCCGCAGCGCCTCGTTCAGGCTGGCCTTCTCGCACCCGGTGTGGGAGTTGGGCAGCTGGGTCTTGGTGCCGGGCAGGATGTACGGCTCGGGGGTGTCCGTCGGGTCGTCGATCCCCTTGACCACGCCGTGCTCCAGCGCGGCCGCGGCGGTGACCACCTTGAAGGTGGAGCCGGGCGGGTAGGTCTCGCGCAGGGCGCGGTTGACGAGCTTCTTGTCCTCGCTGTCCTTCAGCTCGACCCAGGCCTTCTCGTCGGCCTTGGAGTTGCCGGCGAAGCTGGACGGGTCGTACGAGGGGGTGGAGACCAGCGCGAGGATGGCGCCGGTGCGCGGGTCGATGGCGGCGACCGCGCCCTTCTTGGTGCCGAGCTTCTCGAAGGCGGCCTGCTGCGCGGCGCGGTTGAGCGTGGTGACGACGTTGCCGCCCTGCTTCTTCTCGCCGGTGAACATGCCGATGGTGCGGTCGAAGAACAGCCGGTCGTCGTTGCCGGTGAGGATGCCGTCCTCGAGCGATTCGAGCTGGGTGGCGCCGAAGGCCTGCGAGGCGTACCCGGTGACGGGGGACCACAGGGCCCCGTCCTTGTAGGTGCGCTTGTACTTGTAGTCGCTGCCGTCGGTGACCGTGGAACCGGTGATCGGTTCGCCCTGGACGATGATGTTGCCGCGCTCGGTGGCGTACTGGGCGATCTGGACCCGTCGGTTCTCCTTGCGCGTGCTGAGTTCCTCGGCCTGGACGTACTGCAGCCAGTTGGTCCGGATCAGCAGCGCGAGGACGAGCAGCCCGCAGAACAGCGAGATGCGGCGCAGGGGCTTGTTCATGACGGGCGGACCACCTGGGTCATCTCGGAGTCGGGGGACGGGGCCGGGGCCGGTGCCGGTCGGCGGGCGGTGTCGCTGATCCGGATGAGGACGGCGATGAGGATCCAGTTCGCGAGGACGGAGGAACCGCCGGACGCGAGGAAGG
This sequence comes from Streptomyces amritsarensis, assembly GCF_001953875.1. Classification (GTDB taxonomy): domain Bacteria; phylum Actinomycetota; class Actinomycetes; order Streptomycetales; family Streptomycetaceae; genus Streptomyces; species Streptomyces amritsarensis. Next base: position 10,984 of record NZ_MQUR01000079.1, read on the forward strand.
GCATCGTCATGCCGGTGAGGGGGATGAGTCCCATGACCCCGCCGGCGACGACGAAGATCTGGAGGGCGAAGGCGCCGGAGAGGCCGATGGCGAAGAGCTTGCCGAACGGGTCGCGGGCGGCGAGGGCGGTGCGGACGCCCCGCTCGATGATGAGCCCGTAGATCAGCAGGAAGGCCATCACGCCGGAGAGGCCGAGCTCTTCGCCGACGGTGGAGAAGATGAAGTCGGAGTTGGCGGCGAAGCCGATGAGGTCGGAGTTGCCCTGGCCCCATCCGGCGCCGAGGACCCCGCCGGAACCGAAGCTCATGATCGACTGGCCGACCTGCTCGCAGGCGCCCGAGGTGGTGTAGCAGCCGAAGGGGTCGAGCCAGGCGTTGACGCGGGCCTGGACGTGGCTGGCGAAGGAGGCCACCACGACCGCGCCGCCGACCGACATCAGCAGGCCGATGACGATCCAGCTGGTGCGCTCGGTGGCCACGTACAGCATGATCACGAACATGCCGAAGAAGAGCAGCGAGGTACCGAGGTCGTTCTCGAAGACCAGGACCAGCAGGCTCATCGCCCAGATCATCAGGATCGGGCCGAGGTCGCGGCCGCGCGGCAGGTAGAGGCCCATGAAGCGGCGGCTGGCCAGCGCGAGCGCGTCGCGCTTCACCATCAGGTAGCCGGCGAAGAAGATCGCGATGACGATCTTCGCGAACTCGCCGGGCTGGATGGAGAAGCCGCCGACGCTGATCCAGATCTTGGCGCCGAAGACGTCGGCGCCCAGGCCCGGGACGACGGGCAGGATCAGCAGCACCAGCGCGCCGGCCATGGAGATGTAGGTGAACCGCTGCAGGACGCGGTGGTCCTTGAGGATCAGCAGCACGGCGGCGAACAGGGCGATGGCGAGCGCCGTGTAGAGCATCTGGTTGGGCGCGGAGGGCGAGAATGCGCCGAAGCTGCGCTTGGCGAGGTTCTGCAGCCGCTCGGACTGGTCCAGGCGCCAGATCAGCACGACGCCGAGACCGTTCAGCAGGGTGGCGAGCGGCAGCAGCAGCGGGTCGGCGTACTTCGCGTACCGGCGCACGACGAAGTGCGCTATGCCGGCGAGGACGGCGAAGCCGGCCCCGTACGCGAACATGCCGGGGGGCAGCTCGCCGTGGATCGCCAGACCCACGTTGGCGTAGGCGAAGATCGGGATGACCACGGCGAAGGCGAGCAGCAGGAGCTCGGTGTTCCGCCGGCTCGGCAGCTCGATGGCGCCGATGGTGGTCGTATTGGTGACAACGCTCATGGTGTGGCAGGCCCCCTGTGCCCGCGGGCTACTTTCCGCACAGGCCGACCAGCTGCTGCTCCTCGGGAGTCAGGCTGGGGCCGGGTGTCTGGCTGTTCTGCGCCTCGGCGCCTCTGCGCTCTTCGTCCTTCTTGCAGGCGGAGACCTGGACGCCGAGGTCGTCCAGCTTCTTGCGGGCCCCGTCGAGGCTGCCCTCGCTGATGGTGGCCTCGACCAGCTTGCGCTTGAAGGGCGGCAGGTACTTCAGTTCGATGTCGGGGCGGTCGGTCTCCACCTTGGAGAGCTCCAGCGGTCCGAGCTTCGGGCTGATGCCGCGGAAGAGTGCGACGTGCTCGCCCTTCACGCCTACGTAGAACTGGGTCTGGGTCCAGCGCCAGCCGGCGTAGAGGCCGCCGCCGATGACACCGGCGACGACGAGCAGGGTCAGGGTGCGGGTGGTCCACTTGCGCCCTTTGCTGCGGCGCCTGCGGGGGTGGTCGTACGTGTCGTCGTAGCCGGAGCCGTCGTAGCCGTCGGCCTCGCCGAACGAGCCGTATCCGCCGCCCTGGCCGTTGTCGCCGTACCCGTAGCCGGGTGCGTCGCCGCTGCCGGGAGGACCGAAGGCGCCCGCGGGCGGCGGGGCCTGGCGGCCGAGACCGGAGGCGCGGCCGGCCGGGGTCTGCATGGCGTTGTTGTTGTCGAAGAGCTGGTGCTGGTTCTCGGCGACCGCGCCGACGACCACCGGGGTGTCGCTGACCTGGGCGGCGAGGGTGTCGCCGCTGTCGGTGTCGAGGACGTCGGCGACGATGCAGGTGATGTTGTCGGGTCCGCCGCCGCGCAGCGCGAGCTGGATCAGGGACTGCACGGTCTCGCGGGGGCCGTGGTAGTCGGCGAGGGTCTCTTCCAGGGTCTGGTGGGAGACCACGCCGGAGAGCCCGTCGGAGCAGATCAGGTAGCGGTCGCCGGCGCGGACCTCGCGGATGGAGAGGTCGGGCTCGACGATGTCGCCGCTGCCCAGCGCGCGCATCAGGAGGGAGCGCTGCGGGTGGGTCGTCGCCTCCTCCTCCGTGATGCGGCCCTCGTCGACCAGGCGCTGCACCCAGGTGTGGTCCTGGGTGATCTGCGTGAGGACGCCGTCGCGGAGCAGGTAGGCGCGGGAGTCGCCGACGTGGACGAGGCCCAGGCGCTGGCCGGTCCACAGCAGGGCGGTGAGGGTGGTGCCCATGCCCTCGAGCTGGGGGTCCTCCTCGACCATGACGCGCAGCTGGTCGTTGGCGCGCTGCACGGCGGTGGCGAGGGAGGTGAGGATGTCGGAGCCCGGGACGTCGTCGTCGAGCTGCACGAGGGTGGAGATCACCTCGGAGCTCGCCACCTCGCCGGCGGCCTGGCCGCCCATGCCGTCGGCGATCGCCAGGAGACGCGGGCCGGCGTAGCCGGAGTCCTCGTTCCCCTCACGGATCATGCCCTTGTGGGATCCGGCTGCGAACCGCAGGGACAGACTCATGCGCACCTGCCCTGTCGACGAAGCTTCCTCCGGGTACAACCGGTCTCGAGCCACACTGCCCACCCTCCGGTCGGGAGCGCGCCCGTGTCCGTGTCCTCGGTGGCACGGATCACCGCCGCGCGCTCGCTCCGCTCGCTCATTCTCGTACTACTTCCGCAGCTCGATGACGGTCTTGCCGATGCGGATCGGTGCGCCCGGCGGAATGGGCGTCGGGGTGGTCAGCCGGGTCCGGTCGAGATACGTGCCGTTGGTGGACCCGAGATCCTCGACGATCCACTGGCCGTCACGGTCGGGGTAGATCCTGGCATGGCGGCTGGACGCGTAGTCGTCGTCCAGCACGATCGTGGAGTCGTGGGCGCGGCCCAGGGTGATCGTCTGTCCGGCGAGGGCCACGGTGGTACCCGTGAGGATGCCCTCGGAGACGACGAGCTTGGTGGGCGCACCACGACGCTGGCGCTGCTGCGGAGGAGCGGCCTGCCGGCCGCCGCCCTGCTGCGGGGCGCCGCCGGCGCCGCCGCGGCGGGAGGAGCCGCGCTGGGTCACTCTCGTACCGAAGAGATCGCTGCGGATGACCTGGACGGCCACGATGACGAACAGCCACAGAACGGCCAGGAAACCCAACCGCATGACCGTCAGGGTCAGCTCTGACATTGCCCCCGCTTCACCCTTCGGCTTGCCGGTAAATGATGGTGGTGCTGCCCACGACGATCCGCGAGCCGTCGCGGAGCGTAGCGCGGGTGGTGTGCTGCCCGTCCACCACGATGCCGTTGGTGGACCCGAGATCCTGGATCGTCGAGGGCGTTCCGGTCCGGATCTCACAGTGCCGGCGCGATACGCCGGGGTCGTCGATCCGCACGTCGGCTTCCGTGCTTCGGCCGAGTACGAGCGTGGGGCGCGAGATCTGGTGGCGGGTGCCGTTGATCTCGATCCAGTGCCGCCGCGGGCCGCCCGGCCCCGCTCCCGGTGCCGCCGGGCCGGAACCGCCCGGGGCGGGTCGGCGCGCGCCGGGGCCGCCCGGGGGCGGGCCTGCGGGCATGGGCGGTGCGGCGACCGGAGGGTAGCCGTAGCCGCTCGCCGGGGAGGGCGGTGCCCCCTGCGGCTGGGAGGTGCTGGAGGCGAGGGTGCGACTGCGGACCCGGTAGAGCCCGGTGTCGAGGTCCTCGGCCTTCTCCAGATGGACCTTGATGGGGCCCATGAAGCTGTACCGCTGCTGCTTGGCGTAGTCGCGGACGAGGCCCGCGAGCTCGTCGCCGAGCTGCCCGGAGTAGGGGCTCAGGCGGTCGTAGTCGCCGGCGCTGAGCTCCACGATGAAGTCGTTGGGGACGACGGTCCGCTCGCGGTTCCAGATGGTGGCGTTGTTGTCGCACTCCCGCTGGAGGGCTCCGGCGATCTCCACCGGCTGGACCTCGGACTTGAACACCTTGGCGAAGGTGCCGTTCACCAGACCTTCGAGTCGCTGCTCGAACCGCTTCAGAACTCCCATGGGGCACCTCCTCCGTCGTTGTCGCCCTGTACTGCTTACTGATCGTATCCACGCGTGGCGGATTCGGGTGGTTCCCCATCGCTCCTGTGAGGACGAGTGTTGGTCCTCACAAGGGATCGTAGGGGCGCTCGGGGAACAGTGTCCCGCACCGGGAGCGGAGTGCGGGAGGGGCAGTCCGCGCCGGGGCGTATGCCCCCGGGGAAAGCGATGTGAACCCACCCCGTTCTACGTGCTAATGTTTCGACGTCGCCAGGGGAACGGCCCGAAAGGGAAGACCACTGGGACGCTGCTCGGGCGAGTGGCGGAACGGCAGACGCGCTGGCTTCAGGTGCCAGTGTCCTTCGGGACGTGGGGGTTCAAATCCCCCCTCGCCCACATCGACGAGACGGTCGTCACCGCGAAAGCGGTGGCGGCCGTTTCGCATTGTCCCGACCGTGTACCGAAGTGTGCCCGAGGTGTGCCCGACCGTGTTTCCGACCGGGAACGCGCGGCGGATCCGGCGGACGGTGTCCGCAGTCGGATGTGCGGCGTCCGGTGTGTGGCGTCGGTCACGGCGAGGACCTCGCCCGGGCGGAACGAGTCAACTGCTGCCGCAGGATCCGACTTTCGTCGCCGCGGGCGATACGAAAGAGGGCGGCCGGGGCGGGCGCGGGGTGTCTAGGGTCGGGCGCGTGGATGTGACGGCGAAGACACGTACGGGTTGGGACTGGCTGCGGGGCCCCGAGCCGTGGACGCGGCGGATGCTGGCGGGGGACCTCGCCCTCGCCGGCGTGCTGGCCATCCTCGGACTGGGCATCGAGGAACTCGACGGGGGGTCCGGGCAGCGGATGCTGCTGGGCGCCGTCGTCCTGCTGGCACTGACCCTGCTGCGCCGGCGGCTGCCGGCGGCGACGCTCGTGGCGGGTTCGGCGCTGAGCTCCGCCCTGCCGGGGCTGTTCTTCGTCCTGCCGCTGCTGGGCTGGTCGGCCGGGCGGCGGATCGTCGGCGTGGGCCGGGCGCTCGGCGCCTTCACGCTGGCCTTCGTCGCGTCGATCGCCTTCGGCGTCCTGGACCAGTGGTCGCAGATGCGCCCGCTGCTGGTCATCGTGTTCTCCACGCTGATGTTCCTGGCGGCCACCGTGATGCCGGGGCTGGCCAGCCGGTACTGGTCGCAGCGCCGCACCCTGCTCGCGGCGCTGCACGAGCGCAACGGCCAGCTGCTGCGCGAGCGGGCCATGGTCGCCGGGCAGGCGCGGCTGCGCGAGCGCCAGCGCATCGCCCAGGACATGCACGACAGCCTCGGCCACCAGCTGGCGTTGATCTCCGTGCACACGGGTGCGCTGGAGGTGGATCCCGAGCTCACCGACCGTCAGCGGGAGGCCGTGGGCGTGCTGCGGCAGGCCTCGGTGTCCGCGATGCACGAACTGCGCGAGGTCGTCGGCATCCTGCGCGACGGTGTGGAGGCGCCCGCGCCGGTGGAGGAGGCGGCGCAGCCCGCGGCGCGCGGCGTGGCCGGGATCGCGGGGGTCGTGGAGGCGGCGCGGGCCGCGGGTACCGAGGTGCGGCTGTCCACCTCGGGGCGGCCGAGGCCGCTGGTCGCGGCGTGCGACCACGCCGCGTACCGGATCGTGCAGGAGGCCCTGACGAACGCCTACAAGCACGCTCCTGGGGCGCCGATCACGGTGGAGCTGCGCTACGAGGACGACTCGCTGGTGGTGGAGATCGCCAACGGGCCGTCGGCCGGTCCGGGCGGGGAGGTGGTGTCGGGCGGGCAGGGCCTGACGGGGCTGCGCGAGCGGGCCCGGCTGGTCGGCGGCATGGTGCACGCGGGTCCCGCCGACGGCGGCGGGTTCCGGGTGGCCGGCGTACTGCCGTACGGAACGGAGCCGGCCGGCGCCCAGGACGTGGCCGACGACTTCGGACAGCAGGCGCAGGCCCAGAAGGGCGCCCCGCACCAGGGGCCGGGGCGGCGCGGCGAGCAGCCGCCGATGGACTGGGCGGCGGTGGACCGGGAACTGGCCGTACGGGTGCCCAGCCGCGCCGGAGCCGTCGCTGTCGGCTGCGGGATCGCCGTCGCGGCGGTGGTGGTGCTGGTGATCGTGCTGGGCGCCGCCGCGGTGATGCTGATGGACACGGCGGTCGACTCGATGATCGGCAGGGACGAGTACGACGCCGTGCACGTCGGCGACGCCGAGACCGCGGTCCGCGACCGGCTGCCGGGCGGCGAGAGCTTCCTGACCGCGGGAGCCGACCGCAAGGGGCCGCCCCGGCCGCAGGGTTCGCAGTGCCTGGTGCTGCTGGCCGACGACCAGAGCGGCCAGAGCCTGACCACGGACCTGGTTTTCCGGTTCTGCTTCAAGGACGGCAAGCTCGTGGACAAGCAGGCGTACGAGGTCAAGCAGTAGGAGCACGGGGTGACAGCCGAAGTGATCAGAGTGGTGATCGCCGACGACGAGCCGCTGATCCGGGCCGGGATCAGGATGATCCTGACCTCGGCGCCGGACATCGAGGTCGTCGCGGAGGCGTCGAACGGCCGGGAGGCGGTGGATCTGGCCCGCTCGCACGCCCCCGAGGTGCTGCTGCTCGACATCCAGATGCCCGTGATGGACGGTCTGACGGCGCTGGGCGAGCTGCGGCGGGCCGCGCCGGAGGTGCGGGCCCTGATCCTGACCACCTTCGGCGAGAAGGAGAACGTGCTGCGGGCGCTGGGGCAGGGCGGGGCGGGGTTCCTGCTGAAGGACTCGGCGCCGGGCGAGCTGATCGGGGCGGTCCGGGCGGCCGCGGCCGGGGACGCCTACCTCTCGCCGGGGGCCACCCGGCACGTGGTGGACCAGCTGGCGTCCGGGAAGGCCGCCGCGCGCGGCGAGGAGGCCCGCCGGCAGGTCGCCGAGCTGAGCGAGCGGGAGCGGGGCGTGCTGGCGCTGCTCGGGGAGGGCCTGTCCAACGCGGACGCGGGCCGTCGCCTGCACATGAGCGAGGCCACCGTGAAGACGTACGTGAGCCGGATCCTGGCCAAGCTCGGCTGTGAGAACCGGGTCCAGGCGGCACTGCTGGCCCGGGACGCAGGGCTGTAGGTGCTGGCCAGGGAGACCGGGCTGTCGATACGGTCAGCCCGTTCTCGAAGCGATCACATGAACGAACGGGTGGGGGCGGCGCCGATGGCGGCGACAGCGGGACAGCGCATTCCTGACGTGGCGGGGTTCGCGCCGCGCGTGGCGGCGGACTCGCCGAAGGAGGCGGGCAAGGCGCTGCGCATCCGCGTGCCGCGGGCGGCGCACGCGGGCTTCACGATGCCGGCCGGGCGTCCGGACGCGGTGGGGGCGGTGGAGGAGTCCAATGCCGGGCGGGTGCCCGAGCTGACGCCCATACGGGTCGGCAGGATGGCCGCGAACCCCTTCGCGTTCCTGCGCGGGGCGGCCGGGTTGATGGCGCACGACCTCTCCGGCGGTCCGGTGACGGGTGTCGGCGCGCAGATCTGCGGAGACGCGCACGCGGCGAACTTCGGCCTGTACGGGGACGCGCGCGGCCGGCTCGTCATCGACCTGAACGACTTCGACGAGACCGTTTTCGGTCCGTGGGAGTGGGACGTGAAGCGGCTGGCGGCCTCGCTGGTGCTGGCCGGCCGGGTGGCCGGGGCGGACGAGGACACCTGCCGGGCGGCCGCCCTGGACGCCGTGGGCGCCTACCGGCGGACCGTACGGCTGCTGGCCAAGCTGCCCGCGCTCGACGCCTGGAACGCCATCGCGGACGAGGAACTGGTCTCCTACGCCGACGCCCGCGATCTGCTGGGCACCCTGGAGCGGGTCTCGGAGAAGGCCCGCAACAACACCTCCGCGCGGTTCGCCGCGAAGTCGACCGAGACGGGACCGGACGGCGGCCGCCGCTTCGTCGACTCGCTGCCCGTGCTGCGCCGCGTCCCGGACGCGGAGGCGGCGGCCGTGGCGGCCTCGCTCGGCCCCTACCTGGAGACTCTCCAGGGCGACCGGCTGCCGCTGCTGGCCCGGTACGCGATCCACGACGTCGCCTTCCGCGTGGTGGGCACCGGGAGCGTCGGCACCCGCTCGTACGTGGTCCTGCTGCTGGACCACCGGGGCGAACCGCTGGTCCTCCAGGTGAAGGAGGCCCGGCCCTCGGTGCTGCTCCCGCACCTGCCCGGGCTGGGCTTCACCTCCCCGCCCGAGGAGCACGAGGGCCGCCGGGTCGTGGCGGGCCAGAAGCGGATGCAGGTGGTCTCCGACATCATGCTGGGCTGGACCACGGTGGAGGGGCGGCCGTACCAGGTGCGCCAGTTCCGCAACCGCAAGGGCAGCGTGGACCCGGCGGCGCTGGCCCCCGACCAGATCGACGACTACGGGCGGATGACCGGAGCGCTGCTGGCCCGGGCGCACGCGCACAGCGTCGATCCCCGGCTGCTGGCCGGCTACTGCGGGAAGAACGAGGAGCTGGACGAGGCGATGGCGGCCTTCGCCGTGGCCTACGCCGACCGGACCGAGGCCGACCACGCCGACCTCGTGGCCGCGGTGCGGGCCGGCCGGATCGCCGCGGAGACCGGCGTGTAGGTCGCACAGGCCGCTGCACGACGGGCGGTGTTTCACGTGAAACACCGCCCGCGCGGGCGGGCCGTACCCTGGCCGGGTGAGCGAGCAGACCGAGCAGCCTGAGCAGACCGTCCCCGGGGGATCCGGCGATTCCGCCGTCACCGGCGGGGAGCGTGCCGAGGAACGCCCCGAGGCGCGCCTGGAACGCGCCGTACGGGCCGCCGAGCAGGCGCTGATCGAGTTCGAGATCGCGGTGGAGACCTTCCGCGTGGAGGTGGAGAACTTCTCCCGCCTGCACCACCAGAAGCTCGGCCCCATGTACACGCGGCTCGACGAGCTGGACGCGCTGATCGCCGAGGCGAAGGCGGCGCGCACCGGCGATGCCGATGACCTCCGGCGGGCCCGGGACGCGCGCTCGCTGGTCATGCCGATGCCGGGGGTGGACGAGCTCTTCCACGACTGGCTGGGCTCGGAGGGCATCTCCGACGACGCCGCCGCGATGCTCACCGAGCGGCCCGTGCGGCCGCCGGAGCGGGTGCGGCCCTCCGAGGAGGTACGCCGCCTCTACCGCGAGCTGGTCCGCCAGGCCCACCCCGACCTGGCCCAGGAGGAAGGCGAGCGGGAGCGCCGCGACGCGTTCATCGCCCGGGTCAACGCCGCGTACGGGCGGGGCGATGAGGGGCTGCTGCGCGAGCTGGCCGAGGAGTGGGCGGCCGGGCCGGTGCCCGAGGCGGCCGCCCCCGGCGAGAGCGAGGAGCTGTACGCCCGGCTGGAGTGGCTGGCGCGCCGCAAGGAGCTGCTGTCGCTCGTGGCCAAGGAGCTGGAGGAGAGCGCGATCGGGTCGATGCTGCGGATGGCTCCCGACGACCCGGACCGGCTGCTGGAGGAGATCGCCGAGCAGCTGCTGGCGCAGGTCTCCGAGCGCGAGGCGGAGCTGGCGGCCGAGCTCGCCGCCGAGTGAGCGCGGGCTCACCGCACGGACGTGGCCGGGGCTGCGGGTCGGATAGGTTGGCCGCAGACCGGTGAAGAGAGAAGGCGACAGTTATGAACTTCGGACCGCTTCCTTCGGTGGATGCCGCCGCGGTGCCCTCCGAAGGCTTTGTCCTCGACGTCCGTGAGGACGACGAATGGGCGGCCGGGCACGTCGAAGGTGCTCTGCATATCCCGATGAGCGACTTCGTGGCCCGTTTCGGCGAGCTGACGGAGGCCGTCGAGGACGGCCGCCGCGTGTACGTGATGTGCCGGGTCGGCGGGCGTTCCGCGCAGGTCACCCAATACCTGGTGCGCCAGGACATCGACGCCGTGAACGTCGACGGCGGGATGCAGGCCTGGGACGGCGCCGGGCGCCCGATGGTGACGGACAGCGGGAACCCGGCCTTCGTCCTCTAGAGCGCTGCTCAGGCGAGGGGGTGGGCGGCCAGCAGGTCGCCCAGGGCCTCCTCGTGCGCGGCGGCCGGGCCCAGCTGGAGCTCCAGCTGCTTGGCCCAGGCGTGATAGCGGTGCAGCGGGTAGTCGGTGTCGGCGCCGAAGCCGCCGTGCAGGTGCTGGGCGGTCTGGACGACCCTGCGCACGCCCTCCGAGGCCCAGATCTTGGCGACCGCCACGTCACCCGTGCTCGGCAGGGGACCGCCGGCGCCGCCCGTGGCGGCATCGAGCCGCCAGGCGGCCTGCCACAGGGTGACCTCCATGGCGCGCAGGTCGATGTAGCGGTCGGCGGCCTGGACGGCGACCGCCTGGAAGGTGGCCACCGGGAAGCCGAACTGCTCGCGCTTGCCGGTGTATCGGCTCGTCATGTCGAGGACGGCCTCGCCCAGCCCGAGCGCGAGGGCGCAGGTGCCGGTGGTGAGGACCTGGCGGAGCCGCTCCCAGGCCTGCGGGTCCTCGATCAGGTGGCTGCGCTCCACCCGTACGCCGTCCAGGGCGAGTTCGGCGAACCGCTCCCCGCTGGTGGAGACCTGCTCGGCGAGGGCGAGCCCCCCGGCGGTGCGCGGGACCAGCGCGAGGACGGCCTCGCCCTCGCCGGTGTGGGCCGGTACGGCGATCCAGTCGGCGGTGTGCGCCCAGGGGACGGCGGTCTGGGTGCCCTCCAGGATCCACGCTTCGCCGTCGCGCCGTGCGGTGACGGCGAGTTCGGCCGGATCGTGGCCGGAGCGGCCGTGCGCGGCCGCGGTGAGGACGAGCATGCCGCGTCCCGCGCCGGGCAGCAGGGCGGCGGCCAGTTCGGGGCTGCCGTGCGCCTGGACGGCCATGGCGGTGGCGCAGTGCTCCAGCAGCGGGACCCGGGCCAGCACCCGGGCGGCCTCGCGCAGGACGAGGCACAGGGCGATGGTGTCCAGGCCCGCCCCTCCGTGCTCCTCGGCGAGGACGAGGCCGATCAGGTCGGACGCGGCGAGCTTGGCCCACAGCGGGCGGTCGAAGTCGTCGGCGACGGCGCCCGGGGTGAGCGCGGGGCTGGGGACGCCGTCGGGTGCGACGTCCGCGAACACGGCCCTGGCCGCCTCGACGGCGGCCCGCTGCTCCTCGGTGAAGGTGAAGTCCACTGCCTGTCCTCCCGTTCTGACCTGACGGGGCGTCAAGATAGAACACGTTCCTGCAAATGGACAGGGGACGGGAGGACAGCCGGCACGGGGGCCGGGGACGCCCCTAACGGTCGAAGTCGATCTCCACTTCCTCGGTGACCGGGTGCGACTGGCAGGCCAGGACGAAGCCGGCGTCGGTCTCCTCGGCCTCCAGGGCGAAATTGCGGTCCATCCGGACCTCGCCCGACACCACGAACGCCCGGCAGGTGCCGCAGACGCCGCCCTTGCAGGCGTACGGGGCGTCCGCGCGGTTGCGGAGCACCGCGTCCAGCAGCGATTCGCCGTCCTGGACGGGCCAGGTGCCGGAGCGCCCGTCGAGCCGTGCGGTGACCCGGCCCTGCGGGGCCGCCGCGGCCGCCGCCGCGCGGGCCGGGGCGGGGGTGGTGTCCTCGACGTGGAAGATCTCCTCGTGCACCCGGGTGCGGGCGACACCGAGCGAGCTCAGGGCGCGCTCCGCCCCCTGCACCAGGCCGTAGGGCCCGCACAGGAACCAGCCCGTGACCTCGGCCACCGGCAGCAGCGCGGGCAGCAGGGAGGCCAGCCGCTCCTCGTCCAGCCGGCCGGAGGGCAGTCCCGACTCCTGCTCCTCCCGGGAGAGGACCGTGACCAGCTGGAACCGCGACGGATAGCGGTCCTTGAGGTCGGCGACCTCCTCCAGGAACATCGTCGAAGCGGCCGTCCGGTCGCTGCGCACCAGGCAGAAGCGGGCGTCGGGCCGCGCGGCCAGCAGGCTCGCGGCGATCGACAGCACGGGCGTGATCCCGCTGCCGCCGACGATCGCGGCGTAGTGCCCGGCGGCGGGCGCCGCGGCGGGGTCCAGGACGAAGCGCCCGGCCGGGACCATGACGTCCAGCACGTCGCCGGCCGCGATCTCCTTGTGCGCGAAGGTGGAGAACTCGCCGCCCTCCACCAGCCGTACGCCGACCCGCAGCAGCGCCGGGCCCGGGCCCTCCGGCGCGGGGGCGGCCGAGCAGATCGAATAGGTGCGGCGGACCTCGGTGCCGCCCTCCGGGGCGGTACGGCGCAGCGTCAGGTGCTGGCCGGGGGCGTGCCGGTAGTCCTCGCGCAGTTCCTCGGGAACCCGCAGGGTCAGCGCCACCGAGTCGTCGGTGAGCCGGTCGACTTCCGCCACCGTCAGCGGGTGGAACGCGCCGTGGCGGGGGGCGGCCATCTACAGCTCCTTGAAGTGGTCGAACGGTTCGCGGCAGGCGGTGCAGCGGCGCAGCGCCTTGCACGCGGTGGAGGAGAACCGGCTCAGCAGCTCGGTGTCGGTCGATCCGCAGTTCGGGCAGCGGACGGACAGGGTCACCGGTACGGGCCCGCCCGCCGCGTGCGGCCGGGGCGGGGCGATGCCGAACTCGGCCAGCTTGCGGCGGCCCTCGGCGCTGATGTCGTCCGTGGACCAGGCCGGGGCCAGCACGGTGGTCACCCGCACCTCGGGGATGCCGTGGCCGGTCAGGACCCGCTCGATGTCGGCGGACATGGCCTCGATCGCCGGGCAGCCGGTGTAGGTGGGCGTGAGGGTGACCTCGGCGTGGCCGTCCTCGTGCATCCGCACACCGCGCACCACACCCAGCTCGCCCAGGGTGAGCACCGGCAGCTCGGGGTCCGGGACGGATCCGGCCAGCTCGGCCAGCTCGGCCTCCAGGCGGGTGACGGGGACGTCGGCGGTGGTCACCATGACGCCCCCGGGTGGCTGCGGTGCAGGTGCTGCATCTCGGCCAGCATCCGGCCGAAGGACTCGGTGTGCAGCCCCTGGCGGCCGGCGCCGGCCGCCCAGGCGCCGGTGCGCGGTCCTTCGGGCAGGGTGAGCCCGGCCCGCTCGACGACGTCGGTCAGTGCGGCCAGCCAGCGCTCTTCGAGGGCGGCCCAGTCGACGCCGCCGAGGCCCTCCACCGGCTGGAAGAGCTCCCCGGTGAACTTCCACAGGGCCTGCAGCGCCGCCTGCATGCGGGCGCGGCTCTCCTCGGTGCCGTCGCCGAGCCGCAGGGTCCACTGCTCGGCGTGGTCGCGGTGGTACGCCGTCTCCTTGACGGCCTTGGCCGCGAGCGGCGCGAACGGGCCCTCCCCGCGGGCGAGTTCCGCGTAGAGCTCGTGCTGGTGGACGGAGAAGTAGAGCTGTCGGGCGATGGTGTGGGCGAAGTCGCCGTTCGGCTGCTCGACCAGCTGGAGGTTGCGGAAGGACCGCTCCTCGCGCAGGAAGGCCAGCTCGTCCTCGTCGCCGACCATGGACAGCAGGATGCGGGCCTGGCCGAGCAGGTCGAGCGCGATGTTGGCGAGGGCGACCTCCTCCTCCAGGACGGGGGCGTGCCCCGCCCACTCGCCGAGGCGGTGGGAGAGGATCAGCGCGTCGTCGCCGAGGGCGAGGGCCGCCGCGGTGACGGTGGCCGCGCCGGTGTCGGTTCCGGTCACAGGTGGCTCACTCCCTCCGGGATGTCGTAGAAGGTGGGGTGCCGGTACGGCTTGTCGGCGGAGGGGGCGAAGAAGGGGTCCCGCTCGTCCGGCGAGGAGGCGGTGACCGCGGTGGAGGGGACCACCCAGATCGAGATGCCCTCGTTGCGCCGGGTGTAGAGGTCGCGGGCGTTGCGCAGGGCCATCTCCGCGTCGGGGGCGTGCAGGCTTCCCGCGTGCGTGTGCGAGAGGCCGCGGCGCGAGCGCACGAACACCTCCCACAGGGGCCAGTTCTGCGTCATACCCGTGCCTCCTCGTTCGCTCCGGCGTGCTTCGCCGCTTGCTGTGCCGCCTGCTTCTGCGCGTACGCGGCGGCCGCGTCGCGCACCCAGGCGCCTTCCTCGTGGGCCCGGCGCCGCTGGCCGATCCGCTGCTCGTTGCAGGGCCCGTTGCCCTTGAGCACGTCCCAGAACTCGGCCCAGTCGATGGCGCCGAAGTCGTGGTGGCCGCGCTCCTCGTTCCACTTCAGGTCCGGGTCGGGCAGGGTCAGGCCGAGGGACTCGGCCTGGGGGACGGCGATGTCCACGAACCGCTGGCGCAGCTCGTCGTTGGAGTGGCGCTTGATGCGCCAGGCCATCGACTGCGCCGAGTGCGCCGACTCGTCGTCCGGCGGGCCGAACATCATCAGCGAGGGCCACCACCAGCGGTTCACCGCGTCCTGCGCCATGGCGTGCTGCTCCTCGGTGCCCTTGGACAGGGCCATGAGGAGCTCGAAGCCCTGGCGCTGGTGGAAGGACTCCTCCTTGCAGATGCGGACCATGGCGCGGGCGTAGGGCCCGTAGGAGCAGCGGCAGATCGGCACCTGGTTGGTGATCGCCGCGCCGTCCACGAGCCAGCCGATGGCGCCCACGTCCGCCCAGGTCAGGGTGGGGTAGTTGAAGATCGAGGAGTACTTCTGCTTGCCCGAGTGCAGCTTGTCGAGGAGCTCGTCGCGGCTGGTGCCGAGGGTCTCGGCCGCGCTGTAGAGGTACAGGCCGTGGCCTGCCTCGTCCTGGACCTTGGCCATCAGGATCGCCTTGCGGCGCAGCGAGGGCGCGCGGGTGATCCAGTTCGCCTCAGGCTGCATGCCGATGATCTCGGAGTGGGCGTGCTGTGCCATCTGGCGGACCAGCGTGGCGCGGTACTGCTCCGGCATCCAGTCGCGCGGCTCCACGCGCTCGTCCGCCGCCACGGCGGCGTCGAACGCCGCCGCGAGCTGTGCGCCCAGGTCAGCCGTAGCCGTCATGCCCGTCCCGTCCGTCCCGTCTGTCCCCAGGGCCGTGTCCGGGCCCGTCTCCGGGGTCACTGCCACCATGTACGGCCCCTTGTGAGAATCTGCCGTCCGCCCGACCGACCGATCGTTCGGTTCCTGCGCTTCAATGGTGAGACGGCGGCCCGTAGGGTGTCAACCTCTGTGGTCAACCCTGTGGACGCCGGACGATCGGGGCGTGATGGACGCGAACGGGCACGAGCTCGCCGAAGAGGCCGCTCCGCCACCCTCCCGAGCGCCCGGAATCGCCGGTCTGTCCACCCCGTACCGGGTCGTGGCCGCCCTCGCGCTGGGCGCCCTGGGCCTCGCCGCCTGCGCCCACCTCGCGCTGGTCTTCCTGCACGTCGCCCCCTCCAACACGCTGAGCAAGCGGCACGCCGAGACGATCGATGCCTGGATCTACCCCGAGTTCGAACAGAACTGGAAGCTCTTCGCGCCCAACCCGCTCCAGCAGAACATCGCCGTGGAGGTGCGCGCCGAGGTCCGGACCGCCGGCGGAGAGCTGACCACCACCGGCTGGCGGGACCTGAGTGCCGAGGACGCCGCCGCGATCCGGCACAGCCTGCTGCCGAGCCACACGGAGCAGAACGAGCTGCGCCGGGCCTGGGACTTCTACACCGGCTCCCACGACGAGAACGGCAAGCCCGTCGGCGACCGCGGCGAGCTCGCCGAGGAGTACCTGAGGCGGATCGCGCTGGACCGGCTCACCCCTGACCACGAGGGCGGGCGCATCCTGCGGATCCAGATGCGCTCGGCGAGCAGGGCCGTGCCCGCGCCGAAGTGGAGCACCGAGACCACCGACACCCAGACCTACTACCGGGAGCTGCCGTGGTGGAAGGTGTGAGGCGCGCCCGCGCCGCGCTGGCCCGGGCCGTCGCCGAGGTCAGCGGGCGGGCGCTGGGCCCCTACCAGAGCGCCGTCGTGCGCATCGGCTTCGCGGGCACCTGGCTCTTCTTCCTGCTGCGGGAGTTCCCCCACCGCGCCGAGCTGTACGGCCCCGACGGGCCGTGGAGCCAGGAGCTGGCGCAGCGGCTGCTCGACTCCAACGGCGCCTTCACCGTCCTGACGTGGTCGGCCTCGACCCTGTGGTTCGAGGCCGTCTACGCCGTGTCCGTGCTGGCGAGCGCCGGCCTGCTGCTGGGCTGGCGGACCCGGGCATCGTCCGTGGTGTTCATGATCGGCGTGTTGTCCCTGCAGAACCGCAGCGTGTTCATGGGCGACGGCGGGGACAACGTCATCCACCTGGTCGCGATCTACCTGGTGCTGACCCGGTGCGCGCAGGTGTGGTCGCTGGACGCGCGCCGGGCGCGCGTCCGCGGCGCGGCGACGGCCGGGGCGGCCGGGCCCGTCCTGTGGGGGGTGCTGGGGGCCGTCTTCGCGTACGGGGCGGCCACCGGGCGGTTCAGCGACGGCTGGCTCGCGGCGTTCGCCGCCCTGTGGGTGGTCTGCGGCCTGTGGTGGCTGGTCGACCGGTACGAGCCGGAGGGCGAGGGGCGGGCGGTCCTGGACGTCCTGGCGAACCTGCTGCACAACACCGGCATGCTGGTGATCATGGCGGAGGTCTGCCTGATCTACGCGACGGCCGGCTGGTACAAGATCCAGGGCTCGCGATGGCAGGACGGGACGGCGCTGTACTACCCGCTGGGGCTGGACTACTTCACCCCGTGGCCGGCCCTGTCCGAGCTGCTGGCGAGCAGCGGGACGGCGGTGATGCTGCTGTCGTACGGCACGGTGGCGGTGCAGGTCGCCTTCCCGTTCACCCTCTTCAACCGGCGCATCAAGAACGTGCTGCTGGCCCTGATGATGATCGAGCACGCGGGGATCGCGGTGCTGCTGGGACTGCCGTTCTTCTCGCTGGCGATGATCGCCGCGGATGCCGTGTTCCTGCCGACCGGCTTCCTGGTGTGGCTCGGTGCGCGGGTCGCCGCCCGGCGGCGGGGTGTCGGGCGCGGGTTCGGGCCGCGCACGGCCGGCGCGGTCCCGGGCGCCCGTGCGGAGCGTGAGGCGGAGGCCGGGGCCGGGGCGGTGCCGCGCTGAGTGTGCCGCGCGGCGTGTGAGCCGGGGCGCCGCCCGGGAGCCCCGGTCCCGGACATCGGCGGGGCCGAGGCGGGGCCGTAGGGTCGGGGGATGAGCGAGCGGGCAGGTGCGGACGAGACGGTGCGGCAGTGGCGGGAGGAGGCCGGGCGGGAGGACGTGGTGCTCCTGGACGGGTTCCACGCGCTCAAGCACGCCCTGCGCTTCGGGGCCGACGTGCGCAGGGCGGTCGCCGCGGATCCCGGCGCCGTACGGGACCTGGCCCGCGAGCTGGCTCCGGACGTCGAGGCCGACGTGGTCCGCCTGGTGCGGCCGGCCGTGCTCGCGGACCTGCTGCCGCGCGTCCACCCCACCGGGGTCGCGGCCCTCGCCGTACGGCCCGACCGGGCGGCGGGCCTCGCGGCCCTGCGGCGGATGCCCAGGCCGGCGCCCGTCGTCGTCCTCGACAACCCCCGCAACCTCGGCAACGTCGGAGCCGTCGTACGCCTCGCCGCCGGCTTCGGCGCCACCGGCGTGGTGACCCGCGGCGACCTCGACCCCTGGCACCCGAACGTGGTCAGGGCCGGAGCCGGACTGCACTACGCGACCACCGTCGAGCGCCTGGCGCTGGAGGAGCTGCCGCCCGGGCCGCTCTACGCGCTCGACCCGGAGGGCGAGGACATCCGCGGCCTCACCCTCCCCGACGGCGCGCTGCTGGCCTTCGGCTCGGAGCGGCACGGGATCTCCCCGGAGCTGCGCGCGCGGGCCGACCACCTGGTGTCACTGCCGATGCGCCCCCAGGTCTCCAGCTACAACCTCGCCACCAGCGTGGCCATGACCCTCTTCCACTGGGGCGGCCCCCCGGCGGGGCCCGAAGAGGGCGGCGAGGACGCCTAGGACTCCTCCGGCCCAGGCCGCCGCGGCCTGGGCCGAGCGTCGCCGCCGGGCGCGCGGTTTTCACCGTGCTGGGCGGGATGGACCAGGTGGACGCCTCCGCCCGCACGTCCGGGCAGGAGGCGTCCACCGGAACAGGGACGGCCGGCGGTTATGCCTGGCGGCGGACCTCCACCACGCGGAAGCGGTTGGAGACGAAGGCGCCGTCGCACAGCGCGGCGTTGGCCGCAGGGTTGCCGCCGGAGCCGTGGAAGTCCGAGAAGGCCGCGGTCTGGTTGACGTAGACCCCGCCGGTCAGGTTCAGGGAGAGCTGCGCGGACTCCTCCAGGCAGACTTCCTCGACGGCCCGCTCGGTGTCCGGGGAGGTGGTGTAGGCGCCCACGGTCATGGCGCCCTTCTCGCGCACGGTGCGGCGCAGCAGGTCCAGCGCGTCCGCCGTCGAGTCCACGGCCACCGCGAAGGAGACCGGGCCGAAGCACTCGGAGAGGAAGGGCGCCTCCGGGTCCGGCTTGGCGGCGTCCAGCTTGACCATCACCGGGGTGCGGACCACCGCGTCCGGGAAGTCGGGGTTGGTGACCTCGCGGGAGGCCAGCGCGACCTCGCCGAGCCCGGCCGCCGCCTCCAGGCGGGCCTTGACGTCCGGGTTGACCAGCGCGCCGAGCAGCGCGTTGGCCCGGGCGTCGTCGCCGAGCAGACCGCCGACCGAGGCCGCGAGGTCGGCCACGACCTCGTCGTAGGACTTGTGGCCGGCGTCCGTCGCGATGCCGTCGCGCGGGATGAGCAGGTTCTGCGGGGTGGTGCACATCTGGCCGCTGTACAGCGACAGCGAGAAGGCCAGGTTGGCCAGCATCCCCTTGTAGTTGTCGGTGGAGTCCAGGACGACGGTGTTGACGCCCGCCTTCTCCGTGTAGACCTGCGCCTGCCGGGCGTTGGCCTCCAGCCAGTCGCCGAACTCCGTGGAGCCGGTGTAGTCGATCAGCTTGATCTCGGGGCGGACGGCGAGGTCCTTGGCGATGCCCTCGCCCGGACGCTCGACCGCGAGCGCCACCAGGTTCGGGTCGAAGCCGGCCTCCGCGAGGACCTCCCGGGCCACCTGCACGGTCAGGGCGAGCGGCAGCACGGCCCGCGGGTGCGGCTTGACCAGCACCGGGTTGCCGGTGGCCAGCGAGGCGAACAGGCCCGGGTAGCCGTTCCACGTCGGGAAGGTGTTGCAGCCGATCATGAGGGCGATGCCCCGGGGGACCGCGGTGAAGGTCTTGCCGAGCTCCAGCGGGTCCTTCTTGCCCTGCGGCTTGGACCAGTCGGCCTGTCCCGGGACGCGGGTCTGCTCCTCGTAGGCATAGGCCACGGCCTCCAGGCCGCGGTCCTGTGCGTGGGGGCCGCCCGCCTGGAACGCCATCATGAAGGCCTGGCCGCTGGTGTGCATGACCGCGTGCGCGAACTCGTGCGTGCGGGCGGAGATGCGGGCCAGGATCTCGATGCAGACCAGGGCGCGCGCCTCCGGTCCGGCGTCGCGCCAGGCGGCCATGCCGGCCTTCATCGCGGGCAGCAGCACGTCCGGGTCGACGTGCGGGTACTCCACGCCGAGCTCCGGGCCGTACGGCGACTTCTCGGCGCCCGTCCATCCGTCGGTGCCGGGCTGGCCGAGGTCGATACGGGTGCCGCGGAGCGCCTCGAAGGCGGCGAGCCCGTCGGCCGGGGCGCTCTCGCCGTACGCCTTGGGGTGCTCGGGATGCGGGGACCAGTAGGCGCGGCTGCGGATCGCCGACAGGGCCTGGTCCAGGGTGGGCCGGTGCTTGGCGGACAGCTGGGGGACGGTGAGCTCGGCGGCCATCAGGGACCAACTCCTCGTTGAGCCGGGCGAAGGAGAGCAGACTGGAGTTAGAGTAACCGAACGATCGGTCGGGACAAGAGGGCCCGGCGGACCTGTGGACAAGTCGGTGCGGGAGGATCAGGACATGACAGCAATCGAGCGGTCCCGCACTGTGGCGGTCGTCGGCGCGGGCACCATGGGCCAGGGCATCGCCCAGGTCGCCCTTCTCGCAGGTCACCATGTGCTGATCTACGACATCGACGCGGCCCTCGCCGCCGACGGCGTCGGCATCGTGCAGGACCGCGTCGAGCGGATGGCCGCCAAGGGCCGTCTGGACCCGGCCGAGGCCGAGGAGACCGCCCGCCGGATCACGGCCGCCGACGCCCTCGAGGACCTCGCCGGGGCCGCCCTCGTCATCGAGGCGGTCGTGGAGAACGTCGGGATCAAGCAGACGCTGTTCGCGGCCCTCGAAGAGGTGGTCGCACCGGACGCGCTGCTCGCCACGAACACCTCCTCCCTCTCCGTCACCGAGCTCGCCGCCGGCCTCGCGCACCCCGGCCGCTTCCTCGGCCTGCACTTCTTCAACCCGGCGCCGCTGCTCCCGCTCGTCGAGGTGGTCAGCGGCTCCGCGACCGACCCCGCCGCCGCCGAGCGCGCGTACCGCACCGTCCTCGGCTGGGGGAAGACCCCGGTCCGCTGCGCCGACACCCCCGGCTTCATCGTCAACCGGATCGCCCGCCCCTTCTACGCCGAGGCCTTCGCGGTGTACGAGGAGCAGGGCGCCGACCCGGCCACCATCGACGCCGTGCTCCGCGAGAGCGGCGGCTTCAAGATGGGCCCCTTCGCGCTGACCGACCTGATCGGCCAGGACGTCAACGAGGCCGTGACCCGCTCCGTGTGGGAGTCCTTCTTCCGCAGCCCCAAGTTCACCCCGTCCCTGGCGCAGCGCCGACTGGTCCAGTCTGGCCGCCTGGGCCGCAAATCGGGGCACGGCTGGTACCCGTACGGCCCCGACGCGGCCGCCGCGCAGCCGCACACCGCCGGGCCCGAGGAGGCCCCGGACAAGGTGACCGTCGTCGGTGACCTCGGCCCGGCGGCCGAGCTGGCCGACCTGCTGGAGGAGGCCGGGATCGCGGTCACCTCCACCGCGCACGGGGGCCCGTACATCCAGCTGCCCGGAGAGGGCCAGCTGGTCCTCGCGGACGGCAAGACCTCCGTGGAGTTCACCGACGTCGTCTACTTCGACCTCGCGCTCGACTACCGCGGCGCCACCCGGATCGCGCTGTCCGCGAGCGCGGACACCGGCGAGCGGACCCTCTCCGAGGCGATCGGCCTCTTCCAGAAGCTCGGCAAGCAGGTCTCCGTCATCGGCGACGTCCCCGGCATGATCGTCGCCCGGACCGTCGCCATGCTGATCGACCTCACCGCCGACGCCGTCGCCCGCGGCGTGGCCTCCGCCGAGGACATCGACACCGCGATGCGGCTCGGCGTCAACTACCCGCTGGGCCCCTCCGAATGGCACGGCCGGCTCGGCCGCGACTGGGCCTACGACCTGCTGCACCACCTCGACGAGCGCTGCCCCGGAGGCCGCTACGCACCCTCCCTCGCCCTGTTCAAGCTGGGGTACGAGGCCGGCGACGACGACCAGGACGACACGGGGGACGACGCGTGACGACGGCCAAGCGGGACACCTACACCCCCGAGACCCTCCTGTCCGTGGCCGTCCAGGTCTTCAACGAGCGCGGCTACGACGGCACCTCGATGGAGCACCTCTCCAAGGCCGCCGGCATCTCGAAGTCCTCGATCTACCACCACGTCACGGGCAAGGAGGAGCTCCTGCGGCGGGCCGTCAGCCGCGCCCTCGACGGGCTCTTCGCCGTGCTGGAGGAGCCGGGGGCGGTCCGCGGCCGTGCCGTGGAGCGCGTCGAGTACGTCACGCGCCGCACGGTCGAGGTGCTGGTCGGCGAGCTGCCGTACGTGACGCTGCTGCTGCGGGTCCGGGGCAACACCCGCACCGAGCGGTGGGCGCTGGAGCGCCGCCGCGAGTTCGACCACCAGGTCGCGGACCTGCTCAAGGCCGCCGCCGCGGACGGCGACCTGCGGGCGGACGTGGACATCCGCCTCGCCACCCGCCTCCTCTTCGGCATGGTGAACTCGCTGGTCGAGTGGTACCGCCCGCACCCGGGCACGGGCCCCGAGCAACTGGCCGACGCCGTCGTCCACATGGCCTTCGACGGGCTGCGCACGGCCCGCTGACGGCCGTCGAGCGCCGCACAGCGCCCCGGGAACCGCCCTCCAGGCCCTTCCCGGGGCGCTGTCGCGTCACGGGCGGGCCTGCCACCCGTACGGGCTACTCCTCGGCGATCGCGGGGCCGCCGGCCGGGCCCGGGCCCGCGTCCAGGAGGTCCGTCTCCTCGAAGACCAGCAGAGTGCGCGTGGAGAGGACCTCCGGGATGGCCTGGAGGCGGGTCAGGACCAGCTCGCGCAGGGTCCGGTTGTCCGGGGTGTGCACCAGGAGCAGCACGTCGAAGTCCCCGCTGACCAGGGCGATGTGCGCGGCGCCCGGGAGCTCGCGCAGCTGTTCGCGGACCGTGCGCCAGGAGTTCTGGACGATCTTCAAGGTGATGTAGGCGGAGGCGCCCTGGCCCGCGCGCTCGTGGTTGACGCGGGCGGTGAACCCGCGGATCACACCGTCGTCGATGAGCCGGTTGATCCGCGCGTAGGCGTTCGCACGCGAGACGTGCACCTGCTCGGCCACCGACCGTATGGACGCCCGGCCGTCCGCCTGGAGCAACCGCATGATCGACCGGTCGATCGGGTCCAGGGGGCGGGGTGCGACGGGCGGGACCGCGGGGGCTCCCGGTGCGGCACCCGCGGGGACCGGTGCGGAACCTGCTCGGGCCATTTGTTCATCCGGCATTGCCCGATGCCTCCCTCTTCTGGACGTCCTGCGTCCATCCCAGGGCCCCGGCGCCAGTTTGTCCACAGCCTGGAGCCGCCTGTAGCCAAATTGCGCGGACAACCGAACAATCGGTAGGTGAGGGGCCTCACACCCGGGGCACCCCCTGCCCGCTTCCCACGAGGAGGTGTACGCCGCCATGACGGTCCAAGAGCTGCCCGGTGCCGGTGCGTCCCACCGTTCCACCCCGCCGCCCGCCTGGAGGCCCCGTACGGACGCCGCCCCGCTGCTCCCGGACGCCGAGCCCTACCGGGTGCTGGGCACCGAGGCGGCCGACCGCCTCGACCCCGCGCTGATGCTCCGGTGCTACGCCGAGCTGGTGCGCGGCCGCCGCTACAACGCCCAGGCCACGGCGCTCACCAAGCAGGGCCGGCTCGCCGTCTACCCCTCCACCGTCGGGCAGGAGGCCTGCGAGATCGCGGCCGCCATGGTCCTCGAGGAGCAGGACTGGCTCTTCCCGAGCTACCGCGACACCCTGGCGGCCGTGGCCCGCGGACTGGACCCCGTACAGGCGCTGACCCTGCTGCGCGGCGACTGGCACACCGGCTACGACCCGCGTGAGCACCGCATAGCCCCGCTCTCGACCCCGCTCGCCACCCAGCTGCCGCACGCGGTGGGCCTGGCGCACGCGGCCCGGCTGCGCGGCGACGACGTCGTCGCCCTCGCCATGGTCGGCGACGGCGGCACCAGCGAGGGCGACTTCCACGAGGCGCTGAACTTCGCCGCCGTATGGCAGGCCCCGGTGGTCTTCCTCGTGCAGAACAACGGCTTCGCGATCTCGGTCCCGCTCGCCAAGCAGACCGCCGCCCCGACGCTGGCCCACAAGGGCGTCGGCTACGGCATTCCGGGCCGGCTGGTCGACGGCAACGACATCGCCGCGATGCACGAGGTGCTGGCCGAGGCCGTCCGGCGGGCCCGGGCCGGCGGCGGCCCGACCCTGATCGAGGCCGTCACGTACCGCATGGAGGCGCACACCAACGCCGACGACGCGACGCGCTACCGCGGTGACGCCGAGGTCGAGGCGTGGAAGGCGCACGACCCGATCGACCTGCTGGAGCGCGAGCTGACCGCGCGCGGGATCCTCGACGAGGCGGGCATCACGGCCGCGCGCGACGAGGCCGAGGCGATGGCGGCGTCCCTGCGCGACGGGATGAACGCCGATCCGGTGGTCGACCCGATGGACCTGTTCGCGCATGTCTACGCGGAGCAGACCGACCGCCTGCGCGAGCAGGCGGGCATGCTCCGTGCCGAGCTGGAAGCCGAGGACCAGGCGTGACGACGGTGGCGGCGAAGTCCGCGAAGACGGGGGCCAAGCCCGCGACGATGGCGCAGGCCCTGACGCGGGCGATGCGTGACGCGATGGCCGAGGACCCGACGGTCCACGTGATGGGCGAGGACGTCGGCACGCTCGGCGGCGTCTTCCGGATCACGGACGGCCTCGCGAAGGAGTTCGGCGAGGACCGCTGCACGGACACCCCGCTCGCGGAGGCCGGGATCCTGGGCACGGCGGTCGGCATGGCCATGTACGGGCTGCGGCCCGTGGTGGAGATGCAGTTCGACGCCTTCGCCTACCCGGCCTTCGAGCAGCTGATCTCGCACGTGGCGAAGATGCGCAACCGCACCCGCGGCGCGATGCCGCTGCCGATCACCATCCGCGTGCCGTACGGCGGCGGCATCGGCGGTGTGGAGCACCACTGCGACTCCTCCGAGGCGTACTACGTGGCCACCCCCGGCCTGACGGTGGTGACCCCGGCGACCGTCGAGGACGCGTACGGGCTGCTGCGCGCGTCGATCGCCAGCGACGACCCGGTGGTCTTCCTGGAGCCGAAGCGGCTGTACTGGTCAAAGGCGGACTGGTCGGCCGAGGCGCCGGCGGCCGTCCCGGGCATCGGGAAGGCGCTGGTCCGGCGCACGGGCACGAGCGCCACCCTGATCACCTACGGGCCTTCGCTGCCGGTCTGCCTGGAGGCGGCCGAGGCGGCCCGCGAGGAGGGCTGGGACCTGGAGGTCGTGGACCTGCGCTCGCTCGTCCCCTTCGACGAGGACACGGTCGTGGAGTCCGTACGCCGCACCGGGCGCGCGGTCGTCGTCCACGAGGCCGGCGGCTTCGGCGGCCCGGGCGCGGAGATCGCCGCCCGCGTCACGGAGCGGTGCTTCCACCACCTGGAGGCCCCGGTGCTGCGGGTGACGGGCTTCGACATCCCGTACCCGCCGCCGATGCTGGAGAAGCACCACCTGCCGGGAGTGGAACGGATCCTGGACGCCGTGGCCCGCCTGCAGTGGGAGAACTGATGCCGCAGGTAATGGAATTCAAGCTGCCCGACCTCGGCGAGGGCCTGACCGAGGCCGAGATCGTGCGGTGGCTGGTGGCGGTGGGCGACGTCGTCGCCATCGACCAGCCGGTCGTCGAGGTCGAGACGGCCAAGGCGATGGTGGAGGTGCCCTGCCCGTACGGCGGCGTGGTCACCGCCCGGTTCGGCGAGGAGGGCGAGGAGCTGCCGGTCGGCGCCCCGCTGATCACCGTCGCGGTGGGTGCGCAGTCGCTGCCCGCCGGGGCCGCGGAGGCCGCGGAGGCGGAGGGCTCCGGCGAGGCGCCCCGGCCGCTGATCGGCTACGGCTCGGACCACTCGCGCCCGGCGCGTCGGCGACGGGTGCGACCCGTCACCGCCGCGGTGTCGGCGCCCGTCACGGCTCCGGCCCCGGCTCCGGCTCCGGCCCCGGCCCCGGCCCCGGCCCCGGCCCCGGTCCCGGCTCTGGCTCCGGCCGCTCCTGCGGCTCCCGCCGGGCCGGTGCCCGTCATCTCGCCGCTGGTGCGCAAGCTGGCCAAGGACGGCGGGGTGGACCTGCGCGCGCTGCACGGCTCCGGGCCGGAAGGCCTGATCCTGCGGGCCGACGTCGAGGCGGCCCTGGCCGCGCTGCGGGCGCCCGCCCCGGCTCCCGCTCCCGCCCCCGCGACGGTGTCGGCGCAGGGCGAGCGGATCCCGCTCAAGGGGCTGCGCGGTGCGGTCGCCGAGAAGCTGTCGCGCAGCCGCAGCGAGATCCCGGACGCCACCTGCTGGGTCGACGCCGACGCCACCGAGCTGATGGCGGCCCGGGCCGCCATGAACGCCGTGGGCGGGCCCAAGATCTCGGTGCTCGCGCTGCTGGCGCGGATCTGCACGGCCGCCCTGGCCAAGTACCCGGAGCTGAACTCCACCGTGGACCTCGCGGCCAAGGAGATCGTCCGGCTCCCGTCGGTGCACCTGGGCTTCGCCGCGCAGACCGAGCGGGGACTGGTCGTCCCCGTGGTCCGGGACGCGCAGGGCCGCAACCCGGAGTCCCTGTCGGCGGAGTTCGCCCGGCTGACCGAGCTCGCCCGCTCGGGCAGGCTGGCCCCGGCGGACCTGACGGGCGGCACCTTCACCCTCAACAACTACGGGGTGTTCGGGGTCGACGGGTCCACGCCGATCATCAACCACCCCGAGGCGGCGATGCTCGGCGTCGGCCGGATCATCGACAAGCCGTGGGTGCACCAGGGGCAGTTGGCGGTGCGCAAGGTCGTCCAGCTGTCGCTGACCTTCGACCACCGGGTCTGCGACGGCGGCACGGCCGGCGGCTTCCTGCGCCATGTCGCGGACTGCGTGGAATCCCCGGCGGTGCTGCTGCGCAGCCTGTAGCGGCGCGGCCCCGCTGCGCGGGGCCACACCCCGCCCCGCCC
>NZ_MQUR01000005.1 GCF_001953875.1 Streptomyces amritsarensis
GCGATGCACCGCATCTGACGCCGTGCGCTGATCCACCGGGGATTTACGGGACAGCCCTTAGCCCCGGTCGTCGGGCGCGGCCGGGGCCGGGGGTGCCGGGGAGGTCGCGATGCGGGGGAGGGCGTAGGGGTGGTGGGCGGCCAGCCAGGTGATCAGCCGCTCGCGGACGGCGCACCGCAGTGTCCAGAGGTCGTCGGCGTCCTTGGCCGTGACCACGCCGCGGACCTGGACGGTGTGCGGTGTGGTGTCCGTCACGGCCAGGCCGCCGCCGCGGCCGTCCCACTCGGGCAGTTCCGCGAGGATCTCCCCGAACCGCTCCCGCATCAGGTCCAGGGGCGCGCTGTGGTCCAGGTGCCAGAAGACCGTGCCGGTCATCTGGGCCCCGCCGCGCGACCAGTTCTCGTACGGCTTGCTCGTGAAATACGACACAGGCATCGTGATGCGGCGCTCGTCCCACGTGCGGACGGTCAGGAAGGTCAGCGTGATTTCCTCGACCCTGCCCCACTCCTTGTCGACGACCACGGTGTCCCCGATGCGGACGGTGTCGCCGAAGGCGATCTGGAGCCCGGCGAAGAGGTTGCTCAGCGAGGACTGGGCGGCGATGCCCGCCACGATGCCGAGGACGCCCGCGGAGGCCAGCACCGAGGCGCCGACCGCACGCATCGGGGGGAAGGTGAGCAGCATCGCCGCCGCGGCGACCACGACCACCATCGCCGTGACCACCCGCTGGATCAGCGTGACCTGGGTGCGCACCCGGCGGACCCGCGCCTCGTCCGCGGTCGCCGCGGCGTAGCGCGCGTACGCGGAGTCGACGGCGGCCGTCGCGATGCGCACCGCCAGCCAGGCCGCCGAGGCGATGAGCACCAGGGTGAGGAAGCGGCCGACGCCGACTGCATGGTCGGGCAGGATGCCCGCCCGGCGGTAGGAGCCTCTGAGCAGGGAGGTGCACAGCACCACCTGGAAGGGGAGCCGGCAGCGGCGCAGCAGTTCCCACAGCGGGGTCTCGGGGTGCCGGGCGTCGGCCCGGCGCAGCAGCAGGTCGAGCAGCCAGCCCGCGATCAGGGTGGCGACCAGCACGCCGCCGACGACCGTCACGGGGCGCAGGAAGTTCTCCGTCTCCATGGGGACGAACGTAGCGGGAAGCCGGGGCGCACCGGGGCCGGCGGCGGCTGGCACGATGGAGGCATGAACATCATGCTTTTCCACTCGACGTACGGGATGCGGCCCGCGGTGCACGCGGCGGCCGACCGGCTGCGCGCGGCCGGTCACCAGGTCCAGGTGCCGGACCTCTTCGAGGGGCGCACCTTCGAGACCGTCGAGGAGGGCATGGCCCACCAGGAGGAGATCGGCCGTGACGAGCTGCTGAAGCGGGCGGTGCTGGCCTCGGCCCCCCACTCCGACGAGGGCCTGGTCTACGCGGGCTTCTCCTTCGGCGGTTCCCTCGCCCAGCACCTGGCGCTGGCCGACGAGAAGGCGCGCGGACTGCTCCTCCTGCACGGGACGGCGGACCTGGAGGACAGCGCCTCGGTGGACGGGCTCCCGGTGCAGCTGCACATCGCCGACCCCGACCCCTTCGAGCCGCACGACTGGTTGACGGCCTGGTACCTGCGGATGCAGCGGGCCGGCGCGGACGTCGAGGTGCACAGCTACCCGGGCGCCGGGCACCTGTTCACCGACCCGGACCTCGACGACCACGACGCCGAGGCCGCGGAGCAGGCCTGGAAGGCCGCGATCGGCTTCCTCGACAGCCTGTAGCCGCGCGGTGCCCGCCCGAGCGGAAGGGCCCGGCCCGGCGGATGCCGGGCCGGGCCCTCCTCGTCGCTGGGGTCAGCCCGCCCGGTAGGCGGTCCAGTTGCTGCTCATGCGGGCCACCTGGCCGGCGGTGAACTGGTACATGCAGGAGTCGTACGTGTAGTCCATGAAGTTGCGGATCGGGTCCGCGCCCGGCTTGCTGGCGCAGCTGTCGCGACCGGTCGGGCACTCGTAGGCGGCGCTCTTCTCGGCCGGGGTGTCGGCGACGTAGTCGCCGTTGCCGTTACAGCCGCCCTGGAAGGTGTGGTACAGCCCGAGCCAGTGGCCGACCTCGTGGGTGGCGGTGTCGCCCTCGTTGTAGTTGGCGGAGGAGCCGCCGGGCAGCGAGCTGTCGAGCACGACAACGCCGTCCATCTTGGGGCTGGAGGCGTAGGAGGTCGGGAAGGTCGCCCAACCCAGCAGGCCGCCGGAGAGCTTGGCGGTGTAGAAGTTGAGCGCGCCCGGGCCGCCCTTGCGCAGGGTGTTCTTCATGTCCTTCTCGGCCTGGGAGCCGGAGGCCAGGTTGTACCAGGAGGCGTTGTCCGTGTAGTCGGTCGACGCCAGGGTGAACTGGAAGTTCGTGTTGACGTTGCCGGTGCCCTGGCCGCCGTAGGCCGCGTTGAGGACCGCGAGCTGCTTGCTGACGTCGGTGGACGTGAGCTTGCCGGTGGTGCCGGAGTGGATGACGTGGAAGTACACCGGGATGTTCACGACGGCCTCGGCCGCGGCGAGGCTGCGCTGCGGCTGGTTCTTGAGGGCCTTGTCCAGCTTCGCCTTGAGGTCGGCGTCCATGGCCTTCGCCTGCGCGTCGGTGACCTCGTTCGGCTCGTCCGCGTGCTCGTCGTGGGCGCGGGCCACCCGGGCGTTGGCGGGGGCGGCGGTCTCCTCGGCGCACACCTCGGCGGGGGTCTTCGCGGCCGCCAGCGTGGTGGGGGCGGCGAGCGGGGTGAAGGCCAGGGTTCCGGCCAGGACCGCAGTGCCCATCAGGCGGCGGCGGAGAAGGGGGGATATGCGGGCAGGCGCGCGCACGTGTGCTCCTCGCGGGTGGGGGGGTGGTGGGGGGTGGTGCCTGAAGGATCTTCTTCAGCTGGCGGGAAGCTTATGTGTGCATGACATATTCAGGTCAAGGGTCTTACGTAAAAGATTTGTTGCCGAGAACGCACAAGGGGTGTCTGGTACGTACCAGACACCCCCTGCGGCCGGAGAATTGACGGCCAATCAGGCGATCAGTGGACGGGCTGGTAGGAACGCTCCACCTTCTGGGTGCCGTTCGCGGTCCGGTAGGAACGGGACCATGCGGACGTGGCGCCCGGTCGGCGCTTGTCGGAAATGACGTAGTAGTCCATCTGCGAGCGCTCCGGCGTCACGTCCAGCACGCCGTAGCCGTGCGCGTCCATGTCCAGCCACTTCACATGCCAGTTGGCGGCCTTGATGGCGGTTTCGGCGACCAGCGAGACCGTGTCCGGCAGCACGTGCAGGATGTCGTCGAGGTTGTCGGAGGTCACCGACGTGACGACGAACTCGGTCGCCGCCGTGCCCGACCCCGGGTAGGTGGCCATGTTCACCGGCACCTCGTTCGCCCAGGCCATGTGGATGTCGCCGGTCAGGAACACCGTGTTCTTGACGTTGCGTTCCTTCAGGTGGCCCAGCAGCTCCTTGCGGTCGTCGGTGTACCCGTCCCACTGGTCCACGTTGATCGCGATGCCGCCCTCGGGCAGGCCGAGCAGCTCGGCGAGCGGCCCCAGCAGGTGCGCGGGCAGCGACCCGAAGGCCACCGGCGAGATCATCACCGAGGTGCCCACCAGCTTCCAGGTCGCGTTCGAGCCGGCCAGGCCCGCCTTGAGCCAGTCCAGCTGGGCCCGCCCGGTGATGCTGCGCTCCGGGTCGTCCACCGAACCGCTGCCGACCTTGGACTGCTGCGAGCGGAAGGAGCGCAGGTCCAGCAGGTGGAGGTCGGCGAGGGTGCCGAAGCGCAGCCTGCGGTAGACGGTGCCCGCGGTGGAGGTCCGTACCGGCATCCACTCGAAGTACGCCTGCTTGGCGGCCTCCGCGCGGCCGGCCCAGTCGCCCTCGGCGCCCGGGGTGTGGTTCTCGGCCCCGCCGGCCCACATGTCGTTCGCGAACTCGTGGTCGTCCCAGATGGCGATGACCGGGTGGGCGTGGTGCAGAGCCTGGAGGTCGGTGTCCGTCTTGTACTTGCCGTGCCGCGCGCGGTAATCGGCCAGCGAGACGATCTCGTGCTGCGGCTCGTGCCGGCGCACGGTGTACTTGGCCTCCGGGTAGCCCCCCGAGGCGTACTCGTAGATGTAGTCGCCCAGGTGCAGGACCGCGTGCAGGTCCGTGCGGGCGGCCAGGTGGCGGTAGGCCGAGAAGTAGCCGGACTCCCAGTTGGCGCAGGAGACCACCCCGAAGCGGACCCCCGGGGTCGTCACGTCGTGCCCGGGGGTGGTCAGCGTGCGCCCCACGGGGGAGGTGGCCGAGCCCGCGGTGAAGCGGTACCAGTACGGCGTCTGCGGCCGGAGCCCCCGCACGTCCACCTTGACCGTGTGGTCGGTGGCGGCGCTCGCCGTGACGGTTCCCCCGGCGACGATGCGGGAGAAAGCCTGGTCGGAGGCCACCTCCCAGTCCACCTGGACGGCGGGGCCGAGCCCGGAGCCGGGGACGGCCTCGGGGGACGGGGTGACGCGCGTCCACAGCAGGACGCCGTCGGGCAGCGGATCGCCGGAGGCGACGCCGTGGAGGAAGGCGGGCGCGGTGCCCGCGGCATGGGCGGTCCCGGCGCCCAGCGTGGCGAGGGGGGCCAGCGTGGCCGTGGCCGCCGCGGCGAGAACGACCGTACGGCGGCGGGGATTTGCCGCGGCCGGGTGAGGAGTGAGATGACTGGTCACGGATGATCATATTACCGACCGGTATACCGCTGGGAACAGACGTCGGAATGCAACGGGCGGGCGAACTCTGGGAGTTCGCCCGCCCGTCGGTGCGGCCGGTCCGGAAGGCTGTGTCCGGAATGCCCGGGATCAGCCCTGCAGGGCCTTGTCGATAGCCGCCGTGAACGCCTCCGCCGTCTGCGGGGTGTCGATCTTCTTGCCGTCCATCTTCAGGGTCGGCGTGCCCTTCACCCCGGACTTGTCGAAGACCTTCGACATCTCCAGCGCCCACCGGTCGTACGTGCCGTCCTCGACGGCCTTCTTGAACTCGGCGTTGCCCTTGAGCGCCGCAACGGTGTCCGCGACCTTCAGCAGGTAGTCGTCCTTGGCGAAGCTGTCGACGGTCTCCTCGGGGTGCTGCTCCTTGGAGTACAGCGCCCCCTTGTACTCCAGGAAGGCCTCCGGGCTGACGTTCAGCGCCGCGCCCAGCGCGCTCAGCGCGTTCTTCGAGCCCTCGCCGTTGACGGCGTTGTCGATGAAGGTGGCGCCGAAGTACTGGAGCTTGTACTTGCCCGCCTCGACGTCCTTCTTGATCTGCTCGCCCGCCGCCTGCTCGAAGGAGGCGCACGCCGGGCAGCGCGAGTCCTCGTACAGCTCCAGGGTCTTCTTCGCGTCGGCCTTGCCGACGACGACCGTGGTGCCGTCCTCGCCCGAGGTGTTCTTCGGCTTGACCAGCTCCGCCTTGGCGGCCTTCTCCCAGTGGTCGGGCTCGTTGGCCTTCATGACCCCGTAGGCGATACCGCCGGCCAGACCCAGCGCGGCCACGACGCCGACGCCGACTATGACCTGCCGGCGGATCCTGTCCTTCTTGGCCTGCGCCTCACGCTCGGCCCGCAGCCGCTCGCGGGCCGCCGCCTTGTTCGCCTGGCTGTTGCGTGAACTCATCATGATCTCCGTGGTGTGTGACGTGGGAAAGGGACTGCCGTACGTGCGTCAGGCGCGCGCGAGCGCGCCGAGCACGGGCGGTCCCCGCCGTCCCACGGAGTGCGCGGGGAAGCGCGTCCGGGCGTCGGCCCCGGCCGCGACCGGACCCGGCACCCGCCGCGCCGACCCGCGAGCCCCCGCCACCGCTGCGGCCGCCAGCCGCAGCGGCCGGAACGCGAAGGCGGCCACCGCCCGCAGCAGCCGGCCCAGCGCACGCTCGCCGTGGCGCAGCCAGGCGGCGGCGAGCAGCCCCACCGCGACGTGCACGCCGAGCAGCAGCCACGGCGTGTACGGGCCGGGCGAGGCCAGCAGCGCGGCCGCGTCGGCGGCCGGCCCGGTCACCTCGGTCAGCGGCCCGCCCACCGGCGTGCCCCCGCACAGCTCCTCCAGGCCCATGGCACGCAGCGGCCCCGAGACGGGGCCGCCGGCCGGGCCGTAGCACAGGTGCTGGCCGGCGGTGAAGACGGTGTCGGCGGCCAGCTCCAGCGGCACGAGCAGCCCCGCGATGGGGCCGAAGCCCCGCTCGCGGCCCGCGCACGCGAAGGCGATGGCGAACACCCCGGCGAAGGCCCCGGCCACCAGCGCGGGCGGCAGCGGGACCTGGGACATCAGGACGTGGGAGCCGGAGGAGAGCAGCACGACCACAGCGCTGAACAGCGCGGCACGCAGCCCTCTGAGTCCCGTCCCGGAAAAATCCATCCCGGCGAGTGTGCCATGTGTTCCTGTGGACGGGGTTTCAGGGGGTGAGACGCCCGTTGCGGAACAGGTCCACGAAGATCTGGTGGTCGGCGCGCGCCCGGGCCCCGTACGCGTGCGCGAAGTCCACCAGCAGCGCCGCGAAGCCGTCCTCGTCCGCCGCGATCGCCGCGTCGATGGCCCGCTCGGTGGAGAACGGCACCAGGGACTGCCCGCTCTCCGCCTCGTCGGCCGACGCGTGCATGGTCGCGGTGGCCCGCCCGAGGTCGGCGACCACGGCCGCGATCTCCTCCGGGTCGTCCAGGTCCGACCAGTCCAGGTCCACCGCGTACGGGGAGACCTCCGCCACCAGCTGGCCGGTGCCGTCCAGCTCGGTCCAGCCCAGCCACGGATCGGCGTGCGCCTGCAGGGCCCGCTGCGAGATCACCGTGCGGTGCCCCTCGTGCAGGAAGTACTCCCGCACCGCCCGGTCCGTGATGTGCCGGGAGGCCGCCGGGGTCTGCGCCTGCTTGAGGTAGATCACGACATCGTTCTCCAGGGCGTCGCTGTGCCCCTCCAGCAGGATGTTGTAGGAGGGCAGGCCCGCCGAGCCGATGCCGACGCCCCGGCGGCCGACCACGTCCTTGACCCGGTAGGAGTCCGGGCGCACGAGGGACTCGTCGGGCAGGGTCTCCAGGTACCCGTCGAAGGCGGCCAGCACCTTGTAGCGGGTCGCGGCGTCCAGCTCGATCGAGCCGCCGCCGGGGCTGAAGCGGCGCTCGTACTCCCGTATCTCCGTCATCGAGTCCAGCAGGGAGAAACGCGTCCGGGAGCGGGCCGAGCGCAGCGCGTCCAGCAGCGGGCCCTCGGCGGTGTCCAGGGTGAAGGAGGGGACCTCCTCGTCCTTGGCGCCCTTCGCGAGCAGGTGGATGCGCTCCCGGTAGGCGCCGGCGTAGATCCGCACCAGCTCGCCTATCTGGTCGTCGCTGAGGGCCTTGGTGTAGCCGATCAGCGCGACGGAGGCGGCGAAGCGCTTGAGGTCCCAGGTGAAGGGGCCGACGTAGGCCTCGTCGAAGTCGTTGACGTTGAAGATCAGCCGGCCGTTGGAGTCCATGTACGTGCCGAAGTTCTCGGCGTGGAGATCGCCGTGGATCCACACCCGGCCCGTCCGCTCGTCCAGGTACGGGCCGCCGTGCCGGTCCCGCTCCAGGTCGGAGTAGAACAGGCAGGCCGTGCCGCGGTAGAAGGCGAAGGCCGAGGCCGCCATCTTGCGGAACTTGACCTGGAAGGCAGCGGGGTCGGCGGCGAGCAGCTCACCGAACGCGGTGTCGAACACGTCGAGGATCTCCTCGGCGCGCTGCTCGTCGGTCGTCTCGGGGACCGCCATCGCGGGTTCCTCCTGGTGCACGGGGTGGTACGGGCTCTGCCGGACGGGACGCCGGGACCAGTGCCCCTGGTTCTGCAACGCCCGACCGTACCGCTGCGTGCCCGTGATCTGTCACCCGTGGGACGTAGGATTCGAAGCTGCCCCCCTCCCCCCGCCGCCAGGAGACCAGCGCCGTGACCAAGACGCCGTTCACGCACCTGCACGTCCACACCCAGTACTCGCTGCTGGACGGTGCCGCACGGCTGAAGGACATGTTCAACGCGTGCAACGAGATGGGCATGACGCACATCGCCATGTCCGACCACGGCAACCTGCACGGGGCCTACGACTTCTTCCACTCCGCGCAGAAGGCCGGGATCACACCGATCATCGGCATCGAGGCGTACGTCGCCCCCGAGTCCCGGCGCAACAAGCGCCGCATCCAGTGGGGCCAGCCCCACCAGAAGCGCGACGACGTCTCCGGCTCCGGCGGCTACACCCACAAGACGATCTGGGCGGCGAACGCCACCGGCCTGCACAACCTCTTCCGGCTGTCCTCCGACGCCTACGCCGAGGGCTGGCTCACCAAGTGGCCGCGCATGGACAAGGAGACCATCAGCAAGTGGTCCGAGGGGCTGATCGCCTCCACCGGCTGCCCCTCCGGCGAGCTGCAGACCCGCCTGCGCCTCGGCCAGTTCGACGAGGCCCTGAAGTCGGCCTCCGAATACCAGGACATCTTCGGCAAGGACCGCTACTTCCTGGAGCTGATGGACCACGGCATCGAGATCGAGCGCCGGGTCCGCGACGGACTGCTGGAGATCGGCAAGAAGCTCGGCATCCCGCCGCTGGTGACGAACGACTCGCACTACACCTACGCCAGCGAGGCCGCCGCCCACGACGCCCTGCTGTGCATCCAGACCGGCAAGAACCTCTCGGACCCCGACCGCTTCCGCTTCGACGGCTCCGGCTACTACCTGAAGTCGACCGACGAGATGTACGCCATCGACTCCTCGGACGCCTGGCAGGAGGGCTGCGCCAACACCAAGCTGGTCGCGGACCAGATCGACACCGAGGGCATGTTCACGTTCCGGAACCTGATGCCGAAGTTCGACATCCCGGAGGGCTACACCGAGGTCACCTGGTTCCGCGAGGAGACCATGCGCGGCATGCACCGCCGCTTCCCCGGGGGCATCCCCGAGGACCGCATGAAGCAGGTCGAGTACGAGATGGACACGATCATCTCGATGGGCTTCCCCGGCTACTTCCTCGTCGTCGCCGACTTCATCATGTGGGCCAAGAACCAGGGCATCGCCGTCGGCCCCGGCCGAGGCTCCGCGGCCGGCTCGATCGTCGCCTACGCCATGGGCATCACCGACCTCGACCCGATCCCGCACGGCCTGATCTTCGAGCGCTTCCTCAACCCCGAGCGCGTCTCCATGCCCGATGTCGACATCGACTTCGACGAGCGTCGGCGCGTCGAGGTGATCCGGTACGTCACCGAGAAGTACGGCCAGGACAAGGTCGCCATGATCGGCACCTACGGCACCATCAAGGCCAAGAACGCGATCAAGGACTCGGCCCGCGTCCTGGGCTACCCGTACGCCATGGGCGACCGCCTCACCAAGGCCATGCCCGCCGACGTCCTCGGCAAGGGCATCCCGCTCTCCGGCATCCTCGACCCCTCGCACCCCCGCTACAGCGAGGCCGGCGAGATCCGCAGCATGTACGAGAACGAACCCGACGTGAAGAAGGTCATCGACACCGCCCGCGGGGTGGAGGGCCTGGTCCGCCAGATGGGCGTGCACGCCGCCGGCGTGATCATGTCCAGCGAGACGATCACCGACCACGTACCCGTCTGGGTGCGGCACACCGACGGCGTCACCATCACCCAGTGGGACTACCCGAGCTGCGAGTCGCTCGGCCTGCTGAAGATGGACTTCCTCGGCCTGCGCAACCTCACGATCATGGACGACGCCGTCAAGATGGTGAAGGCCAACAAGGGGATCGACATCGACCTCCTGGCCCTCCCGCTCGACGACCCCAAGACCTTCGAGCTGCTCGGCCGCGGCGACACCCTCGGCGTCTTCCAGTTCGACGGCGGGCCCATGCGCTCCCTGCTGCGCCTGATGAAGCCCGACAACTTCGAAGACATCTCCGCCGTGTCGGCCCTGTACCGCCCAGGCCCGATGGGCATGAACTCGCACACGAACTACGCCCTGCGCAAGAACAAGCAGCAGGAGATCACCCCGATCCACCCCGAGCTGGAGAAGCCGCTCGAAGAGGTGCTCGCGGTCACCTACGGCCTGATCGTCTACCAGGAGCAGGTGCAGAAGGCCGCCCAGATCATCGCCGGCTACTCGCTCGGCGAGGCCGACATCCTGCGCCGCGTCATGGGCAAGAAGAAGCCCGAGGAGCTGGCGAAGAACTTCACGATCTTCCAGGCGGGCGCCCGGAAGAACGGCTACAGCGACGAGGCCATCCAGAAGCTGTGGGACGTCCTGGTCCCCTTCGCCGGCTACGCCTTCAACAAGGCCCACTCCGCCGCGTACGGCCTGGTCTCCTACTGGACCGCCTACCTCAAGGCGAACTACCCGGCCGAGTACATGGCCGGCCTGCTCACCTCGGTCAAGGACGACAAGGACAAGTCCGCGATCTACCTGAACGAGTGCCGCCGCATGGGCATCAAGGTGCTCCCGCCGAACGTCAACGAGTCCGAGTCGAACTTCGCCGCCCAGGGCGACGACGTGATCCTCTTCGGCCTCACCGCCGTCCGCAACGTCGGCCAGAACGTCGTCGACTCGATCATCAAGACCAGGAAGGCCAAGGGGAAGTACTCCTCCTTCCCCGACTTCCTCGACAAGGTCGAGGCCGTCGTCTGCAACAAGCGCACCATCGAGTCCCTGATCAAGGCCGGCGCCTACGACGAGATGGGCCACACCCGCAAGGGCCTGGTCGCCCACCACGAGTCGATGATCGACAACGTGGTCGCCGTCAAGCGCAAGGAGGCCGAGGGACAGTTCGACCTCTTCGGCGGAATGGGTGACGAGGGCGCCGGCGACGAGCCCGGCTTCGGCCTCGACGTGGAGTTCTCCGACGTCGAGTGGGAGAAGTCCTACCTGCTCGCCCAGGAGCGCGAGATGCTCGGCCTCTACGTCTCCGACCACCCGCTCTTCGGCCTGGAGCACGTGCTGTCCGACAAGACGGACGCCGGCATCTCCCAGCTGACCGGCGGCGAGCACTCCGACGGCGCCGTCGTCACCATCGGCGGCATCATCTCGGGCCTCCAGCGCAAGATGACCAAGCAGGGCAACGCCTGGGCCATCGCCACCGTCGAGGACCTGGCCGGCTCCATCGAGTGCATGTTCTTCCCCGCGACCTACCAGCTCGTCTCCACCCAGCTGGTCGAGGACACCGTCGTCTTCGTCAAGGGCCGCCTCGACAAGCGCGAGGACGTCCCCCGCCTGGTCGCCATGGAGATGATGGTCCCCGACCTCTCCTCGGCCGGCACCAACGCCCCCGTGGTCCTCACCATCCCGACGGTCAAGGTCACGCCCCCGATGGTGACCCGTCTGGGGGAGATCCTGCGCCACCACAAGGGCAACACCGAGGTCCGCATCAAGCTCCAGGGGCCCCGGACCACCACCGTGCTCCGCCTCGACCGGCACCGCGTCCAGCCCGACCCGGCCCTCTTCGGCGACCTGAAGGTCCTGCTCGGACCGTCCTGCCTGGCCGGATAACAGCGCCTGCCGCACGCACGGAAGGGCCTGCACGGCGATGCCGGGCAGGCCCTTCCGGTTCCGGTCGTCACAGACCGACGCGAAGGGCGTCAGTTGTGGCCGAACTTCTTCTGCTTGCTCTTGTGGGCCAGGTCCATGGGACTGGGCGCCTGGGACGCGTGCTCGGGGGAATCCGACGAGCGCGACGTGTCGGGCCCGGACGAGCGGGCCTGCTGCTTCGCCGGCTGCTTCTGATTTTTGTTCTTGGCCATGGTGGAGCCTCCGTGAGGGTCTAGGGGCCAGGACCGCCTTCACACTCACACAGCGCCAGAAACCGCGCATTTTGGATCATTACTGCGCGTAGCCGCGGGCGGTTCGCCGCCGCCGCGTGAGATCCGCCACGCCGATGATCGAGTTCCGGCCTTCAACACCCTTGAGGTCGGGCAGACTCGGGGAACCCGCGAAAACACATGGGGACCCCCAGGGAAGAGGGTGGAACGCGTGGACCGCTGCGTCGTCCTGGTGGACGCCGGCTACCTGCTGGGCGCCGCCGCCAGCCTTCTCGCCGGGGAGCCCTCCCGCTCCCGGATCACCGTCGACCATGCCGCCCTCATCCAGAACCTGCGCGAGCGGGCCGAGGCCGACACCCAGCAGCCCCTCCTGCGCATCTACTGGTTCGACGGCGCACCCGACCGGGTGCCGCAGCCCGAACACCGCAGGCTGCGCGTCATGCCCCGCGTCACCGTCCGCCTCGGCGCCCTGACCCGCAGCGACGGCCGCTGGGCCCAGAAGGGCGTCGACGCCGCCATGCACGCCGAGCTCACCGAGCTCGCCCGCAACCGCGCCTGTTCCGACGTGGTCCTCGTGACCGGCGACGGCGACCTGCTCCCCGGCCTGATGTCCGCGAAGGAGCACGGCGTCGCCGTCCACCTGTGGGCCGTCCAGGCCGCCGACGGCGACTACAACCAGTCCGAGGACCTCGTCGCCGAGGCCGACGAACGCCGCGTCCTCGACCGGGCCTGGATCACCCGCGCCGTCCGCGCCAAGGACCTCACCGGACTGTGCTCCCCGCCGCCCGCGCCCCGCCCCGACATCGCCGCCATCCTCTCGGCCCCGCTGCCCGAGGCCGCACTCGCCGAGGCCGCCCGCAACGGCGCCGCCGCCCCCGCGGACGACGACCGGGAGGGCTCCTCCGTACCCCCTCCCACCACCCCCGCCGGCAGAAGCGTCCCCACGCCCAAGGACCTCGCCGGAGCCCTGCGCGCCCCCGGACCGCACGGCGGCCAGCAGGCCGCGGCGAGCACCACGCCGTCCCCCGCCAGCGCCCTGCGCTGGTCCTCCGACAAGGGCTGGATCGACCGCGCCGGACCCCTCGGCGAACCCGCCGAGACCGCCTCGCTGCCCACCCTCGCCCAGCTCACCAGCGCCGAACAGCGCTGGGCCGACCGGGAGGAGGACATCACCACCGTCGGCGGCGACCCGTTCGAGGTGGGACAGGTGTTCGCCCGCCGCTGGATGGAACGCCTCCCCGAAACCGTGCACCTGCAGAAACTGGCCACCATGTACCCGCGCATCCCGCACCGGATCGACGGCGAGCTGCTGCGCTACGCCGCCCGGTTCGGCCTGCTCGCGCACAAGGACGACCAGATCGACGAACACGACCGGTACGCCATCCGCGCCGGGTTCTGGAGGGAGATCGACGTCCGCGCCGCCGCCGAGCACGTCGCCGCGGTCCCGGCCGCCGCGCCCGGAACCGGACCCGCCGACCTCGCCGCCCCGCTGACCCCGGCGGCCGAGTAGGGGCGGGAACCCCGTAGGCTGCTCCCTCGTGAGTACGGGCACAGCACAGGCGCAGAACGGCACGGCAGCGGCCGCGGGAGCGGCGCCGGACGTGGTCTGCGCGGTGCGTGACCTGGTCAAGACGTATCCCGCGGTACGCGGACGGCGCGGCGCCCCCGCCCTGCCCGAGACCCGCGCCAACGACGGCGTCAGCCTCGACGTCCGGCGCGGCGAGATCTTCGGCCTGCTCGGCCCCAACGGCGCCGGCAAGTCCACCCTGGTCCGCCAGCTCACCGGCCTGATGCGGCCCGACTCGGGCGCCGTGACCCTCCTCGGCCACGACCTCGTACGCCACCCCGGACGGGCCTCCCGGCTGCTCGCCTACCTCGGCCAGGAGTCCACCGCCCTCGACGAGCTCACGGTGGCACTGGCCGCCGAGACCACCGGACGGCTGCGCGGACTCGACGT
The DNA here is from genome assembly GCF_001953875.1 of Streptomyces amritsarensis. Classification (GTDB taxonomy): domain Bacteria; phylum Actinomycetota; class Actinomycetes; order Streptomycetales; family Streptomycetaceae; genus Streptomyces; species Streptomyces amritsarensis. The sequence continues at coordinate 13,647 of NZ_MQUR01000005.1, forward strand.
ACGGTCGGCACGCGCCGCGCGCGACGCCGTACTGGAGGAACTCGGCCTGACCGCCATCGCCGGGCGGCCCCTGAAGAAGCTCTCCGGCGGCCAGCGGCGCCTCGCCTGCTTCGCCACCGCGCTCGTCGGCGAGCGGCCCGTACTGGTCCTCGACGAGCCCACCACCGGCATGGACCCCGTGGCCCGCCGGGCCGTCTGGGCGGCCGTGGACCGGCGCCGCGCACAGCACGGCGCGACCGTCCTGCTCGTCACCCACAACGTCATCGAGGCCGAGACCGTCCTCGACCGGGTCGCCGTCATCGACCAGGGCAAGGTCATCGCCTGCGACACCCCCGCCGCGCTGAAGGCCCGGGTCTCCGGCGAGGTACGGCTGGAACTGGTGTGGCGCGAAGCCGCCCCGCTGGCGGTGCCCGAGGTCGCACGGCTGCGCGACCGGGCCGTCGAGTCGGGGCGCCGCTGGGTGCTCCGGCTGGCGCCCGACGAGGCCAGGGCGGCGGTGGCCTCGGTCACCGGCGGCCCGGCCTTCGCCGCGCTCGACGACTTCACCCTGGCCACCCCCAGCCTGGAAGACGTGTACCTGGCCCTCGGCGGCAAGACGAAAGGGCTGGTGAAGTCGTGAGCGACCGCACGACGGGAGCCGCCAGGGCCGCGCTCGCGCCCGACGCCCCACCGACACCCGCGCCCCAGGCCGTACCGGCCGGCGACACCCCGGCCCGCGCGCAGGCCGGGCAGCCCGCACCGCTGGCGCCCGCAGCGCGGTTCTTCCCCTCGCTGGCCGCGGTCTACCGGGCCCAGCTGTCCCGGGCCCGGGTGGCGCGGATACCGCTGCTGTTCGTGGCGACCTTCCAGTCCGTCGGGATCATGATCCTGATGCGGGGCGTCGTCGACGGAGGCTCGGAGGCCCGGGCCGTCGTGGCCGGCTCCTCGGTGCTCGTCGTCGCCTTCGTCGCGCTGAACCTGCTCGCGCAGTACTTCGGGCAGCTGCGGGCCGGCGGCGGACTCGACCACTACGCCACCCTGCCGGTGCCGCCCGCCTCGGTGGTGCTGGGCGCGGCCGCCGCGTACGCCTCCTTCACGCTGCCGGGGACGCTGGTCACCGCCGTCTTCGGGTGCCTGCTCTTCGGCCTGCCCCTGAGCGGCCTGTGGATCCTGGCCGCCGTGGTGCCGCTGGCCGGGGCCGCGCTGGCCGGGCTCGGTGCGGCGCTGGGGCTGCTGGCGCCGCGCCAGGAGCTCGCCACCCTCGCGGGACAGCTCGGCATGTCGGCCGCGCTGCTGCTGGGGGTGCTGCCGGCCGAGCGGATGCCGGCCGTGATCGTGTGGGCGCGGGACCTGCTGCCGTCCACGTACGGGGTGGAGGCGTTCGCCCGCACCTTCGAGGCGTCGCCGGACTGGGCCGCCGTCGTCTTCGACCTGGGCGTGTGCGCGGCCGTCGGGGTCCTCTCGCTCACCGTCGCGACCTGGGCGTACCGCCGGGCGGCCGTCCGCTGACGCCGCCGCCGGACACACCTGGCACGATGTGGGGGTGACCGAAGCCGTGACCCCGCAGTCCCCGTTCGACCCGCCGCCGTCGCCGCCCGAGAAGCCGGGCGGCACCGCCGCGGCCGTCCGCCCGGAGGACATCCGCGACGGGGCCGTCGTGGCCCTCGTGGTCGGCGTGACCGGGCTGCTCCTCGGGCTGCTGTGGTGGTGGCTGGCGCCCCGGGTGCAGTTCGTCTCCAACGGGGAGGCGGTGTTCCTGCGCAACAGCGAGAGCGAGGCGCGGATCGCCGCCGACGGCACCTTCTTCCTGCTGGCGCTCGGGCTGGGCGTGCTCAGCGCCGTCGGCACCTTCCTGTGGCGCAGGGCCGGGGGTGTGCCGCTGGTGATCGGGCTCGCCGTCGGGTCCTGCTTCGCCGCGCTGGCGGGGTGGCGGTTCGGGCTGTGGCTCGGCTCGTCGTCGAGGGACCTGGCGGCCGCCGCGGCCGCGGCCGGCAAGGGGGTGCCGTTCGACGCGCCGCTGGAGCTGCTGGCCTACGGGGCGCTGCTGGCCTGGCCGATGACCGCCGTGCTGCTGCACCTGGGGTTCACCGTGCTGTGGACGCCGCGGGATCCGGAGCCGGACCCGCTGTACGGATGGAGCGGCTCCTACCAGCCGGCGCCGCCGCTGGCCGAGCGGGCGCTGCCGCCGGCCGACACCGGTCCGACGGCGTCGGAAGCCCCGCGCGCCTGACCCCTCCGTGGTGGTCGGCCGCTGACCCCGCCCCTTCTCCGTCCCCCGGGAGCACGGGCGGGAGCCCGGTGGAGGCTGCCGGGCCGGAGGTCAAGGGCGGGCGATCGGGGCCAGGGTGGCTTCGGTGAGGGCGGCCAGGTCCGCCGGGGAGAGTTCGATCTCCAGGCCGCGGCGGCCCGCCGAGCAGCAGATCGTGGGGTGGACCGTCGCCGACTCGTCGATCACCGTGCGCAGCCGCTTGCGCTGTCCCAGCGGGGAGATGCCGCCGCGGACGTAGCCCGTGGTGCGTTCCGCCAGGGTCGGGTCCGCCATCGCCGCCCGCTTGCCGCCCACCGCCGTCGCCAGCGCCTTCAGGTCCAGCGACCCCGACACCGGGACCACCGCCACCGTCAGGGCGCCGTCCACGTCCGCCACGAGGGTCTTGAAGACCTGCGTCGGCGAGACGCCCATGGCCTCGGCCGCCTCCTCGCCGTACGAGGGATGAGCCGGGTCGTGCTCGTAGGCGTGCGTGGTGAAGGCGACCCCGGCCGCCGTCAGGGCCGCGATCGCCGGAGTGCCGGCCGCCTGCTTCGTCTTCTTCGCCATCGGTCCCCCATCGGGCAGGTCAGTTGGGGCTCGTCGGAGCCCGGGTCAGGTCCACCGCCGGCAGCGACGGCAGATGACGGATCACGGCGGTCTCCGTGCGCAGCAGTTTCAGTTCCTCCGCCAGCCGTGTCGCCGTGTCCGGGGCCTGGAGCAGCCGCTGCCTCGCCGGGATGTCCAGCACCGCCGCCGCGGCCACCAGGTACGACACCACCGACGGCTCGTCGGGGAGTTCTGCGCCCGTCAGGGACCGCTCGCGGGCCCCGGCCAGCCGCTTCTGGTAGGTGCGGAAGGCCCGCAGCACCCCCTCCGCGAGGACCCCGGCGCCATCGCCCGCGTCCTCCGCCAGCTCCTCCAGCTCCGCCGTCAGGAAGGGGCCCGAGGCGTCGACCGAGAGCAGCCTGACCCGCGTCGTCCCGGTCGCCAGGACCTCGAAGCTGCCGTCCTCCCGCTCCCGGATCGTCGCCGCCTCGGCCACGCAGCCCACCCGGTGGAACGCCTGGATCGGATCCGCGCCGAAGCCCGCGGCCGGGCCCCGCTCGGGCAGCGCCGTCGGGTCCGGCAGGCCGGGCGCGGTCGGGGCCACCTCCCGGCCGTCGCGGATCGCGACGACCGCGAAACGACGAGGCTCGTCCTCGCCCGCCTTCAGCAGCTCGCGCATCATGGCGCGATAACGCTCCTCGAAGACGTTCAGCGGGAGGACGAGTCCCGGGAACAGCACCGAGTTCAGCGGGAAGAGGGGCAGGCGAACGGTGGTCACGACGCACAGCGTAATCGTCCGAAGACGCCCCCCGTCACCCCCGCCGCAGCAGCCGGGAAGCCCCCGCCGCCACCGTCGTGGCCAGGATCCAGCCCATGATGACGAGGCCCGCCGCCCCCCACTGCCAGCCGCCCGCCAGTTTCCACTGACCCTGCTGCCCCAGGTCGATCACCGGCAGGAGCAGGTCCAGCGCGTACAGGGGGGCACTCCACTGCGGATGCTCGTCCTGCTTGATCGCCGGCGGGTCGAGCTGGGAGAACAGCAGCGTCCCCGCCGCCCACAGCACCGCCATCCACAGCGCGGCCCGGCCCGGCCGGTACCCGTAGACCACCGTCCAGTCCTGGAGGTACCCCCACGCCTTCGGCCCCGGCGGCAGCGTGGCCCGGCGCCGCCGCTGCTTGGCCAGCAGCACCTCCCGCGCCTCCGCGTCCTCGCCACTGGCCCGCAGTACGGCGGCCAGCCGCTCGTAGGGGCCCGGCGAGTACTCGGGCGTGGCCGCCTCCAGCCACGCCAGCCGGCGGGCGAGGGGGAAGTGGCCGCGGGGCGCGAGGTCGTCGTACTCGAACCCCTCGATGGACAGCCCGCCCGGGCCCGGCCAGCTCGTGGAGGTGTCGACGAGCTTGACCACCTTGGCCCCGGACACCACCACCCGCCCGCGCTCCGGCCCCTCCCCGACGAAACGGAACTCCGGGGTCTGGATCCGGCGCAGGGATATCTCCTGCTCGTCCGTGAGCTCGAAGCGGGCGCCGTAGAAGTCGATGGCGTCCCCGAACCGGCCGTCGTCCAGCCGCAGCCCGCCCCGGCACTCGAACGGCTGCGCCCGCTGCCCCCGCGTCGGCGTCCGGCCCAGCCCGTACGGGGGAGTGGAGGAGCCCGAGCCGCCCCGGCCGTAGTCCATGGCGATCGAGGTCAGGTACAGGGTGCGCTCCACGGTCAGCTGCGGGGCGTTCAGCGCGTACCGCCCGGCCGGATTGCGCAGCCGGGCCCCGCGCAGGTTCATCGACACCCCGACCTTCGCGCCGCGCAAACTCACCTCCCCGTACGTCTCCAGCAGCTCGCCCTGGAAGTCCTGGGCGACCGACATCCCGTCCGCGGCGATCGCCCGGCCCTTGTTGTCCCGCTGCACCACCGCCTGGCTCACCAGCAGGTCGGTGCCGATCTGCGCGTCGGTCAGCCGGATCCCCCGCGCCATCCGGCAGCGCGGCAGGTGCAGATCGCCCTCCGTGTGCAACCGGGACGCCTCCAGCCGCGGGATCGCACAGTTGACCAGGCGCAACGTGCCGAAGCGGGCCTCGGACAGCTGGATCTCGCTGTCGAAGCGGCACGACTGCAGCTCCACGTACGGAGCAACCGTGCCACCGGAAAGATCCAGCCGCCCGGTGATCCGTACGCCGCGCAGCTTCAGGGACGCCACCCGGCCCGGCACCGGCGGCGGACCGTGGAGCAGCAGCAGCGCCACCACCGCGGCGCGGACGCTGCGCCCGGGACCCCACACGTGGTCGGCGTGCGGATCGTCCCGGTCGGCGGCGCGGACACTGAGGTCGCAGACGCTGCCCGTCCGGAAGGCGTCCCACATCCGGCGCTCGGAAGCGCTGAGATCCCCCGGTTCCCCGTCCGGGCTCGCCTCGGTCACCGCGGTCCCCCTCCGCCTGTCATGTACGTGTAGGCGAACGCTAACGGGCGCCCGTGGCGTCCGGGGCGTGTATCAGCCAGTGATACGGGCGGACGGTGGCACGAAGCGGTCTGAGAGAATTGGGAGGTGATCTCTCGTATCGACCTGCGCGGTGACGCCCTCCCCGAGGGCGGCGCCCTGCGCGACCTGCTGCCCCGTGCCGAGTTCGACGTAGAAGCTGCCCTGGAGAAGGTGCGGCCCATCTGCGAGGACGTCCATCATCGTGGCACGGCGGCGCTGATCGAGTACGCGCAGAAGTTCGACGGGGTGACGCTGGAGCAGGTCAGGGTGCCCGCCGAGGCCCTCAAGGCCGCCCTCGACGAGCTCGACCCGGCCGTCCGCGCAGCCCTCGAGGAGTCGATCCGGCGCGCCCGGATCGTGCACCGCGAACAGCGCCGCACCGAGCACACCACCCAGGTGGTCCCCGGCGGCACCGTGACCGAGAAGTGGGTTCCGGTGGAGCGCGTGGGCCTGTACGCCCCGGGCGGCCGCTCGGTGTACCCGTCCTCCGTCGTCATGAACGTGGTGCCGGCCCAGGAGGCGGGCGTCGAGTCGATCGCGCTCGCGTCCCCGCCGCAGAAGGACTTCGGGGGGTTGCCGCACCCGACGATCCTCGCCGCGTGCGCCCTGCTCGGGGTGGACGAGGTGTACGCGGCCGGCGGCGCCCAGGCCGTCGCGATGTTCGCGTACGGAACGGAAGACTGCCTTCCGGCCAACATGGTCACCGGCCCCGGCAACATCTGGGTCGCCGCCGCCAAGCGCTACTTCACCGGCCGCATCGGCATCGACACCGAGGCCGGCCCGACCGAGATCGCCGTCCTCGCCGACTCCACCGCCGACCCGGTGCACGTCGCCGCCGACCTGATCAGCCAGGCCGAGCACGACCCGCTGGCCGCGGCCGTCCTCGTCACGGACTCCGCCGAGCTCGCGGACGCCGTCGAGCGGGAGCTGGAGCCGCAGATCGCCGCGACCAGGCACGTCGAGGACCGGATCAAGCCCGCCCTCGCCGGCAAGCAGTCCGCGATCGTCCTCGTCGACAGCCTGGAGGACGGCCTCAAGGTCGTCGACGCCTACGGCGCCGAACACCTGGAGATCCAGACCGCCGACGCCGCCGCCTGGGCCGCCCGCGTCCGCAACGCCGGCGCGATCTTCGTCGGCCCCTGGGCCCCGGTCTCCCTCGGCGACTACTGCGCCGGCTCCAACCACGTCCTGCCCACCGGCGGCTGCGCCTGCCACTCCTCGGGCCTGTCCGTGCAGTCCTTCCTGCGCGGCATCCACATCGTCGACTACACCCGCGACGCCCTCGCCGAGGTCACCCACCACGTGGTCACCCTCGCCGAGGCCGAGGACCTGCCCGCCCACGGCGCCGCCCTCAAGGCACGTTTCGGCGGAGCCGTACCGGACAAGCACAGCGGATGGAAGGTCCCCACCCCGTGAGCATCGGAATCGACGACCTCCCCATCCGGGACGAACTGCGCGGCAAGAGCCCGTACGGCGCCCCGCAGCTCGACGTGCCCGTCCAGCTGAACACCAACGAGAACCCCTACGAGCTGCCCGCCGAGCTCGTCGCGCGCATCGCCGAACGCGTCGCGGACGCCGCCCGCACCCTCAACCGCTACCCCGACCGGGACGCGGTCGAGCTGCGCACCGAGCTGGCCGCCTACCTCACCCGGACGGCGGGGCACCCGGTCGCGCGGGAGAACGTATGGGCCGCCAACGGCTCCAACGAGGTCATCCAGCAGCTGCTGCAGACCTTCGGCGGGCCCGGCCGCACCGCGATCGGCTTCGAGCCCTCCTACTCCATGCACGCGCTGATCTCCCGCGGCACCGGCACGGGCTGGATCTCCGGCCCGCGCCGCGCGGATTTCACCATCGACGTGGAGGCCGCCGAGCGGGCGATCGCCGAGCACGCCCCCGACGTCGTCTTCATCACCTCGCCCAACAACCCCACCGGCACCGCCGTCGACGCGGAGACCGTCCTGGCCCTCTACGAGGCGGCCCAGGCGGCCAAGCCCTCCCTCGTCATCGTCGACGAGGCCTACGTGGAGTTCAGCCACCGGGACTCGCTGCTGCCCCTCATCGAGGGCCGGCCCCACATGGTGATCTCCCGGACCATGTCCAAGGCCTTCGGCGCCGCCGGCCTGCGCCTGGGCTACCTGGCCGCCCACCCCGCCGTCGTCGACGCCGTACAGCTGGTGCGCCTGCCGTACCACCTGTCCGCCGTCACCCAGGCGACGGCCCTGGCCGCCCTGGAGCACACCGACACCCTGCTCGGCTACGTCGAGCAGCTCAAGGCCGAACGGGACCGCCTCGTCACCGAGCTGCGGGCCCTGGGCTACGAGGTCACCGAGTCCGACGCGAACTTCATCCAGTTCGGGAAGTTCGAGGACTCGCACACCGCCTGGCAGAAGATCCTCGACCACGGGGTCCTGGTCCGGGACAACGGCGTACCCGGCCGGCTGCGGGTCACCGCCGGCACCCCGGCAGAGAACGACGCGTTCCTGGAAGCGGTTCGCGCACTGAAGAAGGAGCAGCACGCATGAGCCGCATCGGACGGGTCGAACGGACCACCAAGGAGACCTCCGTCGTCGTCGAGATAAACCTCGACGGAACCGGCCGGGTCGACGTCTCGACGGGCGTGGGCTTCTACGACCACATGCTCGACCAGCTCGGCCGCCACGGCCTCTTCGACCTCACCGTCAAGACCGACGGCGACCTGCACATCGACTCCCACCACACCATCGAGGACACCGCCCTCGCGCTCGGCGCCGCCTTCAAGCAGGCCCTCGGCGACAAGGTGGGCATCTACCGCTTCGGCAACTGCACCGTGCCGCTCGACGAGTCCCTCGCCCAGGTCACCGTCGACCTGTCCGGGCGCCCCTACCTGGTGCACACCGAGCCCGAGAACATGGCGCCGATGATCGGCTCCTACGACACGACGATGACCCGGCACATCCTGGAGTCCTTCGTCGCCCAGGCGCAGATCGCCCTGCACGTCCACGTCCCGTACGGCCGCAACGCCCACCACATCGTGGAGTGCCAGTTCAAGGCCCTCGCCCGCGCGCTGCGCTACGCCGCCGAGTTCGACCCGCGCGCCGCCGGCATCCTGCCCTCCACGAAGGGCGCCCTCTAGCAGTGAACGGGCTGAACACCATCCTGATCGTCCTCGGCCTCTTCCTGGCCGGGGGCGTCTACTCCTTCCAGAAGCAGCAGATGCCCAAGTCGGTCATCATCCTGCTCGCCCTCGCCTCCGCGATGTGTCTGGCAGCCGGAGTCCTGCGAATCCAAGGAATCTGGGAATGAGCACAGCACGCCCCACCAAGAAGGTCGTCGTCTTCGACTACGGCTTCGGCAACGTCCGCTCCGCCGAACGCGCCCTCGCCCGCGTCGGCGCGGACGTCGAGATCACCCGCGACTACGACAAGGCCATGGACGCCGACGGACTCCTCGTCCCCGGCGTCGGCGCCTTCTCCGCCTGCATGCAGGGCCTCAAGGACGTCCGCGGCGACTGGATCATCGGCCGCCGCCTCTCCGGCGGCCGCCCCGTCATGGGCATCTGCGTCGGCATGCAGATCCTCTTCGAACGCGGCATCGAGCACGGTGTGGAGACCGAGGGCCTCGACGAGTGGCCCGGCACGGTCGGCCCGCTCAAGGCCCCGATCGTCCCCCACATGGGCTGGAACACCGTCGAGGCCCCGGCCGACAGCCAGGCCTTCGCCGGCCTGGACGCCGACGCCCGGTTCTACTTCGTGCACTCCTACGCGGCACGCGACTGGAGCCTGGAAGTCACCAACCCGCTGATCCGCGCCCCCAAGGTCACCTGGGCCACCCACGGCGAACGCTTCGTCGCGGCGGTGGAGAACGGGGCCCTGTGGGCCACCCAGTTCCACCCCGAGAAGTCCGGCGACGCCGGCGCCCAGCTCCTCACCAACTGGATCGAGACCCTCTGATGCCGAACACGCTTGAGCTCCTTCCCGCGGTCGACGTCCGCGACGGCCAGGCCGTCCGCCTCGTCCACGGCGTCTCCGGCAGCGAGACCTCCTACGGCTCCCCGCTGCAGGCGGCCCTCGCCTGGCAGGCCGCCGGCGCCCAGTGGCTCCACCTCGTCGACCTGGACGCCGCCTTCGGCACCGGCGACAACCGCGCCCTCGTCGCCGAGATCACCCGCGCCATGGACATCAAGGTCGAGCTGTCCGGCGGCATCCGCGACGACGCCTCGCTCGCCGCGGCCCTCGCCACCGGCTGCACCCGCGTCAACCTCGGCACCGCCGCCCTGGAAACCCCCGAGTGGGCCGCCAAGGCCATCGCCGAGCACGGCGACAAGATCGCCATCGGGCTCGACGTACGCGGCACCACCCTCAAGGGCCGCGGCTGGACCAGCGAGGGCGGCGACCTCTACGAGACCCTCGCCCGCCTCGACTCCGAGGGCTGCGCCCGCTACGTCGTCACCGACATCGGCAAGGACGGCACGCTCACCGGCCCCAACCTGGAGCTGCTGAAGAACGTCTGCGCCGCCACCGACCGGCCCGTCGTCGCCTCCGGCGGCGTCTCCTGCCTGGACGACCTGCGGGCCCTGTCCGAGCTGGTCCCGCTGGGCGTCGAGGGCGCCATCGTCGGCAAGGCCCTGTACGCCAAGGCCTTCACCCTGGAAGAAGCCCTGAAGGTGGTCTCCGCATGAGCAGCTCCCCCGACGCCGGCGCCGTCCGCCGCATCTCCTCCGGCGGCCCCTACGAGGACGTCATCGGCTACTCCCGCGCCGTGCAGCTGCCGAACGGCCTCGTCCTGGTCTCCGGCTGCACCGCGGCCGACGCGGGAGGCCCGTACGACCAGACCGTCGCCGCCTTCGACGTCGCCTTCAAGGCCCTCGCCCAGGCGGGTCTCGGCCCCGAGGACGTCGTCCGCACCCGCATGTACCTCACGCACGCCCGCGACGTGGAGGAGGTGGGCCGCGCCCACAAGGAGCTCTTCGACGCGGTCCGCCCGGCCGCGACGATGCTCATCGTCTCCGGCTTCGTCGACCCCTCGATGGTCGTCGAGGTGGAGGTAGAGGCGTACAAGGCGGTGTCCGCATGAGCCTCGCCGTACGCGTGATCCCCTGCCTCGACGTGGACAACGGCCGCGTCGTCAAGGGCGTCAACTTCCAGAACCTGCGCGACGCGGGCGACCCGGTGGAGATGGCCAAGCTGTACGACGCCGAAGGCGCCGACGAGCTGACCTTCCTCGACATCACCGCGTCCTCCGGGAACCGCGAGACCACCTACGACGTGGTGCGCCGCACCGCCGAGCAGGTCTTCATCCCGCTGACCGTGGGCGGTGGCGTCCGCACGGCCGACGACGTCGACAAGCTGCTGCGCGCCGGGGCGGACAAGGTGGGCGTGAACACGGCCGCCATCGCCCGCCCCGAGCTGATCCAGGAGATCGCGGAGCGGTTCGGCCGGCAGGTCCTCGTCCTGTCGGTCGACGCCCGCCGCACCGGGTCCGGCACGTTCGAGGTCACCACGCACGGCGGCCGCCGGGGCACCGGCATCGACGCCGTCGAGTGGGCCCACCGGGCCGCGGAGCTGGGCGCGGGCGAGATCCTGCTGAACTCGATGGACGCCGACGGCACGAAGGACGGCTACGACACCGAGATGATCGCGGCGGTCCGCAAGCACGTCACCGTGCCGGTGATCGCCTCCGGCGGCGCGGGCCGCCTCGGCGACTTCGCCCCGGCCATCGCCGCGGGCGCGGACGCGGTGCTCGCGGCGTCGGTGTTCCACTTCGGCGACCTCCGCATCTCCGAGGTCAAGACGGCCCTGCGCGAAGCGGGCCACCCGGTCCGCTAGTCCCGTTGCCCTGGCCGGGCGCTGCCTCTGCCCTGGCCGGGCGGTGCGGTGGTTTTCCGTCTGCGGGCCGGTGGCCGCGCCTCAATCGCCGGCGGGGCTGGATGGGTGGGGCGGTGCCCCTGCGGGGGCTCTCCTCGGCTCGGCGCGTGCGGCCCCGGCTGGAACGTACGGCCTGGGTTGCGCCTCGTCCTGCGGGGAGCCCCCGCAGTGTCCCCGCCTCACGGCCCGGCTGCGCAGGAGACGGCCCGACCCCGCCGAGGGAGGGCAGGGACCCGCCTCGTCCGGGGTGGGCGGGACCGGCCCGGTGGGGGTGTGGGGACGGTGGGGGGTGTCCCCGCAGGACGAGCGCGCAACCGGGGCCGTACGTCCGAGCCATGCCCGCACGCGCCGAGCCGAGGAGACACCCCCCGGCGGCCCCGCACCCCCACCCCCCTTGTCCCGCTCCGCCCCGGGACACCACCCAGCCCCGCCGGCGTTTGAGGCGCGGCCACCGGCCCGCAGACGGGGAAAACACCGGCAGCGCCCGGCCAGGGCACCGGCACCGCCCGGCCAGGGCAACGGCGGCCCGGCCGGCGAGGTCAGAGGCCCAGCTCCGCCACCGTCAGCTTCGCGACGGCCTCCTTCTCGCCGTCCAGCGTCACCGCGGCAGCCGCCTGCCGGCCGAAGCAGAACAGCGTCAGCTCCCCCGGCTCGCCGGTCACCGTCACCACCGGCGCACCCTTGTGCGCCACCGCCGTCTGCCCGTTCGGGCGCCTCAGCACCAGGCCCACCGGCGAGCGGCGCCCCGTCAGCCGGGCCATCCTCTCCAGGCGCGACCACAGCGCGTCCGAGAACACCCGGTCCAGCTCCCGCGGGGACCAGTCCGGCTGGGCGCGCCGGACGTCCTCCGCGTGGACGTAGAACTCCACCGCGTTCGCCGCCTCGTCGATCTGCTTCAGCGCGTACGGCGACAGCCGCGGCGGCCCCGTCCGGATCAGCCGGATGAGCTCCTCGTACGGCTTGGCCGTGTACTCGGCCATCGCCGCGTCCAGCCGCCCCTTCAGCACGTTCAGCAGCAGGCCGCCCGCCGCGTCCGGCCGCCGCTCCCGCACCACCACGTGCGCGGCCAGGTCGCGGCAACTCCAGCCGGTGCACAGCGTGGGGGCATCGGGACCGGCCGCCTCCAACAGGTCCGCCAGCAGCAGTCGTTCACGCTTCGCATGGGTAGACATGCGAGCCAGCCTACGGCGGGAACCCGCCGTACGCCCGCCCATCAGACGGACATGGATCACCACCCCCGGCCGCGCCCGGCACAATGGGCGCATGAGTACGACCCCCCGCCCCGGCAACCTCGACCCCGCCATCGCCGCGCGCCTCAAGCGCTCCGCCGACGGCCTGGTACCGGCCATCGCCCAGCAGTACGACACCGGTGAGGTGCTCATGCTCGGCTGGATGGACGACGAGGCCCTGCACCGCACCCTGACCACCGGCCGCTGCACGTACTGGTCCCGCAGCCGCCAGGAGTACTGGGTGAAGGGGGATACGTCCGGCCACTTCCAGCACGTCAAGTCCGTCGCCCTCGACTGCGACGCCGACACCGTGCTCGTCCGGGTCGACCAGGTCGGAGCCGCCTGCCACACCGGATCCCGCACCTGCTTCGACGACGACGTCCTCCTCCGCGCAGCCGACTAGGTAGGGGTCCCCACGCAATGGATCTTGAGACGTTCCGCAAGCTCGCGGCCGACCGCCGCGTCATCCCCGTGAGCCGCAAGCTGCTCGCCGACGGGGACACGCCCGTCGGGCTCTACCGCAAGCTGGCCGCCGAACGCCCCGGCACCTTCCTCCTGGAGTCCGCGGAGAACGGCCGGTCCTGGTCCCGGTACTCCTTCGTCGGGGTCCGCAGCGACGCGACCCTGACCGTCCGGGACGGCCGCGCGCACTGGATCGGCACCCCGCCCGTCGGCGTGCCCACCGACGGCGACCCCCTCGACGCCCTGCGTGCGACGGTCGAGGCCCTGCACACCCCCCGCGACCTCGCGGGCGACATGCCGCCCTTCACCGGCGGCATGGTCGGCTACCTCGGCTACGACATCGTGCGCCGCCTGGAGCGCATCGGCGAGCACGGCAGCGACGACCTGGAGCTGCCCGAGCTGACGATGCTGCTCACCTCCGACCTCGCGGTGCTGGACCACTGGGACGGCACCGTCCAGCTCATCGCCAACGCCATCAACCACAACGACCTCGACTCCGGGGTCGACGAGGCCTACGCGGACGCCGTGGCCCGCCTCGACGCCATGGAGGCGGACCTGGCCCGGCCCGCGCCCTACGCCCCGGCCCCGCTGCCCGCCTCCGAGCTGCCCGAGTTCTCCGCCCTGTGGGGCGGTGAGAAGTACCAGGCGGCCGTCGAGGACATCAAGGAGCGCATCCGGGCCGGCGAGGCCTTCCAGGTGGTGCCCTCGCAGCGGTTCGAGACCTCCTGCACGGCCTCCGCGCTGGACGTCTACCGGGTGCTGCGCGCCACCAACCCGTCCCCGTACATGTACCTCTTCCGCTTCGAGAACGGCTTCGACGTGGTCGGGTCGAGTCCCGAGGCGCTGGTCAAGGTCGAGGACGGGCGGGCCATGGTCCACCCGATCGCCGGCACCCGCCACCGGGGCGCGACCCCGCAGGAGGACAACGACCTCGCCGAGGAGCTGCTGGCCGACCCCAAGGAGCGCGCCGAGCACCTGATGCTCGTCGACCTCGGGCGCAACGACCTCGGCCGGGTCTGCGAGCCGGGATCGGTGGAGGTCGTCGACTTCATGTCCATCGAGCGGTACTCCCACGTCATGCACATCGTCTCCACCGTGACGGGGCGCGTGGCCGAGGGGAAGACCGCCTTCGACGTGCTGACCGCCTGCTTCCCCGCCGGCACCCTCTCCGGGGCGCCCAAGCCGCGCGCCATGCAGATCATCGAGGAGCTGGAGCCCTCCCGCCGCGGCCTCTACGGCGGCTGCGTGGGCTACCTGGACTTCGCCGGTGACTCCGACACCGCCATCGCCATCCGTACGGCGCTGCTGCGCGACGGCACCGCGTACGTGCAGGCCGGCGCCGGCGTCGTCGCCGACTCGGTGCCCGAGCTCGAGGACAACGAGTGCCGCAACAAGGCCGCCGCGGTGCTGCGCGCGGTGGCAGCGGCGAACCGCCTGAGCGGCGTCTGAGGGCGTAGGGGATAGTGGGGTACGTGAGTGCCGTACCCCCGCCCCGATCCGACGCCTCCGCCGAGCCCGAGTCCGAGGCCCCCGACAGCCGCAGCAGCCGCCGCAGCGTGGCCGCGGCGCTGCTGCTCGGCGCGCTCGGCGCCACCGTCGTCCTGCTCGCCTCCGGCCGGGTCTGGGCCCGGGGCACGGCCGCGATCGGCAGCGACTCGCTCCCGCTGAGCGCCGACGGTCGGGCCGTGACCGGGCTCCCGGCGGCCCTGGCCATCGTGGGCCTGGCCGCGCTGGTCGCCCTGTTCGCCGTACGCGGCAGGAGCCGGCTGCTGGTGTCGGGCCTGCTGGCGCTCAGCGGCCTCGGCGCGGCGCTGTCGGCCCTCTTCGGCTCCGACGGCCGCAGCGTCCTGGACGCGCAGGCCGTCCGTACGACCGCCGACAGCGCGGCGCAGGTGGCCGGCCTGACCCAGACCACGTGGCCGTACGTCACGGCCGCCGGGGCGGTCCTGATCCTCGCCGCCGGCCTGCTGGCGCTGCGCTTCGGCCGCGGCTGGCCGTCGATGGGCGGCCGCTACGAGCGTGACGGCGGCCGCCGTCCGCGGGCCGCCGCGGCGGTGGATCCGGACCGGCCGGAAGATCTGTGGAAGGCTCTGGACCGCGGCGAGGACCCGACCACGGGACCGAGCGGCGACCGGACCCGCTGACCGGCCCCCGAGCCGACCCCCCCTGGACGGCGAAGCCGCCCGGTGCGGGACAATGTCACCGAGCGTCCGACACAGACCGCACGTTCGACACAGCAGTGCGACAGAGCAACGAGGAGCAAACTCATGGCGGGCACTAGCCACGGACACACCCCGGCCGCCTGGACCGGTGTCATCATCGCCTTCATCGGTTTCTGCATCTCCGGCGCCTTCATGGTGCTCGCCAACCCCCTCGGCTTCTGGGCCGGCATGGTCGTCGTCGCGCTCGGCGGTGTCGTCGGCCTGGCCATGAGGGCCGCGGGCATGGGCGCGCCGAAGGCGGCCCACAAGGACCTCGCCGAGGTCATCGCCGCGAACAAGGTCCCCGCCAAGGCCTGAGCGCGCCACCTGCGCCGGTCCTGGAAGAGAGCCGAAAGGCGCGGCCCCGCCGGGCTGCGCCTTTTGTCGTGAGCGGAGAGAATCAGCAGGTGGACGCCTCCAGCACCCCCGACGCCGGGCCCGGTCCGCAGGCCGGGCCGGCCGCCCCCGCGGTGCCCGCCGAGCGGGCGTCCCGGGCCAGGCGGCTCGCCGCCCCGGCGCTCTACCTGGCCGCGGCCGGCGCGGCGTTCGCGTATGTGGGCGCCGTGGACCCCAACGAGCCGGGCCACTACCCGGTCTGCCCGCTGCTGCGGCTGACGGGCGTCCTGTGCCCGGGCTGCGGCGGGCTGCGCAGCGCGCACGCGTTCGCGCACGGGGATCTGGCCGCCGCCTTCGGGTCGAATGCCCTCGCGGTCGTCGGCTACTTCGTCTTCGCGGGGTTCATGGCCCTGTGGCTGGTTCGCGCCTTCCGCGGCGGGCCGGCTCCGAGGATCGTGTTGCGTCCCGCCCACTCGTGGGCGGTGGGTGCGGCGGTACTGGTTTTCGCCGTTGTCCGAAATCTCTCTTTCGGGGCGGCACTGGCGCCCTGAGCCCGGCGCACAGCCGGGATGAAGGGCGTATTCCGAATGTCCAGTTACTGGGACGCCGTCAACCGAGTGCGGAGGGCGACGCCTCCGCCGGATACCATTTGATTGCCGACCTTGCAGTGGTACGTGTCTGCAGGGCGGCCGACCGTCATCGACCCGGAAGGGGGCCGCTCGCGTGAGTGTGCTCGACGAGATCATCGAAGGGGTCCGCGAAGACCTTGCCGAACGGCAGGCCCGCGTGAGCCTCGACGAGCTCAAGGAGCGTGCCGCCAAGGCGCCCCAGGCCAAGGACGGCGTCGCGGCTCTGCGTGGCGACGGCGTCAAGGTGATCTGCGAGGTCAAGCGCTCCAGCCCCTCCAAGGGCGCGCTGGCCGCGATCGCGGATCCGGCCGGGCTCGCCGCGGACTACGAGGCGGGCGGTGCGGCGGTCATCTCCGTCCTCACCGAGCAGCGCCGGTTCGGCGGCTCGCTGGCCGACCTGGAGGCCGTCCGCGCCCGCGTGGACATCCCGATCCTGCGCAAGGACTTCATCGTCACGGCGTACCAGCTCTGGGAGGCCCGCGCCTACGGCGCCGACCTCGCGCTGCTGATCGTCGCGGCCCTGGAGCAGGAGGCCCTCGTCTCCCTCATCGAGCGGGCCGAGTCCATCGGCCTCACCCCGCTCGTCGAGGTCCACGACGAGGAAGAGGTGGAACGCGCGGTGGTCGCCGGCGCCAAGATCATCGGTGTCAACGCCCGCAACCTCAAGGACCTCAAGGTCGACCGCTCCACCTTCGAGCGCGTCGTCGGCGAGATCCCGGCCCACATCGTCAAGGTCGCCGAGTCCGGCATCCGCGGACCGCACGACCTGATCGCCTACGCGAACGAGGGCGCCGACGCCGTCCTCGTCGGCGAGTCCCTGGTCACCGGCCGCGACCCGAAGGCGGCCGTGGCCGACCTCGTCGCCGCCGGGGCCCACCCGGCCCTGCGCCACGGACGGAGCTGACCCGTTCCATGACCCCTGACCGCCCCTCCGTCCGCACGCGCCGCGTGCCGACGGCGTACGCGCCCCTGGCGCGCGGCTGCCGCCCCCGCGGCTGCCGCGCCCCGGCCCGGCGCGTCCACGGGCGGCGGGTCCGGTACGTGATCGGCTCCGAGCCCGGCCAGGTCAACGGCATGCGATGGCGCCGCGCAGGCGCGCCGTAACGAGGGCTGCCGCGGCCCGGTACGCGAGACGTACCGCGCCGCCAGGCGGTCCCGTACGGCCTGCTGCCCGGGCCGACCGGCTCCGGGAGCGGGCCGCTGCGCACCGTACGCACGACATCCCCCAGCGGGGTGCGCGCGGCACGGGCGGGCGGCGCAATACGGTGAAACCACCCGCCGCATCTCGCACCCGTAGGAGCACTGGACATGTCCAGCGAGTTCTTCATCCCGGACCCGGAGGGTCACGTTCCCAACGCCGAGGGCTACTTCGGCGACTTCGGCGGCAAGTTCATCCCGGAGGCGCTCGTCGCCGCCGTGGACGAGGTCGCCGTCGAGTACGAGAAGGCCAAGGACGACCCGTCCTTCGCGGCCGAGCTGGGCGACCTCATGGTCAACTACACCGGCCGCCCCAGCGCCCTCACCGAGGTGCCCCGCTTCGCCGAGCACGCCGGCGGCGCGCGGATCTTCCTCAAGCGCGAGGACCTCAACCACACCGGCTCGCACAAGATCAACAACGTGCTGGGCCAGGCGCTGCTCACCCGGCGCATGGGCAAGACCCGCGTGATCGCCGAGACCGGCGCCGGCCAGCACGGCGTGGCCACCGCCACCGCCTGCGCCCTCTTCGGCCTCGACTGCACCATCTACATGGGCGAGATCGACACCCAGCGCCAGGCGCTGAACGTCGCCCGCATGCGCATGCTCGGCGCCGAGGTCATCGCGGTGAAGTCCGGCTCGCGGACCTTGAAGGACGCGATCAACGAGGCGTTCCGCGACTGGGTCGCCAACGTGGACCGCACCCACTACCTCTTCGGCACGGTCGCCGGCCCGCACCCCTTCCCGGCGATGGTCCGCGACTTCCACCGCGTCATCGGCGTCGAGGCCCGCCGCCAGATCCTGGAGCGCGCCGGCCGGCTGCCCGACGCCGTCGCGGCCTGCGTCGGCGGCGGCTCCAACGCCATCGGCCTGTTCCACGCCTTCATCCCGGACACCGGCGTCCGCCTGGTCGGCTTCGAGCCCGCCGGGCACGGCGTCGAGACCGGCGAGCACGCGGCCACCCTCACCGCGGGCGAGCCCGGCATCCTGCACGGCTCCCGCTCCTACGTCCTCCAGGACGAGGAGGGCCAGATCACCGAGCCGTACTCCATCTCGGCCGGCCTGGACTACCCGGGCATCGGCCCGGAGCACTCCTACCTCAAGGACGCCGGCCGAGGCGAGTACCGCGCCGTCACCGACGACGCCGCGATGCAGGCCCTGCGCCTGCTCTCCCGCACCGAGGGCATCATCCCCGCGATCGAGTCGGCGCACGCCCTCGCAGGCGCCCTGGAGCTGGGCAAGGAGCTGGGCAAGGACGGCCTGCTGGTCGTCAACCTGTCCGGCCGCGGCGACAAGGACATGGACACGGCGGCCCGCTACTTCGGGCTGTACGACGGCGAGAGCGCCGAGGGGGAGTCGAAGTGAGCAACGCCAGCGAAAAGACCGGCAACATCCAGCTGCTGAGCGACACGCTCGCCAAGGCGAAGTCCGAGGACCGCGCCGCCCTCGTCGCCTACCTGCCGGCGGGCTTCCCGACCGTCGACGGCGCCATCGACGCGGTCAAGGCCGTCGTCGCGGGCGGCGCGGACATCGTCGAGATCGGCCTCCCGCACAGCGACCCGGTCCTCGACGGCGCCGTCATCCAGACCGCCGACGACATCGCCCTGCGCGGCGGGGTCAAGATCGCGGACGTGCTCCGCACCGTGCGCGAGGCCCACGAGGCGACCGGCGCGCCGATCCTGGTGATGACGTACTGGAACCCGATCGACCGTTATGGCGTCGAGCGGTTCACGGCCGAGCTGGCGGCGGCGGGCGGGGCCGGCTGCATCCTGCCCGACCTGCCGGTCCAGGAGTCCGCGCTGTGGCGCGAGCACGCCGAGAAGCACGCTCTGGCGACCGTCTTCGTCGTGGCGCCGAGCAGCAAGGACGAGCGCCTGGCCACCATCACGGCCGCCGGTTCCGGCTTCGTCTACGCCGCCTCGCTGATGGGCGTCACCGGCACCCGCGAATCGGTCGGCAACCAGGCGCAGGACCTGGTGCGCCGTACACGGGCCACGGACGGGGCCCGCCGCGGGCTCCCCGTCTGCGTCGGCCTCGGCGTCTCCAACGCCGCCCAGGCCAAGGAGGTGGCCGCCTTCGCCGACGGGGTGATCGTCGGCTCCGCCTTCGTCAAGCTGCTGCTGGACGCCCCGGACCTGCCCACCGGGCTGGACGCCGTACGGGCTCTGGCGGGCGAACTCGCGGCAGGCGTACGCAGGAGCTGAGACAAAACGGACACCTGATCGGGTTCTGTAGTCCGATCGGGTGGAATGGCGGACAGGGAGGCACGCGAGTGCCTCCCTGCTTCGTTTGGCGGAGCGTGAGCGACAAGAACGACGGTGCCAACCGCGATGCGATGAAACGATCGGCCCGGGAGCGACTCCAAGCGGAGCGCGAGCGGCAGAAGACCCGGGACAAGCGCCGGCGGACCCTGATCGTGGCGGCGGCGGTGGTCGGCGTCCTGGGGCTGGCGACGGTCGTGGGCGTGATCGCGGCCAACGCCGGCAAGGACACCAGCGCCAAGGGCGGCCCGGTCGTCGCCCCCAGCGGCGCCACCGGGAAGGACGCTCTCGCCATCCAGACGGGCAAGCCCGAGGCGAAGGCCACCCTCACCGTGTGGGAGGACTTCCGCTGCCCGGCCTGCAAGTCCTTCGAGGACAACTACCGGGAGACCATCCACGAGCTGGAGGCGAAGGGCCTGCTCAAGGTGGACTACCACCTGGTCACGCTCATCGACGGGAACATGGGCGGCAGCGGCTCCCTGAAGGGGGCGAACGCGGCGGCCTGCGCGCAGGACGCCGGCAAGTTCTCCGAGTACCACGACATCCTCTTCCAGAACCAGCCGGAGGAGATCGACGACGCCTACGGCAAGAACGCCAAGCTGCTGGAGCTGGCGGGCAAGGTCGACGGGCTGGTCACCCCCGAGTTCACGGCGTGCGTCGAGGAAGGCACGCACAACAGCTGGGTGGCCAAGTCGCACGAGGCCTTCGCCGCCGGGAACTTCCGCGGCACGCCGACCGTGCTGCTCGACGGCAAGGACATCTTCTCCGACCAGGCCGACCCGCTGACCCCGCAGAAGCTGAAGGAGAAGGTGGAGGCGGGCGCCCAGGGCTCCGGCGGGGCCGGGGCCAAGGGCGCCGGCAAGGAGACCGGCAAGGAGTCGGGCAACGACACCGGGAAGAGCGAGGCGAAGGCCTCACCCTCGGCATCGAGGACGGCGTCGAAGAATCCCGCGAGCAGTTCCGGGAACGGGTCCGGGAACGGCACGGGGATCGGCTCCGGGAACGGGCCCGGGAACGGGTCCTCGGGGGACTGACTTCCGCCGATCCATGTCTGGATTTGGTTTCGACCCTGCCGGGCGGGTTGCGGTACGCACCGTGCGGCAGGGTAGCGTCAGGTCTGCCATGGACATTGCTTACATCCCCAGTCCGTCGACCGGCGTGATCCATCTCGGACCGATCCCGCTCCGCGGCTACGCGTTCTGCATCATCATCGGCGTCTTCGTCGCCGTCTGGCTCGGCAACAAGCGCTGGATCGCGCGCGGCGGAAAGCCGGGCACGGTCGCGGACATCGCCGTGTGGGCGGTGCCGTTCGGGCTGGTCGGCGGTCGCCTCTACCACGTGATCACCGACTACCAGCTCTACTTCGGCGAGGGCCGCAACTGGGTCGACGCCTTCAAGATCTGGGAGGGCGGCCTCGGCATCTGGGGCGCGATCGCGCTGGGCGCGGTCGGTGCCTGGATCGGCTGTCGGCTGCGCGGCATCCCGCTGCCGGCCTGGGCCGACGCCCTGGCCCCCGGCATCGCGCTGGCCCAGGCGATCGGCCGCTGGGGCAACTGGTTCAACCAGGAGCTCTACGGCCGGGCCACCGACCTGCCCTGGGCGGTGGAGATCAGCGCCGGCCCGAACCGGGACGCCGGGACCTACCACCCGACCTTCCTGTACGAGTCGCTGTGGTGCATCGGCGTCGCCGTCTTGGTGATCTGGGCCGACCGCCGCTTCAAGCTCGGCCACGGACGGGCCTTCGCCCTGTACGTCGCCGCGTACTGCGTCGGCCGCGGCTGGATCGAGTACATGCGCGTCGACGAGGCCCACCACATCCTGGGTGTGCGGCTGAACGTCTGGACCTCGATCGCCGTCTTCGTCCTCGCGGTCGTCTACTTCGTCCTCTCGGCGAAGCTGCGGCCGGGCCGCGAGGAGGTCGTCGAGCCGGACCGCTCCGGCGGCGGTGACGGAAAGGACAAGGCCAAGGCCAAGGCCGAGGCCGAGGCCGACGACAAGGCCAAGGCCGAGGTTGACGACAAGGCCCAGGCTGCGGTCGAGGCGGCCGACGCCGGGCCCAAGGACTCCGCGCCGGCCCTCGCCCCGCGCACCGACACCACGGTGGCGCAGGGAGCCGTCAAGGCCGACCTGCGCAAGCCGGCCGTGGACGCCGAGGCCCCGGAGGCCGACAAGTCCTGACCGCGCAGCGGTCGAGAGGGGGGTGCCGCGCACGACGCGGCACCCCCCTCTCGCTATACCCACCCGTCACCGGCGCGCCCGGGGCCGGGGGCGGGGTGCGGCGGGCGGGGGAGGGCCGCCGGGCGCGGGCATGCCGGTGGCGACCTTGCGCGGCGGCGGGGGCGGTCGTCCGGGACCTTCGCGCGGTGAGCGCAGCGTGGTGCGGTCGCCGGGGCCGGCGGCCGCATCGCACGAATCGGGCCGGCCGGTTCGGGTTCGGCGCAGGGGAGCCTGAACCCGTGTGTCTGCGGGACACGGAAGGTGAGCAGCCCGGTTGTCGGCGGGGACGTGCCCGGCGGTGGACCGGCGCGACCGCCGGGGGCCGCGGCGGCGGCCGGGTGCGGGGCGGCCCCCGGGTCCCGCGGGGCGGCGCACCCGGGGTGTGTGCCGGGTGCGTGCGGGGCGCGGAGGGTGGGCCGGCGGGGCCGGAGCCCGCAGGCCGGGTCCCGCGGGGTCGGCGCACCCGGGGTGTGTGTACCGGAGGCGTGCGGGGCGCGGAGGGTGGGCCGACGGCCCGGAGCCCGTAGGCCGGGTCCTGCGGGGTCGGCGCACCCGGGGTGTGTGTGCCGGGTGCGTGCGGGGCGCGGAGGGTGGGCCGACGGCCCGGAGCCCGTAGGCCGGGTCCTGCGGGGGCGGCGCACCCGGGGAGTCTGCCGCGGATCGACACCCGCGCGGCGAGCGCAGGGTCAGTGGACCCGTACCCGCGCGGCCAGCGCAAGCGTGCGGTGCGCCGACGCCACCACGGCCGGATCCACGAACCGGCCGTCGGGCAGCGCCAGCGCGCCCGGCGCGGCCCGCGCCGCGCTGAGCACCTCCACCGCGGCGCTCACCTCCTCCGGCGCCGGGAGATAGGCCCGCTCGATCACCGGGAGCTGCCGCGGGTGGATCGCGGCCCGGCCGAGGAAGCCGAGGGACCGGCCGCGCGCGCAGGAGACCGCCAGCGCCTCCAGGTCCCGGATGTCGGGGAAGACCGACTGCGAAGGGGGCGCCAGCCCGGCCGCGCGCGCCGCGACCACCACCCGGGAGCGGCACCAGTCCAGGCCCTCCTGCGCGCTGACGGCCAGGTCCGCCCGCAGGTCCGCCTCCCCGAGGGACAGCCCGCGCAGGGCCGGGTGCGCTCGGGCGATCTCGTACGCGCGCTCCACGCCCAGCGCCGACTCCAGCAGCGCGTACAGCCCCACCCCGCCCGTGCGGTCGGCGGCCGCGGCGATCTGCTCCGGCGCGCAGATCTTGGGCAGCCGCAGTCCCGCGAGGCCGCGCAGACCGGCGAGCGCGGTGAGGTCCGCGCCGCCCCAGGGGGAGTCGAGGGCGTTGACGCGGACGTGGACGGGGACCGGCGGCCGCTCGGCGAGCAGCTCGACGGTGGCGGCGCGGGCGTACTCCTTGCGGGAGGCCGCCACCGCGTCCTCCAGGTCGACGATGACGGCGTCCGCCCCGCAGCCCAGCGCCTTGCCGACCACCGCCGGGCGGTCGCCCGGCGCGTACAGCCAGGTCAGGATCACAGGGCCCCCTCGGTGCGCAGCGCGGCGATCTCGGCCCCGCTCAGTCCGAGCTCGACCAGGACCTCGGTCGTGTCCGCGCCGTGCGGGCGGCCCGCCCAGCGGATCCCACCGGGGGTCTCGGACAGCCGGAAGAGGATGTTCTGCATCCGCAGGGGTCCCAGTTCCGGATCGTCGACCTCGGTCACCGTGTCGAGGGCCGCGAACTGCGGATCGGCCATCACGTCGCGGACGTCGTAGACGAGCGCGACCGCCGCCTCGGCTTCCTCGAAGGCGCACAGGACCTCCTCCGCCTTGCGGTCGGCGATCCAGCCGCCGACCGCGTCGTCGAGGACGTCGGCGTGCCGGGCCCGCCCGGCGCCGGTGGCGAACCAGGGCTCGGTGATCAGCTCCGGCCGGCCGACCAGCCGCATCACCCGCTCGGCGACGGACTGGGCGGAGGCGGAGACCGCCAGCCAGCGGCCGTCGGCGCTGCGGTAGGTGTTGCGGGGCGCGTTGTTGGCGGAGCGGTTCCCCGTGCGGGGCTGGACGTGGCCCAGCTGGTCGTACCAGAGCGGCTGCGGGCCGAGCACGGTGAGGATCGGCTCGATGATGGCGAGGTCCACGACCTGCCCGTGTCCGGTGCGCTCCCGTCCCGCGAGCGCTGTCATCACCGCGTACGCGCAGGTCAGCGCGGCAATCGAGTCGGCGAGCCCGAAGGGCGGCAGGGTCGGCGGCCCGTCCGGCTCCCCGGTGACCGCGGCGAAGCCGCTCATCGCCTCGGCGAGGGTGCCGAAGCCGGGGCGGTGGGCGTACGGTCCCTGCTGGCCGAAAGCGGTGACGCGGGCCAGGACCAGGCGCGGGTTGGCGGCGGACAGCTCGGGCCAGCCCAGGCCCCACTTCTCCAGGGTGCCGGGGCGGAAGTTCTCGACGATCACGTCGGCGGTGGCGGCGAGCCGCAGCAGCGTGTCCCGGCCGCCGGGGGTGGACAGGTCGAGGGTGATGGTCCGCTTGTTCCGGCCGAGGAGTTTCCACCACAGGCCGATGCCGTCCTTGGCGGGGCCGTGGCCGCGGGAGGGGTCGGGGACGGCCGGGTGCTCGACCTTGACGACGTCGGCGCCGAAGTCCCCGAGCAGGGTCGCGGCGAGCGGCCCGGCGAAGAGGGTGGCGAGATCGAGCACCCGCAGCCCGCGCAGTGGCCCCATTCCGTGCCCTGGCCGGGCGGTGTCCGAGGGGGGCCGGGGCCCCTCGGGGGTCACGAGGCGGCTCCGGTTCCGGCGTCGCCGGAGCCTGCGGGACGGCCGTCGCCGGCCCGGCCGACGGCCGCCTGCCCCTGGTCCGCCTGCCACCCGGCCAGCGCGAACGCGTCGGTCTCGGACCGGGTCGGCATCGAGTCCTGGGCGCCGTGGCGCTGCACCGAGAGCGCGGCCGCCGCCGAGGCCCAGCGCAGCGACTCCGGCATCGGACGGCCCTCGCCCAGTGCCACGGCCAGGGCCCCGACGAAGGTGTCCCCGGCGGCGGTGGTGTCCACGGCCCGGACCCGGGGCGCGGGCACGCTCAGCGGGTCCCGGCCGCGTGCCGCATGGAGGACCCCGGCCGCGCCGAGGGTGATGACCACCTCGGGCACGGTGGCCAGCAGTGCCTCGGCGGCCTGCCGGGGGTCGGTCAGCCCGGTCAGGGCGGCCGCCTCGTGCTCGTTGGGCACCAGCAGGTCGGTCGCGGCGAGGAGTTCCGCGGGCAGGGGCTGGACGGGCGCCGGGGTGAGCACCGTACGCACGCCGTGCGCGCGGGCGGCGCGGGCCCCGGCGAGCACGGCGGGCATGGGCAGTTCCAGCTGGAGGAGGAGGGCGCCGGCGGCGGCGATCCGGGCCTCGTCCCCCGCCTCCAGGCCGGTGACGCTGCCGTTCGCCCCGGGGATGACCACGATGCGGTTGCCGCCCTCGTCGTCCACGGTGATGTGCGCGGTGCCGCTGGCGCCCTCGACGGTGCGCAGGGCCGCCGTCTCGACGCCGGCGGCGGTGAGCGCGGAGCGCAGCCGTACGCCGAACTCGTCGGCCCCGACCGCGCCGATCATCACCACCTTCCCGCCGGAGCGGGCGGCGGCGACGGCCTGGTTGGCGCCCTTGCCGCCGGGGACGGTCCGGAAGGCGCGGCCGGTGACCGTCTCCCCGGGGAGGGGTGCCTTGGGTACGTAGGCGACGAGGTCCATGTTGGTGCTGCCGAGCACGGCGATGACCGTCATGAGCGTGCTGCCTCCTGTGCGGTGAGGTGGGCGAGGGTGTCGAAACCGATGCCGTCGAAGCCGGGGACGGTGGTGGCGAGGCGGTTCTTGAGGGGGGCGGTCCAGCGGTGCGGGATCCGGTCCGGGGAGCCGGTGAGCAGCCCGGCGAGGGCACCGGCCGTGGCCCCGTTGGAGTCGGTGTCCCAGCCGCCGGACACGGCACGGCAGACGGAGTGGGTGAAGTCCCCGTCGGCGTGGGTGAGGGCGGCGGCGATCAGGGCGGTGTTCGGGACGGCGTGCACCCAGTGGTAGTGCCCGTAGCGGCCGTGCAGCCGGTCGACGACGACGTCGAAGTCGGCCTCGTCGGCGGCCGTGCGGATCCCGAAGCGGACCGCCTCGGCGAGGCGGGAGCGGGGCGGTACGGCGGCCAGACCGGTCCGCAGCGCGGTGTGGACGTCCGCACGGCCGGTGGCGGCCTCGGCGGTGGCGGCGGCGACGAAGAGGGCTGCGTAGACGCCGTTGCCGGTGTGGGTCAGGACGGCGTCCCGGTATGCCTGGGCCGCGGCGGCGGCCGGGTCGCCGGGGTTGGTCCAGCCGTGCACGTCGGCGCGGATCAGGGCGCCGATCCACTCGCGGAAGGGGTTGTGGTGGGTGGCGGTGGCGGGGGGCTCCAGGCCGAGCAGGAGGTTGCGGTACGCGACGCGCTCGGCGGTGAAGGTACGCCCGGCCGGCAGCTCGTCGAGCCACAGGCGGGCGACGTCGGCGGTGGTGAAGGCCTTGCCGTGGCGTTGGAGCAGGAGGAGGCCGAGGAGGGGGTAGTTGAGGTCGTCGTCCTCGGGCATGCCGTCGATGTTCTCGGCGAGGGAGGTGGGGGCGGAGCGGCGGTTCCACGGGTGGGCGGCGAGAAGGTCCGGGGGGACACCGCGGGCGGTGAACCAGTCGCCGAGCGGCCAGTTGCCGGCGGCGCGGGCCAGGGCCCGGATCCCCTCCAGGGGCAGCTTCTCGACGGGCTTCCCGAGCAGGCACCCGACGGCCCGCCCCACCCAGGCGGCCTCGAGACGCCCCCGCAACCCGCCCCCGCCGGACCGACCGGCCCCGGCCGCGGTCCCGCCCCCGGGGCCGGCTGCGGCATGGGCCTTGGGCCGGACCGCGGTGCCGCCCCCGGGCCGGGCCGTGGTGTGGACCTCGGTCCGGGCTGCGGTGTGGACCTCGGGTCCGGGCGGGGTGGCCTGCGGGCGGGCCGGTCCGGCTGCCGCAGGGGAGGGGGAGCCGGCCGTCGAGCAGGCGGCGACGATGGCCTCCCAGGCGGTGGGCTCGTAGGCGGCCCATGGGGAGGGAAGGCGGGCGAGTTCGTCCAGCAGGCGGGCCGCCAAGGCCCGCAGGTGCGGGGGCGCCGGGGTGGGGGAGGCCCCGGCACGCTCGGGCGCCGGGTGGCCGCCGGCGGCCACCCAGGCCCGCCGGGCGGGACCGGGGTCCCGGCCGTCCTCCGCGGCCTGACGCAGCTCGTGCCCGACGAGATCCTCGGGCTGCGCCCAGGTCAGGCGCACCGCAGAGCCGGGCGGCGACGGCTCCGGCCGGCCGCTCCCCACCGGACCGGGCCCGGCCCCACCGGGCCGTTCGCCGCCCAGGCCGGCGCCCGCCGTGCCGGCCGCTGCGCGCAGCACGGGTGTCGGTGGCTCCGGTGCGGTGTCGGGTTGCGGGTGGGAAGCGGTCGGCCCCGTGGCCGAACGGGGGCCGGTGGAGGGGGCGGGGCGTTCGCTGGGGGCGGCGGCGTCGGTAACGGGCGCCGTCGGCGACGGTGGTGCAGCGCCCGAGTCCTCGCTCGCGTGCAGGCCGGCGGCCGCGGGCGGCGCCGCCGGTCCGGGGCGGAGGGGGTCGCAGGGAGGCGGGGGCATCAGGAGGTCGCGATCGCGGCGAAGGCTGATTCGTGGGCGCGGCGGCGGGCCATGTCCCGGGCGAAGATCTCCCGGGCCACGGCGGCCAGCGCAACGGCCGGGGCGTGCAGGTCCAGCCGGCTGGCCTCGGCCACCTGCTTCGCCCAGACGGCCGGGATCGCGGCCTCGCCGCCCAGGGCCCCGGCCACCGCCCCTGCCATGGTGGCGATGGAGTCGCAGTCCCGCCCGTAGTTGACCGCCCCGAGCACGGCCGTCTCGTACCGTCCGTCCGCGACGAGCAGCATCCCCAGCGCGATCGGCAGCTCCTCGATGGCGTGGAGGCGGGAGGGGCGGCGGGCATCCAGCGACGGGTTGCGGTAGTCCGGGCCGACCGAGTCGTACGGGGCCACCGCCGCCCGCAGCGGCGCCAGCGCCGACTCGAAGTCCCGGTGGCCGACGGCCACTTCGCAGACGGCCGAGATCGCCGCGCGCGTGCCGTCCTTGGCCAGGGACAGGGCCGTCTCCACCACGGAGGCCGCCGTCGCCCCCGGCACGCACGCCGCCGCCACCGCCGCCGCGAACACCCCCGCCGCCTCCCGCCCGTACGAGGACTGGTGCGCGCCCGCGATGTCGAGGGCCTCGGCGTAGGCTCCCGCCGGGTTCCCCGCGTTGGCGATGCCCACCGGGGCCATGTACATGGCGGCGCCGCAGTTGACGATGTTGCCGGTGCCGGCCTCGCGCGGGTCGGCGTGCGCGTAGTGCAGGCGGGTCACCATCCACTTCTCCGCCAGGAAGATCCGCTGCAACGGCAGTGCCTCGGCCTCCAGTTCGGGGATCCAGCGCGGGGTGGACATCAGGTCCGGGACCAGGTGATCGGCGACGGCGTACGCGTCGAGGTGGTCCCGTACCGCCTCGTAGACCCGCACCAGCGCGTGCGTCATCAAGGTGTCGTCCGTGACGTGTCCGTCGCCCTTGTGGTAGGGGGCGATGGGGCGGGCCGTGCGCCAGTTCTCGTGCCACGGGCCGACGATGCCGTGGACGCGTCCGCCGTGCCGTTCGACGATCTGGTCCGGGGTCCAGCCCTCCACCGGGCCGCCGAGCGCGTCGCCGACGGCGGCGCCGACGAGGGCCCCGCGGGCCCGGTCCTCCAACGTGAGCGTCATGTCCGAATCATCCTTTGGGTGAGGTGAGTTCCGTGTGCGCGAGGAGCGCGGCGAGTTCCACGAGGTCGGTGCCGGCGAGGCGGGGGAGGGCGCAGCCGGAGAGGGTGCGGCAGGCGTCGCGCCAGGCTGGGGGGATGGAGTCGCCGCCGCCGATCGCGCCGGTGAGCGCGCCGGCGAGGGCGGGGGCGGAGTCCGCGACGCGCGACAGGCAGGCGGCGGCCGGTACGGCCTCGGTCGCCCTGCCGCGGGCGGCCGTCGCGAGGGCGAGGGCCACGGGGACGGTCTCGGCGGCGGCGATGCCGTAGCTGTACACGTGGTCCACGATCTCGTGCTCGAGCGTCGGGACGATGGCGAACGCGCCGCCGTCCGCGTGGGCGCGGGCCAGTCCGACGGCGTGGCGGGCGTTGCGGCCGATCTCGGTGGCTTCGGGGAGCTGGGCGAGGGCGGCGTCCACGGCGGCGTCGACGTCCGCGGTGGCGAGGGCGGTGGCGACGGCGGCGGCCATGGCGCGGGCGCCGTGCACGCCGTCGCCGTCCTGGGTGTAGCGGGCGTCGAACTCGGCGAGGTCGGCGGCGGCCCGGGCGTCGCCGGGGTGGACGACGGCGAGGACGCAGGCGCGGACGCAGGCGGCGTCGTCGAAGTAGTGCGGGTTGTCATGGCCGGTGGCCGGCGGGCGCAGGCCGGTGGCGAGGTTGCCGAGGCCGGCGCGGACGGAGATGCGGGCGCGGAGGGGGAGCACGGCGGACTCCACCTCGGGTGCGCGTTCCGCGGCCGCGGCGACCTCGGAGGCGAGGGCGTTCCAGGCCAGGTCGATGGCGGCGCGCATGCGGCGGGACCGGGAGAGGTCGCTGAGGAGGACGCCGGCGGCGGTGAGCACGGACTCGGCGACGAAGGCCGCCCATTCGGCGTCGTCGGACGGGCCGAGCCGGAGCGGCTCCGGGGGCTGGTTGAGGGCGATGGGGACGGGGAGGGTGGTGGTGGCGTTCTGCTCGGCGAAGGTGTCGAGCTCGCGGGTGAGGCGGCGGGTCCATTCGGGCATCCGGCTGGCGCGGTGGCGGGCCGCGGGCCAGCCGGCCGCGTCGCCTGCGGCGAGCCCGAGGAGGAGGCCTTCGATGGGGCGGCGGTCCTCCACGGCCGGCCCGGTCCGGGCCTCGCCGGTCCGCGCCGCGGCCCGGATGACGGCCCGCAGCGGACCGTCCGCCCGTGCCGTCGAATCGGCCACGAACCCGACCGGACCGTCCGGTACGGGCCCCGGCCGCCCACCCTGTCCGCGCGCCGTGACGAGGGCCGCGCCTGCCACCCGGTCGCCGTCGCCGCACACGGGGCCCGGGCCCGCCGGTGCGTTCTGCGGGCGGGCCTCCGGCCCGCGGTCCGGGGTGGCCGGGTCGGTCGCCGGGCCGGCGGCCACGGCCTCCGGTGCCGCGGGGGCCCGGCCCGCGCCGCCGCCCGGCCCGTGCCGTGCGAGGCGCGTTTCCCGGATGGCCGGAACCGGCTGCATCCGTGTCCCCGCGCCGGGGCCGGCCGGTGCGTTCTGCGGGCGGGCCTCCGGCCCACGGCCCGGGGTGGCCGGGTCGGTCGGTGCGGCTTCCCGGGGCCCGGGCGCCGGCTGCGCGAGGGCCGTCTCCCGGGTGGCCGGAACCGGCTGCGGCCGGGCGCCCGTCTCGGGGCCCGCCGGTGCGGGGCGGGGCGGCCGACCGCTCGGGGCGGCGGCGAGGGGGGCCGGTGGGCCGGGGGGCTCGGGAGCCGAGGTGGACGGGGTGGTCTCGTCGGGGGAGTGGACGGTCATCGGGCTGCCTCGCATTCGGGGGTGAGGAGGTCCGCGATGTCCAGGACGTGGTAGCCCCGCATCGACGGCAGGCAGCTGCCGCGCACCGGGCCGATGGCCGAGCCCCATGCGGCCGGGATCGCCGCGGCCCCCGACATCGCGCCGGCCAGGGCGCCCGCCACCGCGGCCGTGGTGTCCGCGTCGCGGCCCATGTTCACGGCGGTGAGCACCGAGGACGGGAAGTCGCCGCGGCAGGCGGCGAAGGCCCCGAAGGCCAGGCCCACCGCCTCCGGCGCGAGGTCCGTCCACGGGTAGCCGCCGATGACCACCGCCGAGCGGACCGCCCGTTCCCCGCGCGGGGCGGCGGTGACCGCGCGGCGCAGGGAGCGGGCCGTCCAGGAGTCGGACGGGATCACCGAGAGCGCGGCGGAGACCACGGACGCCGGGCTGCCGCCCGCCATGGCCGCCGCGACGCCCGCCGCCACCGCCTGGCCGCCGTAGATGCCCTCGCCGTCGTGGCTGACCGTGCCGTCGATGGCCACCAGGCGCGCCGCCTCGGCGGGCCGTCCCGCCGCGAACACGCCGAACGGCGCCGCCCGCATGGCCAGTCCGTCCGACCAGGCATGCCGGTGCTGTGCGGAGATGGGGGCGGCCAGGCCCCGGCGGAGGTTCTCCAGGGTGCCGCGCTCGGAGAAGCCGGCGCCCCGGAAGGGGCCTTCGTCGAGGTCCGCGATCCAGTGGTGCCACGCCCGTTCGACGTGGGAGACGGTGAGCGCCGAGCCGTGGCGGGCCAGGAGCAGCCCCGAGAAGATCGCGTACTCGGTGTCGTCCGTCCCCGCCGGGTCGTCCGACACGAAGCCCTCGATGCGGCCCCACTTCGCGCGGATCTGCGACGGCTTCATGTTCTCCGCGGGGGCGCCGAGCGCGTCGCCCACCGCGAGACCCATGAGGGCGCCCCGGGCCCGTTCGAGGAGGACCTGCGGATTGCATGCAATCTGCTTCACCGGCTCCATTGGCGCGCCTCTCCCACGTGGATGGGGCTCATCATGAGCCCTTGGGGGATTTGTTCCATGTCATGCGGTTTGTCGCGCGTCGCGAAACACCCCGGGAACTCCGGCGTCACCCGGTCGCCGAGGCGCAAAACCGCAGGTAAGTACGGCCTTCCTTGCTGGCGGGCCACGAAAATCGTGCGTAGTTTCGAGGCGTTCAGGGCAAGCGGGACGCGTCATGGCGTCCGTTCGCACCAATGGGGAGATAAGGGGAGGCACCACGCATGTCCATCATCGACATCGACGCACCGCTGCACACCGCCCACCGCGACAACCACACCCACCGCGACGTCAACGGTGGATGGCTGCGGCCGGCCGTCTTCGGCGCGATGGACGGGCTCGTCTCCAACCTCGCCCTCATGACCGGCGTGGCCGGCGGAGCCGTCGCCCCGCAGACCATCGTGATCACCGGACTCGCCGGACTCGCCGCCGGAGCCTTCTCGATGGCCGCCGGCGAGTACACCTCCGTGGCCTCGCAGCGCGAGCTGGTCCTCGCCGAGCTCGACGTCGAGCGGCAGCAGCTGCGCAAGCACCCCGTCGACGAGATGGAGGAGCTCGCCGAGCTCTACGTCTCCCGCGGTGTCGAGCCGGCGCTCGCCCGCGAAGTCGCCATGCAGCTGTCCCGCGACCCGGAGCAGGCTCTGGAGATCCACGCCCGCGAGGAGCTCGGCATCGACCCCGACGACCTCCCGTCGCCGCTCGTGGCCGCCGTCTCGTCCTTCGGCTCCTTCGCGCTGGGCGCGCTGCTGCCCGTACTGCCCTACCTGCTCGGCGCCACGGCCCTGTGGCCGGCGGTGCTGCTCGCGCTGGCCGGGCTCTTCGCCTGCGGCGCGGTCGTCGCCCGGGTCACCGCCCGGTCCTGGTGGTACAGCGGCCTGCGCCAGCTCCTGCTCGGCGGAGCGGCGGCCGGTGTGACGTACGTCCTGGGAACCTGGATCGGCGCAGCCATAGGCTGACCGCCTTCGGAGTGAGACACTATGCAGTACGCAACATAAGTAGTCCGTTACTCGGCGGTTTCGATCCCGTGTCCGCCGGGCATTACTCCAGGACTCCGGGCGGGCAACGATGCTCGCCCTGTGCCGGGACCTTCGCCCCACGTGCTACGCCGGGATAGCGCGGGAACACGCCGGGATTGCCCCCAGCCGCCCCGCGATCCGCCCGTAGAGCGCCGCGAGAGTCCCCTCTTTCCGCCTCGCGCAGTGTCCGCATGCTGGAATGGCATATCCGCTTCTCGGGATTGTCGTCATCATGTAATCTGCACGAAATTTCGCAGAGGGCCAACGTCGTCCCTCGGCTATGCACATATGCCACGACGACGACGGGAGAGCCGATGCGTTCCGCATCCACGCACTCCGCGACCGGCCTGAACACCGCCTGGTCGCCCATGGACGGTCGCCCCGCCCAGCAGGGCATGTACGACCCGCGCAACGAGAAGGACGCCTGCGGCGTCGGATTCGTGGCGAACCTCACCGGCGAGGCCACCCACACCCTCGTTGAGCAGGCCCTGACCGTTCTGCGGAACCTCGAGCACCGTGGCGCCACCGGCTCCGAGCCGGACTCCGGCGACGGCGCGGGAATCCTGTCCCAGGTGCCGGACGCCTTCCTGCGCGAGGTCGCCGGATTCGACCTCCCCGAGGCCGGCGCCTACGCCGTCGGCATCGCCTTCCTCCCCGCCGACGGCACCGCACAGGCCGTCGCCGCGGAGCAGATCGAGGCCATCGCCGCCGAGGAGGACCTCACGGTCCTCGGCTGGCGCGAGGTCCCGGTCACCCCCGACCTGCTTGGCAACGGCGCCCGCGCCACCATGCCCGCCTTCCGCCAGCTGTTCGTCAGCAACGGCAGCACCGGCATCGAGCTGGACCGCAAGGCGTTCGTGCTGCGCAAGCGCGCCGAGCGCGAGGCCGGCGTGTACTTCCCGTCGCTCTCCGCCCGCACCATCGTCTACAAGGGCATGCTGACCACCGGCCAGCTGGAGC
The DNA here is from genome assembly GCF_001953875.1 of Streptomyces amritsarensis. Lineage (GTDB taxonomy): Bacteria > Actinomycetota > Actinomycetes > Streptomycetales > Streptomycetaceae > Streptomyces > Streptomyces amritsarensis. The sequence goes on from NZ_MQUR01000005.1 coordinate 46,789, forward strand.
CCTTCTTCCCCGACCTCTCCGACCGCCGCTTCGCCTCGGCGCTCGCCCTGGTCCACTCGCGCTTCTCCACCAACACCTTCCCGTCCTGGCCGCTCGCCCACCCGTACCGCTTCGTCGCGCACAACGGCGAGATCAACACGGTCAAGGGCAACCGGAACTGGATGAAGGCCCGCGAGTCCCAGCTTGCGTCGACCGCCTTCGGCGAGGGCGCACTCGACCGCATCTTCCCCATCTGCACCCCGGACGCCTCCGACTCGGCCTCCTTCGACGAGGTCCTGGAGCTGCTCCACCTCGGCGGCCGGTCGCTGCCGCACAGCGTGCTGATGATGATCCCCGAGGCGTGGGAGAACCACACCTCCATGGACCCGGCCCGCCGCGCGTTCTACCAGTACCACTCCACGCTGATGGAGCCCTGGGACGGCCCGGCCTGCGTCACCTTCACCGACGGCACCCAGGTCGGCGCGGTCCTCGACCGCAACGGCCTGCGCCCCGGCCGCTACTGGGTCACCGACGACGGCCTCGTCGTCCTCGGCTCCGAGGTCGGCGTCCTCGACATCGACCCGGCCAAGGTCGTCCGCAAGGGCCGCCTGCAGCCCGGCAAGATGTTCCTCGTCGACACCGCCCAGAAGCGGATCGTCGAGGACGACGAGATCAAGAACGAGCTCGCCTCCGCCGCCCCCTACGCCGAATGGCTGGAGACCGGCGAGATCGAGCTGACGGACCTGCCCGAGCGCGAGCACATCGTGCACACGCACGCCTCCGTCACCCGCCGCCAGCAGACCTTCGGCTACACCGAGGAAGAGCTGCGTGTCATCCTCGCGCCGATGGCCCGTACCGGCGGCGAGCCGCTCGGCTCCATGGGCACGGACTCCCCGATCGCGGCCCTGTCCGAGCGCCCCCGGCTGCTCTTCGACTACTTCACCCAGCTGTTCGCGCAGGTCACCAACCCGCCGCTGGACGCCATCCGCGAGGAGCTCGTCACCTCGCTGCTGTCCTCGATCGGCCCGCAGTCCAACCTGCTGGAGCCGACCGCCGCGTCCTGCCGCAGCGTCACCCTGCCGTTCCCGGTGATCGACAACGACGAGCTGGCCAAGCTCATCCACATCAACGCCGACGGCGACATGCCCGGCATGAAGGCCGCCACGCTCTCCGGCCTCTACCGGGTCTCCGGCGGCGGCGACGCACTCGCCGCCCGCATCGAGGAGATCCGCGCCGAGGCCGACGCGGCCATCGCGGGCGGCGCCCGCCTCATCGTCCTCTCGGACCGCCACTCCGACGCCGAGCACGCGCCGATTCCCTCGCTGCTGCTCACCGCCGCCGTGCACCACCACCTCATCGCCACCAAGCAGCGCACCCAGGTGGGCCTGCTCGTCGAGGCCGGCGACGTCCGCGAGGTCCACCACGTCGCCCTGCTCATCGGCTACGGCGCCGCCGCGGTCAACCCGTACCTCGCCATGGAGTCCGTCGAGGACCTGCTGCGCGCCGGTACCTTCCTGTCCGGCCTGGAGCCGGAGCAGGCCATCAAGAACCTGATCTACGCGCTCGGCAAGGGCGTCCTGAAGGTCATGTCCAAGATGGGCATCTCCACCGTCGCCTCCTACCGCGGCGCCCAGGTCTTCGAGGCCGTCGGCCTGAACGACGAGTTCGTCGAAACCTACTTCAACGGCACCGCCACCAAGATCGGCGGCGCCGGCCTGGACGTCATCGCCAAGGAGGTGGCCGCCCGCCACGCCAAGGCGTACCCGGTCTCCGGCGTCGCGGCCACGCACCGCGCCCTGGAGATCGGCGGCGAGTACCAGTGGCGCCGCGAGGGCGAGCCGCACCTGTTCGACCCGGAGACGGTCTTCCGCCTCCAGCACGCCACCCGCAACCGCCGGTACGACATCTTCCGGCAGTACACCGACCGCGTGAACGAGCAGTCCGAGCGCCTGATGACGCTCCGCGGCCTGTTCGGCTTCAAGTCCGACCGCCCGTCGATCTCGATCGACGAGGTCGAGCCGGTCTCCGAGATCGTCAAGCGCTTCTCCACCGGCGCCATGTCGTACGGCTCCATCTCCAAGGAGGCGCACGAGACCCTCGCCATCGCCATGAACCAGCTGGGCGCCAAGTCCAACACCGGTGAGGGCGGCGAGGACCCGGAGCGCCTGTACGACCCGGCGCGCCGCTCCTCCATCAAGCAGGTCGCCTCCGGCCGCTTCGGTGTGACGAGCGAGTACCTGGTCAACGCGGACGACATCCAGATCAAGATGGCGCAGGGCGCCAAGCCCGGCGAGGGCGGCCAGCTGCCCGGCCACAAGGTCTACCCGTGGGTCGCCAAGACCCGGCACTCCACCCCGGGCGTGGGCCTGATCTCCCCGCCGCCGCACCACGACATCTACTCCATCGAGGACCTCGCCCAGCTCATCCACGACCTCAAGAACGCCAACCCGGTCGCCCGCATCCACGTGAAGCTGGTCTCCGAAGTCGGCGTCGGCACGGTCGCGGCGGGCGTCTCCAAGGCCCACGCGGACGTCGTCCTGATCTCCGGCCACGACGGCGGTACGGGCGCCTCCCCGCTCACCTCGCTCAAGCACGCGGGCGGCCCCTGGGAGCTCGGCCTCGCCGAGACCCAGCAGACCCTGCTGCTCAACGGCCTGCGCGACCGCATCGTCGTCCAGACCGACGGCCAGCTCAAGACCGGCCGCGACGTCGTCATCGCCGCGCTGCTCGGCGCCGAGGAGTTCGGTTTCGCGACCGCGCCGCTCGTCGTCTCCGGCTGCGTCATGATGCGCGTCTGCCACCTGGACACCTGCCCGGTCGGCATCGCCACGCAGAACCCGGTCCTGCGGGACCGCTTCTCCGGCAAGCCCGAATTCGTCGTGAACTTCTTCGAGTTCATCGCGGAGGAGGTGCGCGAGATCCTCGCCGAGCTGGGCTTCCGCACGATCGAGGAGGCCGTCGGCCACGCCGAACTCCTCGACACCACCAAGGCCGTCTCGCACTGGAAGGCGCAGGGCCTCGACCTGGAGCCGCTCTTCTACGTGCCCGAGCTGCCCGAGGGCGCGGTCCGCCACGCCCTGATCGAGCAGGACCACGGCCTGGAGAAGGCCCTCGACAACGAGCTGATCGAGCTCGCGGCCGACGCGCTGAACGCCGAGACCGCCGAGGCGGCCCTGCCGGTCCGCGCCCAGGTCTCGATCCGGAACATCAACCGGACCGTCGGCACGATGCTCGGCCACCATGTCACCAAGAAGTTCGGCGGTGCGGGCCTGCCCGACAACACCATCGACCTGACCTTCACCGGCAGCGCGGGCCAGTCCTTCGGCGCCTTCGTCCCGAAGGGCATCACCCTCCGCCTGGAGGGCGACGCCAACGACTACGTCGGCAAGGGCCTCTCCGGCGGCCGGATCGTCGTCCGCCCGGACCGCGGCGCCGACCACCTCGCCGAATACTCCACCATCGCCGGCAACACCATCGGCTACGGAGCCACCGGCGGCGAGATGTTCCTGCGCGGCCGCACCGGCGAGCGCTTCTGCGTCCGCAACTCCGGTGCCCTGGTCGTCTCGGAGGGCGTGGGCGACCACGGCTGCGAGTACATGACCGGCGGCACGGCCGTCGTCCTCGGCGAGACGGGCCGCAACTTCGCGGCCGGCATGTCGGGCGGCGTCGCGTACGTCATCGACCTCGACCCCAACAACGTCAACGTCGGCAACGCGGGCGCGGTCGAGGCCCTGTCCGACGCGGACAAGCAGTGGCTGCACGATGTGGTGCGCCGCCACGAGGAGGAGACCGGCTCGACCGTGGCCGCGAAGCTCCTGGCTGACTGGTCCGTCGCGGTGGACCGCTTCAGCAAGATCATCCCGACCACGTACAAGGCAGTGCTCGCCGCCAAGGACGCCGCTGAGCTCGCCGGACTCTCGGAATCCGAGACCACGGAGAAGATGATGGAGGCGGCGACCAATGGCTGACCCGAAGGGCTTCCTCACCACGACGCGCGAGACCGCCTGCTCCCGTCCCGTCGCCGACCGGCTGAAGGACTGGAACGAGGTCTACGTCCCGGGCTCGCTGCTGCCGATCATCAGCAAGCAGGCCGGCCGCTGCATGGACTGCGGCATCCCGTTCTGCCACAACGGCTGCCCGCTCGGGAACCTGATCCCCGAGTGGAACGACTACGCCTACCGCGACGACTGGGCGGCGGCGTCGGAGCGACTGCACGCGACGAACAACTTCCCGGAGTTCACCGGCCGCCTGTGCCCGGCCCCGTGCGAGTCGGCCTGCGTGCTCGGCATCAACCAGCCGGCCGTCACCATCAAGAACGTCGAGGTCTCGATCATCGACAAGGCGTGGGACAACGGGGACGTCACCCCGCAGGCCCCCGAGCGCCTGTCCGGCAAGACCGTCGCCGTGATCGGCTCGGGCCCGGCCGGCCTGGCCGCCGCCCAGCAGCTGACCCGGGCCGGCCACACCGTCGTCGTGTACGAGCGCGCCGACCGCATCGGCGGCCTGCTGCGCTACGGCATCCCCGAGTTCAAGATGGAGAAGGTGCACATCAACCGCCGCATCGAGCAGATGCGCGCGGAGGGCACCAAGTTCCGCACGGGCATCGAGGTCGGCCGTGACATCACGGCGACCGACCTGCGCAAGCGGTTCGACGCGGTCGTCGTCGCGGCCGGCGCCACCGTCTCGCGCGACCTGCCGGTCCCGGGCCGCGAGCTGAACGGCATCCACTTCGCGATGGAGTACCTGCCGCTCGCGAACAAGGTCCAGGAGGGCGACTTCCTGGCCCCGCCCATCACCGCCGAGGGCAAGCACGTCGTCGTCATCGGCGGCGGCGACACCGGCGCGGACTGCGTGGGCACCGCCCACCGCCAGGGCGCGGCCTCCGTCACGCAGCTGGAGATCATGCCGAAGCCGGGCGAGGAGCGCAGCGCCAACCAGCCGTGGCCGACCTTCCCGATGCTCTACAAGGTCACCTCGGCCCACGAGGAGGGCGGCGAGCGGGTCTACTCCGTCTCCACCACCCACTTCGAGGGCGACGAGGACGGCAACGTCCAGGCCCTGCACCTGGTCGAGGTCGAGTTCGTCGACGGCAAGCTCGTCCAGAAGCCCGGCACCGAGCGCGTCCTCCCCGCGCAGCTGGTGACCCTGGCGATGGGCTTCACGGGCACCGACCAGGCCAACGGCCTGGTCCAGCAGTTCGGCGTCGAGCTGGACGCCCGCGGCAACATCGACCGCGACGCCTCCTACGCGACCAACGTCGACGGCGTCTTCGTCGCCGGCGACGCGGGCCGCGGCCAGTCGCTCATCGTCTGGGCCATCGCGGAGGGCCGCTCGGCCGCCCGCGGCGTGGACCGCTTCCTGACCGGCAGCAGCACCCTCCCGTACCCGGTCAAGCCGACGGACCGCTCGCTGACGGTGTAGCCACCGGCAGCACCCCCGCCCCGCGAAGGGCGGGACCCCTCATACGGTCCGTACAACGGCGTACGGAACACCCGACACGGCGCCCGCCACGTCCCCGACCAGGGGTGGCGGGCGCCGTGGCGTTCCGTAGTCGTATCAATGCGTTCCGCTGAACCGCGGGCGGGGCGAGGACTACGCTTTCCGCGGAGCGAGGGGCACCACTGCGGACGCGGGGAGTTGGCTCATGGCGAAGCCGAATGACGAGGGTGGGGCGCAGACGCCGGAGGAGTTCGCCCGCGAGGAACTGCGGGGGAAGCGCGAGGCGGCAGGCCTGACCCAGGAGGGGCTGGGCGAGCGCATCTTCGCCACGGGGGCGTACGTCGGGATGATGGAGAGCGGCCGCCGTCGACTGCGCCCGGAGATCGCGAAACTCATCGACCGGGAGCTGAACACGGGGGACTACTTCTTCCGCCTGGCCAGGGCGTTCAAGTCCAAGCACAGCGAGTACTTCGCCAACGCGGCCGAGTTGGAGGGGTTGGCGACGGCCATCTACGAATACGCTCCCACTCTGGTTCCGGGGCTGCTCCAGACCGAGGCCTACGCCCGAGCGGTAATCCGGGCCACGAGTCCCACCGCGCTCAAAGAGCGTGTCGATGCCCTGGTCGCGGCCCGCACCGAACGGGCGCGGCTCCTCAGCGATCCAGAGGCACCCGAGATGTGGATCGTCCTGCACGAGGCGGTCCTGCGGACGGCAGTCGGGGGACCTGAGGTGATGGCAGCCCAACTGCGGCAGATCGCTTCATACGCCCATGCCCACCGGATCCTGGTGCAGGTCGTGCCGTTCACTGCCGGGGCCCACGGGGCAGTCGGGTCGATGATGGCCATCATGCAGTTCGCCGAAGCGCCCGACGTGGCGTACACGGAAGGCCCCTACGCGGGGCAACTGCTCGACTATCCGGCCCTGGTACAGCGCCATTGGAAGTCGTACGATCTTGCCAGGGCTGCTGCGTTGTCGCCGGAGGTGTCCCTGACCCTGGTCGAGTCGGTGGCGGAGGAGTACGCGACATGCGTGCGGACGTAAACCAGGTGACGTGGCGCAAGTCCTCTTACAGCAATGGGGACGGCGGCAGCTGTGTAGAGGTGTCAGACGACCTCCCCGGTATCGTCCCCGTCCGCGACAGCAAGCTGGCCGACACCAGCCCGGTGATCGTCTTCGCCGCCGCCCCGTGGGTGTCGTTCATCCGGACCGTTCAGCACTGCCCCTGAAGCGCCCGCCGGGTGTGGCGGGCGCTTCGATCCCTGCCGGGTTACTCGGGCTGGGTGACCGTGGCGCCCCAGTGGGTGGTCGGGGTCGAGGCGGTCACCCGGGCTCCGAAGCCGCCGTGGAGGCCGGTGCCGAGGGGGACGGTGACGCGGGCCGGGTCGGTCTCGGGGCAGTCGACCGTGAAGGGCGCCGGGTCGCGGTCCGGGTGGTTGTCGAGGTGGAAGGCCACCTCTATGGTGCCGCCGCCCGCGCATCCGAAGGTGATGAACGTGTCCAGACGCGAGGAGAGGCCGCCCGAGACGAAGCCGCCGGAGCCGGCCTGGTCGGCGATCCAGATCAGGCCGTCCGGGCCCGGGTAGCCGATGATCTCGCCCGTCGGCGCGGCCTGCGCCGGGGTGGCCGCCAGGGCCAGGGCGAACGCCGGTGCCAGGGCGGCCAGGGCTGCGGTGCGCTTCTTCATGTCGTCCCCCAGGTTCTCGTACCGTCCGTCCGTCGGACAGTCGCGACGCTACCCAGCGGTACTGACATCCGCCTGAGTACGCGTACTCAGGGCCCCCGCCCCGGCGGCCGGGCTCAGCGGTTGAACAGCGGTGACGCCGCGTTCTCCGAGGTGCTCTGCCAGTACGTCACGCGTGCCTGGTCGTCCATGTACACCCCGCCGGAGGGCAGTTGGAGGAGCGTTCCCTCACCCGTGTCCTCCTCGGGGCTCTGGCCGTGCGGGGCGAGCGCGAGGTCGGTCGTGCGCGTGCCGGCTCCCTTGCCGCCCTGCCGGGCGAGCAGGCCCGCGTAGGCCTCCTTGCCGGGGCCGAGGACCACCGGGGTCTCGGGCTTGCTGTTTTCGAAGACGGCCACCAGCCGGCCGTGCCCGTCCTTGACCCGCAGTACCGGGTAGGTGGTCAGCAGGCAGGTCCTGGGGCCGGTGTTGACCACGGTGAGCAGGAGCTTGGAGTCGTCCTTCGCCGGCGGGACGGCCCACTCCACCGACACGTGGGCGTACTCGTCGGAGCAGTTGTTGTTCTTGCCCACCGGTTCGCCCTCCGCCTCGCCCGGTCGGGGCACGGGAGAGGTGGCCGGGGGCGAGGCGGCTCCCGGGGTGGGGGCGGGGGCGGAGGGCTTCGGAGGGGCCGTGGTGGCCGGCTTGTCGTCGGTTCCGGGCCCGCAGGCCGTGGTCGCCGCGAGGAGCGCGGCGGCCGTCAGGCTCAGGAACGCCGGTGTCCGGGTGTGTCCGGGTGTCTTGCGGTCGGTGTGCATCACGATCCCCCGTGGCGGCTCTCCGGTTGGTCGGCCGGGTGCCCGGCCGATCGGCTGACATGGGTTCAGCCCGGTGCGGTCAGGATGCCCGCCGTGGCATCGGATGCACGCCGCACGGGAGATCGTTACAGCTCGCGCATCTGAATGCCACGCTCCCGTCACGGGGCCGTCGGCGCCGGGTCCTCGCGCGGTGGTTCGTCGTCGTTGCCGCGGCGCTGGGTGCGCAGGCCGTGGTCCGGGAGCCACGTCCGCACCACCAGGTCGTCGCCCTCGATGCCGACGTGGACGACCTCCGTCAGGTCGGCGTAGAAGAGATGGAAGGGGTGCGGGGTCTCCGTCTCCTCCGCGTACCGGTGCAGCTCCGGCGGGTCGACGAGCTCCACCGCACGCCCGGAGATCCGTACGTCCCCGTCCGGCATGGTCTCGCCCTCGCCCGGATTGGTGTGCAGGGCGAAGCGGGGGTCGCGCTGGAGGTCCCTGGCCTTCATCGAGCCGGCCATCATCCCGAGCCACAGCTCCCCGCCCCGGATGTCGACGTTCAGGCCGCTCACCCGGGGGGAGCCGTCCTTGCGCAGGGTGGCCAGGACGTGGTGCGGGTACTGCGCGAAGCGGGCCCGGACGGCCGCCGCGAGGTCCGGTTCCGCCTTCTCGAAGACTGCCCAACTGGTATGCGTCATACGTCCATCAAAGCGCGGGCACCGGCGGGCCCGGGTCAGGCGCGCACGATGCCCGCACGGCGTGCCGCCGCCAGCCAGGCGGGGAACTCCCCGACGAGCCGGTCGTACAGTTCGCCGTCCGGTACGGCGCGGGGGTCCTGGCCGGCGTGGAAGTAGCCCGCGTTGTCCACGGGCCGCTTCGCGGGCACCGGCAGCTCGTCCAGCCGGCGCAGGAAGTCGAACTGCGTGCTGCGGGTGTTGCCGAAGCCGACGAACTGCCAGAAGAGCGGCAGCCGGGCCGCCTTGCACAGGTACTTCTCGGCCGCGAGCTTGTTGATCGGCCCGCCGTCGGTCTGGAAGACGACGAGGGCGGGTGTGGTGGACCCGGAGTCGAGGTAGTGGTCGATCACCGCGTCCATCGCCGCGTGGTAGGCGGTCTTGCCCATGTGGCCCAGGCGGGACGCGATCTCGGTGACTCGGCCCTCGTGTCCGGGGAGGGAGATCTCCTCCACCGCGTCGACCTCGGTGGAGAAGAACACCACCGGTACGCGGGCGTCGTCGTCCAGGTGCGCGGACAGTCCCAGCACCCGGTCCGCGAGGGCCTGCACGCTGCCGTCCTGGTAGTACGGGCGCATCGACCCGGAGTAGTCCAGGACCAGGTAGACGGCCGCCCGTCCGCCCTCCATGCCGTGCTTGCGCAGGGATATCCCGGCGCTCTTGTAGAGGTTCACGAGGGCCGGAGCCGACTCCTCGACCTTGCGGAGGCTGATGGCGCTGCTCGTCATGGGGCGAGGGTACGGGGCTGGCCGCGGGCCCCGGTCACTTCGGGCGCTTGGCCTGGGCCTCCTTGAGGAGCTGCGCGTACGGCGTCTGGATGAACGAGCCGCGTATGAAGGCCAGGCCGTACCGGTCGATCGCCTGTGCCTGCTGCGAAATTTTGTCGAACTTGAAGACCTTCGTTTTTTCGCCCGGACTGCCGACATCGACATAGACGACCGGCAGGGGGCGATACAGCCACCAGACCGTCACGCGTTCTCGCCCACGCGTCAAATTAAGAAGTTCGCTGCTCTGGGATATTTTTGACTGGTACCTGAAATATTCCCTTTTGTCCGGGACTGGGCTCGGTGGGTCGTTCTCTTTCCCTTCCTTTTCGAGTTTTTCCCGCCACTTTCCGGTGGCGAACTCGCTGTCCAGTTTCATCCTGTCCTGTCTGAACGCGTAAGCCTCCACTTGGGCTGCGACCGCTTCGTAGTCGGCGTCCTCGGGGTTTTTGATTTCGGCGACAATGTCCGTCGAAACCTCCTCCCCCGGAGCCAGCTCCCGCCCCGGTGGTTTGACCAGCTCGCCGGGTCTGATCAGTTTGTAGTCGTCTTGCGGGTCTTTGGCGAGTTTGACGTGGATCCAATAGATGCTGCCGAGGATGTGAACCGGGACCTCGCCGGAGTTCTTGAGGTGTAGGCGGACTCGCAGGTACATCTTCGTGCCTGCCCTGTTCAGGCTCGGCATTCCGATTTCAGCGGTGCCCTGCACCAGCGGGCGCGAGATGGAGGGCAGGTAAATCTGGGTGTAGGCCAAGTTAGTAGTGACGAGGGCGGTGGAGACGACCGCCCCGATCGCGATGCGGCCAGGATTGCGTAGCGCCTTCCAGACCCGCTGGCGACAGAGGAGCCAAAGGGACCATGTGGCGCAGACTATAAGGGCTATCCAGAGCAGCAGACACAACACATTTGTCGGTCTGCCCTCGTTGGCGAGGAGCAGCAGGAGCAGCGTCGCACCGACGAAGAACTCGACCACCGCTCCGAGGAGAAGGGCCGGCCCGGAGTGGTCCATTTGCCGCTTGCGCCAGTAGTCGAAGCTGGCCACGAAGGCGATCACTTCCACGATGGCCATGAGTAGGAAGAGGAAGCCTGTCACCCGACCGGCGAAGGTGAGGGCGTCGAAGGAATCCTTCATCCCTATCCAGGCGCACATGCCTGCAGTCGCGAGGAAGCCGAGTGCCATGACGGAGCCGGTGAGGCGTCGCCCCAAGGTGTGAGCCGGCCACACGCTGATGTCTCCGCCCTGCCAATCGATGTCGCCCTTGGGTGATACGCCGGAGCGACGCAGGACCTTCTGCAGTTCGTGGTGGCTCCACACTTTGCCTTTGCTCTTGCCGTCGATCACGACCTTCCGCAGGCCGTCGTCATCCGGTGGCCCTACGGCCACCTCGGGCTTGATGTCCATGGCGCCAGCCTGCGCCCACACTCGGGGGCACGCCGCTGGAGGGCCTCTGCCAGGAGCGCCTCCCGTGCAATGGCGGGTGCGGAGCCGTCACTCGAATGGAGTAACAGGGTGCGCGCCTCGACAGGGGCAAGACGAGGGTGGTAATGACCGGGTCGCGCGTCCTCGTGGGAGGTTCTGATGCGTACACGACTGCTCGGGATGGTTGTCTGCGTTGTGTTGGCCGCTGTTGGCGCCGGGACCCCTGTCGCGCAAGCTGCGGTGCCCGCGATCGGCGGGCAGAGATGTGTGGACGGTGGCGGGAGCGTGGAGTACGAGTCCACCAGGGGCTCGTGGATCTGCGTCGACGGCAAGTACGACGGCGAGCCGATCGACTGACCCCGCCCCGCCCCCCCGCTCGCGGCGGCCCGGTGGCGCCCTTCCCCCCGAGGGATACGACTGCTAGAGATATGACTGGTAGTCATACAGGGGGAGGGGCTCCATGGTGCGCGCCGGGCTCGACGGGAAGGTCGTCGTCATCACCGGCGCCGGGCGCGGGCAGGGGGCCGCCGGGGCCCGGCTGTTCGCGGAGGCCGGGGCGCGGGTCGTCGTCACCGACGTACGGGAGGACGAGGGCCGGGCCGTCGCCGCCGAGCTGGGCGGTGACGGGCTGTACGTCCGCCACGACGTCGCGGACCCCGCGAGCTGGGCGGCGGTGGTCACCGCGTCGGTCCGGGCCTTCGGCACGGTGTCGGCGCTGGTCAACAACGCCGCCCTGTGGCGCACCGCCCACGTGGAGGAGCAGCGGCTCGACGACTTCGAGGCCCTGCTGCGCGTCAACCTGCTGGGGCCCTTCCTCGGGATCCAGGCGCTCGCCCCCGTACTGCGGGCGGCAGGCGGCGGCTCCGTCGTCAACGTCTCCTCCACCGCCGGACTGGTCGGGATCCCGGGCCACGCGGCCTACGGATCCACCAAGTTCGGGCTGCGCGGACTGACCCGGTCGGCGGCGCTCGATCTCGCCGGGGACCGGATCCGCGTGAACTCGGTGCACCCCGGGGCCATCGACACCCCGATGGTCGCCGGAGCCGTCGAGGGCCGGGACTTCTCGCACCTGCCCCTGGGCCGGATCGGGCGGCCCGAGGAGGTCGCCGAGCTCGTCCTCTTCCTCTGCTCGGACGCGTCCTCGTACGTGACGGGCGCCGAGTTCACCGTCGACGGCGGAATGACGACCGCCTGACGGACAGGGCACCCCCCGGCCCGCCGGGCCCGTGCATGATGTGTCCATGGCTGATCGAATACGGCGACTGCCCGGAGCGGTCCTGCGCAACTGCCTGCTCCTGGCAGTGGAGTTCGGTGCGATCTGGATGCTGCGCGGCCCGGAAGGGCTCTGGGTCCCGGTCCTGCTGGCCGTCTTCGTCGCCGGCGCGGCCGTACCGCACGGCACCGACGCCGAGTTCGTGGCCCGCACCGCCGTCGCCCTCACCGCCGTCGGGATCGCCGTGCTCGGCGGCATCACCTGGGACCGGCACGTCCTGCACGACCGGGGCCGGGAGGAGACCGCGGTGGTCGCGCAGCGGACGATGGTGGAGGACGGTGCAGGACTGTCCCCGTCCCTGCGCCTGCGCACCGAGGCGGGCCGCGACCTGCCCGGCCCGGTCACCCTCGACCTCGCGGTCGGCGCACGGCTGACGGTGACGGTAGACCCCCACGGGCCGGCCTGGGCCCCGGGCGGCCGCCCCGAACGGCCGCTGTGGCAGGCCACCGGCACCGGCGCCCTCCTCCTGCTCCAGAGCGCGCTCCTGGTCCGGATCTCCCTGCGCCGCTCCCGGACCTGACGACGCGGACTCCCGAGGGGCCGGCCGGCCGGCTAGTGCTTGATCTTGTACGAGCAGCCCTTGGCGTTCGTGACGCCGTCGCTCTCCGCGACCACCTTGCCGTCGACCTTGATGGTGCAGGGGGCCTGCTGGAGCTTGCCGTCGGAGCCCGTGATCGTGCCGGGGACGACGCTGACCAGGTAGCCCACCTTCTGCTCCGCGGCGGTGAGTTCGGCCGTGCCCGACTTCGACCACGGCAGGGTCTGCTGCTCGAAACCGCTGCCGATGCCGCTGTACATGACGGCCGTCTTCCCCGTGCCGCCGACCTCCAGGGTCACCTCGTGCCTCGCGCCCCCGCCCGAGCCGGCCGGCGCCGACGAGGGGCTCTGGCCCTGCTGCTGGGAGGCGGCGGGCTGCGGCTGCTGCTTCCCGCCCTCCGGGGCGGGCTTGGGGTCCGCGCTCCCGCAGCCGGTGAGCAGCAGCGCCGCCGCGGCGCACAGCGTCATGGCGGAGATGGTCCTGCGCATGTCCTGATACCTCGATCTTGTCGCCTGGTACGTGTGATCGAAAACGCGTGATCGAAAACAATGGACGCATGACGACCCGCGCCCGTTCCTTCGACGCCGCAGCCGCTTCCTACGCCGCCCACCGGCCCGGCTACCCGCCGGCCCTCTTCGACGCCGTCGAGGAGCTCGCCGGGCGCCCGCTCGCCGGGGCGCGCGTGGCCGACGTGGGCGCGGGCACCGGGATCGCCACCGCCCTGCTGCACGAGCGCGGCGCCGAGGTGCTCGCCGTGGAGCCCGGGGACGGGATGGCCGCCCAGCTGCGCAGGGGCGCACCCCCAGATCCCGGTCGTGCGCGGCGACGGCGACCGGCTCCCGCTGGCCACCGGCGCGTTCGACCTGCTCACCTACGCCCAGGCCTGGCACTGGACCGACCCGGCCCGCTCGGTCCCCGAGGCCCGCCGCGTGCTGCGGCCCGGCGGCGCGCTCTGCATCTGGTGGAACGACGCGGACCTCACCGTGCCCTGGATCGCCGAGCAGGAGGCACGCCTGGCGGACTTCTTCGGGGCGGCCAAGGGCAGCGGATTCCGTACGCTGCCCCGCGGGCTCGGCGCGTTCACCACCCGCTCCGTGCGCTGGTCCCGGCGCATTCCGCTGGACGCGCACCTCGCCAATCTCGCCAGCCACTCCGCCTTCCTGATGCTGGGCGAGGCCGGCACGCGCGCGTATTTCGCAGCGGAACGGCAGCGGCTGGCCCCGCTCTTCCCCGACGGCACCGTCGAGGAGAGCTACGTGGTCGGCCTCCACGTCACCCGGGTGTGACCGACCGCAGCACCTCCGCGCGGCAGGCCGACGGCGTGCCCCAGGCGTCCCGCAGCGGGCGTGCCTTGCGCAGCCACAGCGACAGGTCCAGCTCCTCGGTGTAGCCGACCGCGCCGTGGAGCTGGAGCGCCGTCATGGCCGCCCGGTACGCGGCCTCGCCGCAGCGCAGCTTCGCGGCCGCCACGTCGCCGGGGGCCGTCGACAGCGCCGCCGCCCACAGCAGCGGGCGGGCGAACTCCAGGGCCAGGAGGGTGTCCGCCAGCCGGTGCTTGACCGCCTGGAAGGAGCCGATCGGCGCCCCGAACTGCGTGCGCTGCTTCACGTACCCGACCGTCCGTGCCAACAGGGCCTCGCCCACCCCCAGGCACTGGGCCGCCGTCAGCAGCCGGGCCCAGCGCCCGGCCGCCGCTGCCGCCCGCGCCACCGCCGGTCCCGCCGCGAGGAGTTCGCCCCCGGCCGCCGAGGGCCGCGACAGCCGCCGCGCGGGGTCCGTCGACCGCAGTACCTCCCCCGTCCCCGGGGCCGCCAGCCGCAGCTCGCCCGCCGCCGAGACGGTGAGGCAGTGCGCCGCCGCGTCCGCGTCCAGGGCGTACGGGCTCCCGCCCGGCAGCGTCAGCGTGGCCCAGGCCTCGCCCGCGACCAGGCCCGGCAGGAACCGCTTGGCGAGCGCCTCGTCCCCCAGCTCCGACAGCAGCACCGACACCGCCGCGCTCTCCACCACCGGACCCGGCATCCCCGCCCGGCCCAGCTCCACGAAGCCGAGCGACAGCTCCAGGGGGAGCAGGCCGGCGCCCTCGTACGCCTCGGGCGCGGCCAGCGCGAAAAGGCCCGTCGCCGCCAGCCGCGACCGCAGCTCGTGGCCGGGCCCGTGATCGCCGTCCGCCCAGGCCCGTACCGCCGCCGGGACCTGCGCCGAGCCCAGCAGCGAGCGCAGCGTACGGGCGAAGTCCGACTGCTCGTCGGTCGGCAGGAAACGCATCAGCGGCGGCCCTTCGGCAGGCCGAGCAGCCGCTCGGCGATGATGTCGCGCTGGATCTCGTTCGTCCCCGCGTAGATCGGCCCGGCCAGCGAGAAGATCCAGGGCTCGGCCCATTCCCCGTCCGCGAGCTCGGCGTCCGCCCCCAGCAGGTCCAGCGCCGTCTCGTGCAGGGCGATGTCGTACTCCGACCAGAACACCTTGTTCAGGCTGGACTCGGCACCGGCGGCCCCGCCCGCGGCGAACCGGGAGGCGCCGGCCCAGGTGAACAGCTCGTAGGCGCGCGCCCCGACCACCGCGTCGGCCACCCGGTCGCGCAGCGCCGTGTCGGCCGGATCGCCCTGCTCCCGCCACAGCGCGGCCAGCCGGCCGGCCGCCGCCAGGAAACGGCCGGGGGAGCGCAGGGTCAGCCCGCGTTCGCTGCCGGTGGTCGACATCGCGATCCGCCAGCCCTGCCCGGGCTCCCCGATCACGTCCTCGTCCGGTACGAAGACCTCGTCGAGGAAGAGCTCCGCGAACGCCGGCTTGCCGTCGAGGCGGCCGATGGGCCGCACCGTGACCCCGGCCGCCCGCAGGTCGAACATCAGGTACGTCAGCCCCTGGTGCGGTTTCGGGGCGTCCGGGTCGGTGCGGAAGATCCCGAAGGCCCGGTCGGCGAACGCCGCCCGCGAGGACCAGGTCTTCTGCCCGGACAGCAGCCAGCCGCCCTCCGTGCGGACCGCGCGCGACGTCAGCGAGGCCAGGTCCGAGCCCGACTCCGGCTCCGACCAGGCCTGAGCCCAGACCACCTCGCCGCTCGCCATCGGCGGCAGCACGCGCGCCCGCTGCTCGGCCGTCGCATGGTCGAAGAGCGTCGGCGCGAGGAGGCTGATGCCGTTCTGCGAGACCCGGCCGGGTGCGCCCGCCGCCCAGTACTCCTCCTCGAAGACCAGCCACTTCACGAGGTCGACGCCGCGGCCGCCGTACTCCTCGGGCCAGGACACCGCCGACCAGCGGTCCGCGTGCAGCACGGCCTCCCACTCCCGGTGCGCGGCGAAGCCCTCCCGCGTCTCCAGCGAGGGCAGGGGGGAGGCGGGCACGTGGTCGGCCAGCCAGGCGCGCGCTTCGGCCCGGAAGGCCTCCACCTCCGCCGTCTGGGTCAGGTCCATCGGATGCCCGCCTCCTCGAACGCCGCCACTTCCCTAACAAGTGTTTGGTAGGTTAACGTACGGCCATGAGCAGCGTCGAGGAGTTCGCATGAACGAGCCCCGGTACACCGCCGGCCACCGCCTGCTGCACGACCGCACCGCCGTCATCACCGCCGCCGCCGGGGCCGGGATCGGCGGGGCCACCGCCCGCCGCTTCCTCGAGGAGGGCGCTCGCGTCGTCATCGGCGACGCACACGCCCGCCGGCTGAAAGAGACCGAGGACGCGCTCACCGCCGAGTTCGGAGCCGGCCGTGTCACCTCCCTGCCCTGCGACGTCACCGACGAGGAGCAGGTCCGCGCCCTGTTCTCGCTCGCCGAACAGGCCCACGGCCGCCTCGACATCGTCGTCAACAACGCCGGGCTCGGCGGCACCGCCGCCCTCGTCGACATGACCGACGAACAGTGGACCCGCGTCCTCGACGTCACCCTGAACGGCACCTTCCGCTGCACCCGCGCCGCCCTGCGCTCCTTCAAGGCCTCGGGCGCCGGCGGAGTCGTCGTCAACAACGCCTCCGTCGTCGGCTGGCGCGCCCAGGCCGGCCAGGCCCACTACGCCGCCGCCAAGGCCGCGGTCATGGCACTCACCCGCTGCGCGGCCCTGGAGGCCGCGGAGTTCGGCGTACGCGTCAACGCCGTCGCCCCCAGCCTGGCCATGCACCCGCACCTGGCGAAGGTCACCAGCGAGGAGCTCCTCGCCGAACTCACCGCCCGCGAGGCCTTCGGCCGGTACGCCGAGCCCTGGGAGATCGCCAACGTCATCGTCTTCCTGGCCAGCGGCTATTCGTCGTACATGACGGGCGAGACGGTGTCCGTCAGCAGCCAGCACCCGTAGCCCGACAATGGACGCGTGCCCACGAACAAGCCGGAAGCCCAGCGCGAAGCCCAGCCCGAAGCCCAGCCCGAAGCCAAGCGCGGCGCCCAGCCGGCGGCCGCGCCGCGAGCCAAGCCGGCGGCCAGGAAGAAGCCGCAGGTGACGCCCTCGCCCGAGCGGCGCCGTGAACTCCTCGACACCGCCGCCGAGGTGTTCGCCGCCCAGGGCTACAACGCCACCACCGTCCGCAAGATCGCCGACGCGGCCGGGATGCTCGCCGGCAGCCTCTACTACCACTTCGACTCCAAGGAGTCGATGCTCGACGAGATCCTCTCCGCCTTCCTCACCGAGCTGTGGGACGGCTACGACGCCGTACTCGCCGCCGATCTCGGCCCCAGGGAGACCATCGAGGCCCTCGTCACCGAGTCCTTCCGCGAGATCGACCGGCACCGCGCCGCCGTCGCGATCTACCAGAAGGAATCCCGCACCCTCTCCGCCCAGCCCCGCTTCCACTACCTGTCCGACTCGCAAGTGAAGTTCGAGAAGGCCTGGCTGGGCACGCTGGAACGGGGAGTCGCCGCCCAGGTCTTCCGGGCCGACCTCGACATCCGCCTCACCTACCGCTTCGTGCGCGACACGGTGTGGGTGGCGGCGTCCTGGTACCGGCCCGGCGGACAGCACAGCCCCGACGAGATCGCCCGCCAGTACCTGTCGATGGTCCTGGACGGGATCGCCCTGCGCCCCACCTGACCGACCCGACCGACCCGACCGTCCGAGGAGTCCCGATGCCCGAGGCCTACATAGTCGACGCCGTACGCACCCCCGTCGGGCGGCGCGGCGGCGGACTGTCCGCCGTCCACCCGGCCGACCTCGGCGCACACGTCCTCAAGGCACTGGTCGAACGCACCGGGGTGGACCCCGCCGCCGTGGAGGACGTGGTCTTCGGCTGCCTCGACACCGTCGGCCCGCAGGCCGGGGACATCGCACGCACCGCATGGCTCGCCGCCGGCCTGCCCGAGGAGGTCCCCGGCGTCACCGTCGACCGCCAGTGCGGCTCCTCCCAGCAGGCGGTGCACTTCGCAGCACAGGGCGTGCTCTCCGGCACCCAGGACCTCGTGGTCGCCGGCGGCACCCAGAACATGTCCATGATCCCCATCGCCTTCGCCTCACGGCAGGCGGCCGAACCCCTCGGCCTCACCGAGGGCCCCTACGCGGGCTCCGCCGGCTGGCGCGCCCGGTACGGCGACGCCCCCGTCAACCAGTTCCACGGCGCCCAGCTGATCGCGCAGCAGTGGGGGATCTCGCGCCGCGACATGGAGGAGTTCGCGCTCACCTCCCACCGGCGGGCCGTGCGCGCCGCCGACGAGGGCCGCTTCGACCGCGAGATCACGCCCTACGGGGACGTGGTCGCCGACGAGGGACCGCGCCGGGACACCACCTTGGAGAAGATGGCGGCCCTCAAGCCCGTCGTCGAGGGCGGCACCATCACCGCCGCGGTCTCCTCCCAGGTCTCCGACGGCGCGGCGGCCATGCTGCTCGCCTCCGAGCGTGCGGTCCGCGTACACGGCCTGCGGCCGCGGGCCCGCGTCCACCACCTCTCCGTGCGCGGCGAGGACCCCATCCGCATGCTGTCCGCGCCCATCCCGGCGACGGCGTACGCGCTGAAGAAGACCGGCATGTCGCCGGCCGACATCGACCTGGTGGAGATCAACGAGGCCTTCGCCCCCGTGGTGCTGGCCTGGCTGAAGGAGACCGGCGCCGACCCGGACCGCGTCAACGTCAACGGCGGCGCCATCGCCCTGGGCCACCCGCTGGGCGCGACCGGGGTCAGGCTGATGACCACCCTCCTGCACGAGCTGGAGCGCACCGGCGGCCGCTTCGGCCTCCAGACCATGTGCGAGGGCGGCGGCCAGGCCAACGTGACGATCATCGAACGCCTGTAGCCGCCGGCCGGCCGCCCCCGCGGCGGAAGTCAGGAGGCGGGCAGCAGGGCGAAGCCGAGGAGGACCGCGGCGTCGACGCGCACCGAGCCAGGCGACAGCGTGCCGTCGTGCTCGTGGTCCGCGCGCCCGGCGCTGCGGCCGTGGCCGCCGACCGACTCCGGGTTCACGTCCTCGATGTGGATCACTGTCCCCAGATCGATCCCGCAGGCCTCCGCGTACACCTCGGCCTTGCGGCGGGCGGCCTCGACCGCACGGGCCCGCGCCTCGTCGCGCATCGCGGGCTTGTCGCGGACCTCGAAGCGGACGTCGTCGACACGGTTCGCACCGGCCGTGACGGCGTCCTCGATCAGCAGCTCGAGCCGGTCCAGCGCCTCCGTCCGCACCGTGTACTTCGCCTCGCAGGTGTAGCCGAGGAAGGTCCGCTCCGCGCCGTACCCGCTGTACTGCGAGGTCAGCCGGAGCCGGGAGCCGGATACGTCCGCGTCCGGTATCCCGTGCTCCCGCAGGGTCTCCCGCAGCCGCGCCACCGCCGCCCCCGCCTCGGCGAAGGCCACCTTCGGCGTCGGGGCGAGGAGGTCGACCGCGAGGTCCACGAAGGCGAGACTGGGTTCGGCGGACACGCTGCCCGCGCCGAGCACACTGAGCCCCCAGGGCTCTCTGATCGCTGCCATCCCATGATCAAACCAGGCGGCGGAGCCCGCCACCAGGGGCTTTCGGTACCACCGGGGGCGGAGGTCACACCCACCCGTCCGCACCTCGGGACCGAGGTGTGCTAGCTTAGGGAGCGTTGCAGTTGTGGTACCCATGAACTTTATGTGCGCCTGACGGGAATGTTCCTCAGGCGCTTTTATTGTTTTTTTGCCGGAATCTCCGGATGGGGCCCTTTGCCGCCTATTCAGGAGATTTAAAATGGCACTTGGCACCGTGAAGTGGTTCAACTCGGAAAAGGGCTTCGGCTTCATCGAGCAGGACGGTGGCGGTCCGGACGTCTTCGCCCACTACTCGAACATCGCCACCCAGGGCTTCCGTGAGCTCACCGAGGGCCAGCGCGTGTCCTTCGACGTGACGCAGGGCCAGAAGGGCCCCCAGGCGGAGAACATCCTCCCCGCCTAATTCCTTCAGCATGCCGGGGTCCGCACCGAGAGGTGCGGGCCCCGGCTTGTCTGCTGTCTCGACTTTTGTTTTACCTGCCGGTTTCAGGAGGGCTTTCTCGCATGACCAGCTCCAGCTCCGCACGACCCAGCCGCCGCCCCAACCGGGGACGAGGAGCGGCCCAGGGACGTCCGAAGGCTGGCGCGGGACGGCAGAAGTCCGCCCCGCCCGCACCCCGGCCCCAGGAATTCACCATGCCCGAGCCGGCCGTCCCGGCGCTGCCGCCGGTCGCCGCGTTCGAGGACATGGACATGCCCGAGGCGCTGCTGAAGACCCTCGCGGCCCAGGGCGTCACCGAGCCGTTCCCCATCCAGGCCGCGACCCTGCCGAACTCCCTCGCCGGCCGCGACCTGCTCGGCCGCGGCCGCACCGGCTCCGGCAAGACCCTCGCCTTCGGCCTGGCGCTGCTGGCCCGTACCGCCGGCCGCCGCGCGGAGCCGAAGGCGCCGCTCGCGATGGTCCTCGTACCGACCCGCGAGCTCGCGCAGCAGGTCACCGACTCCCTCGCCCCGTACGCCACGGCCGTCAACCTGCGCATCGCCACCGTCGTCGGCGGCATGTCGATCAACCGGCAGTCGGGCGCCCTGCGCCGCGGCGCCGAGGTGCTCGTCGCCACCCCCGGCCGCCTGAAGGACCTCATCGACCGCGGTGACGCGGACCTCTCGCAGGTGTCGATCACCGTCCTCGACGAGGCCGACCAGATGACCGACATGGGCTTCATGCCGCAGGTCACCGCGCTGCTCAAGCAGGTCCGGCCGGAGGGCCAGACCATGCTCTTCTCGGCGACCCTCGACAAGAACATCGACAAGCTCGTCAAGATGTTCCTCAGCGACCCGGTCGGCCACTCCGTCGACCCGTCGGCCGGCGCGGTCACCACCATGGAGCACCACGTCCTGTACGTCATGGACGAGACCGACAAGAAGGCCGTGGCGACGCGCATAGCCGCCCGCGACGGCCGGGTGATCATGTTCGTGGACACCAAGCGCGGCGTGGACCGCATGGTCAAGAAGCTCCTGGCGGACGGCGTGCGCGCCTCCGGCCTGCACGGCGGCCGCTCGCAGCCGCAGCGCAACCGCACCCTGGACTGGTTCAAGACGGGCGAGGTCACCGCGCTGATCGCCACCAACGTGGCGGCCCGCGGCATCCACATCGACGACCTCGACCTCGTCGTCAACGTGGACCCGCCCACCGACCACAAGGACTACCTGCACCGCGGCGGCCGCACCGCGCGCGCCGGCGAGTCCGGCAGCGTGGTCACCCTCGTGCTGCCCGACCAGAAGCGGGACATGACCCGGCTGATGTCGGACGCCGGGATCTCCCCGCGCACCGCGCAGATCAAGTCCTCCGACGAGGAACTGGCCCGGCTGACCGGCGCCAAGGAGCCCTCGGGCATCCCGGTGGTGCTGGAGGTGCCGCAGCAGCCCGCACCGAAGGCACGCAACGGCTCCGGCTCCGGTTCGGGCTCCGGCTCGCGCCGCCGCTCCGGCGGTCCGCGCACCGGTGCCGCCACCGGCGGCGCCCCGGCGGCCGGCGGCCGCGGCCGCCGCTCCGGCGGCGGCTCCGGCCAGGCCCCCGCGGCCTCCGCCCCGGGCCAGGCCCGTCGCGGCGGCCAGGGCGCCGGTCAGGCCGGCGCGGCCGGCGGCTCCGGCGAGCGCGGCCGACGCGGCGCGGGCGGCTCCGGCGGCGGCGCCGCCGCGGCCTCCGCGCGCAGCCGGGTCGGCACCGGCAGCCAGGGCCGCCGCCGCACCGGCTGACCTGGACCCCGTGTCGTAGGCCGACGGGCAGTGCCTCGCGCACTGCCCGTCGGCGTATCCGCTACCGGACCAGCCTGGTCTGGAGCTTCGCCAGCGTCCGCAGGTCCAGGCCGAGGCCCTGCGTCAGGTAGCCGTAGAGGCCGCCGTAGTCCGCCTCCATCTGCGCCGTCGCCGAGTCCAGGTAGTCCTGGCGGACCTCCTGGAGCGGGATCAGCAGGTCCGGGTTCTGCATCAGGCCCGACTGCTTCAGGCCCGCCCGCACCTTCGCGTCGTAGGCGGCGCGGAAGGTGTTCGACGCCAGGTAGTCGCGCCCGGCGGTTTCCTCGGGCACGGCGAGGGCCCGCAGCAGCACGTAACTCATCCAGCCGGTCCGGTCCTTGCCGGACGTGCAGTGGTACAGGACCGGGCCCTGCCGGCCGTCCGCGAGCTCCCGCAGGGTCGCCGCGAACTGCGCCCGGTTCTCGGGGCTGGTCACGAAGGTGCGGTAGATGTCGCGCATGTAGGCCTCGGCGCGGCCGCCGCCCAGCATCTGCTCCTGGGTGACGGGGTCGCCGCTGCCGATGGCCCCAACGAGCGTGCCGTAGAGGCCGAGATCGCTGACCGGGCGGGCGGTGGCGGAGAGGCCGGCCGGCAGCCTGTCGGCGCCGTCGTACCGGACCTCCATCGGGATGCGGAAGTCGACGACCTTCGTGAGGCCGAGACCGGAGACGGTGGTGACGTCCGCGTCGGTCAGCTTGCTCAGTGCGTCGGAGCGGTAGACGAGGCCCTGGCGGACCTGCCCGCCGGTCCAGGTGCGGTAGCCGCCGAGGTCGCGGACGTTGACGGCGCCCTGGAGGACGATCTGGCGAATCGTTTCGTCCTGCTGCTGGTGGTACCGGGCACCGGTCCCGGCTGCGGGCGCCGCCGCCGCGTACGCGGCGCTCGGCAGGGCGGCGAGGGCGAAGGCGGCGACGGCCGCTGCGACCCCTCTGCGGATGCTGACACGGCTCATGGGAGCGACTCCTGTGAGGGAGAACGGGGGATCACCCTGGTGGTGGCAGGGCGTCGAGCGAGTGCGGCCCGTGCGGCCCGTGCGACCCGTGGAGGCTGTCCAGCACGCAGTGGGCCTCGGCCATGACGCGGCGGACGAGCTCCGCACAGGACGGAAGGTCGTCGATCACCCCCGCGACCTGGCCCGATGCCATGACGCCGAGGTCCGTACGGCCCTCGACCATGGACGCCTTGAGGAGCATAGGAGTGTTCGCGGCGAGCAGGACCTGGCTCCAGGACAGGTCCTTGCCGTGCTTCATCGCCAGGCCGTCGCGGACCATCTGCGGCCAGCTCAGACCGGACAGCTTCCGCAGGCCCGCCGCGTGCCGGACCGCCCGGACCAGCGCCCGGGCCCGGCCGGCCCGCTCCAGGGACTCCACCAGCTCCGTCCGCAGCATGCGGTGCGGGAGCCCGTCGACGGCCGTGGTGACCGTGACGTCCCGGACCGTCGCCTTCAGGTATGCGGCCTTCACCGCGTCCGGGACGGTCGAGTCCGACGTCAGCAGGAACCGGGTGCCCATCGCGATGCCCGCCGCCCCGTACGCCAGGGCCGCCACCAGGCCGCGGCCGTCCGCGAAGCCGCCCGCCGCGACCACCGGGATGTCCACGGCATCCACGACCTGCGGCAACAGCACGGTCGTGGCCACGTCACCGGTGTGCCCGCCGCCCTCGCCGCCCTGCACGATCACCGCGTCGGCGCCCCAGGCCGCCACCTTCTCGGCATGCCGCCGGGCCCCGACCGACGGGATGACGACGACGCCCGCGTCCTTCAGCCGGCCGATCAGCTCCCGGGAGGGCGCGAGCGCGAAGGAGGCGACCCGCACGCCCTCGTCGATGACGAGCCGGACGCGCTCGGGCGCGTCCCCGGCGTCCGCGCGCAGGTTGACGCCGAAGGGGGTCCCCTCCGGGACGCGGGAGCGGACCTCGCGGACCGCCGACCGCAGCTGCTCCGTCGTCATCGTCGCCGAGGCCAGGATGCCCAGGGCGCCGGCGTTCGCCGCGGCCGACACCAGTCGGGGGCCGGCGACCCACCCCATGCCCGTCTGCACCACGGGGTGTTCGACCCCGACCAGCCTCGTGAACGCCGTCTCCACCGGATCAGCCCCGCACTTCCCGGTCGCGCAGACCCTGCGGATCGATCACCTCGCGGATCAGCCGCAACTCGTGCCCGGTCGGCTCCCGCGTGTACGGGACCTCGTCCGGCAGCGCCAGCTCGAAGCCGGTCGCCGCCCGGACCTCCTCGACGGTGACCCCCGGGTGCAGGGAGGCCAGCCGCATCGTGCGGCCCGGGCCGGCGAAGTCGAGGACGCCCAGGTCGCTGACGACCCGCGGCAGCCGGTGGAACCGGGTGACCCCGGCCTGCGCGGCCCGGTCGTGGCCGACGCCGCTGACCATGTCGACGCGCTCGACGAACACCCGCGTCGAATGCTTCGGGATCCAGTAACTCACCGGATTGTTCAGGGTGTTCACGGGCGCGCCGCGCACCCCGAGGAGCTGGCGGGCCGGCCGCTCCCAGTCCCCGATGCAGGAGATGTTCTGGTTGCCGAACCGGTCGATCTGGCTCGCGCCCATCATCACGTGCCGCCGGCCGCCGGTGACCATGGTCAGGTGGCGCCGGTACGGGAGCCACCCCTCGACCGTGCCGTCGAGCCCGACGAGCATGGCCTCCCCGTCCGTCAGCAGCAGGTCGGGGGAGAAGGTCCGCTTGGCCAGCCGCGCCCCGAACGAGGGAATCAGGCCCATCGGGCTGGCGAGCACCTCGCCGTCGCCCCGCCAGGCCTCGGCGCACGCGATCACGCAGTACTCGGCGCGGGTGGCGGTCGTCGCGGTCACTGCTGCTCCTCGTGCCAGGCCCGGACGGCCAGCTGGTAGTCGCGCTCGGACGCGCCGGACAGGAAGCGGGCCGAGAACTCGGGCCAGGGGGTGCCCGCGTAGAGCTTCTGGAAGGCCTCGTCGCGGCCGTGGTCGGGGACGCAGGAGGTGAAGTGCGCGCCGTTCGGGGTCTCCACCACCCCGGTGACGGAGTGTCGGCTGACCAGGAGGGACTGCGGCGGGCCGGCCTTGGCGAGCTCGGCGGTCTCGACGAGCTGCTCGCAGGAGACGTAGGCGGCGTCGGCGGCCTCGCAGAACAGGTCGTCGAAGTACGGGTCGGGACCCAGGTACTGGGCGTTGCCGAGGCGGTCGGCGCGGTTGAGGTGGACCAGGGCGGCGTCCATGCGCAGGGCGGGGACGGCGACGAGCTCCTCGCCGTCGCCGTAGGGGGAGGTCACCGTGCGCAGCTCGGGGTTGACCCGCATCACGTCGGAGCCGAGGCCGGCCCGGACCGGCAGGAAGGGCAGCCGGTTGGCGGCGGCGTGCAGGCCCCACATGAACATGGCCTCGTCGTACTCGGTGAGCGCGAAGGCGGCCCCCTCGCGTGCGGCCCGGAAATGGGGCTCCAGCGCGATGGAGTCGAGGGTGGCGAAAGGGGCGACGAGCCGGCGGATCCGGCCCGCGGCCGCCAGCAGCCCGACGTCGGGCCCACCGTAGGAGACCACGGTGAGATCGGTGATCTCGGATCGGAGCAGGGCTCTGACCAGGGCCATGGGCTTGCGCCGGGACCCCCAGCCGCCGATCCCGAGGGTCATCCCGCTCCTCAGCTGCCCGACCACCTCTTCGACGGTCATGGACTTGTCGCTCATGCGCGGTCCTCCTTCCCGAAGGTGTCGCGGACCCGGCCGGCCACCCCGCTCAGGTTGGCCTCGAAGGTGAAGCCCTGCTCGAAGCGGTAGCTGCGGCGCACGTCCACGGGGTCGATGCCGTTGATTGCCGCCTTCGCCAGCCGGATCAGGCAGCCGTCCTTCTGCGCGATCTCGGCGGCCAGGTCCAGGGCGGCCCCGCGCAGCGCTCCGGGCGGCACCACGCTCCAGACCGAGCCGTGGGCGTGCAGTTCGGCGGCGGTGGCGGTGCGCGAGGTGTAGTAGAGGGCGCGCATCAGGTGCTGGGGGACCAGCCGGGCCAGATGGGTGGCCGCGCCGAGCGCGCCCCGGTCGAGCTCGGGCAGGCCGAAGACGGCGTCGTCGGAGGCGACGATCGCGTCGGCGTTGCCGACCAGGCCGATCCCGCCGCCCAGGCAGAAGCCGTTGACGGCCGCGACGACCGGCACCTCGCACTCGTAGACGGCGGCGAACGCCTCGTAGCAGCCCCGGTTGGCGCCGAGGAGGGCCGCGTGGCCGGTGTCGCGCTGCATCTCCTTGATGTCGACACCCGCGTTGAAGCCGCGGCCGTCGGCGGCGAGGACCACGCAGCGGACCTCGGGGTCGCGGCCGGCGGTCCGCAGAGCGTCGGCGAGGTCGTACCAGCCCTGCACGGGCAGCGCGTTGACGGGCGGGAAGTCGACCGTGACCAGTGCGACGCCCTTGTCCGGGCGGGAGGTGGAGACACCCATGAGAGGATCAGCTACCTTTCCACCAAACATTTGTTAGGTGAGGAAGGTAGCAGCCGATGGAGCTCGACGGGAGGGTTGTCGTCGTCACCGGCGGAACCAGGGGCGTGGGCGCCGGCATCGCCCGGTCGTTCCTCGCGGCCGGCGCGGAGGTCGCCGTCTGCGCCCGGCGGCCCCCGGACGAACCGGTGTCGGCGGACGGCCGGCAGGCCTCCTTCACCCCGCTCGACCTGCGCGACCAGGGCGCCGTGCGGGACTTCTTCGACGCGGTCGCCGACCGGTACGGGCGCCTCGACTGCCTGGTCAACAACGCGGGCGGAACCCCCTACCGCCTCCTCGGCGAGGGCGAGGCCGAACGCCACGCACGGGTCGTCGAACTCAACCTGCTCGCCCCGATGACGGCCGCACTGGCGGCCCGCCCCTGGCTCGGGCGGACCCGGGGCTCGGTGGTGATGATCGGCAGCGTCAGCGGGACCCGCCCCTCACCGGGGACGGCGGCCTACGGGGCCGCCAAGGCGGGCCTGGAGAATTTGGCCCGCTCGATGGCCGTCGAGTGGGCCCCCGACATCCGGGTGAACACCCTGGTCCTCGGCATGGTGCGGACCGAACTCGCCCACCTGCACTACGGGGACGACGCCGGGATCGAAGCGGTCGGGGCGACCGTCCCGCTGGGGCGGCTCGCCGAACCGGCCGACGTCGGCGACGCGGCGGTCTTCCTCGCCTCCGACCGGGCGCGGTACGTCAGCGGGGCGAGCCTGCTGGTGCACGGCGGCGGGGAGCGCCCGGCGTTCCTGGATGCGGCAACTGTCAACAAGGAGAGCTGAGATGGCGGGACTGTGCGAGGGCCGGGTCGTGGTCGTGACGGGCGCGGGGCGGGGACTGGGCCGGGCCCACGCCCTGGCCTTCGCCGCGGAAGGGGCGAAGGTCGTCGTCAACGACCTGGGCGTGGGCCTGGACGGGCTGCCCGGGCCCGAGAGCCCGGCGGCGCAGGTGGTGCGGGAGATCGAGGAGCAGGGCGGCGAAGCCGTGGCGCACGGCGGGGACATCGCGACACCGCAGGGCGCGGACTCCCTGGTCGAGGCCGCCCTCGACGCGTTCGGACGGCTGGACACCCTCGTCAACAACGCCGGTTTCCTACGGGACCGGATGCTGGTCAACCTGGACGAGGACGACTGGGACGCCGTCATGCGGGTCCACCTCAAGGGGCACTTCCTGCCGCTGCGGGCCGCCGCCGCGTGGTGGCGGGCGCAGGCGAAGGCGGGCCGCCCGGCGGCCGCCCGGGTGGTCAACACCTCCTCCGGGGCGGGGCTGCTGGGCTCCGTCGGCCAGGGCAACTACAGCGCCGCCAAGGCGGGCATCCTCGGCCTGACCCTGGTCGCGGCCGCCGAGATGGGCCGGTACGGGGTCCAGGTCAACGCGATCGCCCCGGCCGCCCGGACGCGCATGACCGAGCGGACCTTCGCGCAGACCATGGCCGCCCCCGAGGACGGCGGCTTCGACGCGATGGCCCCCGAGAACGTCTCACCGCTCGTGGTCTGGCTCGGCGCGGACGCCTCGGCCGGGGTCACCGGACGGGTCTTCGAGACCGAAGGCGGCCGGATCACGGTCATGGAGGGCTGGCGGCCGGGCCCCACCGCCGACCGCGGCACCCGCCGCACCCCCGCCGAAGCGGGCGAGACGACACTCGAACTCCTGGCCTCCGCCGAACCGCCGCTCCCGGCCTACGGATCCGGCCCGGCCCGGGGGTGACCGGCCGATCAGGGCCGGACGGCCCGGGCCCGTCCACGATCCACCGACCCCCTCGGGGGCGTCTCGCCGGCCGGGCCGGGCCCGGGCCACCCGGGCTGTCCGAACCCGGTCCGCCGGACACCGCCCGGCGGTGTCCGGCCGACCCGGCCGGGTTCCCGGCCCGCGGGTCGTCGGGCGGCGCTCCGCCCGGCCGTCCTGCGGCGCTCCGGCGCTCCGGCGCTCCGGCGCTACGGCGCGGGCACGGTCCGGGTCGCGTCCGCGGGCGGCTTCTCCAGGCCGAGCATCTCCAGGGCCGAGTCCATCTCCGCCTGGAACAGCACCCGCGGGTTCGCGTCCGGGCCGAACTGGCGGTACACCTCCAGCGCTACGGGGCCGTACATCCGGCCCCACACCCGCAGCGACGCCAGCAGCGCCTGCGGCGGGAGGTGGGGGAAGCACTCGCGGGCGAGCGCGGCCAGGGAGGGGACGAAGTCGGCCCACTCCGCCTCGGCCCGCTTGAGCTGCTCGGGCGCCTGCGGCCAGGCGGCGTCGACCAGGCCGAGGAGGATCATGCAGCATCGGCGGGCGGCCGCCACGACGATGTCGGCCGTCGGGGCGTACCCGGGGGAGCTGTCGCCGTAGGTGAGGCGGAACTCCGCCGGGTGGGTGCGGGCCCACTCCCGGAAGGTGCCCGCGACCGCGAGCAGCCGGGCCGCGGTCGCGTCCTCGGGGAGCGCGTCCCGGGCCGCCTCCTGCTGGTCGGCCAGCCGGTTGTAGGTGTCCGCGGCCAGCGTCGCCAGCAGGTCGTCCCGGGTGTCGAAGTAGCCGTACAGGGCCGCCGCCGTCATGCCCATCTCGCGGGCGATGCCGCGCAGGGTGATCCCCGCGACGTCGCCGGCGGCGAGCAGGCCGAGCGCGACCTCCTTGATCTGCGCGGTGGTCTCGATCCGAAGGCGTTCGCGGCGGGACAGGGTCTGCATGGCGGGGGCTCCTCCTCAAGGACTGGGCGAGAGAGTGTCGCACCCCCCGTACAAACACCGTTTACTTACCTTACCGTGTTGACGAACGGCAACTCGCCGGTCCTGCGCCGCCCCCGCGTCAGGACGCACGCCGCCAGCACCACCCCCAGACTGCCCAGGCTCATCAGCAGTTGAGGCCGCGTCTGCGCGGTGAACAGCATGGAGCACAGGACCGCCGACAGCGCCAGCACCACCAGCACCGTCAGGTACGGGAACCCCCACATCCGGAAGGTCAGCCTCTCCGGCTCGGTCCGCTCGGTCCGGATCCGCAGCACGAACTGGGAGAGGGCGATCCCCAGATACATGATGACCAGCACGGCGCCGGTCGAGTTGAGCAGGAAGGGGAACGTCCGCCCGGGGCTCACCGCCTGCGCCACGACCGCCCCGCAGCCCACCACGGTGCCGAGCAGGACCGCCCGCCGCGGCACGGCCGCCCAGCGCGGCGCGTCCCCGTGCCCGGCCAGCGTGTGCAGCATGCGCGAGGAGGCGTACAGCGTGGAGCCCAGTACGGACAGCAGCGCGGTCAGGATCACCGCGCTCATCGCGGACGCCGCGTAGGGCACCCCGATCCGGTCCAGCGCCGTCACGTACGGGCTCTCCCCGCCGGTGATCTGCGGCCAGGGCACGATCGCGACCACCAGCAGCACCGAGCCGAGGAAGAACACCAGGATCCGCCAGACGATCTGACGGGTCGCCCGCGCGACGGCCCGGCCCGGATCGGGGCACTCGGCGGCCGCGACCGCCACGATCTCCGTCCCGCCGAAAGCGAAGACGACGCCGACGGTCGCGGTGAGGACGGCGCCGAACCCGTGCGGGGCGAAACCCCCGTGCGCCGTGAGGTTCCCCAGCGCCGGACCGGACGTCCCGCCGCCCAGCAGGTACGCCCCGCCCAGGACGAGGAACGCGAGGATCGCACCGATCTTGACGATCGCGAACCAGAACTCCGCCGTCCCGAAGGACCGGCTGGAGCGCAGGTTCACCGCCGTCAGCGCCCCCAGCAGCACCAGGCTGCACGTCCACGCCGGCACCTGCGGCAGCCACCCGTGCACGATCTGCCCGCCCGCGATCGCCTCGATGGCCACGATCGCGACGAAGGCGTACCAGTAGAGCCAGCCGACCGTGAAGCCCGCCCAGTCGCCGAAGGCGAGGCGGGCGTAGTCGGCGAAGGAGCCGGCCATCGGGCGGGCCGCCACCATCTCGCCGAGCATCCGCATGACCAGCAGCACCAGCAGCCCGGCCAGCGCGTAGCTGACCAGGGCGGCCGGGCCGGCCGCCCGGACGGTCTCCGCCGAGCCGACGAAGAGGCCGGTGCCGACCGCGCCGCCCATGGCCATCATGGTCAGGTGGCGGCTGCGGAACGTCTGCCCGCCGCCGTCCGTCACAGCGCGACCGGCAGCTTGTGGCGGAAGGCTGTTCCGGCGCCCGCGGCGACGGCGGAGGCGGCGAGGAATCCGCGGCGGTCCAGATGCGGCATGACAGGTTCCCTTGCGTGCGCGAGTGCGGTACGTGGTGCGGTGCGTGGGGGAGGGGGGAGGGGGAGCCGGGCCCCGGGGCGGAGCAGGGGGCTCGATGCGGATCCGGGGCCCGGCGTCAGGGGGCGGGGCCGTCAGGCGTTGGCGCCGCCGTCGACGGTCAGCGTGGTGCCCGTGACGAACGAAGCCTCGTCGCTCGCCAGGTAGAGGACGGCGCTCGCGATCTCCTCGGCGCGGCCGTAGCGCCCGAAGACGTTCAGGCCGCGCTGGAAGTCGGCGGACGGGCCGTCGGCCGGGTTCATGTCGGTGTCGATCGAGCCGGGCGCCACCTGGTTCACGGTGATGGCGCGCTCGCCCAGGTCCCGGGCGAGGCCCACGGTCAGGCCGTGGACGGCCGCCTTCGACATGGCGTACGGGGTGAAGCCCGGAGCGGGCACCTGCGTGGCGAGGCAGGAGCCGATGTTCACGATGCGGCCGCCGTCGGGCATGGACCGCGCGACGGCCTGGGCGGTGAGGAAGGCGCCGCGGACGTTGATGTCCAGGGTCCGGTCGAGGGTGGCGAGCGGCACCTCGGCGAGGGGCGGGCAGGTCATGTCCGCGTAACCGGCGTTGTTGACGAGGATCCGCACCGGGCCGAGTTCGCGCACGACCCGGTCCACGGCCGCGGTGACGGCCTCGGCGTCGGCGGCGTCGGCCTCGACGGTCACGGCGCGCCGGCCCAGCGCCCGCACCTGGTCGGCGACCTCCTCGGCCTGTTCCTTGTTCGAGCGGTAGGTGACCGCGACGTCGGCGCCGTGGGCGGCGAGCGTACGGGCGATCTCGGCGCCGATGCCGCGGGAGCCGCCGGTCACCAGGGCCACGCCGTGGAGTGTGGTCGTCACATTGATTCCTCTTCTGTGCGGGGGTGTCGGGCGATCCGGAAGGGTGCCGGGCTCAGGCCGTGGCCGGCTGCCGCTCGGTGGCGGCAGGGGAGGAGCCGTCGGTGCCGCCCTTCGCGCTCCGCAGGTCCGGAAGGAGGGTGAACAGACCGAGGAAGGCCATGACCACGCCCAGTACGAGCGGCGCCCGGAGCCCGTAGGCGTTGATCCCGACACCGCCGAGCCAGGAGCCGATGACGATGCCGAGGGTGATGAAGGACGAGTGCACGGTGTTGACCAGCGGGCGGGCGTTCGCGGTGCGCTGGACCCGGGTGATCATGCAGGGGTTCATCGTGACGCCGACCAGGCCGATGCCCATCATGAAGATCAGGGCGGGCGCGGTGACCTCGGCGAAGAGGGCGAAGCCGGCGAGGAAGACCATGTTCAGGCCGAGCCCGACGAGCTGGGTCACGATGGTGTGCCGGTCGGCGAAGCGGCCCACGATGTTGTTGCCGACGACGGTCGCGGCGCCGTAGGCGACGAGCAGCCAGGGCACCGCTCCCTCGCTGAAGCCCGTGAGCTCGGTGAGGATCGGGGTGAAGTAGCTGAACGCCGAGAAGGTCGCGCCGATGATCAGCGTGGAGGTGGAGAACACCAGCCACAGCCGGGGGTTCTTGAAGGCGCGCATCTCCTCCCTGACGGAGGAGCCGCCCTCCGACTCGGCGCCGGTCACGGACGGTACGCCGAAGACCGTGGCCAGGGCCGCGACCACGGTCAGGGCGGAGATCGCCCAGAACGCGGCCCGCCAGCCCAGCTGCCCGCCCACGAAGGTGGAGATGGGCAGGCCGAGCAGGGTGCCGAGCATCAGGCCGTTCATGGCGGCGCCGATGGCCTTGCCGCGTATCTCGGGTTCGGTGATCTCGGCGACGACCGAGAGCGACACGCCGAAGAAGGCGGAGGAGGCGACACCGGTGATGACGCGGCCGACGGCCATCGTCGTGTAGTCGGTGGACAGCGCGGCCAGGATGTTGCCGCCGAGGAAGACGGCGAAGAGGACCATCAGGGCGCTCTTGTGCGGGAGCTTCAGCACGGCGGTCGCCAGGAACGGCCCGCCGAGGGCCATGGCGACGGCGAACGCCGTGATGAGGTAGCCGACTTGGGGGATGGTGGCACCCAGCCCCTCGGAGATCTGGGGCATCAGGCCGGCCACCACGAATTCGCTGGTGACCATGGCGAAGATGCCGAGGGCGAGGACGTACACGGCCTTGGGCACGGCCGTCACCACCTTTCTGTAAATAAACGATCGTTCCAGAACTTGGGCAGGCGCAACCCGGGTGCGGAGCAGCCGAATTGAAGGTCAGCCGGTCAGCCGGACGGCCGGGGTGGCCGTCAGGCGGTGCTGGACAGGCCCCTGAGGGCCTGGTCGACGACCTGCGCCAGGTAGTCCCGGCCCGCGGTCCGCTCCATCACGCGCAGCCCCTGGGTGAGGGTGACGAGGAAGCGGGCGGTGGCCCGGACGTCGGTACCGGGCGCCAGCTCGCCGCCGGCCCGGGCCCGCAGCAGGAGGTAGGCGAAGGCCTCCTCCAGTGAGCCCAGCGCACCGCCGAGCCGCTCGGCCGCCTTCTCGTCCCCCGGCAGCCGCTCCAGCACGCCGTGCGTGACCATGCACCCGCCGCGCAGCGGGTCGGCCAGCGCGGAATCGACGTACGAGAGGAGGAAGGCGCGCAGGACCGGCAGGGCCGGGCCGGTGCCGGACTCGGCGAGGTTCACCCGGGCCCGGTCCGCCTCGACGGCGCAGTACAGGTCCAGGGCCTTGAGGTACAGGTCGTGCTTGGAGCCGTAGGCGGAGTACATGCTGGAGCGGTTGATGCCCAGCGCGTCCACCAGGTCCTGGATCGAGGTGGCCTCGTACCCCTGGCGGCGGAAGAGTTCCATCGCCGCCACCAGGGCGGTCTGCGGGTCGAACTCCTTGGGCCTGGCCATGGGCACGAGGCTACCCCTCCCAACCGGTCGTTTCAGAACGGCGGCGCGGCAGTCGGGATCAGTCGAAACCGGCCGGGATCACACCGTGGCGCGCCCCCGCCTCGGCCACGCCGGGCGGGTCCTCCACCGGCACCGGCATGCCCGCGGTGGGCTCCGTGCCGGCCTCCAGGAAGAAGTTCTCCACGCCGCCCGGAGTGAAGATGAGCAGCAGCTTCGCCGAGTGCAGGGAGTGGTTGTGGAACTGGTGCGCGGTGCCGCGCGGCACGAACACGAAGTCCCCGGTGCCCGCCTCGTAGGTGTGCTCGGCCACCCGGATGGTCAGCCGGCCGTCCAGGACGTAGAACGCCTCGTCCTCGTCGGCGTGCCGGTGCGGGGGCGGACCCCCGCCGGGCGGGACCGAGGCCTCCAGTACGGCGATGGACCCGCCCGTCTCGGCCGCGCCGGCCTTGACGCTGTAGACGTCACCGGACAGCCAGACGGCCTTCCCGCCGCCGGCCGGCACGTGCAGCACCCGCCGCACCTGCGTCGGCACCTCGGCCTGCTGTGTCGCTTCGAACAAGGACATCGTTCACCCCACCGTCGTCGCTTCGCCGAGGAGCGCGAGGGCCGGGTCGTCGACGGCCACCTCGCGTCCACCGCACTCCACCGTGACCAGCCGCAGCCAGTCGCCGTCCGCGCACGCCACGTACAGCCCGCCGCCGTCGCACACCAGCGTGCCCGGCGGCCGCGCGCCGAGCGCCGGGCGGTCGTCCTCGCCGTACGCCGCCGACAGCAGCCGGATGCGCTGCCCGCCGGGCGCGGTGAACCAGGCGCCGGGGCTGCGGTAGGCGGCCCGGACGTGGCGCTCCACGACGGCGGCCGGCAGGGAGAAGTCCAGCCGGTAGTGCTCGTCCCGCGGCCGCCCGTAGTAGGAGCGGCGGGAGACGTCCTGGGGCGTGCGCTCCAGGGTGTCCTCCACCAGGTGCGGGATCAGGTCGAGGAGCATCAGGACGTTGGCCCGCTCCTGCATGGTGCGCAGCTCCAGCCCGGTCTCGCGTCCCGAGAGCGGGATGTGGTGCTGCATCAGCAGGTCGCCGTCGTCGAGCTTGCGACCCATCTCGATGGCGGACACGGAGCTGGCCGAGGCGCCCTCGCGGACCATCCAGTAGAACGGCGCGAGCCCGGCGAACTCGGGCAGCGGCGAGGGGTGGAAGTTGACGGCGGTGCGCCGCGGCAGGTCCAGCAGCGGCGGCTTGAGGAGCTGCTGGAAGTTGCCGACGAGGAAGTAGTCGGCCTCCAGGGCGGCCAGCGCCGCCACCGCGTCGGGGTCGTTGACCGAGCGCGGGCGCAGGACGCGTACGCCCAGGGCGCGCGCCTGGTCGGCGACGTCGACGGCCTCCTCGTCGTCGGTGAAGTACGAGCACAGCTTCCCGGGCGGCGAGGTGACCACGGCGGCCAGTTCCACGTCCGGGTGGCCGTGCAGGATGCTCAGGAACGGTGATCCGAGTTTGGAGTTGACTTCGGTGAACAGCACAACACGTATGGAATCCATGACGGTTGGACGCTTTCTCGTCTTGTGTCTTTAGAAGAAGGGGGAGGTGGACCGGCCGCCCAGGAGGACGTTCCCGGTCAGCTGCAGGACGGAGTCCTGGGCGACCGCGTGCTGGCACATGGTGTTGGCGTCGCGCAGCCAGCGGTCGAGCGGGTTCGGCTTGTAGACGGACGACCCGCCGACGAGGTCGAACAGCTCGTGGACGATCGACCGGGCGGTGCGGAAGGCGTGGCGCCGGGCGATCGCGGTGGCCACCCGGGCGTCGTCGCTCAGCGCGCCGCCCGAGGAGAGCGCGTCCCACTGCACCTGGAGCGTGCTGAACACCCCGGCGCGGGCGGCGATCAGCTCGCCCTCCAGGCGGGCGATCGCCGACTGGATCCGGTAGTCGTCCCGCCACGGCGTGCCGGTCTCGCGGTCGGTGCGCTGCGCGGCCAGTTCCCGTACGTGGTCCAGCGCGGCGCGTGCCATGCCGAGCGGGATGCCGGGCATCTTGCGCAGGATGGCGTCCGGGGTGGCGTGCAGCGGACCGGTCCGCCGGGGGTCGGAGAAGGAGAAGGACCGCTCCTCGGGCACGAACAGGTCGGTGCAGGAGTAGTCCTGCGAGCCGGAGCCGGCCAGGCCGGTCGTGTGCCAGGTGTCGTGGAACTCGTACGCGCCGGGCCGGGCGATCATCACCCGCCAGTGCCGCGGCGCTCCCGTGACCGGGTCGCTCTCCGGCTGCCCGTCCTCGTCGAAGACGTGCACGCCGGCGCCCAGCCAGTCGCAGTGCGAGGAGCCGGAGCCGAACTTCCACCGGCCGGTGACGCGGAAGCCGCCGGGGACCCGGACGGCCCTGCCCTGCGGGTAGATCCAGCCGGAGTTGGCCAGGTCCAGGGTCGGCCACATCTCGCGGGCCACCTCGTCGTCGAGGTAGCCGGAGTAGATCCCGGAGTCCATGCCGATCATCGCGCACCAGCCGACGGAGACGTCGCCGGTGGAGAGGACCTCCAGGAGTTCGGCCTGCTGCATCGACGTCAGCTCCGGTCCGCCCCACGTCTTGGGCATGGCGGCACGGAACACCCCGGCGCCGCGGAGCAGGTCCACGATGTCCTCGGGCAGCCGGCGCTCGGCCTCGATGCGCGCGGAGCTCTCCCGCAGGACCGGTACGAGCTCGCGGGCGCGGTCCAGGATCGCCTCGGCGGTGTCGGGTACGTACGGCGTCGTCGTCATCACGTTCTCATCAGGGGTGCGGGTCGGGTGGGACGGGGCGGGGGCGCTCACGCGTAGCGTCCGGCGGCCATGACCCCGAGGGGGTCGACGGCGGCGCGCAGGGCGCGCTGGAGGGCGGCCTCGGCGGCGGCGCCCCCCACGACGGAGCGGGCGTGCCCGGAGTCGAGGCGGTAGGGGCGCAGGCCGGCCTCGCCGAACCAGGTGTGGGCGAGGTCGAGGGCGCTGTGGGCCGCCCCGGCCTGCGTGGCCCGGTCGAACGGGAAGGACACGACGAGGTCGATGACGTCGGCGTCCAGGGCGTTGACCGTGGAGCCGGGCCGGATGCCGGTGGCGAGGTGGATGCGGTCCAGGATGTCCAGGGCCCGCACCACCGAGGCGCCGTCGAAGGGCAGGAACGGCAGGAAGAACAGCCAGCCGTTGCCGTCGGCGTCCACCCGGTCGGCGGTCACGCCGGTGGCGGAGGCGAGCATGCGCTCGTTGTGCGCGACCGAACCGCGGTAGGCGGCGTCCACCACATGGGCGACGACGTCGTCGTCGGCGGGAGGCTGCTCGTCGTCGCCGGGTGCGGCGGAGGTGAACAGGCCCGTCTCGGCCATCTCGGCCAGCAGGGCCGCCTTGAGGGCGCCGGCCGAGCGGTCGGTGCCCTCCACGCTCATGTGGGCGACGTAGCCGCCGGCGGTGTCCCCGCCGCCGTAGGTCGCCGTCGAAGCGGTGTCGTAGACCTTGACCACACCGGAGACCAGGCCGTTCGCCTTCCACGTGCGCAGCGCGTCGACCGCCTCGGCCAGCGCCTCGCGGTGGAACCGTGCGCGGACGGTGCTCTGGCGCCGCGGGCGCGGCAGCAGCCGGACCACGGCGGCGGTCACGATCCCGAAGTCGGACTGCGTGAACAGGTGCAGCAGGCTGGGCCCGAGACCGAGCGGGTTGAAGCCGTCGCCCTTGCCGTGCGAGGTGTCGCCCGGCCACCAGCCGATGTGCGCGACCGAGCCGTCGGGCAGCACGACCTCCAGGCCGAGCAGGTCCTCGGTGCGCTGGTGGCGCAGTCCGACCCCGCGGTCCACCGTGTTGCCCACGACGCTGGTGTGGCCGGAGGAGGCGGTGACGTTCAGCATCCGGCCGGTGCCGGCGAGCCGTTCGGAGAGCTCCTTCTGCGTGACGCCCGGCTCGACGACGGCGTAGCCGGCCTCGGTGTCGAGCTCGCGCAGGGCGCCGAGTCCGTCCAGTTCGACGCGTACGACGGGTCCGGCGGCCGGCTCCTTGGATCCCAGCCCCCAGTTGCGGCCGGTGGACACGGCCTGTAGGCCGGGGAGTTCGCCGCCGGAGGCCTTGGCGTGGTGGAAGGCCCCGACGAGGGCGCGGACGTCGGCGACGGAGCCGGGCCGCAGCACGGCGCGGGTGTCGCGGGACGTGAAGGCGGACACGTTGGGGGCCGGGGGCAGCGGCGCCGTGGCGTCGTGCCGCACGCGCTCCGCGCCGAGCGCCTCCTTCAGCTCCTCCAGGACGGCCTTGAGATCCGGGTACAGGGACGGGTCTTGCATGTCTCGACCTCGATCGTGATGTGGGTGGTCGGTGAGGTGGACGACGGGCTGGTACGGGCTACGCCGGGGACTGCACGGGACGGGTGGGCGCGCAGTCGCCGAGGTAGACGGGTGCGAGCGGACCGCACGAGGTGACGTGGGCCAGGACGCGTACGGTGCGGGCGGGTGCTCCGGACCAGGCGGTGTCGGCCGCGCACAGCGCGGGCACCTCCCAGCCGTCCTCGCGCAGGGCGAGGGCCGGGGTGTCGCTGGTGAGGTCCAGGCTGCAGGTGAAGATCAGGCTGATGACGGCGTCGCGTTCCAGTCCGTTGCGGACGAGGAGTTCGCCGACGAGCGTGCGGGTGGCGTCCGCGATCTGCCGCGGGCTGTCCTCGGCCACCGTGATCCCCCCGCGCACGGCCCGTACGGCCGCGGGGCCGGGGGCGGGGCTCACTGCGCGGCCGCGGGGGCGGGCGTCAGCCGGCCCCGGTGGAACAGCAGCGCGCCGCCGGTGTCCTCGCCGGGCCGCACGTGCTCCACGCGGGCGAGGAAAAGCGTGTGGTCCCCGCCGGGGAACCGCTCCTCGATCCGGCAGTCGAGCGAGGCCAGGGCGCCGGGCAGGTACGGGCGGGAGGTCTCGCCGTCGGTGGCGAAGTGCCCCTCCAGGGCGTGCCCGAAGGGCTTGTCGCGGGCGGCGAACAGCCGCGCCACCTCGTCCTGCCGGTCGGAGAGCAGGTGGACCTGGAACTCCCCGCTCGAGTCGATCGACGGATACGTGCGGGACGACTTCATGACGGAGACCAGCACGCGGGGCGGTTCGAGCGAGATCGAGACGAACGAGTTCGCGGTCATCGCCGCCGCGCGGGCGCCCCGACCGGACGACACCACGGTGACGCCCGTCGGGAACAGCCGCATCACGGCCCGGAGATCGTCCGGCGGCGCGGATGCGGATCGGGCTACGGGCCTGGCTGGGCCCAGAGTTGTGGCCATGTCCCCCTCCTCAGGAGTTATCGGCGGAAGAAAACTTAACAGAGTTTAGTAACGATGGAAACCCAGGTCAGGGGCCTGTGGATCGCCTTTAACGCAATCGAAATTGGCTTTGGACCATGGAGTTAACGGAGGGGGTTGGCTCGGTGGCCAGGCCTGCAACGCCGGCGGCCCGGAGGGGCCCGCCCGCGGAGGCCGGAAACGGAAGCGGGCCCGGCCCCCTGGCGAGGGGTCGGGCCCGAGTCTTCGTCGGTGCGTTGGGGTATGACTACCCGCTGGGTCCACCGGCTGAACCGCAATCAGGCCATCATGTTGTGCGCGATCGTCCGCGCGAAGATCGTGCGTGAAGGGGAACCGGGCGGTTCCCCCCGCGCGTCAGGAGAGCTTGCCGCCGTAGTCCGGGAGCTTGACGGTGCGCTCGGCGTGACCGCCGACCAGGTCGGTGGGGCTGTTGCCGATGTTGGCGATGATCGTGTAACCGCGGGCCTCGATCTCCGTGCGCTTGGCCGTCTTGTACCGGCTGACCTCCTCGAAGAGGTCGGGCAGGTCGCGGACGTAGAGCCCCGACACCGGGTAGCCGACGGCCTTGAGGTTGTACTCGGTGAGGGAGTGGATGATGCCGGGGCGGGCCGTGACGAAGAA
Source organism: Streptomyces amritsarensis (assembly GCF_001953875.1). Taxonomy (GTDB): domain Bacteria; phylum Actinomycetota; class Actinomycetes; order Streptomycetales; family Streptomycetaceae; genus Streptomyces; species Streptomyces amritsarensis. The sequence continues at coordinate 85,898 of NZ_MQUR01000005.1, forward strand.
GACGGCCACGCCGCGCTCGTGGGCGTACTGGGTCAGCGCGCGGACCTTGGCGATCGCCGGCGTCGGGTAGGTCCAGAACCAGTGGAAGTCCGTCTCCAGCGAGGTGTTGTCGATGTCGAGGACGAGGGCCGGCTTCTCGCCGGCGGGCGAGTTCGCGATGCGCTGCTCGATGGCCGGACGGGCCGCGTCGACGATGGCGGCCACCTCCCGCTGCCAGGCGGCGTAGTCGATGCCGAGGATCGCCGCGTTCCCGCCGGGTGCGGACGTGTTCGCCGACGCGGAGACGGGTGCGGGCGCGGGCGCGGCGGCGGGGGCCGCCTCGGCCGCGGTGGCCGGAACGAGCGTCAGGACGGCGGCCGCTGCGGCGAGGCCGGCGGCGGCGGTACGGGGCGTTCGGGTGCGGCGGGACAGGCGCATGTGGGGTGCTCCTCGGTCACGAATTGACATGGACGTGACCAGAGTTGGCGAGAACCGCACCCATGTCTACTGGCCGGTAGGAAACTTTTCGCGACCGAACGGTGAATGATCAAGCCAAGTCCGCCCGGGCCGGCCCCCGGGGCCCGCCGGGACTACGTCTCGCACTCCAGCACCGTGCGGCACAGGCCGCACCGCGCCCGCAGCCGTCCGCGCACCGGCACCCGCACCCGCTGCTCGCACACCGGGCAGGGGAAGCTGACCCGCAGCCCGGGGCCGGCGGGCTCGCGCTCGAAGCGGTACCCCGACCCGCCCGCCGGGGCGGCCCCGGTGCGCCGCGCCTTCGCGTACCGCCGCCGCGCGAGCGGGCCGGCGCCGGCGAGCGGCGCCCGGCGGTGGTCCCGGTCCGCCAGCGCGCGCCCGCGCACGTAGGCCTCGTACGCCTGGGGGCTGGTGAACCACGGGGAGGGGTCCTCGCCCAGCAGCGCGGCCCGCTTGGCGAGCACGTAGCCGAACTCCTCCGGCGTCAGGTAGCCGAACCTCTGGTGGGTGAGGGCGTCCTCCCGGTAGGCGTCCAGGAGCAGCCAGCCCGCCCCCAGGTAGGCGGCGGCGGTGTCCGTGAGGATCTCGTTGTCCGCCGGATCGGGGAAGGCGAGTTCCAGCCGGTGCAGCAGCACATGGGCGACCTCGTGCGACAGCGCGGCCGCCAGGTCCCGCCGATGGGTGCGGAAACGGTCGTTGACCTCGATGAAGTACTCCGGCCCCGCGGTCAGTTCCACCGTGGCCGCCTCCTCCATGGGTCGGAAGGCGACCACCATGCGCGCGTCCGGGAGCCGCAGCGCGCGCACCACCGCCGAGGCCACCCGCTGGGCCCCCAGGTGCAGGTCGTCGGAGGCGTCGAAGGCCGCGTCGGCGGGGGAGAGGCTGGTGGCGTAGGCGCGGATCCCGTCGGCCGACATGCGGCGGAAGAGCGCGGTGATCGAGGCGCGCACGATCGCCAGATGCGGAAAACCGTGCTCGACGGCCCCGCCCGGCCCGCCGTTCTCCTGCATCGGATCCTCCTTACCGCAATCCCTGTCGCCCTGGAGGGGCTTGGCCGAAACTGCGTTCTTGTTGGCCGCCGCTCTCCCGTTGTGTCATGGACCCGTCATTCCCCGATGACGCGCACGGCCCAACCCCCCACGAAAGGCAGTGTGTTGACTGTGTCCAGCCTTGTGCGATTCATGAAGCGCACCCTCGCCGTCGGCGCCGTAGCCCTCGCAGCCGTCAGCCTCCAGCCCGGCACCGCCACCGCCGGCCCGGCACCCGTCGTAGGCGGCACCCGAGCCGCCCAGGGCGAGTTCCCCTTCATGGTCCGCCTCTCCATGGGCTGCGGCGGCGCCCTCTACACCCAGCAGATCGTCCTCACCGCCGCCCACTGCGTGAGCGGCTCCGGCAACAACACCTCCATCACCGCCACCGCCGGAGTCGTCGACCTCAACAGCTCCAGCGCCATCAAGGTCAAGTCCACCAAGGTCCTGCGGGCCCCCGGCTACAACGGCACCGGCAAGGACTGGGCCCTCATCAAGCTCGCCAGGCCCATCAACCTGCCCACCCTCAAGATCGCCGAGACCAAGGCCTACGACAACGGCACCTTCACCGTCGCCGGCTGGGGCGCCACCCGCGAGGGCGGCAGCCAGCAGCGCTACCTCATGAAGGCCACCGTCCCCTTCGTCTCCGACGCCGCCTGCAACGCCGCCTACAGCGACCTCGTCCCCAGCGAGGAAATCTGCGCCGGCTACCTCGACCAGGGCGGCGTCGACACCTGCCAGGGCGACTCCGGCGGCCCCATGTTCCGCCGCGACAACGCCGGAGCCTGGATCCAGGTCGGCATCGTCAGCTGGGGCATAGGCTGCGCCCGCCCCGACTACCCCGGCGTCTACACCGAGGTCTCCACCTTCGCCGCCCAGATCAAGAGCGCCGCGGCGACCCTGTAGCCCCCACGGTCCACGCACCGCCCCGTCCTTCCGGCCCGGCACCGACCGGCCGGAAGGACGGGGCACACCCGCTTGCGACGTGGCACACGGCCGGACCGCCGCCCGGCCCCCGCGACACCCGCCCCCGCCGGTCCCGGGGGAGGAAACCGGCGACAGCGGGCGACGGTGGTGCACGGTGACCAGCGCGGCTGTCGCGGACACCACCGGCTGCCCGATGATCATCGCAAGCCGGCCGGACACCGAAGCCTCCGCCGACGTCGGCGCCGGAGCAGCCGCCCTCGCCACCCGCCACCGGGCAGGGCTCGACGGCCTCGAAGCCACCCCGCGCCGGTCCGGAAGCGACCGGCCGCGCATCGTCACCGTCACCGTCACCACCTTCGACCTCGACGAGTACGTCCCCGCCGCCCTCCACGGCGGATCGTCCGGCTTCCTCCCCACCTTCGAAGACGCGAGCCCGGCCACGCTGGTTGAGCCCGTACGGGGCGGGCAGCCGCCGCCCCTCGCTCGTCCCGCCGGCCTGGCCACCGCCCCCCGGCCCGGTGACTGTGGGCCGGTGCCCGTGGGTGGTGGCGGAGTCCGGCGGCACCACCCCGCGGCCGGGTCGCGGCCCGGCGGCAGCACCCCGCGGCCGGGTCGGCGTCCGGCGGTGACTGCTCCAGCGGGTCGGGGCCCGTGGGTCGGCGGCGACCGCACCCGTAGGCCGGCGCCCCGTCCGTGGGTCGGTGCCCCGCCCGTGGGCCGGTGCCCCGCCCGTGGGCCGGCGCCCCGGGTCGGGGCCGGCGTCCTGCGGCGACCGCCCCCAGTTCGGGTCGCGGGGCGGCGGCGACTGCTCCAGCGGCCCGGCGCCCCGGGCCCGGGCCGGGGCGCGGCGGCGACCGTGCCGCGGCCCGTTGGCTGAGGGCCGGCGCCCGTGGGTGGTGGCGGAGTCCGGCGGCACCACCCCGGGTCCGGCCGGCGTCCGGCGGCGACTGCTCCAGTGGGCCGGTGCCCGTGGGTCTGCGGCGACCGCACCCGGGGGCCGGCGCCCCGTCCGTGGGTCGGCGCCCCAGGGCGGGGACGCGGCCCGCCGCCGCCCACCCCCGGCCCGGCGGCTGTGGGCCGGCCCCCCGGGTCCGGGCCGGAGTCCGGCGGCACCACCCCGCGGCCGGGTCGCGGCCCGGCGGTGACTGCTCCAGCGGGCCGGTGCCCGTGGTTCGGCGGCGACCGCACCCGTGGGCCGGTGCCCCGGGTCGGGGCCGGCGTCCTGCGGCGACCGCCCCCAGTTCGGGTCGCGGGGCGGCGGCGACTGCTCCAACGGCCCGGCGCCCCGGGCCCGGGCCCGGGCCGGAGCGCGGCGGCGAGCGTCCCGCGGCCCGTTGGCTGTGGGCCGGTGCCCGTGGGTCGGGCGGAGTCCGGCGGCACCGCCCCGCGGCCGGGCCGGCGTCCGGCGGCGACTGCACCCGGCGCCCCGGCGCCCGGGCGCCCCGGGTCGGGGCCGGAGCGCGGCTGCGACCGCCCCGCGGCGCGAGCTTCGACGGGGGCCACCCCGTCGCGTACGCCACCCTCGCCGACGCGCCGCACCGGCTGCCCCGCCCCCGCCTCTCCGCAAGGCCCGCGGCGGCTACGGCCCCCGCCCGCACGACCGAACGCGCCGAAGCCCTCGACGGCCGCCTCACCGCGAGCCCCGCCCCCCCCACGGACGCTGGTCGTCACCGCCCTCCTGCCCCTGTGACCGGCCGCCGTCTCACAGGCCGACTACCCCCGCGACCTGCGGGCCCGCGCCACGTATTCTCGACAACCATGAACATCAGCGACCTCGACAACGGCACGGGCAACGGCACGGGCAACGGCACGGGCCGCGCCGCCGACGGCATCGACGAGAGCGTCACCGCCGAACTCGCCCGCCTGCGGGACAGCATCGACAACATCGACGCGGCCGTGGTCCACATGCTCGCCGAACGCTTCAAGTGCACCCAGCAGGTCGGCCACCTCAAGGCACGCCACCAGCTGCCCCCCGCCGACCCCGGCCGCGAGGCGAGCCAGATCGCCCGGCTCCGCCAGCTCGCCGAGAACGCCAAGCTCGACCCCGCCTTCGCCGAGAAGCTCCTCAACTTCATCATCGCTGAAGTAATTCGTCACCACGAGACGATTGCGGAGGAGGCTGTGACCAGCGAGGGAACCTCCAGCTGATCACTCGGAAGCCTCTCCAGGAAGATCATTTAGGAGAGATTTAGGGGATTCGGTCCGCTCCCAGACCGAGTCCCACCCGAGGTTGCCCATCGCCCGCTCGTACAGCTTCTGGAGCCCGTCGAGGCGCTCCTGCCGCATGGTGGGCGTGGGGTGCCGGTACGTGCCCTTGATGCCAGGGTACTTATGCCCCATCTGCTCGTACCCCAACACCGGCCGCACGTCGATCTGCTCCTGCCAGGTGTCGTGGGTGTGCCGCAGGTCGCGCATCGTCAGCCCCGGCATGATCGGCTCCCACTTCTCCTTGAGCGCCGTACCGCGCGCCTTCGGCCTGGCCTCCCGCCCGTCCGCCGCCGGCCGGATGATGCGGAACCACTCGGAGCGCCACCACCACTTGCCGGTCGGCGTGCAGAACACGAAGTCGTACTTCCACTCCTTCAGGTGCTCCTTCATCAGCTGCGCGAGGAACGGCGGCAGGTCCACGTCTCGGGCCGACGGGCCGTTCTTCGGAGGCTCCAGCCCCCGGAAGATCTTCCGCTTCCCCTCCTCGTTCCGCACGTAGTACTCGGCCAGCGCGCCCTCCTCCTCGTCTACCCGGATGATCGGGCAGGAGAAGACGCCCCCGTCGTGCCGCTGCTTCCGAGTGAGGAGCGCGTTCCGCCGCTGGAGGCCGACGAGTTCCTCCCAGCGGAGCCCCGTGAAGGCCGTCGTCAGGATGTGCATCCCGTAGGCGGGCCCTAGCCGGCGCGAGAGCTGCAGCACGACCTCGGGCGTGGCCCACCGCTCCTCGTCCGGCTTCTTCTTCGCCGTGTCCGCGGGCAGGCCGGTGAGCCGCCGCCCGGCCAGGGGGTTCACGGCCAAGTGCTTCGCGTCCACGGCCCCGTTCAGGATTCGGGCCATGAGCTGGACGCAGTCCTTCACGGTGCTGCGGGCCGCCGTCTTGGCGACCTTCCTAGCCCAGGCCTCCACGTCGAACCAGTTGAAGGCGATCAAGGGGGTGTGCTCCCACTCGGGGAGGATGTGCGCCTCCAGGCGCTCCCACTGGTTCATCGTGGTCCGGCCGCGGACGGCCTGGGCCTTCATCCACTGGTCCTTCGCGAAGGTCCCGAACTTCTTGGAGGACAGGTTCGGGTCGATCCAACGACCCTCCCGCATCGCCGTTTCCTGGGCGTCGCCCCACTCCTCGGCGAGCTTCTTCGTGGGGAATCCCGGCTGGCTTCCCCACTTCCCATCGGGCAGCAGGTACCGGCATCGCCAAGTGAACTGCTTGGTCTGCTTGCCGGCCCGGACCTTGTAGACCTTCTCCGCGTAAGCCATTGCGCTGTCCTTCCAGCTCGTCAGCCGGCCACGGCGTGAAGGAGTGGGCGCTGGCACGGCGCGGCCGACTTCAGGGTGAGTCCGGGCGTCCGGACACCGAGGGCCTCGTCGATCACCGCCAAGGCCGCGGGCGTCAGCCGGCCCGCTTTGAACAGCCCCGGGTCGACGTACACGCAGGTGTGGGAACTGCAGTGGTCAACCCAGACGAGGGCATCGTTCGGCATCGACGATGGAACTCGGAAAACGTGGACACACATCGGCCACCCCGCTCGTCTTTTTGGTGGCCCCATGGTCGACGTTCGGTCATGAAACCACACCAAAGGGTCACTTGGGGAGGGGGTGTGTGCGGCCTGTGTGATTTGTGGCTACGCCTCGTGCACGGCGGGCGAGGGGTCCTCGCCGTCGCCCTGCTCGAGTTCGATGGCCTCGATGAGGTGCTGCTCCGCCGCGCGCCACGCCTCGAGGTTCCGCCGGATCTGCTCGGGGCTGGCGGTCGCTGAGCCCTTGATGACCACGACCATGCGCGCGTCGCCGCCCAGCGGGACGACTGCCGTGTCGAGCAGCGCTCCGTCGTCGGTGAGTTCGTGCACGATCCGCAGGGGCAGACCCGGGAACGGCGAGGGGGGTTCGGCGGCAGGCGCCGCCGAGTCGACGGCCGTTTGCAGGGTGGGCGTGCCGCCCGCGAGCACGGCCTCGACGGAGCTGTCCGTCCAGCCCACCCGGCGCGCGAACGCCTTGATGGTGGCCGTCGGCTTCTTGAACTCCTTGCCGGCCTCGATCTGCTGCACTGCGGAACGGCTGGCGTCGAGCTCGCTCGCCAGCTCGTCCTGACTAACTCCGGCGGCCTTGCGGGCGGCCTGGAGTGCCTTCCCTAGCAGTGCCCAGTCACGGTCCATGGGGCCACTATGCCCCACCCGCGTGCAACCAAGAAGCCCACTTACCGAGCTTTGACCTGCTGGTTAGTAGGCATTTCGGCCTTTCTTGGTTGCATCGCGCGCGCCCTATGTACGCCCCGTGCGCGCCTGTCACGCCGTGTCGAGCTTAGAAAGTGTGCTGAGAGTATGCGCAGAGTGCTTGCATCTGCGCCCAGGGTGAGCGTACTTTCTAAGCGTGAGACCGAACGGACCCGCAATTCGGGCCATACGGGAGGCTCAGAAAATGGGCATCCGTGCGCTCGAACGCACCACCGGATTGGACCGCAGCACTCTCTCCCGCATCGAGAGGGGGCTGATCCAGGACTCGGCTGAGCCCTCGGTCAGAGCCATCGCCGCCGCGCTCCACGTGCAAGTGGACGCCATCACCCGTGAGGAGAAGACGTGACCGCCGACGTCAGCAAGACGCCCCCGGCCAAGTCCAGGACCGCCAGCACCGCCAAGCAGAAGGCTGCCGCCGCCCTCGCGGCCCTTGAGCTGGTGCGCTGGACCCCCGAAGAGGTGGTCGCGCTCCGGCTCCTGCCGTACACCAGCGCCCGGGTCCTCCGCCGGAAGTGCAACCGGCGCGAGGTCTACCACCACGGCGACGGTGGCCGGATCACGTTCACGCCGGAGGACATCCGCCGCGAGAACGAGCGCCGCACGGTTCGACCGTTCGACTCCGCCGCCTAGTAGCGGCCCGGCCCCCGACGCCGGTTTCTTCCCGGTCCCCGGCGACCGAGGGCCTACCGAGAACCCCTCACCTGCAACCAGATGCAGAGAGCGAGAACCCGATGCCTGACATCATCTCCGGTTCGCCCAACGACACCAACCCCGCCGCCCGCCCCACCCTCACCGAGGCGGCCGAGCAGCTGCTCGCAACGCCGTCGCTGCGGATGCGCCTCCTCGACGCCGCCCGCTCCCTCGCCCAGGCGGTCGCCGGGTTCAAGGCGCTCGGCAGGAAGCGCGAGGCCGCCGAGCGCGCGGCCCGACTCCAGGACGGCATCCGCGCCGAGAACAGCCACCTGCTGCACGACGCCGACACCGACGCGATGACCCGCCCCTTCCCCTACATGCGCAAGGGCACCACCGCCCGCGCGGCTTCCGGGAGGGCAGCGTGAGCACCGTCGTCGAGCCCCACCTCCTGGACCTGATGGAGGACCAGCTGGTCCTCGTGGAGGGCGAGTACCTGCGCCACTTCGGCCAGGACATGGCCGCATGGCCGGCGGAGGTCTGGAACCTCTACCGGACCGCGACCCGCGAGGTGTGCGAGCCCGAGCTCCTGCTGCCCGCCCGGCGGGCATCGGCCCACACCCGACGCCACCACCTGGCCCGGCTGCCGTACCGGATCGACCAGATCGCTCCCGGAACGGCGACCATCCTCCTCGCCCAGCAGAAGGACGGAACGCCTCAGGCCCTGGTCCGGGACGAGACCGGCCGCCGCATCGACCTCCCCCGCGGCGCGTCCCGCCACATCGCCGCCCGGCTGCGAGCCGCGTACTCCGCCGACTGGACGGTGCCGCAGACCTGGCGGGCCGCCACCAACCGGCTGACGGCGTGGGGCCACCGGCCCCCGCACGGCGGGGCGCTCTGCCCCCGCGAGGACATCCAGCACGGGCACGCCTGCGGCGAACTGGCCGCATGAGACCGCCCGCCGCGCCGACGGTGTCACGTCCCCCGGCCGGCGGGCCCAACAAACCGCAGGAGAAACCGATGTTCGAACAGCTCGCGCTCTTCCCCGACTCCGCCATCACCGGCCCCCGCCGCGTGGTCGCCCGGTCGAAGCCGGAGCAGCCCGCCGCCATCGAGACCACCCCGGCCGCCGTGCAGGAGCTGCTGCCCTTCGAAGAGGACGCCGCCTGATGCACGTCACCATTCCCCAGCAGGAGCTCGCCCCGGCCGTCGCGTGGGCCGCCAAGCAGCTCCCCGCCAAGCCCCTCAACCCGGTCCTCGCCGGCATGCGGCTGCACGCCGCCGACGGCCGCCTGCAGCTGAGCGTCTGGGACGGGACGACCGCCGCGCACGCCGATGTCAACGCCGACACCGCCGGACCCGGGACCGTCATCGCCCCCGGCCAGATGCTGCAGCACATCGTCGGAGCCCTCCGCAAGGGGGAGGTCACCTTCACCGACGCCAGCGGCGAGCTGGAGATCAGCACCCCCGGGGCCCACTTCGCCCTCAGCGCCCTGGACGACCGGGACTACCCCGTCCTCCCGTCCATGCCGGACGCCACGGGGTCGGTCGACGGTGCCGAGTTCGCCGCGGCGTTCAAGCGGGTCAAGACCGCCATGGACCCCAAGGCCGACGGCGCGTTCGCCGGGATGGGCGGGATCCGCCTTCGGATCGACGCCGGCGTGCTCAGCCTCACCGCCACCGACCGCTACCGGATCGCGACCGCCACCCTGCCCTGGACCTCCGACCAACCGGTCACCGCCATGGGCGTCTTCCCCGGCAAGACCCTTGCCGACAACGCCGCCGCCATCGACGGCCGCTTGCACCTCACCCTGCCCGCCGACGGCACCGGCACCGCCGCGCTCTCCGGAGCCCGCCGCCAGGTCTCCACCATGCTCATCGACCCCACCCTGTTCCCCCACAAGGTCGACCAGCTGGCCATCACGAAGAGCGGCCGCATCGTCGGAGACGCCGGCGACTTCGCCGAGGCGGTGCGCGCGGCCATGGCGGTGACCGAGCCGGGCAAGCCCGTGTGGATCAACGCGAGTCCCGACCGGGTGACGCTGCGCGCCGGCCGGGACGCCCGGTCGGTCATCGAGGTCGACGCCCAGTACGAGGGCGATCACGACGAGTTCGAAGCGGCCTTCAACTCCGTGTACCTCCTCGACGGGCTGGCCCCGCTGGGCGGCGTCGTGCACCTCGAACTGTCGACGCCGAAGACCCCGGCGCTCATCCACGACCCCGGCGACGACACCTACCGGTACGTCGTCGTCCCGATCCGCGACCCGCACAAGAGCGCCTGACCGACCCACCCAGACCGGCCGTCGAGCGCAGCCCCGCGCTCCGGCTACGGGCCCCGCCCCAGCCTCCCCCCGACGGGGGCGGGGCCCACCCCACTCGAGAGAGGAGACGACATGCCCACCGCCCTCACCCTCGGCCGCTGGCGCATCGACCTGTACGAGCGCGCGCTCTACCTCCAGCGCCAGCCCGACCCCAAGTGCGCCGAGTGCCACGGCGAAGGAACCGTCGAGACGCCCGCCGAGCACGCCCTCCTGCCCGACGCGCAGGTCGAGCCCTGCGCGTGCTGGGACCCCTTCAAGAACATCCGGATCCCGCTCGGCCGCCGCCTGGTCATCACGGAGAGGTGGCCCCTCTGATGGCCCGCATTTGGTGCATCACCGACAGCTGCCGGGACGAGGGCGGCCCCTTCGTCCGCACCCCGAACGGCCCGCTCTGCGAGGACTGCCACGACGGCGACACCGCCGACGCCAGGACGACGCCGGTCCCGCCCGCCGAGTCGGGGCAGCCGCCCCGCCCCGACGTCGGGGCCCAGGAGCGCGGAGCCACCCCGGACGACGGCCAGTAACAGCACGCCGGCGGCCCCGCGGGAACCGGGGCCGCCCCACCCCAGGACAGCACACGCGAGAGGACACGTCATGACCCTCACCCCTGACGAGGCGCGCGAGCCGGCCAACGCGCTCCTCGCCTCCCTCTACGCCAACCTCTCCGACTGGACCGAGGCACGCTACGACCAGGCCGTCGCGGCCATAGCCGGCGACGGCCAGCCGTTCTCCATGAACGACATCCGCGCCGTACTCCCCGGATCCCAGCACCACCAGGCGGGCCTGTACTTCCACAGCCTCCTGATGCGGAAGGCCTCCCCCCTGGTGCACGTCGGCTACGTGCGGTCGATCAACCCGAAGGCCCGCGGCAAGGTCGTCAACACCTACCGACTGACCATGTCGGGCCGGGAGTTCATGAAGACCCGCCGTGCCGAGCGCGCCCAGCACGACGCCCGGATGGCCGCACGGCAGGAGCTGGCGGCGTGAGCGGCGGAGAGTCCCTCGCGTCCGCCCTCACCCTGGCCGCCCTGGCTGTCCTGTGGATCTGGTGCATGCGGGGTCCGACGGCCGACGAGGACGCGGACCGGCGGCGTTGGAAGCGGACCGCCGGGGCCGCCGCCCGGAACCCCGAGGCCACGGCCAGCGCCAGCGACCTCGACATCTGCAACGCCATCTTGGCCGCCACCAAGCGCATCCCGCGCCAGGCCCGAAGGAGGGGGGAAGGCCGATGAACCGCACCGCCCGTATCGACCCGCTCGTCGATGCTGAGCCCGCCCGCCGGCACATCAGGGCCCTCATGGCCGCCGGGGTCTCCGCCGACCGGGCAGCCCACCACGCCGGTCTGAAGCGCTGCGACGTGACGGATCTCCTCTACAGCATCAAGGGCAGGCCCCCCTCGCGGCGCATCCGGGAGACGAAGGCGCAGAAGATCCTCGCCGTCGAAGCCCGCAACGTGGTGACGGGGCGCGTCAACGCGACCGGTACCCGTCGCCGCATCCAGGCGCTCATGGCGATGGGCTGGCCGCAGGTGCACCTCGCCGCCCAGATCCCCTGCCACGACCGGTACGTGAGCGAGATCGTCCGCTGCCAGGACGGCGTCCTCTCCAGGACCGCCCACCGGGTGGCGACGGCCTACGACCGGCTCTGGAACCAGGACCCGGTCCAGCACGGCGTCCCGGCCGACAGGGCGAACTACGTCCGGCGCCTGGCGGCGCGACGCGGCTGGCCCCCGCCAGCGGCCTGGGACGACGACGTCATCGACGACCCGCAGGCCTCGCCCGCCGCGGTGACGGAGATGAACCGCCGCGAACTCGCCGCCTACCGCCGGCAGGAGATCGCGCACCTCACCTCCTACGGCGTGGCCGAAGCCGAGATCGCCGCCCGCCTCGACCTCGGCGCCGAGTACGTCCACGACCTGATCCGAGACCTGCGAAAGGCTGCCTGATGAACAACCTCGTCCCTGCTGGGTTCGCGGGCCCCGGAGGCTGGGCCGCGGGCCTCCGCGCTTTGGGGCTGACCCCTGCTGAACTCTCCAGTCCCCGACTTGCCCCGGAACGCGTAGAGCGGCGTTTCATGAAGATGGTTCGCATGACCCCGGCGTGCTGGGAGTGGTCCGGCGCACGGACTGCTCGCGGCTACGGGCGGGTCCGCATCGGGAGGCGGGAATTCGGAGCCCACCGAGTAGCTCTCGTCGTCGCGACGGGCAAGCCTCTCGGCGACGGTGCTCATGCGTGCCACGCGTGCGACACCCCGCCTTGTGTCAACCCCGGCCATCTGTTTCACGGGGACGCCAAGGTCAACGCGCTGGACATGATCAGCAAGGGCCGCCGCGTCATCACCCCTTGCGTCGGTGAGAACAACGGGCAGTCCAAGCTCACCGAAGCGGATGTTCGCTGGATGCGGGCCCACCCCGAAGTCGACCACTCGTCAGTCGCGTCTGCGCTTGGTGTGAGCGTCTCGCTGGTACGCCAGGTCCGCCGAGGCGTGGGCTGGAGGTGGGTCGCGTGATCGTGGATCTCTTCGCTGGCCCCGGGGGATGGTCGGAGGGACTTCGCCTTCTGCAGTTGTCCGACGTCGGTCTCGAGTGGTGCGGCGCGGCCTGCAACACCCGCGCTGCAGCCCAGCACTTGACGGTGCAGTGCGATGTCGCTCAGTACCCCACTCGTCCGTTCGACGGGCGAATCTCCGGCCTGATCGCTTCGCCCCCCTGCCAGGCCTGGTCCCGTGCGGGTAAGGGTTTGGGCCTCCTCGACCAGCCCCTCGTCCGCCAGGCGGTGCACGAGCTGGCCCGCGGTCGCGACTCCCGGGCTGAGCTCCGTTCCCAGTGCAGGGACGAGCGTTCGATCCTTGCCGCCGAGCCGATGCGGTGGATGTACGACCTCCGGCCTGAGTGGGTCTGCATGGAGGAGGTGCCTGACGTGCTTCCCCTGTGGAAGGAGTACGCCGGATACCTGACCGCTTGGGGCTACAGCGTGTGGACCGGCATCCTCAACGCCGCCGACTATGGCGTCCCCCAGACCCGCAAGCGGGCCATCCTCATCGCTTCCCGGGTACGGACCGTCACGGCCCCCGTCCCCTCCCACGCCGAGGACCCGGAATACGACCTGTTCGGTGAGTGCCTGGCGCCCTGGGTCTCCATGGCCGACGCGCTCGGCTGGGGAGCCACGGACCGCCCGGTCCCCACCGTCACCGCCGGCGGCGGCAAAACGGGAGGCGCGGAACCGTTCCCGAGCCAGGCACGCGCCGCCCTGGAAGCCTCCCGAGACCGCGGGGACTGGGCCCTGCGGAACGGCACCCAGAAGAACGCCGCCGTCCGCAGCGCCGACGAGCCGGCCGGGACGCTCTTCTTCGGCGCCCGCTGCAACGACGTCTCGTGGGTCCTGCGGAACGGCAACCAGCCGAACGCCGCGGTACGGAACGGTGACGAGCCCGCCCCCACCATGGCGTTCGGGAATAACGCCGCGCGCGTCGAATGGGTGTTGCACACCAACCGCAACCAGCAGGCCGACGGCACCCGCCAGACGGCGGGCCCGCACGACGCGCCGGCCCCCACCTTCACGGCCAAGTCCGGCGGCCAGTGGGTCCTCAAGCGGCCCGCGACCACGGTCTGCGCCACGGACCGGATCGCTCCGCCTGGGCACAGGGACCGGTCGCCGAAGGGCGAGTCGCAGTTCGCGAACCCCGACACGGTTCGTATCACCCAGGCCGAGGCCGCTGTCCTCCAGTCCTTCCGCGCTGACTACCCGTGGCAGGGCACGAAGACCAAGCAGTTCGAACAGATCGGCAACGCGATCCCGCCGCGGCTGGCCCTGCACATCGTCTCCGCCGCGACCGGCATCCCCGTACCGGCCGGCTTCAGCCCCCGGGCCTGACCGCCCCCACCTGCACCCCGCCAGAGAGAAGACCACACCATGGCACGAGGCCACGGCCGGATCCTCACCAGCATCTGGGAGGACGACGAGTTCCTCGACCTCGAGGAGCGAGAGCAGCGGCTGTACCTGTTCCTGATCTCGCAGCCGAACCTGAACCACGCCGGGCTGCTGGACCTCACTCTGCGCCGCTGGGCCCGCAAGTCCCGCGGCCTCACCTCCTCCAAGCTCGAAGAGCTGCTCCACTCCCTGGAGGCCGCCCGGTTCATCGTCATGGACGACGACACCGAGGAGCTCCTCATCCGCTCCTTCGTCCGCAACGACGGCGTCTGGCGGATGCCGAAGGTCATGGGCGCCATGGTGTCCGGCGCCCTTGAGATCTCCTCCAAGAAGCTGCGCCGCGCGCTGCTGGCCGAGATGGACCGCGTCCCGCTCCACGAGCTGAACGACGAGCCGGCCAAGCTCCGCAACGGGACTGAGGGCCCCTCGGTCCGCCAGCAGATCGAGAGCCACATCGCGGTCCTCCGCCGTGCCTTCGCCGACCCGACCACGGACCCCACCGGAGGGGGTTCGGGAACCCCCTCGGAAACCCCCTCCGATACCCCTGACGAGGGGGGTCCGAAAGGCTCTACGCGTGGGCGCGCGGGCGCGCACGTGCACGCGGCCCCTGCCCCTGCCCCTACCCCTACCCCAGCCCCGGAAAAGAGGTTGGTGGCTCCCGCCGAGGGCCACGCGGTGGACGACATCGTGGACGTCGACTTCGTCGAATCGGCTGACGCCGATCAAGACGAACCGACCACGGCGCAGACGATCGTCGCCGAATACCTCGACCGCGTCGCCAAGCGGCCGCCGAGCCAGATCATCGGCCAGGTCGCCAAGCACGCCAAGACGATGCTCGCCGAAGGCATCCACCCGGACGACATCCGCCGCGGCATCGCCCTCTGGATGACCAAGGGTCTCCACCCCAACACGCTGCCCAGCGTCGTGAACGAGGCGATGAACGCCCACCCGGCCGGCAGCAACGTCTTCGCCCTCTCCACCGGCGGCCGCATGTCCACCGCCGACCAGCGCTACTCCGCCGCTGCGGCCCTGGCCGCCGAACTCGCAGCAGAGGACAACCAGTGAACCGATCCGAAGCGGCCCTCCTGCTGGGCCACTGCGCCGCCTTCGACAACCGCACCGTCGGCAAGGCCGACGCCACCGCCTGGGCCGCCGCCCTTGGCGACATCCCCTACGACGACGACGCCCGCAACGCGGTCGCCCGCTTCTACGGCACCGCGCCGAGGAAGGAGGGCGAGAAGCTGTGGATCCAGCCCCACCACGTCCGCGCCGTCCGCCGCACCATCCGCTCCGAGCGGCTGGAGAACTTCCTCTACGAGCCCGCCGGCGACGAGACCCCCGCCCAGTACCTCCTCCGCCTCCGAGACCAGCAGGACGCCATCGCCTCCGGCCGCGTACCGCAGCCCGCCCGCCAGGCCATCAAGGGCGGCCCGCACCTGTCCGTGCTCCTCGCCATCGAAGGCGCCCGCATCGGCAACCCCGACGAGGACCAGGCCGTCGCCGCAGTCCGCCGCGCCGGACCCCTCGGCATCGTCTGCCCCCAGTGCGACGCCGCGATCGGCCGCCCCTGCCGCATGGCCGGCGGCACCGAGAAGCAGCCCCTGGGCAAGCCCCGGAAGAACCCGCACCCCGACCGGATCGCGGCCGCCACCGGCAAGCCGTACCCGACCGCCGAGGAACGGCGCCAGCAGGAAGAGCGCACACGGCAGATGTCCATCGCCGCGCTCGCCCGGCTCCAGGCCGACAACGAACTCCACGACGACGAACTCATCGAGCCCGAGCGCCAGGCCTCGTGACCGCGGCCAGGTACCCGGTCATCCGCTGCGACGGCCCCGACTGCGGCGCCGAGACCAGCCACCTGAACGCCACCACCTCCACCGAGGTCCGCCGCCTGACCGACTGGCACCAGCGCCCCGAAGGCCGCGACCTGTGCCCCGACTGCTGGAAGGCAGGACACCGATGACCAACGCCCCCATGCCCGCCGGACTCCGCACCGGCCGCCGAGCCCCGCACCCCGCGCGCGCCGTCCGCTGTCCCCACTGCGGCGCCGCCCCCGGAGACCGCTGCACCACCCGCGCCGGCCGCACCCGCGTCCAGCGCCTCGACCCCTGCGACGCCCGCCTCGCCGCCTGGGCGGACCGGGCCACCGCCACCGCCTGCTGCCCCACCTGCCAGAGCGCGCCCGGCTACGCCTGCCACAACGACGGGACCGCCAGCCCCGTACACGACGCCCGCTACACCGAAGCGAAGGGAAAGACCGCATGAGCCCCATGCCGCGACCGTGCCGCATCGACGGATGCCCGGACGCCGCCGCCCGACACAAGACCGCCTGCCACCGGCACCGCACCCGCATCCGCCGCTACGGCGACCCGCACTTCACCACCTGGACCGTCGCCGACGAGACCGACATCCAGATCGCCGTGGCCCGCCGCGAACTCCCGCCCGGGATGACCCGACTCGAACGACGCCTCGTCGGCGAGCAGCTCACCCGCCGCGGCGCCTCCGCCACCGAGATCGCCCGCATCGCCGGCGTCACCCCCCGCACCGTCGTCCGCTGGCGCACCACCGAACGAAAGGCCGCCTGATGAGCTCCGGCCAGTACATCCGCCGCTACTACGGCGTCGCCGTCCGACGCGGCATGGAGATCACCTTCGACGGCAAGCCTGCCAGGATCGTTGGCTACCGGGGCCAGTACCTGCGCGTCCGCACCCCCGAGTACACGCGCCCCGTCTCCATCCACCCCACCTGGCACGTCGTCTACCCGCCGCTGCCCGAGCCGGCCACCCCGCGCGGCTGGTGCAACTGGTGCGGCGAGGACCGGGCCCTGAACTCCGACGGCACCGTCCGCGCGCACGGCTTCCCCGGCCTCTGGCACGGCGAGGTCATCCCCTGCCAGGGAGCCGGCGAGCCGCCCACCCACCCGGTCCGCCACCGCACCCACCCCGGCCAGGACACCCCGTGACGCAGATGGTCGCCCCCGTCGATACCGGGGGCGACCACCCGAAGAGCAAACCACAGCCGAAGGAGAACTCCGTGTCCTACCCCGAACTCCGCACCCCGGAAGAGAAGCTCGCCGACGCCAAGGAGCGGCTCGCCATCCCGAGGATCGTCTGCATCTGCGGCAGCACCCGCTTCATGGCCCTCATGGCCGAGGCGGCGTGGCGCGAGACGACGGAGGGCAAGATCGTGGTCAAGCCCGAGGTCGACATGAAGGGCGCGCACCCGCTTTGGGCGGACCCCGCCGAGGCGGAAAGCCTCAAGACCGTCCTCGACGAACTGCACCGGGCGAAGCTGCGCCTGGCCGACGAAGTCCTCGTCGTCGGCCCGTACATCGGCGACTCCACTCGCGCCGAAATCCACTACGCCCGACGGCTCGGCAGGTCCGTCCGCTTCACGCACCCCGAGGTCGACCCGGACGCCGAGTCGTGAGCGACCCCGCCCTGCAGTCGTCGGCGCTCACCGACCGCGAACTGCTGGTCCTCCTACGGGCGGCCGACGGCGACACCTACGAGCGGATCGCCGCGGACCTGGCCATCACCCCGCACGCCGTCGGAAAGCTCGCGTCCCGGATGTTCCAGAAGCTCGGCGCCAAGTCCATGCCGAACGCGGTACTCCTCGCCTGCCACGCCGGCCACCTCGACGGACGCCGCCAGCACCACGGTGACCACAACGGCTACACCGCCCACATCCGACGCCGCGATCGGATCTGTGACCGATGCCGCGCGGGGGAGAAGGCCTACCGCGAGGAGAGGCGTCAAGCGCAGCAGGCCCACGAAGGGCCCCCAGTGCCCGTCTAAGGCGCGAACAGCACACCGATGCCCTCTCGGGCGTCGGGGTCCGCAAACGCCAGCGAGAGAGGCGGCAGGGCCGCGCATCCAACCTGAGCCGCAGGAGGCCCAGTTGACCGAGTTCCACTCCGAGCCGTGGCTGCCCGAAGAGCAGGCGTACAGCACTGACCCGCCACCGCCCAACAGCCGTGGCCACGGCAACCCCTACGCCTCGATCGACGAAGGCCGCGACATCGACACCGTGATCATCAAAGGAGGGTTGCTGTGACCGGCCAGCCCACCCCCGCCTCCGGCTCGGAGGCCGCCTCCGAGCGGCGGGTCCCCGCCTACCGCGCCGTCCGCGAGTACATCCAGACCTGGCCCCCCCGGCACGGCGGACCCCACCACCGTCACCCGCATCTGGCACGCCGTCGAGAAGGCGCTCGACGCCGTAGAAGGCGTCACCAGCCGGACGGCCCCGGCCCCCGACTGGACGCTCACCATCGGCCCCGGGCAGACCGCGACGGAGCCGGACAGCGCCGTCGGCAGCGGCCCGCGCCAGCTCCGCCCCTCACTCGCTGCACCGACCCAAGGAGCCCCGCCCGTGACGTCCCGCATCCGCGCCACTGACGTCGCCGGCCACCTCGCCAGCTCCAAGCACGCCCACTCCGAGGGCGGCACCACCTGGCAGCCCGGATATCGCTGCCGCCAGGACAGCCCCCGCACCGTGCGGGTCCTCCACGACGGGCACGACGAAGCCAGCCACCTCGCCGCCTACGCCGAGGACTTGAAGGCGCGCGGCTACACCGTCACCCCCGAACGGCCGACCGGCCGGCGGCCCCGCCTCCGCGTCACCCATCCCTGACCCACCCGCACCACTCGCACAGGAGAACTCGTGACCGATGACCTCGTCCGGTGCGTCAACTGCCGCCGAGCCCTCTGGGGAGACGAGCGCGCCGCCGGCTGCCGGGCCTGCCGGCGCTGCGAGGAGGACGCCGCCCGCGACCTCCGCGAGCTCCCCGGCCTGTTCCGGGGCGCCGACCAGACCAACGCCCTGATCAAAGGCGGCCGCACCGAAACCGGCGCCCGGCAGCCCTCCACCTCCTCCGCCCCCGTCAATCTCTTCGTGCTCAGCCTCACCGCCGTCGGCGGCGCCGTCACCACGCTCCAGGCCATTGAGGACTCCTGGCGGCGCGCGCTCGGCTGGTCCATGGGTCTCACCCGGCACCGCGCCGACATCGACGGCGCCACCAGCTTCCTCATCAACAACCTGCGCTGGGCCTGCGAGAACTACGACGAGGTCGCCCACGACCTCCGGACCATCGCCCGCACCCACGCCGCCCTCAGCAACATCCAGACCGGCCAGCGCGCGCCCCGGCTGTACTCCCTCAGCTGCTCCACCATCGACTGCGCTGGCCGGATGCGGGTCACCCTCTTCGATCCGCGCGCGACCTGCCCCGACTGCGGCCAGCTGTACGAGCGGCAGCAGCTCGACCAGCTCGACAGTGAGTTCGGCCCCAACCCCACCCGTACCGGCAAGGCCGCATGATGAAGCCCCCCGCTGCCTTGAGGCAGCGGGGGGCTTTCCGTCGTGTCGCCTCAGCTGACGAGGATGCCGTCGAGGTACTCCTGGACGGGTTCGAACAGGCCGTAAGGGACTCGCTCGGGGATCTCCCCATGCGACACCCACTCGACTTCGGCGATCTCTTCCGTGTCCCCGACGATCGCCACCCCCTCGATCAGCGAGCAGGCCGTGTACGACATGCTGCGCCCCGTCTTCGGGTGGACCCGCTCGCCGAGCAGCTTCACCGCCTCAACCGTGAGCCCGGTCTCCTCAAGGGTCTCCCGGACCGCTGCCTCTTCGGGCGACTCGCCGTGCTCGATGCCGCCAGCAGGGAACTGCCACGACAGCTCTCCCTCCTTCACGCGCCGTTTGATCATGAGCACGCGGCCATTGGCCACGATGATCGCGGCGGAGATACCCGGCTGATCAGTCGTCTCGGTCATGCAGCTACCCCCAGGGCGTCGAGGACGGGCCGGTAGATCCGGTCCGGCGAGATGAAGCGAGTCAGGCTGGTGATAGGAACCCATGCGACCTCGGCGTTCTCGGCTTGATCGAGATTCGAGGCCTCGCCCATCAGGTGGTCGCAGAGTAGATAGTCCGCTTGGACGCCGGTCGTGGGATGGAGACGGGAGCCGAGTGGCTGGCGCACCGTGCAGTGCACGCCCGTTTCCGCCCGAGTCTCTTGAACGGCCACCACCTCGGAGTCCGCCCCGGGCTTGACCACGCCGGCGGGGAACTGCCAGTGCAGGGCACCGCCGTCCCGACGCTGCACGAGGAGCACCTCCGCCTGGCGAACCACGATGGCAATCGCAACACGTAGGGCCTGGACGGCGGAGGCGTCAACGGGTGGGCGGACGAGGCGGGTGAAGCGAAGAAGCACGGGCGGCGGGGCTTTCTCGTAGACGGTGTCGAGCGCGGCCTGGATCTCTGGCCGCGGCACGATACCTGGCCGCGAGTGCCAGCCGGCCACAGTCTGCGGGTGCACCCCGAGGCGGTCGGCGAACTCCTCGCGGTTCATCCGGTGCGCGGCCTGCAGGTGACAGGCCAGCTCGCCCGTCCAGGTGTCGATAACCTCCACAATCGCGCCCCCTGGCGTCCCGTGTCCGGCGATCTATACAGGCACTGATCGTCTCCTGTGCGGCGGCTATACGGCAGCCTCTCGTCGGCCAGACCCTGGCCGACTTGACTCGAGGCATGCAGACAACGTCCTCACCGGCTGCGAGCAATAGCCTCCGCCCGAGACCCGGTGAACCCAAGGATCTCGCCGACCTGCTTCCAGGTGCGCCCCTCGTAGAGGGTCCACACCACATCCTTCTCGACGGCCTTAAGGCTGCGATCTTCCAGGGCAATCTCGGCGCGACGTGCGCGGGCGATACGGAAGCGCTCGGCCAGGTCTTCGACAGATGGCGGCGTGGCGGCGTCCTCGATAGGGGTGTCGGTCATGACCTCAGGGTAGAGCCGAAATCGGACGTCTTCAATGGGGGCGTTGACACGAAGCCCCGATGGGTCTTCAATGGGGTTATTGAAGGCGACGGCGCTCCACCGCCGGAGGGCTTCGAAGTGCCGCTCCACCGGCACGCCACAAACGAAAAACAGAACGGCCCCAGCACCGGGACTCCACTCCCAGGCCAGGGCCTCACCACGAGGAATCTCTGAAGGGTCCCCTCATGGATGTGCAACAGCTTAGCTCCACCGTGGCCGTGAACCAGGCGGTCATTTCCGCAGGGCCCCGTCTCGCCCCCGTGTTCGTTCAGGGGCAGCGGATCCTCATCGAGTGCCCGGCCTGGTGCACCGTCGACCACATCGCATCGGACGAGATTTCCCTCGCCGACGTGTGGCACGGCAGCGACTACGCCAACCTCTCCGCCCCGCGGATGGGCATGGACCCGGAACTCGTCCTCTTCGCCCGGCTCGGCATCGACTCCTACTCCTCCAAGCCGGAGCTGAGGGACTCGTTCGTCGTCATCGGTGACGGCGCCGAGGGCTACTACATGGCCCCCGACCAGGCCGACCAGTTCGCCGCCAACCTCGTCGCCTTCGCGGCGCAGATCCAGGCCATGGCCGACACGGCGCGGGGGGTGGCGTGATGGTGCAGATCCAGCTGTCCGCCGCCGGTCTGCTGCTCTCGGCGGCCGACCGCATCGACGCCAACCCGCACCTCACCGCGACGGCCGCCGTCAGTGCCGCCTTCCCCCGCGGCATCCTCACCATGACCGTCCGCGCCGAACTCGCCGGACTCCGCGAAGAACTCGCGGCGGCCGAGCGGTCGGAGCACGCCTCGGGACTCGCGGCCAGCTACCACGGCCGCCGCGACCGGGGCAGCGCCGCCCACCACGACGCCGCCCGGTACGCCAGCAGCACGAGCCAGCGGGCCACCGCCGCCCGCCGGGCCCTGCGAGAGGCCGAGTACGCGGCTGAGCGGCACATCGTCGCCGCCCTCGGCTTCGTCGGCCCGGTCGAAGTCGGTACCACCCGGGGTCAGCTGGCCGACCTGCTCCGGGCCGCCGCTTCCCTCGCTCGCTCCATCCGAACGGCGGCCGCGGCATGAGCGCCGCCCAGCCGTCGGGTCACAGCATCGTCGACCAGCCGGCCACGCCTTCCGCCTGCGCCCAGGACTACCGACCGCCGACCCAGGCCGCCGCCGCGCAGGCCGACACCCGCAACGCAGTCGGCGCCCTCGGGACCGGCCAGCAGCACACCCACCGATGACCGCGCTCCTTGCCCGCTGGCGGTGTCGTCACTGCGACACCTGGAACGGCATTCGACACGTCCTCCGCTGCCAGTGCTGCGGCACATTCCGCACCCGCTAATCCACCCGCCCGGCACGACCGCTAAGGAGCACCGGCATGCCCGGCTGGCACCCCAACATCGACGGACGAGGCATCACCCGTCACATCGAGCCTGACAGGTGGACCGATACCTGGACGGTCGAAGGGCTGACCGAGCAGCAGAAGCTGCGTAGCACGGCCACCCACGAGGCGGCGCACGCCGTCCTCATGAGCCTCGCCAGGGTGCCCGTCCTGTCGATCACTGTCTGCACCTACAGCGACCTCAAGTACTGCGATGCCGGAAGCATGGGGGCCGTCGACATCGGCCCCTACGACACCGACCTCCTCCAGCTGTGCCACGCCCTTGCCGCCGGCGAGCGCGCCGAGGAGTGCCTGCTCCGCGAGTCCGGCCTGTGGAGCGTCGACCGGGCCTGGACCGTCGAACGTCACGCCTCCAGCGACCGTCACGAGATCGCCACCGTCATCCGCAAGCACAGCAGCCAGATCCTCACCTACGGGCAGAGCGAGGACTGGAACGACCTCGCCACCATCCACCGCAACACCGACGCCACCATCGCCCGCCACTGGGCTCCGATCCGTGAACTCGCCGACGAACTGGTAGTTCACCGCCAGCTCACCGCCGAGCGAGTGCAGGACATCACCAAGATCCCCAACCCCGCCCCGCCCGCCTGACCACCGGAAGGACCATTCGCATGAGCCTCAACCTGATCGAAACCCCGTCCGAGGCCGAGGCGGCCTGGGCCGAGCACCAGGTCCGCCAGGGCATCGCCACCCGCTACTTCGACGCCCTCCACCGCGGCGACCGCGACGAGGCCGCCACCGTCTGGCTGGAGGCCGCCGACTACGACGAGGCGAACGCCGGCCTCAGCAGCAGCCTCCGCGACGAGCTCGACGGTACGTACCACCGCAGCGCCGCCTGATCCAGACCGTCGACTCCACGCACACCAGGAGGAATCGTGAAGCTCAACACGACCGGACTCCGCCGCTGGCGCCCGGACATCTTCGCCGTCGTCGAGAAGCTCCTCACCGCCGCAGCCCTGGCTCTGATGGCAGTCACCGTCGGGGGGCAGCTCGGCCAGATGATCGGCCTGCACGGCAAGGCAGCACTCGCCGTCGGCTGGTCGATCGCCATCGTCTACGACGCCCTCTGGATCGGGGCGCTGCGCATGTCCGAGGTCGCGATCCGGCAGCGGTCCAGGATCGGCATGGCCGTCATGCTCGGCACGTCGGCCGTCGCGATCAGCGTCTCCGTCGCGACTCTGCTCATCCTCGGGCACGCCAAGGTCTTCGCGTTCGTACCGGTTGCCGCCGCAGTGTTCATGGGACTGCGCCTGTTCGCCAGCAACGTGCTCGCCGACGGAGACACGGCCAACAGGATCGCCGAGCAGTCCGCCGCCGACCGCAACGCCCGAGCGCTGGCCGAGGCCGATGCCCGGCACCTGGCCTCCGAGGCCCGCACCGATGTCGTCACCGAGACCGCCGAGCACCTCGCCGAGATGAGCCGGCAGATCGCCCGCGCCGGGGTACTGACCGAAGCGCAGAAGAGGATCAGCAAGGCTCGAGCCGAGGCCGAGGCCGTGCTCCAGAAGGCCGACGCGGACCACGGCCAGCAGGCCTCCGAGTTCATGGCCCGCGAGCTGGTTCTCCTCGGGTCACGCCCGATGGTCACGACTGGTGGCCACGCCCCCGCCCAGCTGGGTGGTCACACCGTGGTCACACAGGTCACGCCGGAAATCGCGCCCGTGACCCCCCGCGGCGTGACCGCCCCCGAAACGGGGCTCGGAGAGGACGACGAGCTGGTCCCGGCCGAGGGCGCGATGACCCTCCAGGAACTCGCCGAGGCGGCTCACATCGAACTGCCTCAGCCGGGCGTGACCCTTTCCGACGAACAGCTCGACGTCGTCCTGCGCTGGCTCCGGTACGCCATGGAGCCGCCCCGCTCCTACCGGCAGGCGCAGGAGGCCTTCCGGAAGGCCGGCTACAAGGCCCGCGAGGAGCGCGTCCGCCGGATCTGGGGAGCCATCGAAACCCTCGAAGCCGAAGTCGCGATCCCGTAGCGGCTCCTCCGGCACCACCTGTGAGGCCCAGCGGCCCGCCCGCTGCTGGACCTCGCGGCGACTGCCGGAAGTGCCAGACGGAGTCGACAGCAGAGCGCAGGTCATTGAGCAGGTGAGTGAACCGGGGAGCGGAACCGCCGCAGACCCGGCAAGCAGACCCGGCAGACCGCCTGGGCTAACAGAGGCACAGCCTGACCGTCCAAGGAGGAAGCAGCGTGAACCACGACCATGAACGCGACTACATCGACCAGCGGTTCACCACCCTGACCGCAGGCGCGGGGTGGGAGCAGCCCGCGCCCACCCCCTACGGCCCGCCCGCCAAGGCCCCCATGACGGGGCAGGCCAAGGCCCTGATCGCGATGGCCGGGCTGGTCATCGTCGGGGGGAGCGCGGTCGGCGTCGCTGCCTTCAGCGCGTCGTCCGGGCAGGCCGAGGTGCGGGCGCAGGAACTTGCGCTGCAGGCCCAGCAGCTCGAGGTGGAGAGGGCCAAGGTGAACGCCCCGGACGCGAAAGCGGAGGAGCGGCGCATGGTCGGTTTCCAGGCGTGCATCGAGAAGGCCGGGATGGCCAAGGACGTCTGCGCGCAGGCGTTCCCGGCACCCGGCGGAGCGAGCCTCAACGGTCCCATCGGCGCCGTCAACGCATCCTCCGCTTCGAACATCAACCAGGGCGGCGGGTCCAGCATCACCAGCGCCCTCGTCATCGCGGGGATCGCGGCCGCCGGGATCACCTACATGGTCCGCAGGGCCAACAAGGGCGGTAACCCCGCGTAGTTTCCTTCCTTCCCTCCCTCCTCCCCGAAAGGCCCGTTCCTGTTTCCGCAGGGGTCTTGAACGGGCCTTTCGTCAAGGAGGGAGGGAAGGAAGGAAGTCACCGAAAGTGAGGAAAGTGCAGTGACGACACCCCCCGCACCGCCTCCGATGCCCACCCAGCCGCCCACGGTCGGGGCCCCGTCCTCCGTACCGGCCCCGACTCCGACGCCGCCCCCCGTCTCTGGGCCGGCCGTACCGACCGGGGGCGGGCTGCTCGCTCCGGTTACGCTCGCGCGCCCCACCCGGGACGCCTCCGGAGGGTCCGCCGCCTACGCCTCGCAGGGCGACAGCGCAGACGCGGACGGCAAGCCCGGCAAGGGCTCGAAGAACACGGCCAGCCCCGGTATGTGGAAGGGGATCGCCGCCTACATTGCGAACCGGCCGCAGCAGCAGATCAAGGTGCAGCACACGATCAGCGAGATCCGCGGGTCGTCCACCGACCGCAAGGTCAACCACGGGATCACGGAGAAGAAGGGCGCCACCTCCGATAGCAAGTCGAACCGCTCGGCGACCACCGCCCACGCCAGCAAGAGCGACAAGTCCGCCAAGGACCACAACACTCGCGACGCCAAGACCTCGGCGGCCAGCACCAAGGCCGACAAGAACAGCAACACCCGGGACGCGAAGACGTCGGACACCCGCAGCTCGGCGGACAAGAACAGCCGCGACGCGAAGACGGCAGACACCCGCACCAAGGCGGACAAGAACAGCAACACCCGGGACGCGAAGACGTCGGACACGCGCAGCTCGGCGGACAAGAGCAGCCGGGACGCGAAGACGGCCTCGGACCACAAGGACCACAACACCCACCAGCAGGCGGGCAAGACGTCGTCGGACACGCAGGACCGCACAGCCCGCGACGACAAGACCATCCGCAAGACGGACACCGGGCCTCAGCCGCCGGAGAGCAAGCCCACCGCCACGCAGCCGCCGCCGAAGGCACCAACCCCCGGCTCGGCCACGGCGCCCACGCCGGCCACGGCTGGGGACAAGCCGACGGCGGTGAAGCCGGGCCCCGCCGCCAACCAGCCGGAGCCCCAGCCCAGGCCCGGACCGGCTGCGCCGACTGGCCCCACCCCGACCGGCAAGCAGGGCAAGGCCAAGCTCCGCAAAGGCCCGTACACCGCGCAGCCCGCCCGCGAGGAAGGCTTCAAGGCCGGGGCGCAGCAGGCCGCCGTCGAAGCGGACACGGCCGCGTGGAAGGACGGCTACGCGGACGGTGAGCAGGCCATCCGCGACAAGGCCGCCCGCGACAAGCAGCAGATGGACGCCGCCCGCGACCGCACCCGAGGAGTTCCCGTGCCCGCCAAGCCCACCGCTCCGCCAGCCCCGCCGACACCCCCCGTCCCCACGTCCGCGTCGGGGGTGGCGCCCCTCGGGGCGACGGTGTCCGGTGACACCGTCCAGCTGTCCAACGGCAGCACGAAGACCCGCGGGGAGATCCGCACCCTGCGCTCCTTCACCCGGTTCCTGGACGGCAAACAGCAGCAGACCCACCAGATCACCGACCAGTGCAAGCAGGCCAAGGAGGTTTCCGCGGCCCGAGTCCAACAGATTCAGACCCTGGTCGAGCGGTGCCAGGACCCGAAGATCAAGGGCGGCAAGCACCTGATCGCCGCTCTCCAGAAGCTCCACGAGGCCACCGAGCTGCAGGCCCGCGAGGCCGAGAAGATGCACGGCAACGCGCAGCGGGGCATTGAAGCGCTGCGCACCCTCAACCACAACGCGAAGGCCCGCCACGGCGGCGTCTACAAGGCGGTTGCCGACTCTCCCGAAACCAGCCCCGCCGAACGCGCCTTCTACGCCCGATAGGGAGACACGCCCATGGCAGACACCACCTACCGCCAGCTGCGCGCGGACGTACAGCAGTTGGCCCGCTCGGTCGCCACCGACGGCGAGACGATCCGGCGGATCGGCCAGCGCGCCGACCAGAACGCCCAGGCCGTGGCCCGCGTCGCCGACGGCCTCGCGAACCTCGAAGTCGACACCCACACGACCGGCGAAGCCAAGGACACGGCGCGGGTCATGCGCGGTCTGTCCCAGGCAGCCATCGCCGCCGCGTCCGCCGCCGACAACGTGGCCGGCGCCGCCCGCGCCGCCGACGCCCAGGCACGGAAGTCCCATGAGGGTATCGACGAGCAGGTCGGCGCGATGACCGTCCCCATGGCCAAGGCCGTTTTCTACGAGCAGGAGTAGTCCCCCATGTCCGAGATCACCGTGACCCGCCGCCCCCACGTCGCCGACCAGGTCCCCGCGCTCGTCTCGGTGATAGCCCCGCCCGCGCTCGGCGCTCTGACCCCGCTTCTCGAACCGGGGCTCGCGGCCCTCACCGCCGCCGCCACGGTGTGCGGGAGCGCGGCGTTCGCCGCGCACTACGTGGGCCGGATCCCCGCGAACATCGTCAACGCCACGGGGATCCCGGACGTCCTGGCCACCCAGCGCTCCACCCTGCTGGGCTCCAGCCTCCTGACGTCCATGGCCGTCGTACCGGGGGCGTTCCTCGGCCCCGCCTACGCGGACGCCCTCATGGCTGGCTTCCTTGACCCCGCCACGGTGTCCGGCCTCGTCTCCGCCGCCTGGTGGTCGATGTGGGCTGGCCTCACCTGGAAGCTCCGTCCGGCCCTGGCCGCCCGCAAGGTCCGCGTCCCGGCCCCCACGCCGGGCGCGGGCCCGTCAGCCCCCTCGGGACCCGGCGGCCTGTACAAGATCTGGGCAGATCACATCTCGTGCGAGGGCGGCGAACACCCCGGCCAGCACCTCGTGGGTGTGACCGACGCCGGCGACCTGTGGGAGGGCATCATCGAAGCCCCCCAGGGCAAGGCCGTCAGCGTGTCCGCCGAGTCCGTCGGCTCGGCCTACCGGGTCCCCGCCGCGTCCGTCTCCTTCGCCCCCGGCCACCACCCCGGCGAGCAGTACGTGACCGTGCGCCGGACTCCGCCGGCGGAGCTGGACCCGACCACCATGGAAGGGATGTGGGCCCGCCTGGTCCGGCCGAAGGTCATGCCCGGCACCCACCTGAAAGACGCCCAGGTCGACCCCGCGACCGGCGGATGGGTCGCGTGGGTCGTCGCCGACGACGACGTCCCCGCCCTCCCCGTCCCCGACCGCAAGCTCCTCGCCGGCGCGCTGCGTTCCTCCATGACGCTCGTCGACTACCAGCCCCACGCGTCCGACCCGCGCAGGGGAAAGATTCGGATCATGGACAAGAACCCGCTCGAGGAGGGGGTCCCCTTCCCCGGGCCGCAGGCCCTGGTCCCCTCCGCCGCCGGGTACATCTCCATCGGCCGCGGAATCTCCGGACGCGTCGCCCGGCTCCAGCTCTTCGACCCGAGGCTCGGCGCGCAGCACATCTTCATCGCCGGCGTCACCGGATCCGGCAAGGGCGGCGTCGTCCAGATCATCGCGCTCGCCGCGCACCTCGCGGGGATGGCGATCATCTACGCCGACCCGAAGGGCTCCAGCAACCCCAACGTCGAGACCATGGCCGCGTACTCGGCCACCGGCACCGACGCAATCAAGGCCCTGCGCGTCTCCTACGCGCTTCTCCAGCACCGGGTGTCGGAGTCGCAGCGCCTCGGCCGGAAGAACTTCAAGGCCACCGGAGGCTGCCCCTGGGTCATGACCATCGTGGACGAAACCCACATGATCACCGACTCCTCCACCCCGGAGGGCAAGGAGGCCGTCTTCATCCTGGACAAGATCGCGGCCCTCGGCCGATCCCTCGGCATGACGCTGCTGATCGTCAATCAAGCCGTGAACGCGGACAAATTGGGGGGCAGCACGGCCCTACGCACCAACGTGATCCAGGGCGGCGCGATGGTCATGCTCCGCACCGACTCTGCCCAGTCCAACCTCATCACCGTGGACGGCTTCGAGGGCATCGACCCCGGAGCGATCCCCGCCGCCTGGTCCACCGAGGACGAACCCCTCGTCTGGTCCGACGACATCCCCATCAACGACCCCGCCCGCACCTTCGGACTCGGATACGTCGGCTCACCCGGCGAACCCGTCCAGATGATGCGGACCTGGATCCTGGAATCTGCGGCCCCCCATATCCGCCACGACCTCATCACCTGGCCGAAGGACTGGCCGGGATGGGACGACCGGCACGACATTGCCGAGACATCCCTCATGCCCGGGGACGACGAAGGTTCCGCGGGCGATGGCCCGAGTTGGGCCGGCGGCGGGTACGCGCCCCCGCCCGGCGGGGGATTCACCAAGGCGCCGGCGGACCCCAGCGCGGATGCCGCGGTCCTGGCCTGTCTGGACGAGGCGGAGGGCCTGGAAGTTTCCAAGGACGAGATCCGCACCCTCACCGGACTCAACGAGAAGACCCTCTCCAACGTCCTGACCGCCCTGGTCAAGACGGGCGGCATCGAACGCGTCAAGCCCGGCATCTACCGCAAGACCCCGTAGAAGGGAGTCAGGAACCGTGACCAGAATCCTCGCGCGTCCCACGCACCGCACGGGACTCTCCGACCCGCACCCCCGAGCCGTACTGGACCTGATCGGGCAGGTCGAAGAGGTGTACGCCACCGGTCCGACCGGCTACCGGGACCCCAGCGTTCGCCACACCCTGCGCACCGCCCGCGAGCTGATCATGCGCTACGGCTGGACCCGCGGAACTCTCTGTGACCGGCACGGCCTGTGCCTCCTCGGATCGGTCCAGGCCGCCGCCCTTGCCTACGACCCGGCCCTGTGGGCGAGGGAGGTACGGGCCGCCGAACTTCAGCTCATGACCGCGCTCAACACCCGAGACCCCCACGACCTGCCCCGCTTCAACAACGCCCAGACCTGGGCCGGTCCGGTGCTCGACCTCCTGATCCGCGCCGCACGCTGAACCAGCAGGGCCCCGGCAACCCATGGGCGCACGGGGCCCGGCTGCGCTTACATGAGGCCATGGACTCGACCGACTTTCAGGCGCCTTGCAACTGCGGCGCCTTGGGCGACCACCCGCGCAACGTGAACTGCGACCACCTCCCGATCGTCGAGATCGAAGTGACGGGCCGTCGCTCGGCGTGCCTCCAGGCGATGGGGATCCTGCGCGCCAGCTACTACGTGGAGATCGAGCACGAGTGGCAAGACCCCGAGACCGAGCGCTGGGTGTTCAAGCTCAGCGCCGTCGAGAACCTGTGGAAGACCACCCCGCCGTACCCGGAGGACAAGGCCGTCTAGCCGCCCAGCGGACCGCCGGCTCCGGGTCATCACCCGACAAGATCAGGAGCCCAACAGATGCCCGCAACCGTGTTCGCCGCCGTCTTCATCGCTCTCTACATCGCCCACAGCGTCGGGGACCACTGGGTCCAGACCTCCTGCCAGGCCGCCACCAAGGGGCAGCCCGGTTGGACCGGCCGGGCCGCATGCGCCCGCCACGTGATGACCCTGACCCTCACCAAGGCCGCCGTCCTCGCCCCCCTCGTGCTGCTCCTGGACATGCCCATCACCGCAGCCGGACTTGCGCTTGGGCTCGGCCTGGATGCCGCCTCGCACTACTGGGCCGACCGGCGGACCACGCTCGCCCGACTCGCCCGAACCTGCGGACTGGCCGAGTTCTACAGCCTCGGCACCTCCAGCCACCCGGCCCACCCCGTCACCGCCGACGGCGGGTACGCACCCACGCTCGGGACCGGGGCCTATGCCCTCGACCAGAGCTGGCACGTCCTGTGGCTCGGGATCGCCTCGCTCGCCATCGCTGCCCTGTAGATCGTGGCCATGGCGTCCGCGCCCACGGCGAGAACCTCCAGGCCCTGCCCCAGGCAGGGCCTGGAGCCGCCCAAGAGAGGAACGCCTCTACCCCTCGACGGCCACGCGAACGACCGGGGCCGGCTCCGTCGGCACGGCGCGGGCGACCCACCGGGAACCGCCGACCTGGGCAGGCGGCTGTGAGACCTCGACCTTCACTCCCAGTTCCGCGAGCCGGGCCAGCAAGGCCAGCCCCTCGGCGCAGGCCTCCGCCGAATCCGCGAGCACACCGAAGCGAAAGGACACCGGACCAGTCTGCCCGCAAGACGCGTCACAAAAGGCGCACTTGACACATGAGCAGGACCGAAGTCATGATCTGCTGTAGTAGACTAATCGCGTGCTCAGGCCGTCCCCCGGGATGGCCTTTCGTCGTTTCAGGGGGTGCGCGTGAACGCTCCTCAGCTGGTCACCGCCGCCGACGCGGCCGTCTACACCGGCCGATCCGTGGGCACCATCTGGCGCTGGGCCTCCGAAGGCCGCATCCACCGGTACGGACACGGCAAGGCCGTCCGCTACGACCTGCGCGAACTGCCCCGCAAGACGGTGGACTCGCGGACCGGCGAGACCGCCCTCGGCGACCCGCCCCCGCTGCCCGAAGGCGCCCGCGCCGCCTGACCGAGAGGGGCCTCGCTGTGGCGGACCTCGTCCTCAACATCGCCCTCGGGCGCCTCGCCCACTACGCTTCACTGCCCGCGGCGAACGACGCGCTCATCGCCGTCCCCCTCGAAACGAGCGGCCTCGTCGCGGACAGCACTATGCGGGACTACGACACCCTCGCAGCCCTCCTCGCCGGGGCCTCCAACGAGCAGGCCAGCATGGGCCGCAAGACCCTCGCATCGGTCACCGTGACGGTCGACGACGCCGACGAACGTGTCGAGATCGACGCGGCCGACATCGTGTGGACGGCGGCCGCCGGTAACCCGGTCAGCGCCATCGTCGTCTGCTACGACCCCGACACCACCGGCGGCACGGACGCCGACCTCGTCCCCCTCGGGAAGTTCGACTTCGTCGTCACCCCCGACGGCAGCGACATCACGGCGACTATCACCGACCTGTTCCGCGTCTCCTCCGGAGCCTGACCGTGCCCGGCCTGGACGAACTCGCCGACGGCTTCAACGACGGCACCCTCGACACCGCCGTCCGCTGGTCAGGAAGCTGCGGGGACCCCGACGAGACCGCCGGCCGCGCCCGAGTCCCGTGCACCACCGGGTTCGCCGGCCTGAAGTCCGCGAGCACCTACACGCTCACCGGCAACGGCGCCGCGCTACGGCTGTACGCCCCGACCCCCGACACCGCGACCACGTCCGCGGCCTCGGTCCTCGTCCTCAGCAGCGTCGGAGGCACCGACGCCGGCTTCATCGTTGACCCCGCGCAGAACGCCGTCGGCGTCTACCTCCGAGAGGGCTACGCGGACGGCGCCGCCGTCTTCCTCACCTACTCCGCCACCGACCACGCCTGGCTCCGGATCCGCGAGGACGCCGGCACCCTGCACTGGGAGACCAGCCCGGACGGCACGACCTGGACGACCCGCAGGACCGCCGCGACGCCCGCGTGGGCGGCGGACCCCGACCTCGCCTTCCTCGTCGAGGGACACCGCGACGCGGGAGCCGCCGACTTCATCGAGGTCGACTACTTCAACGTCCCGCCCGGCCAGACCCTGGCCCTCGGCACCGCCACGGTCACCGAGACCGCGCAGGCCCTCGGCCGGGCCAAGACGAAGGCCCTCGCCGCCGCCGCAGAAGCGGACACCGCCCAGGCCCTGACCGCGACCATCACCCGCCTGGACGTCACGCTCACCCTCAGCGCGCCCCGTACAGACTGGGAGGTCAGCGCACCATGGTGATCCCCGCCGGCACCCGGGAGTACCTCAGCGTCGCCGTGACCGCCCTGCCCGCTGGCACCGTCCTTACCGGCACGGTCGCCCCGCTTCGCCTTCCTCGCCGACAGCAACCGCGCCAACCCCGGCGCCGACGACTGGCTCACCGGCGAATGGGACGGCGCGACAACGGCCCGCATCCTCGTCGGCCCCGGCGGCGGCGCCGTCGCGCTCACCCGCGGCGACTGGCACGTCTGGATCAACATCGACCCGCCGTCCGTGGAGGCCGTCGTCAGGCGCGCGGGCACGCTCACCGTCACCTGAGACCGCGCGCCCCGGACCTCGCGGAGGTGGCAGCCGTGGCCAGCAACCCCCGCAACGGGCGGCGCTACCGGACCCTGTGCGCCGCGCAGCGAGCCCTCGCGCTCCCGTGCTGGATCTGCGGCCACGACATCCGGTACGACATCACCGGGCCGGAAGCCGGACGCGCCCGCTGGGCGTTCACCCTCGACCACCTCGTGCCGCTCTCCAAGGGGGGCGACCTCCTCGACCCGGCCAACGCCCGCTCCGCCCACCGGCGGTGCAACAGCGCGCGGGGGAACCGGCTCACCGTCCGCGTCCAAGGCACGTCACGAAGGTGGTGAGGCGCCTTGCTGTACGTCGTGACGGGCCCGCCCGCCGCGGGCAAGAGCTCGTGGATCGACGCCCACGCGGGCCGCAACGACATCGTCATCGACCTCGACCGGATCACCCTCGCACTGTCCGGGCCCGGGTCACCCAGCTGGAACCAGGACCCGATCCTGCGCAAAGTCGCCCTCCGGGCGCGCTTCGCCGCGATCGACGAGGGGGTCAAGCACCGCGACCAGGTCGACGTCTACCTGATCCACACCATGCCCTCCGCCAAGGCAGCCGCACGCTACAAGCGCCTCGCCGCCCGCATCGTGATCGTCGACCCCGGACAGGCGATCGTCATGCAGCGCGTGCGCGACATGCGGGACACCGGCATGGAGGCAGTCGCCGCCCGCTGGTACCGCCACCGCCGCCGAGCCGTCGGCGTGCCGGCACGCGTCCAGGCCTCGCGTTCTTGGTGACGTCCCAGACCCCCCTCCCTGCCCCACCCCCTGGCAGGGTCCACCCCCACACGCTCACCTCACTCATTGATCAACTTCAACGATTCGGAGCGTGAGCGACAGGGCACCCCCGGCCAGGGTGGGGGGCCCATGGCCCGCGAGGAATCGGAGGCGCCGGGCGACCCAAACCGCACTTGTCGCCCTGATTTTTGCGCGGCCGATTTGAAAGCCACTAATCACCCGGAACCTCGAACTCGGTAAATAGCGACTCTCCGTAGTCGATCACCCTCTGTGACATCGAGCGGCGGTGATCATGAGCGAGGTCGAGGCGGCCACCCGCGCAGAGATCACCGAACTCGGCGTCGCCGAAATAGCGCCCGGCCTCGCCGAGCTGGCGATCACCCTGGCCCGCCACCTCGACGAGACCGGCACCCCGACCAGCGCGGCCGTCGTCGGCCGCGAACTCAGAGCCACCCTCGACAAGCTGCGCCTCGTCGCGCCCGGCAAGGCGGAGGGGGATGGGCTCGATGACCTCGCTGCTCGACGTGCCCAACGGCGCGGCGCCTAGGCCGGTGCTCACTGGCAGTCAGCGGCCCCGGCTCTACGCGGCCCCGCCGTTCGTGTCCTCCTCGGGCCAGGAGGCCGCCGAGCTCGCCGCGATGGCGGGCCTCCAGCTCGACCCGTGGCAGAGGTACGTCCTCGACCAAGGCCTCGGCGAGCGGGCTGACGGCAGCTGGTCCGCGTTCGAGGTGGCGGTGAACGTCCCCCGCCAGAACGGCAAGGGCGGCGTCATCGAGGCCCGGGAACTGGCCGGGCTCTTCCTGCTGGGTGAGCAGCTGATCCTTCACAGCGCCCACGAGTTCAAGACCGCGATCGAGGCGTTCCGGCGGGTCACGGCCCTCGTCACGAACTGCGACACCCTGCGCAAGCGCGTCGCCCGGGTACGGCGGACGACCGGCGAGGAGTCCATCGAGCTCATCACCGGCCAGCGGCTCCGGTTCCTCGCCCGCTCGGGCGGCTCCGGCCGCGGCTTCTCCGGCGACTGCAACATCCTCGACGAAGCCATGATCCTCGGCGACGAGGCGGTGGGCGCGCTGATGCCCACCATGTCGGCCCGCCCCAACCCGCAGATCTGGTACCTCGGCTCCGCCGGGATCGGCGGGCCCTCGGTCCAGCTGGCCCGCCTGCGCGAGCGCGCGCTGGGAGCCATGGCGGGCGAACCCGACCCCTCCCTCGCGTACTTCGAGTGGTCGGTAGAGACGCACCTCGCGGAATGCCCCGCGGACTGCACCGCACACGACGACGCCGGGAACCCGGCGGCCTGGGCCCGAGCCAACCCGGCGATGGGATACCGGATCTCGGAGGAGCACGTGGAGCGCGAACGGCTGTCGATGTCCTCCCAGGTCTTCGCCCGCGAGCGCCTGGGCGCCGGCGACTATCCCTCCGACAAGGCGGAGACGTGGTCGGTCATCGGGCAGGACGCCTGGCGGGCCCTGACCGACGGCGAGTCGAAGCCCTCGGACCCCGTCGCCTTCTCGATCGACATGACCCCGGAGCGGTCCCACGCCGCGATCTGCGTGGCCGGCGCGTCGGGCAGCGCGGTGCACGTCGAGGTCGTCGACCACCGACCCGGCACCGGCTGGATCGTCGAACGTGCCGTTGACCTGCAAGAACGCTGGAACCCGTGCGCCTGGGTCGTGGACGGGGGAGGCCCGGCCGGAGCGCTTATCCCCGACCTGGAGCGGGCCGGGCTGAAGGTGACCGTCCCCAGGGTCCGCGAAGTCGCCCAGGCCTGCGGCCAGTTCTACGACGCCGTCACCGAGCAGACCCTCGTGCACCTCGACCAGGCGCCGCTCGCCGCCGCCCTGGCGGGCGCCCGGAAGCGCGACCTGGGCGAGGCCTGGGCCTGGGCCCGCCGCGGTGTCTCCGTCGACATCAGTCCGCTGGTCGCCGCGACCTTGGCGGCGTGGGGGCTGCGGACTCGGGTGGACGAGGAAGAGGAGCCGGAGCCGTGGGTCGCATATCTGTAAGCCGTGCCGCTCGGGCCCGCGCCGGAACGGCCGCCGGAGGCGCCCTGGTCGCCGTTGGCGCCGGGCTCGGCCTCGGCCTCGCGGTCGGCCTGGCCGTCGCGGGCGTCCTGCTCGTCGCCTACAACCTGCTCCTCGCCGACGTCGACCCGCCCCAGGGCAGCGGAAGGGGCCGGACGTGACCAATCTGTGGCGAGCGGCACGCAGCCGCCCCCAGGCCTCCGCCGAGCGGCAGATCAGCAGCCTCGAGGACTACATCAACTCGTTCCAGTTCGGAGGGAGCACCTACTACCCGTCTGGTGTCCAGCAGACGATGCCCGGCCAGGCCGCCGAGCCCGTTCCGTCCGACTTCCGGGGCTACGCGATCCGTGCGGCCACCAACGGCGTCCTCGCCGCCTGCCTGTCCGTCCGGCAAGACGTCTTCTCCTCCACCCGCTTCCAGTGGCAGCGGCTGAACAATGGCCGCCCGAGCGAGATGTTCGGGACCTCCGACCTGCAGCTGCTGGAGACGCCCTGGGTGGGCGGCACAACCCAGGATCTCCTCACCCGGGTCATCCAGGACGCGGACCTGGCCGGCAACAGCTACTGGGCCCGCGACGCGGACGAGCTGGTACGGATGCGCCCCGACTGGGTGCAGATCATCCTCGAACGCCGGACCGTGCGCGGGGGGACGCTGGGCTGGCGCCGACTCGGCTATCTCTACTGCGAGGGGGGTCCCGGCAGCGGTGCCGACCCGGTCCCCTTCCTCCCGGACGAGGTCGCCCACTTCGCGCCCCGGCCCGACCCTCTGGCCACCTACCGGGGGATGTCCTGGCTGACCCCGGTCATCCGGGAGACCACCAGCGACGGCCTCATGTCGGCGCACAAACAGCGCTTCTTCGAGAACGCGGCCACCCCGAACCTCGTCGTCCGCCTGGACCGCGAGGTCAGCCCCGAGGCGTTCGAGAAGTTCAAGGCCAGGATGGACACGGGCCACCGCGGCGCCGAGAACGCCTACAAGACGCTGTACCTGGGCGGCGGTGCTGACGTCACCGTGGTCGGCAACAGCTTCGCTCAGATGGACTTCAGCCGCGTCCAGGGCGCGGGGGAGACCCGCATCGCGGCCGCCGCCGGCGTACCGCCCGTCATCGTCGGCCTGTCCGAGGGCCTGGCGGCCGCCACTTACTCCAACTACAGCCAGGCCCGCCGCCGGTTCGCCGACGGCACGATCCACCCCCTGTGGGCCAACGCGGCCGGCTCCTTCTCCCACCTGGTCCGCCCGCCCGGCAGCGGCGGAAGCGGTGCCATCCGGCTCTGGTACGACCCCCGCGACGTCCCCTTCCTCCGGGAGGACCGCAAAGACGCGGCCGACATCACCTGGCGAAGGGCGCAGACCATCCGCGCCCTGGCCGACGCCGGGTTCACCCCCGCCTCCGCTGTGGCCGCCGTCGACTCCGAGGACTTCAGCCTCCTCGTCCACACCGGCTACTTCTCCGTCCAGCTCCAACCGCCGGGCTCCAACCTGCCGACGCCCCCGCCGGCGCCACCGACTGACGAGGAGGGCCCATGACGGGCACCGTGCACGCCGTCGCGCGCGACCTGACCCGGTCGGCGCCGTTCCGCTTCCGGGCGGCCGCCGAGCCCGACGACGGAGATGGACGAACCCTGTCCGGGTACGCCGCCGTCTTCGGCCGGGACACCGAGATCGACTCCTGGGAGGGCACCTTCACGGAGACGATCCGCAAGGGCGCCTTCCGCAAGACGATCCGCGAGAGCACCCCGGTCATGCAGTTCGACCACGGCCACCACCCGCTGATCGGCTCCATCCCCATCGGGGCGATCGAGGATCTCCGCGAGGACGACGAAGGCCTGTACGTACAGGCTCGCCTCTCGGAAAACTGGCTGATCGAGCCGGTACGGGAGGCCATCGCCAACCAGACCGTCACCGGCATGAGCTTCCGGTTCGAAGTCGTCCGGGACGAATGGCGGGACGCCGCGGGCAAGCTGGTCAAGCCCGAGGAGCTCATGGACCTCCTCTGGATGCCCGGAGACCGCGGCCCGCTCCGGCGCGAACTCGTCGAGCTGAAGTGCCGCGAACTCGGCCCGGTCGTCTTCCCGGCCTACGCCGGCACCTCGGTGTCCGTGCGCGCCCGGGGAATGGCCGACGAACTGGCCCGCAGCGGCGACATGACCCGGCAGATCCGCCAGTCCCTCGCCCGCGACGCCGCAGCGCCGACCGTGCCCGACGACCCGGACCTGCGCCGCGAGGTCGCCACCTCCCTCCTGTTCGGCCGCCCCGGAGACATCACCCGCGGGGAGCACCTCGTCGTCGACCTCAGCCCCGCGACCGACCCGGAGAAGCTCGCGGACACCGTCCGCGACACCCTCCGCCGCGTCCGCCAGAACGCCGCGCCGCCCACTCCAGGGCACCCGGCACACCAGACCACCACCCAAGGCGCGCCGCTCGAACGCGAGCACCCGCCTGCCCCCGGCACCTCTGACGCGCCGCCCTCCGATGGGCACCCGTCGACACCCGACACCACCAGGTCAGCACTCCTCCGAGAGCAGATCCGCGAGATCGCGGGACTCATGGCGGACAAGCTGGCGCCCATCGCAGAGGACAACTGATCATGGAGCTTTCCCACTCCCAGGCGGTGATCCGCCTCAAGGACATCCAGGCCGAACTCGAACGGCTCGGCGAGCAGCCCGAACTCACCTCCGCCGACGAGCAGGTCTTCGACGAGCTCACCCGCGAGTTCGCCGAGGTCGACGACCACCGCCGCCAGCTGGAGCGCAAGGCCGCCCTCGAGCGCGTCCGCTCGGCCACCACGGCCACCGAGCGCCGCCCGGCCGCCACCCGCATCGAGGGCGGCACCCCGACCTCGGCACGCGACGGCTACGACCTCGACCCGATCCTGCACCCCGACTCCGTCGAGGAGCAGCGCTTCCGCAACCCCTGGGACCTGTCCGAGGTCCGCACCTTCGGCCAGACCAAGGCCCAGGTCGCCCGCGAGCTGCGCGCCCGCTCCCTGTCGGCGATCGAGCGGATGAGCGGCGCCGACGACCGGGTACGCCAGGCCGCCTCCGTCATCATCGAGCGGTGGGACGACGGCGACTCCCGCCTCGCCAAGCTGTGCCTCGCCACCAGCTCCCCGGAGTACATGCGGGCCTGGTCCAAGTGCGCGTCCGGCAAGGGCCACATGATCACCCCCGAGGAGCAGCGCGCCCTCGAGCGGGCCATGAGCCTCACCGACAACGCGGGCGGCTACCTGGTGCCCTTCCAGCTGGACCCGACGGTGATCATCACCGCGAACGGATCCACCAACCCGCTGCGCGAGGCGGCCCGCAAGGTCGTCGCGACCGGCGACGTCTGGAACGGCGTCTCCTCGGGCGCTGTGTCCTGGAGCTGGGACGCCGAAGCCGCCGAGGTCTCCGACGACTCGACCACCTGGGCGCAGCCCACCGTGCCGGTCCACAAGGCCTCGGGGTTCGTGCCGATCTCGATCGAGGCGCTGGAGGACGAGGCCAACGTCACCCAGGAGGTCGCGCGCCTGCTCGCCTTCGGCAAGGACACCCTCGAATCCGCCGCCTTCATCACCGGCTCCGGCTCGGGTCAGCCCACCGGCCTGGTCACCGCCCTGGCCGGCGGCAGCAGCGAGGTCGCGCCCACCACGGTGGAGACGTTCGCGGCGGCCGACGTCTACAAGCTCGACAACGCCCTCCCGGCGCGCTACCGGGCCAACGCCTCCTGGGTCGCGAACCGGGCGGTCTACAACCTCATCCGTCAGTTCGACACCTCCGGTGGATCCCAGATGTGGGAGCGCATCGGTGCCGACGTCCCGCCGATGCTGGTGGGCCGCCCGGCTCTGGAGGCGGAGGACATGGACGGCACGTTCAGCGCCGCGGCCACCGCGAACAACTACCTCCTCGCCTACGGCGACCTGTCGGCCTTCGTGATCGCCGACAGGGTCGGGATGACCGTCGAGTTCATCCCGCACCTCTTCGCCACCGGCAACAACCGGCCCTCCGGCCAGCGCGGTTGGTTCGCGTACTACCGCGTCGGCTCCGATGTGGTGAACGATTCTGCGGTTCGCCTGCTCAATGTTGCCACTACGGCCTAGCTCGTTATGGCAACGCCCATGCCTTGAGGAAGCTAACTTCAAGGCATGGGACGCAAGGGCAACGAACCGTGCTCCATCGACGGTTGTGACAAGCGAGAGCTCGCCCGGCGGATGTGCTCCATGCACTACACCCGCTGGCAGAAGACTGGCTCTCCGGGGGAGGCGGAGTATCGACGGGCTCCGAACGGAACGAACGGCGAATGCTCAGTGGATGGCTGCGAGGCGGCGGCGCATGCGCGCACGTACTGCCCAGCCCACTGGAATCGCTGGAGACTGTACGGGGACCCTCTGGGCTCGGCTCCGCCCCGACCGCAAAAGACCCTCGACGAGGTTCGGCAACGCCTGCTCCGTGGAGACTTCAGCGGGGGGACGGAGGACCCCCGGGGCTATCGGTACCACACCCTGCGTAGGGGCCAGCGGTACGCGGAGCACCGGCTCGTAATGGAAGCGCACCTCGGCCGTGAGCTGGACAAAGAAGAGAACGTGCACCACAAGAACGGAGTCCGCTCCGACAACCGGATCGAGAACCTGGAGCTCTGGACTCGGTCACAGCCATCGGGGCAGAGGGTCACGGACAAGGTGGCGTGGGCTCGTGAGCTTCTCGCCAGATATGCGGATCTGCCGCCCGAAGCGGCGTAACCAGAAGAGCAATTCGAAGGGCCGGGGGGTGTCCCCCGGCCCTTCGTGCTGGAGAGAAGGAGTCATGACGATCAAGCGCAGCAAGGCCTCGTTCGCCGTCTCGGTGAATGGTGTGCCCCGCGTGGTCCCGGCCGGGCAGCTGGTGGACGCCTCGGACCCGGTCATCAAGGGCCGCGAGACGCTCTTCGAGGACGCCGAGGCATACGTCTACGACCGGACCCCACAGGTCGAGCGGGCCACGGCCGAGCCCGGCGAACGGCGGTCCCTGACCGGCCGGAAGACGGCCGCGAGG
Organism: Streptomyces amritsarensis; assembly: GCF_001953875.1. Lineage (GTDB taxonomy): Bacteria > Actinomycetota > Actinomycetes > Streptomycetales > Streptomycetaceae > Streptomyces > Streptomyces amritsarensis. The sequence continues at coordinate 126,300 of NZ_MQUR01000005.1, forward strand.
AAGGCGGCCACCTCCAAGCCCGCGCCGACTGAGAAGCCGCAGGAGAGCGCGGAGACGCAGGCCGAAGGCGAGCCGCAGGGGGCCGCCGAGACCGAGGAGGCGCAGTCATGAGGCGGAGCCTCTTCAACACGCTGGTCGCGCGGTCCACGATCGCCCCGGCGCTCCACGCTGCCACGGTGACCGGCACGACGGTGGACCTGCTGCTCCACGGTGACGCGGCCCGTTCGGCGATGGTCGTCGTCAATGCCGGCGTCGTCACTGACGGCACCCACACCATCCAGGTCCAGGACTCGCCGAACGGCACCGACTGGACGGCCGTCGCGGACGAGTTCCTCCAGGGCACCGAGCCCGCGATCACCTCGGCGAACGACGACCGCGTCCACGAGATCGGCTACACCGGGCAGCAGCGGTACCTCCGGGTCGTCTCGACGGTCACGGGCACCCCCTCCACGGGAGGCCTCTACGCGGTCGACGTGCTGCTCGGCTGGCCGCGGCGCATGCCTCCGACCAGGTCGTGAGGGGGTGAGCGATGCCGTTCGACCTCGGTGACACCGTCCGCCTGCGGGCCGAATGCCGGAACCCGGGCGGCACGCTCACCAACGCGGCCACCGTCGCCCTCACCGTCACCCTGCCGGACGGCACGACCGCCACGCCGAGCGTGACGAACCCGCCGGGCAGCGATGGCGAGTACCAAGTCGACTACCCAACCACCCAGGCAGGACGGCACGGAGCCCGCTGGGTCTTCGGTACCCCGGCCGCCGCGTACACCGACATGTTCGACGTGCGCGCCGCCGTACCGCCGCTGATCCTCAGCCTGGCCGACGGCCGCCGCCACCTGCAGATCCCGGCCGGCGACACGTCCGCGGACGAGCAGCTGCGCGAGTGGCTGGAGTCCGTCACCGAGCTCGTCGAGGGGCTCTGCGGGCCGTGCGTCCGCCGGACCGTCGTCGAGGACCACACCATCGGACGCGGGGGCGCCGCCGGGGTTGCCCTGCGCCGTACTCCCGTTCTTTCCGTCACCTCGGCCGCCGTGGTGCAGACCGGGGGAGAGTCCTACGCGGCCGTCAGCCTGGACGTCGACAGCAACGGCGTCCTCCGCCGTCTGGACGGCGGGCGGCTCTACGGGCCGCTCCTGCGCGTCACCTACGTCGCAGGCCGGACGATCGTGCCGGCGAACCTGTCCTCCGCGGCGCGCATCATCCTGCAGCACCTCTGGCGGACCCAGTACGGGGCGTCGCGCGCGCTGTCCGGCCTCGGCGGCGGCGAGGACTTCGCGGTCACCGAGCCGATCGCTGGATTCGGGTACGCGATCCCGAACCGGGCGCTGCAGCTGATGGAGCCGCACCGGCTCCCGCCGGGGGTGGCGTGATGGCCACCTCCGCCGTGCCCGCCGCAGTCGATGCCCTGCTCGCGATCCTGCAGGCCGCGCCCGGCCTCACCGGGGTACGGATCGTGGACGGCCCGCCCACCAACAACCTCACCGCCTCGGACTGCCTGTTCGTCGGCTACCAGCCCGGCGCCGACAGTGTCGTGAGCATCGCCCAGGACTTCAACGCTGCGGGCGCCCGGACCCGCGACGAGAACTTCGACGTCTCCGGCTACATCGAGACCCGGGCCGGCGGCAGCGACATGGGCGCCCGGCGCCGCCGGTGCTTCGAGATCGCGGGAGAGCTGGAGAACGCCCTGCGCGCGACACCGGCCGCCCCCCAGGCGCCGACCCTGAACGGCGCCGTCCTGTGGGCTCACCTGACCACGGGCGACCTCTTCCAGATCCAGTCGGACGGCGTGCTGGCCGGCCTCGCCTTCACGGTCCGCTGTCGGGCCCGCATCTGAACACAAGGAGCAGCACATGGCCAAGGTCCGCTTCATCGGGCCCTCCACCGTTACGGTCCCCGAGCTTGGCCGCACCGTCGAGCCGGACGAGGTCGTCGAGGTGCCGGACGCCCGCTATGACGGCTACGTCTGCCAGCCCGTGAACTGGGAGCCCGTCGAGGAACCCAAGACCGCCCCGGCGAAGGCCGCGGCCAAGACCGTGAAGGGTGACGACTGATGGCGATCGGATCCGGCCTCGGCGGCCAGCTCGGCATCGTCGCCGAGTCCACCTACGGCACCTTCGTGGCGCCCACGCGCTTCCTCGAGTTCACGAAGGAGAGCCTGGTCCTCAAGAAGACGACGGCCCAGTCCGCCGGCGTGGCGGCCGGGCGCCTCATGGCGCTGTCGGCGCGGCGCGTCCTCACCCAGAAGGAGGTGTCGGGGTCTGTCGACCTGGAGGTCACCAACACCGGGATGGGCCTCCTGCTGCAGGCCCTGATGGGCACCACGGTCTCCCCGGTCCAGCAGGCCGCGACGATCGCCTATCTGCAGACGCACACCCTGGCCGACAGCTTCGGGAAGTTCCTGACGATCCAGAAGGGCGTGCCGCTGACGACCGGCACGGTCACCGACAAGTCGTTCACCGGCTGCAAGGTCACTTCGGCGGAGTTCTCGTGCGAGGTCGGCGGCATGCTTATGTCGTCGTGGGAGATCGACGGCCGGGACTGCTCGGAGGCCCAGACGCTCGCGTCCGCGTCCTACCCGTTGCGGAACCCGTTCCACTTCGGGCAGCTGGCCATCCGGGCGGGGACGTTCGCCTCGGAGACGGCGCTCGACGGCGTGCGGAAGTTCAGCGTCAAGATCGAGCGGCCGATGGCGACCGATCGTTTCTACGCGGGGGCCTCCGGGCTGAAGGCGCAGCCGATTTCGAATGACCTGGTCAAGGTGACGGGAACGGTCGAGACCGACTACGTCGCCACCACCCTCGACGACCTGCACACCTCGGACGCGGCGACGTCGCTGGTCATCGAGTTCATCGGCCCGAACATCGCCAGCACCTACTTCGAGACCTTCAGGATCGTCCTCCCCGCCATCAAGATCGACGAGGCGCCGCCGACCATCGACGGCTTCGAGGTCATCAAGCCGTCGTACCAGTTCACCGCCCTCTTCGACGGCACGAACCCGGTGGCCATCGAGTACATGTCGACCGACACCGCGGTGTGACGTGACCGGCGACATCCGGATCCTCAACACGGGCGCTCTGCTGGAACTCTCCCGGCGGATGCGGGCGATCAACGAGGAAGCGGTCCGGTCCTCCATGCACCGGCGTATCCGCCGGGCCGCCGAACCCCTGCGCAACGACCTGCAGCGCACCGTCCGCTCCCTGCCCATCCGCAGTACGGGCGCCGCGGGCAGAGGCGGCCCCTCACCGACGACCCGCCCCCTGCGCGCGACCATCGCGGCGGCCATCCGCCTGTCCGTGCGCACCACGGGCAACCCCGGCGCGCGGGTCTGGATCGACCGGGCCGCGCTCCCGCCGGATCTCCGGGGGATGCCCAAGGTCATGAACACCGGCCGGATCCGTCACCCCGTGTACGGCAACCGCCGCAGGTGGGCGACCCAGACCACGACGCCTCTGTGGTGGGAGCAGACCATCCGCCGCCACCGGCCCCGCATGGAGCGCGAGGTCGAGCGGATCCTCGGCGACATCCGCCGACGCATCGACTAGACAGGACCGGACATTGATCATCGTGTACCGCCCCGATGACGACGGGGAAGAGCAGCACTTCGACATGCGGTCCGTCCGCACCTCGGAGGCGCAGATCGTCGAGCGCACCACCGACATGAAGTGGGGCGAGATCAAACTCGGCGTCCGCGACGATGAGCCGACCGCCCTGCGCGGAATCGTCTGGGTGCTCATGAAGCGGGGGCAGCCCTCGCTCCGCTGGAGCGAGTTCGACCCGCCGGTCGACTCCCTCACCTCCCGGTTCGACGCCCGCGAGGTGGCCTCCTACGCCGCCGAGATCGTCAAGCTGCCCGAGGGCCAGCGCGCGCAGGCGGTCGCGGAACTCAAGGCCTACGCCCTCGACGAGGCCCTCGTCGAGGGCGCCCTGAAGGACGCCGCGGAGCCCCCAAAAGAGACCGTGGAGACCTCGGCCGCCTCCGGCTGAGGTACATCGGGCTCTTCGCCCACCTGCTCCACCTCGGCCCCCGGGACATCGACGACCTGACCGTCGAAGAGTTCGAAGTCCTCTGCGACTGGATCGACGACCACCTCTCCCAGGCGAAGGCGGTGGCGGCCGATGGCTGAGCGGATGGCCTTCATCCTCGACGGGAACGACCAGCTCTCTCCCGTCTTCCGCCGCATCGGCGAGTCCGCCGACCACTTCCACCGGCGCATCAACGACGCCGTCGAGGCCAGCGGCGGCGAGCTGCGGGCGTTCACCCGCGGCGCCGGCGGCCAGCTCCAGGAGCTGGGCGGGAACCTCACCTCGGCGGGCCAGGCCGCTGAGGCGCTGGGGCAGCAGGCGAGCGCCGCCGCTCCGGAGGTCGGCGCGATCGGCGCCGCGGCGGACGACGCCAACGAGAGCGTCGCCCAGTTCACCCGCGACTCCAACGGGAGGATCCGCGACCTGCGCGGCCGCTTCGTGACGGCGGCGGCCGCCGCCGAACAGCTCGCGCAGGCGTCGGCGCAGGCGAGCCCCGAGGTCCGGGACGTCGGCACCGCGGCCTCCTCATCGAGCGAGAGCACCTCGCGCCTCGGCGGGAACGCGCGCCGGACAGCGCCGCGACTGGCCGAGCTGGGATCCGCCGCTGGCGACGCCGCCGTCGCGGTCGGCAGCAAGGGCGGCGGCCTGGGCGGGGCCATGGGGGTCGTCGCCGCCATCGCGGGCCTGTCCCTGCTCCCCGCGCTCGGCGCGCTCGTGCCCATGCTCGTGGGCGGCGCGGCAGCGGCCGGCACCCTCAAGCTCGGCTTCTCCGGGATCCCCGAGGCCATGGAGGCGGCGGGGAAGGGGAAGAAGGAGTACGCCGCCGCGCTCAAGGGTCTGACCCCCGAGGCGCGGGCCTTCACCAAGGAACTCGTCTCCACCAAGCGTGAGTTCGCGGGGCTCGGAGACCGGATCCAGAAGGTGATGCTGCCGGGCTTCACCACCGCCGTGAAGGAAGCCGGCCCCTTGGTCGACATCCTGGGCGACTCCATGGTCCGGATGGGCAAGGGGTTCGGTGACGCGGCGGCCGGAGCCGGCCGGCTGATGAAGGACAGCGGGTTCAAGAAGGACTTCTCCACCGTCCTTCAGCTGGGAAACGTCTTCGTCCGTGACCTGACGGGCGGGCTCGGCGGTCTGGCGCGCGGCTTCCTCCAGTTCGGCGCCGCCAGCGGCCCCACCCTGAAGTCGCTTTCCAGCGGGATCTCCGACCTGCTGGGCAAGGGCCTGCCCGGCATGTTCCAGGGGCTGGAGCGCGGGATCGGGGGATCCTCGAAGTTCCTCGACGGCCTCTTCGGGATGATCAACCAGATCCTTCCGGCGATCGGCCGCCTTTCGGGCGAAGTCGCCCGCACCTTCGGCCCGTTCCTCGGCGAACAGATGACGCTCTTCGGGAAAGTCGCGACGAACGCGCTGGACGCCCTGGCCATCGGCGCCCGGCTGCTCAAGCCGGTCTTCGACGACCTGACCTTCGGGCTCAAGGCGCTCATGATCGTCGGCGGCATCATGGCCGACAGCTTCAAGGCCGCCGGCCGGGCCATCGTCAACGCCTTCCTCCCCTCCCTGGCCGGGGTCAAGGACGCCCAAGGACCACTGCAGCGACTGCACCGCTGGGTCGAGGAGAACAAGATCCAGTTCATGGAGCTGGGCCGCCAGGGCGCCAACGCCATGATCACGATCACCGAAGGCGCGCTCAACATGCTGCCCGAGGTCATCCGGGGCTTCCGCTACCTGGCCATGATCACCCTCGGGGTCCTGGACGGAATCCTCGGCGGCGCCATCGCCGCGTTCGGCTGGATCCCCGGCCTCGGCCCCAAACTGCAGAACGCCGGCCGCGACTTCGACCAGTTCAAGCAGACGTTCGTCGCCGGCCTCCAGGTCGCGGAGAACCAGACCCGGGCCTTCTCCAACTCGGTCCTCCCGCGCCTGCGGGAGAACCGCCTCCAGATGAACATCTCCAGCTGGCAGGCCCAGATCGCCCAGGCCAACCGCGACCTCAAGACGGTGCCCCCGGAGAAGCGCGCCGCGATCCTCGCGAACAAGGCCGACCTCGAACGGAAGGTCGCCGGGGCCAAGTCCGACCTCAAGTCCATCAGGGACGAGACCGTCTACATCAACGTCATCCGCAAGCTCGCCACGGTCGCGCCCATCTTCGGCTACCTCCCCGGCTTCGCCACGGGCGGCCTGATCCGGGGCCCCGGAACCAGCACCTCGGACAGCGTGCCCCGCATGCTCTCCGACGGCGAGTACGTAGTGCGCGCGGCCGCCGTAGACCGGGTCGGCATCGGCTTCCTCGACGCCCTCAACGAAGGACGTCCGGGAGCGCCCGCCCTCGGCCGCAGCGTCGGAGCCCTGGCCGCGGCGCCCCGCCCCGCAGCCGCCTCCGGCATGCAGGTCAACGTCACCGTCAACGGAGCCCTCGACCCCCTGTCGACGGCGCAGCAGATCCGGAAAATCCTCCGGGAACTCCAGCGGAACTACGGCCTGGCCGAGGGGGTGATCATGGCGTGAGCGGCATGAGGATGGTGCTCCGCGTCGCCTTCGGATTCGCGCCCACCGCCCTCTCCGTCGACTGGACCGACATCACCTCCTACGTCGACCTGAGCGCCGGGATCCGGATCACGCGCGGCGCCTCGGACGAGCTGTCGCAGACCCAGCCCAGCACCATGAGCCTCGCCCTCGACAACCTGGACGGGCGGTTCTCGGCCGGGCTGGCCACCTCCCCCTACTACCCGTTCGTCCGGCCCAACTGCCCGATCCAGTACGGCATCGTCACGGCCGAGAAGAATCTGATCCGGATCCCCAGCTTCGAGACCGACCCCGACACCGTCTGGCTCCCGTCCTCGGCCGGCCTCACCGCTTGGGGCCAGGACGCCACCCGCGCGCACTCCGGCTCCTGGTCGAACCTCGTGGAGTGGGTCGCCTCCGGCACCGGGGGAGGGCTGCAGCAGACTGTCCACGGGCTGGAGATCGGCAAGACGTACACGCTCTCCGGCTACGTCTGGGTCCCCACCGGGGACCCGTCCGTGCGCTGGCGCCTGGTCGGCGGCTCCGCCGGCACGGCCTCGGCCACCACCAACGCCTGGGAACGGATCTCCCTCAGCTTCACCGCGACCTCCGGGACCCACATCGTCGAGCTGACCACCTCCGTGACCTCCCCGGTCCTCGGCGACAAGGTCTGGCTCGACGACGTCCAAGTCGAAGAGGGCGCCTCCGCCACCACGTTCGACAGCGCCGGGGCCGAGGTCCACTGGCGCTTCTACGGAACCGTCAACGACTGGGGGTCCTCCTGGAGGGGTCTGCAGTCGGAGGTGTCGCTCACCGCCACCGACCTCTTCAAGTACCTGGCCCGCCTGCCCCAGCTCAGCTCGCTCCTCACCGAGGAGATCCAGCTCGCCGACCCCACGATCTACTACCCGCTGACCGAGCCGTCGACCTCCGCATCCGCCGGCGACCTGGCCGGCGACGGTGCCGGATCCCTCGTCCCCGTCCAGGTCGGCTCGGGCGGGACCCTCACCTTCGGCGAGCAGCAGGGCCCCGCAGCGACGGCACAGACCGCCCTCAAGCTCGCACCGGCGGGCGCCGCCAACGGTCTGCGGCTGGACGCCGACATGGGCGCCACCGCCGAGACCGAGACCACCAACGACTACATCACCTTCGAATGCTGGTTCCAGACCACCGTGGCCAGCCGCCGCCTCCTCGCCTTCCGCAGCCAGACCTCACAGCATCAGCTGGTCTTCACCCTCAACGGCTCCGGCTACCTCACGATCGAGCACACCAACGTCGGCGGCACCCGGACCGCCACGGTGGTCACCGCGGTCAACCTCGCCAACGGGGCCTGGCACCACTTCGTCTACGACGAGCTCACCCAGGTGGTCTACATCGACGGCGGCGCCCCGATCGCGGTCAGCATCACCCTCATGATCGCCCTGCGCTACTGCGCCATCGGCGGCTTCCCGGACCAGCTCTGGGACGGGTCCGTCGCCCACGCCGCGATGTATACCGGCAACTTCCCGCCCGTCCTGCTCGCCGCGCACTATGCCGCGGGCAGCACCGGCTTCGCGGGCGAGGGCTCCGAGTACCGGATCCTGCGGCTCGCCGGGTACGCCGGGATCGCGGCCGTCGACCCCATCGGCACCTTCTCGCCCGTGGCCTCCCAAGGCGAGGGCGGCTCCAGCGCCCTGGAGATGATGCGCGTCGTCGAGAGCACCGAGGGCGGCCGGCTCGCTAGCCACCGCGACGGCCACGCCGTCCTGTTCCAGAGCCGCACGGTCCGCTACAACGCCCCGGTCTCCGTCACCCTGCAGTACGCCGACCTGGAGACCGACGACGTCAGCGTGCCCGTGGACGACCAGAAGCTCGTCAACCAGCTCAAGGCCTCAAGGCCCGGCGGCGCGACTCAGCGCGTCGTCGCCCAAGCCTCCGTCACCGCCTTCGGCCCGTACCCGAAGGACGTCACGATCCTCAAGACCTCGGACGCCGAGGTCATCGACGCCGCCTGGTGGTCCGTATCCCGCTACGCCGTACCGCAGCCCGAGCTCAGGGAGGTACCGGTCCGGGCGTACAGCATGCCGCTGGCCACCTACCGGACGCTCCTCGACGCGGACATCAGCAGCGTGATCGAGATGACCGACATGCCCGACGAGGCGGAGGCGCCCACCATCTCGGCGACGGTCGAGGGCTACGCCGAGCAGATCGGCCAGGAGTCCCACCTGATCACCTTTCACACGTCCCGGACCAACACCGACGCCGTCTGGGTGCTCAACGACACGACGAACTCCGTCCTCGGCTCCACCACCCGGCTCGCCTACTAGGAGGTGCCGTGAAGCAGATCCCCGTCCTGCGGGCCGAACTCTTCTACCTCCCGCCGCCGGGCAAGAAGCCGGACGCCTGGGCCGGTGTGCCGCCCGCCGAGCTGGTGTGGCGCTGGTACGAACACAAGGCCCAGCGCCGCGTCCGGCCCCCGGAAGGGATGCTCCTCGGGCAGAGCATCCACGCGCGCATCAACCACGGCCGCTGGGTGGCCGACTGCGTGTGCGGCAGCGCCCAGGTCGTCACCCCGGCCGACCCGCGGTTCGCCTGCCCGGAGTGCGGCTACGGCTGGGCCAGGGTGCTCTTCCCGCCGAAGCCGGCCGCCGCGGAGGCCGAGGTGGCGGACCGCGCTCCGCACGAGCGGAACTGGTGGGCGGACGACGACCCTTCCTGGGACCGCCCCGCCAAGCACGAGCGGGCTGCGGAGAAGGCGCCCCGCCCGATCCCCGGCGATCCCCGGCCGCAGCCCGCGCCGGTGGAGGAGCAGCTTCCCGGGAGGCGTGACTGATGGCCGTTGTCACTCCCCGGACCTGGGTCGTTGGCGAAGTCGTCACCGCGGCCTACATGAACGCCGAGATCCGCGACCAGTTCACCCCGCTCGTCGGGCTGTTCGCCTGCACCCAGGTGGTCAATTCCTCCTTCTCCCTCGGCAGCCACGCATCGAACTACACGGCGCTCAGCTACAGCGCCATCAGCAGCTCGAACAACACCTCGATGTGGAACATCTCGAACCCGACTCGCCTCGTCGCCCCACGCGCCGGGACGTACATCGTGCACGGCGGCATCTCTTGGCCGTCGGGACTCAGCACGAACGACGCGCGCGCGGAATGGCGGCTCAACGGCTCCGGCTCCGCCACGGCCACCGCCCGCGTGACGACCCAGGTGGAGTCGTCCGGCAACTGCCAAGCCGTCGCATCGGGAGTCCTGATCTTCACGGCGGCCAGCCAGTACGCCGAGGTCCACGCCAACCAGAACTCCGGCGGCTCCCTCAGCCTCAACGTGACCATGGGCATGACCTGCGTCTCCCAGGCCACCAGCTGACCCCGGCCCCTCAGCCCTGACCCTCCAGCCCCGGGCCCGTCAGCCCGGGGCTTCCCCATGCCCTGGAGCACACATGGATCTCGTCCGCAGATCGGCATACGGCCTGCCCGCCGCGTCTCCCGCCGCCTACATCGCCAGCACCGAGGGCACGAAGGTGCACTACCTCGGCAGCGAATACTCCAGCCGCCGACACGACCTGTGCGACGACTACGTCCGCGCGATCCGCGCCTCCCACCTCGCGAACACCGAGGAGGGCTACGTCGACATCGCCTACAACGCGGTCGTCTGCGAGCACGGGAGCATCTACGAGGGCCGGGGCCCGAACCACCGCAGCGGTGCGAACGGGACCGCGGTGCTCAACACCCGGCACTACTCGGTGTGCGCCCTCGTGGCGAAGGCCGGCGGCGGCCTGGACACCCCGACGGACGCCCAGCTCCACGGCCTCCGTGACGCCATCGAGTGGTTCCGCGCCGAAGGCGAGGCGGGCGACTACATCGGCGGCCACCGCGACGGATACGCCACCACCTGCCCCGGCGACCCGCTGTACGACTGGGTCCGCCGCGGCGCCCCCCGACCCGGCGCCACCCCGCCGCAGACCCAGCGGATCGTGGACCTGTCCCGCCTCATCTCCGCCGCCTCCGTCGACCCGCCCAAGGCAGGGACCCCCGTCAGCTACGCGGGCGTCCGGACCGTCGAGGACGCCCTCGTGGCCGAAGGCCTCCTCGCCGCCAGCCTCGCCGACGGCCACTTCGGCACCGCCACCATCCGCGCGTACAAGGCTTGGCAGCTCCGGCTCGGCTTCACCGGCAGCGACGCGGACGGCATCCCCGGCATGAAGTCCCTCACGAGCCTCGGCCGGAAGCGCGGCTTCACCGCCGTTGCCTGACCTCACAGAAAAGGATCACCATGCGCATCTTCGGACGCGAGCCCGCGCTCGTCATCGCGACCTTCAGCGCCGCGCTCAGCCTGCTCGTGACGTTCAACTTCGGCCTCACCGGTGAACAGGCCGGCGCCATCGTCGCGGCCATTTCCGCCATCCTCGCAGCGGTCACGGCGGTCTACACCCGGCCCATCGCCCCGGCCGCGTTCACCGGCCTCGTGGCCACCACCGTCGCGCTCCTTGCCGCCTACGGCTTCACCGTTGGTCCCGAGACTGTCGGCGCGTGGAACGCGGTCGTGCTCGCGGTGCTCGGCTTCGTCACCCGAGGCCAGGTCTCCCCGAGGCCCGCGCGGGAGCGGGCGGCACTCTCGGAGGTGTAGTCGTGTGCCGAGTGCTGCGCCGGGCGAGCCGGATGCTCGGCCGGCGCGGTGCGTTCCTCACGAGCTTCGGCACTCTGTGGACGCTGTACGGATTTGGGCAGCTCGTCGAGCCAATGCCCACCCGGCAGGGGATACGTCTTCTGCTGTATCTCATGCCCCTGAGCGCCTGGGCATGTTGCTGGATCGTCGCGGGCCTTGTGGCAGTGGCCGCCGCCTGGCTGCCCGAAGGCCGCGACTGGCTGGCTTTCCCCGCCCTCCTCTTGATGGTCGTCCCGTGGATGTGCAGCTACGTCGTCAGCTGGTGGCCACTGGACGACAACCCGAAGAGGTGGGTAACAGCACTGATCTGGGCAGTGGCAGCGGTGCCGGTGATCGTGGTCGCCGGCTGGCGCGAGCCCCCACGGCCCAAGAGAGTTGAGGCGGCTGATGAGCGCTGAATTGTGGACCGCCGTATCGGGCGGGGTCGTCGGGGTCGCCTCGGCGGTCGCCACCTTCTGGGGCGGACGCGCGGCGCGCAGGACGCGGAGAGACCACCGGCGGGACGACTTCAAGGCCATCACGGAGCGGATGGACAAGGAGTTCGACCGGCGCGACGAGCGGATCGACGAGCTGGAGGCGAAGACCGAGCTGCAGGAGCAGAGGCTCGAGGGCGCGAGCGTCGCCATCATCTACCTGATCGGCCGCGTGCGTGGGCTCACCGGATACATCCGGTCGGTCGGCATGGAGCCGCCCGCGGCTGACCCCGTGCCCGATCCGGCCAAGCAGTTCATCCACGACTTCGACCTGTGACCGCAGAAAGGCGAAGCCCCCCACCGCTTCCGCGGTGGGGGGCTTCGCTGTGTCCTCTTCGTCCTGTTACCGGGAGGCCCTGCGCGAGGCAGGTCGCCGGGGCGCGCCAAGCGTGGGGAGCCGCTTGGTGTCGAGCGGTCGCAGGACCGTTCCGATCCGGCCCTCGATCCTGCGCACGAGGTCTTCCTCGGTGTCCGCTGCCAGCGGGACCAGCATCAGGCGGGTCCACCGAGCGGCGCGTCCGCGCAGTACGTGCTCTTGGACGCGGTCACCGACCGACCCCTCGCGGATCGCGCTCCCGGTGTAGCGGATGACGTTCTCGAAGTCGGCGGCGATGTAGACGCCCGTCGAGAACTCGTTCCAAGCCCCACCCTCAGTGATCTGCAGGACCGTCGAGGCGGCCGGGACGCGCCGCAGCAGCGCGGAGCCAGCGAGATCGCACGCGGTGCCGTAGTTCTCCGGGGTGAGCGTGTACGCGGAGCGCTTCATCGGGCGTCACCGCTTTCGTCCAGGTCGGCCCGCATCCGGTCGGCTCGCCGGCGTGCGCCTCGCCACTCCGAGACGAGGTCAGTGATCTCGACGAGCGTGTCCCGCACGTCGGAGTTGTTGAACCCCAACGTGTCCACCAGCGCCACGCCATCCTCGCCAGTCACCTTGCCGACCGCCTGGGCCGCGTCGTGCAGGTCGTCCAGGCGTTCACCGAACTCCTTGAGCGCCGCCGCGAATCGGTCCTCGGGGGTGAGGCGCGTGATGCCTTCCCCGTCGGACAGGTCGGCGACTTCGCGCAGCCGATCAGGGCTGAGGATCTCGGCGTCCGCGATGCGCTTGTCCTGCGGCATGGTGCCCTTGGCCAGCTCCTGCGGGTCCCGGCCAGCCCGGCCGTCCAGAACGATCTGGCACAGCTGGCGCAGGCCGACGTCGCTCTTGGCCATCTGCCGCATGATCTGCTGGGGCTCGATGTTGCTGCCGCGGGGGCCGAACTCGGAACGGATCAGCAGCTGGGTGCGGCCCCCGACCAGGTGGTAGCTGGCAAGCGTCGCGAGTTCGGCGGTGGCAGGACCGGCAGCGTCACCGGCCTGTACGAGTTCGCGACGCGCCTCGGCCAGCAGGTCGAGCGGCTCGCCGAAAGTCAGCTCGACGCCGCGCAGTACCGACCAGCGCCAGGCCCGGTCGAGCGACGAGCGAAGGGCGGTGAGCCGCTTGTCCGCAGGGAAGCGCCGCAGGGCGACCTCGGCGGCCAGCTGGGTGCGCTCCTCCAGCCTGGGCTTCGCGCCGGTGAGGTCGACGATCGCCTCGTTGACCGCACGGGCCTGGCGCTTGTTCTGGTGAGGGTTGAGGGCCCCGCAGGCCAGGACGGCGACCTGGTCGGGGAGAAGGCCGTGCTCGCGGTCCGAACCGTCGAGGACGTCGCGGACCCCTTCCGCGGTCATCCCGCTGGGGACGGGGAGCAGACCGCGCTCGTAGAGGTTGTCCACCGCGGCGTTCGCCTTGGCGTTCAGCGTCGTCGCGGTGGAGAAGTTCATGGGGGGCGCCATGTGCAGGTGCGCCACGAACCGCCGGCGAGCCCGGTCGAACCCGCGCGGGGCCGAGAAGCCGATGATCACCCGGGCGTTGGGCATGATCGAGCAGCGGACCGCTCGAGCCTGCTCGTCCGAGACCATGTCGCTGCCGGCCCACTCCACAAGGTCTCGGAGCAGGTTGGTCGCGCGGCGGCTTCCGGGACGCAGGTTCCACGCGACGTCCTTGAACGTGATGCCGAGGCCCTTGTGGCTGGCCACGGTACGGCCGAACCCATCCGTGGACTCCAGCCTGGTCACGGCGCCCAGGTCCGTGATCACCCGGACGGCGCTCAGCCATCCCGGCGTTTCGATACCGCGGTCGAGGATGGATTCGACGTGCGGGTTGTTCTCCTCCATGTCGGTGATCCGCGGAGCCATCGCGTCGATCAGCTTGTCGGCGGAGTCCATCTCGAAGGTGAGCAGCGCCTGCTCCCCGACAGCCCCGAATCGAGGCATGCCGATCGTGCCGCGAGCGTGCGCGTCCTCGAACCGGATGTTGTCCGGCGACGGCAGAACTCGCCAGGTCACGACGTCGAATTCGATGTACGTGAACTCCTCGGAGCCGAAGCGCTGCACCTTCGGCGAGCGCAGGGCCTGGCGAAGCTGCTGCTGGTCGGCAGCGGCAGCTGTCAGTGTCTCGGCCAGCTCCTGGCTCAGCCCGGCCGCGATGCCGGCGGCGACGCTCTTGTCGATCACCGCCTGCGAGGCGGGCGGACGAAGGCGTTCACCGATGCGTCGGTGATCAACGACGTCCGACTCGGAGTTGAAGGAATGCTGCGGCTCGACGGCCGGCGTGGGTACGTGGGACACGGGAGTCTTCCTCAATCTCTCGACCTGTTCAGAGGGCGAGGGCTGGGACCTGACTCGGCACCGTTCCCCCACCTGCCCTCCCGGCCGGGTGGCCGTCCAGGGTTGTGGCGCACCGCCCGACTCGCTGCTCTTTCAGGACATCCGCCGGAGTGACGGATGGAGCCTTGGCTCGACCGGGCCACCGTGATGGCAACGGCCGTGCTGAGCAGATGAACTGACGATGATGTAACTAGCCGCGAAGGGTAGCACCAGATGCGCCATGTCGAACAGGAATGCCGTTAGGGTCAGTTCAGTCAACCGGGATTGGGGGCGGACCGCTTTCGAGGGGCGCATCGCCGGTCCGGACGGACGTCGCTTCCGGTGATCCTTTGCGGCTCCGGGGCTGCGCGCAAAGGAGTGGCCCCGCCGCGAGCGACGGGGCCGGTGTTGCAGGATGCGGGAGAAGATCCCTAGGCCGTTGGACGGGGGATCCGTCTGGTGGCCGTTCTGTTTTCTGGGGCTACCGGGAGTGGCTGGTCCTCCACTCGCGGAGCCAGTCGAAGCCCTCGGTGGCCGCAGCCTCCGAGCACCCGCCGACGACGGCCATGAGGACGAGGCCGGCGACCCAGATCAAGAACTTGCGGGCCTTCGCCCGGGGGCGCGCATCCGGCTTTTTGTTCGCCGGCTCCTGCTGCTGGTGGTCGACGGTGGCGTCGGTCGGCGTCTCGGCCGGCTCGGGGCTCAGCTCGACGGTGTCGTTGGCGGCGACGCTCTTGTCGGGCTCCACCTGCGAGGCGGGCGGACACGGGCGCGCACCGCTGAGCTGGTGATCAGCGATGTCGGACTCGGCGGCGAGGGGGAGCGGCGGCTCGACGGCCGGCGTGGGTACGTGGGACACGGGAGTCTTTCCTTGGTCTCTCGACCTGCTGACCGCTTTGGTCAGCAGAGGGCGAGGGTCCAGGGCCTGACTCGGCACCGTTCCCTCCACCTGCCCTCCCGGCCGGGTGGCCGTCCAGGGTTATGGCGCACACCGTCCAACTCGCTGCTCTTTCAGGACATCCGCCGGAGTGACGGATGGGGCCTTGGCTCGACCGGGCCACCGTGATGGCAACGGCCGTGCTGAGCAGACGAACTGACGATGATGCGACTAGCCGAGGAGCGTAGCACCAGTTGCGGCATGTCGAACACCGGTGTCGTTAGGGCCAGTTCCGTCGGCCTCGATCGAGGGTGACCCGCTTCGGATGAGCCAGGTTACCGGATCGATGGGTTCCGCTTTCGGTGATCCTGAGTGCCCTCGGATAGCTGTTCAACAACCGATCGTTACTGGTGCTTCGCCTTGTTCTTGCCGTCCCGCCAGATGACGACCTCCTTCAGGGCTGTCTCCAGGGCGGGCTGGTGAAGGCCATCGTCTGCTACCTGATGGCGGTTGGGTTCGTACTTGGGAGGTGAGTCCAAGTCGAAGTCCATGAAGCTGAAGTCGAACACCCGGGGATCCACTTCCATGACGTCCTCCACTGGTGACTCGGTGTCAGTGGCGACGGGCTCTGGCTGGCGGGGCTCACGGATCAATCCGAGGTTCCGAAGTGCGTTACAGGAGTCCTCGTAGGAGTCACGCTTTAGCCGGAATAGACCCTCCCGCCTCTTTGCGTACAGGTAGACCCCCGACTCCGAATGCTGTGCCGGGAACGCCTGGCTCAGCAGTTGCAAGATGAGCCAGGTGGCGACCTCGGCAGGCGTGAGCACCTGGACCCAGCCCTGCAGGAAGAAGTCACTGGGGATCGAGAACACTCCGCGGGCCGCGGGTTCCGGCACGACATAGTCAGCCGGAGTGAGGAGCTTGCCGCGGCCGCTCTCCGGCATCAGCGAGAAGGCTTCGTAGTCCCGGGTGCCGTTCTTCTTGCGTGGCACCTGGACTAGGGCCTGGCCCTCACCACCGACAGTCTCAAGAGCCCGTAGCGCCCCTTGCACCTGTCGCACCCGACTGGACTGTCCGTCCCGCTCCTGGAGGACGTTCTCTCGCAGGTAGACGCCCCCCTTCTGGCTGCTGTAGGCGGAGTCCACAGCTACGAAGTCGGACCAGCCGAGATGACCGGTGAGCTTCCGGCTCGACGTCCACGCTTCACCAGGCTTGAGGCGGCAGTGCGCCTCGAAGACGGAGAGCAGATAGAACCGCAGCGCGATGCCGCGAGGCGCCAACAACTGGGTCAGCGGCGGGGCCAGGTCCTTCGGGCCGGAGAGGAGTAGCCGGGAGCGCAGGTACACGCGCTCAGGCTTGTTCCCACCTTGCCAGACAGTCTTCATGGCTTCGTTCACCGGACCGACCTGGCCCGAGTCCTGCAACTGCTTCAAGCGGCGGAAGCGGCGGTCCAGAGCAGGTATCCCCTTGGGCATGCGTCCCCCATAACGACTTTGGCCCCAACGTTTTGATCCGCATATGAGCCTCATCCATATCTATCTATGTATCAATATATGGATCGCTTATATGCGGATCAAAACGTTGAGAGACTCCCGCTGACAGCCCCTCAGAGGCCCACAGACTCTAAGTGCCGCCCCAACAAGGTGTGAAGGGGCGAAGCGGCCCACCGGTCGCAGGATACGCGAACGGCCCCGGCGGTACCCGGGGCCGCGATAAAGCACTCAGATGGGAACTAGAGCCGTGGCTAATGTACGACGAAACTCCACCGGAAACACCAACGCGCCGGAGCCGCTGCCCCAGCGCTGGGGCCTGATCCTGACCGCTTCCGCCCTCGCGGGATGGGTCGCCTTCCTGGCCGGCGGTCCGCTGGCAGCCTTCGGTATCGCCCTTGTAGTGGTAGGCACGTTGCACACCATCCTGGCGTAGCGAGCAGGCCCCGCCCGTAGCCGTTGGGCGGGGCCTTTGTCCCGGGACTGACCGGCCCCCCATCTTCCTTGATCGACAACGTCGATCGCCGAGGGTCGCGTCCATCAATCGATCGGTTCCTGAACAGGTGTCGCCGGGTCGCGTTCCGTGCGTGCCGACACCCGTCTTGCTGTCCAAGAAGGGTGTCCAACAATCTGGAGTGTTCAACAACGTTGAACCTCCCTTTTCTGTACGCTAGTTGGCATGACGACCGCCACCCAGTGGGCTGCCGAAGGTGATGACGTCCTCGCCTCGTTCCCCGCCAACCTGACCGGAGTCCTCCTCGGCTACGCCCGGGTCTCCACCAAGGGCCAGCTCCTCGATCGGCAGATCGCTCTCCTGACCGATTGCGGCTGCGCCAAGATCTTCGCCGACAAGAAGTCCGGGAAGAACGCCGAGCGCGAGGAACTCTGGAACGCCCTGGAGTACGCGCGCCCCGGGGACACCATCGTCGTGCCGTCCCTCGACCGGCTCGGGCGCTCCATCCAGGATCTGATCTCGATCGTCGCCGGCCTGCGCAAGCGCGGCATCGGCTTCCGCTCCCTGCACGAAGCGCTCGACACCACGACCCCCGGCGGGCGCCTGGTGTTCCACGTCTTCGCCGCCCTCGCCGAGTTCATCCGAGAGCTCATCGTCCAGGGAACGCATGAAGGCCTGGCCGCTGCACGAGCCCGCGGCGAGCGTATCGGCCGACCTCCGGCCATGACCGAAGAGCAGATCCTGCACGCGCGCTCCATGCTCGCCAACCCGGAGGCGTCGATCAGCTCCATTGCCAAGCTCCTCGGCATCAGCAGGACGACGCTCTACAAGTACGTGCCCGAGCTGAAGGCCGGCCACCGCCCGGCGATCGGAGCCCAGCCCGGCGACGGACACGCGTTGGAGGCGTGACCGGCGGAGACCTCGGGGCGCGCGCTGCACGCCGGTTCGATCCCCGACCGCCGGACCGGGGGTACCAGGTGGCGCTACCGTCGAGACCCCGACGATCGCAGGAGGCGCTGATGCCGCGCACTGTCCAACGCCCGATCCTGGCGCAGCCGGACGCCCGAGCCCTTCTGGCAGCGACGCGGGTGGATCCCCTGCTGCACGCCGCCGTGTCGGTGATGCTGATGGCAGGCCTCCGCCCGACCGAGGCGGCCAGGCTGACCGTCGCCGACTACGCCCCCGGCGATGAGCCGCGCCTGCGTGTGGTGGGCGGCCGCCACATCCAGATCGCCCGCTCGGCCGCCGTCGCCATGGACGCCTACCTGGCCAGCCAGGAAGCCGAGCCGGGTGAACCGCTGCTGCTCGGGCTGCAGGAGAACCTGCCCCAGCTGGTCCGGCGGGCTGCCGAACAGGTGGGCGTCCAGGCGGGCGTCCACTCCCTCCGTAGGGCGGCCATCGCCGCAGCCCTGGAGGACAATCCGCCGCACAGTCACATCGAGGCGTACTTCGGCATCAACAAGGCCCTTGACCGGAAGGCCTTGACCCCGCTGCCCGAGGGCTACGACGCAGGGATGGCAGCCACCCTCGAGGCCGCGTTCGGTTTCTGACCTCCTGCCGCGTGCAGCCGGGAGGAGGGGCGGCAGCCGCGCCGTCAAGGCAAGCGCGTAACCCGACCGCGCTGTAGCGGCGCGCAGGGGATCCGTCTCCACAACGACTGGCGCCTGGTGGACTGTCCGGCCTGCCGGGGCCGCCTGAGCGTCCCGGTGTGCCCCCGACGTCAGGATGGGGGGAGTTCCTTGAACGTGTGCGTGCGGTGCCAGAGGTAATACGGCTCGCGCTGAGGGCTCCACCATGCGACTGTGCGGTCGGCCAACCGTTCCTGGATGTGCGCGGCAATCTCGGGGATGTCTGCCGCGAGGGGACTGACGCGGATGGCGCCACCTTCCGCGATCGTGATGTATCCGTGCTCGTAGAGGGCGTCGCAGCCGAAGGTACAGGCGAGCATGGCGATGTTGGCCAGGTCCCGCTTCTCGTCGTCCGTGCACATCGCTCTCTTCTTGATGTGCGCCCCTATCAGAAACGTGCCGGGCAGCTCGCGGCCGCAGAGCGCGCACTGCCCGGTCAGGCCGGGCAGCAGGCGCCGCTTGAGGGCGGCCTGCTCACCTCGCTGGGCCCGGGTGGCCTTGCGTTCCAGTTCGCCGTCGTAGTCGGCGATGGCCTTGTCGTCTCGTTGAGGGTCGTCCTGCTGCGGGGCCGCCGGCGCAGGGTCGAGGGTCAGGTACGTCTGGAGGGTGTCGCTCTCGTCCTCGCCCAGGACGGTGATGCCCATGATGTTGCGGTCCGGGTTCCAGCTGAGGAGACTGCGGATTTCATCCATGGGGATGTCGAAGCCTCGGGTGCCGGACAGGGCGTACATGTACTCCCAGGTCTGGCCGTTGCCGTTCTTCTCCCACAGTTCTTCGGCCAGCTCACGGCTGCGCCACATGAGAGCGATGGTGCCGCCGAGGTAGAGCTTCTTGTCGCCGGTGAAGAACACCCAATCGCCCGCGGTCATCTTCTTGACGTGGGCTACGTTGACGTCCCTCTTGCCGGGGACGACGCCCCACATCTGCGCCTGACCGGAGGGAAACAGCTGCTTGAGCTGGTCAAGGACGTCGGGCTCGAGGAGATGTGCGTACTGCTCAAAGTTGACTGGGCTGGCGATGGTGTCGTCGTAGTGCTTCTTGACGACCTTCTGTGACCGGCTCGCCGGCTGCATCACGATGCGCATGGCTGTTCAACCCCCCAGTTGTGTGTACTTGTCGGCCCTGCCGCGGGCCCGATCGGCAGGATACTTGCGGCCGTTGATAGCGATCTTTTCAAGCAACGCCTGCTCCAAGTCGATCTCGAGGACGTCGGCCATCCTCAGCAGGTAGGCGAAGACGTCGGCCATCTCCTCCCGTACCCGGTTCGCCTTCGGCGGATCACTCATCACCGTGGCGGACTCCTCGGGGGTCAGCCACTGGAAGATCTCAAGTAGTTCACCGGTCTCGCCGGCCAAGGCCATGGCCAGGTTCTTGGCGGTGTGGAACCGTTCCCATTCCCGCTCGGCAGCGAAGTCCGCCAAGTCCTGCTGCAGCGATCGGATCGTCATGATCAAGGAGTACCAGAACCCGCCGACAGTCGTCCCCGGACAGCCCTACGGGGTTCCCGACAGACGAAACGATTGTCAGACCCTGGTGGCATCGTCCACGACGGCGCAGACGAGAACTCTCGCTTAGCTCGACGAGGAGAAGGCATGGGGCAGGCGACTTCCAAGGACCGCAACTGTGTTGCCTGTGGCAACGCCTTCAGGGGGACACATCTGCGGTGCGCCCCGTGCCAGACAACTGATCGGGTCTGTTCTGACTGCAGGAAGACGTTCAGGGGGCGAGGGCTCAAGTGCGACCGCTGCCGGAGGACCCAACGGATCTGCACTGGCTGCAAGAGGTCGTTCCTCGGGACGGCGATGCGTTGTCCTAGTTGCTGGAGTACCAGGCGGACGTGTGTCGAGTGCGGTACCGGCTTCAAGGGGACGAGTGAGCGGTGTCAGCCGTGCCGGGCAAGCGAGCGGACTTGCGTGGACTGCGAGCGGCCGTTCCGCGGGCTGACGTCCCGCTGCCTCGGGTGCTTGGCTGCGCATCGGACATGTTGTGATTGCGGTCGCTCATTTCGCGGGCGTGACCGGCAATGCGGTATTTGTCGTTGGAATGCGCTACCTCGGGAAGTTCGTGCTGCTCGCCTGCGGAAGGCCCAGAACCGACGCCGGGCTCTGAAGGCGGGGGCTCAGGTGGCCGGCCCGGTTCCGGCGCAGGTCTATCGAGAGATCCTTGCCTCCGGGCCATGTGTGTACTGCGGGTCTGCGGCAGAGCATGTCGATCACGTCCGCCCCCTAAGCCAGGGCGGCTGGGAGCACGAGTCGAATCTGGTTCCGGCGTGTGAAGCATGCAACCTGAGCAAGCGGGAGAAGCTGCTCGACCGGTGGGTCCCGGAGCGAGTGCTCCACGGCGTGCTCGCCTCCGTCAAGGTGGCGATCGAGTACGCGCGGGTCACGGGTGCCGAGCTGGAGATGTGAGTGTGCCCGCTCACTCCGTGAGCGGGCACGATTGGGCAGCTCAGTCTCCCTGACTCCATTGCAGGAGCTGCCTCTTGATGGCGCTGTGCATCCAGAGCTGATGTGGTTTGGCGTCAGATTTACGGATGGCGTCCAGCAGTTCCCGCTCAGGTCGGGCCGTGAGCTTGTCTTCGATGATCGTGAGGAGCACGGCCCACTGCTGCCGGGGGATCTCCTGCTGGAGCTTGCTGGAGATCACTGAGTCCGTAAAAGAGCGAAGGGCGATGGATGCCTGTTCTGGGTCGAACTTGCCGATCAGGTCCCTGTAGATCGGGTCGGCGGCGAGTGCGATGCCGTGTCCGTTGGTGAGAAAGACATCGACGATGTTCAGGACGTACTTCTGGGTGAGCGCCTTCGGGACGACGCCGAGCTGGCCGACAAGGTCGCTGAGCCGGCGCGCGACGGGACGCTCGTTGTAGAAGTTGTTCCACTCGTTGTGGACCTGGACGAGCTCCTCCAGGGCCTGGTTGACCTCGACCTCCCGTTCCTCTTCGGGGAGATAGGTCGTCCCGTCCACGAGGTCGATGAGCTGGCGTGCGAGCACGGCCTGCTCGTGGTCGCCGGAGGCGTTGAAGTTGCCGAGCCGGAAGCCGAAGTTGTGGCGAGCGTCTTCAGAGACATGTTCCCAGAGCTTTGGCCAAAGGCGCCGGATGTTGTCCAGGGTCTCGGGGGTGCTGCTGGTCGTGGTGTAGGTGCTGAAGAGCCCGGAGGCGAGTGTGATGGCTTCAGCCTGCGAAAGGTTCTTCAGGAAGACGGCCGTGTCCCGGATGCCGTTGTCGTCCATCTTCTTGGACTTCACGTTGATCAGGAGCTTCTTGACCGCGGCGACGACGACGTTGTCGGGAAGGAGGATGGCCTGGCGGATGCAGGTGTTGAGCCAGTTGGCCAGCTGGAGGCCGTCAAGCTCGACCTGGTTGGGGTGGGCGGCGCTGGCATAGTTGCGCATGTAGCGGATGTGGTCGAGTTCCCGGAACCCCACCTCGTTGATCAGCCCGATCTCACGCGCTCCGTTGAGCAGCTTCGAGTCGTCGAGCTTGACCAGGTCCTCGGCGGTCTTCAGCTCCTTTCGCCTCGCGTCGGACTTCTCAGCCACGGAGTAGAAGTACTCGAGGTCGTAGTTCACCACGCGCTTGCGCAGCTCGGTGACTGTCTCGTCCCAGAGGTAGTTCAAAGAAGCGTCGAAGAGCCCGATGCCGCCTGCGGCGATCATCTTGGAGATGTAGGTCGCCCGGCCTCGCTGTGCATCGTCGAGCTTGACGAGCGCAAGGCCGGCCGTATCCATGAAGATCTGGCGCTGCTCCAGGTCGACCAGGATGCCGGCGGTCGGCAGACCGGCCTTCTCGATGGTCTGCAACATGAGCGTCTCGAAGGACTGCAGGCCGATGCGGGCGGCCTCACGCGGGTCGACGACGACACCGTCGGTGGACTGATGCAGGTCGAGTGCCTGCTCGGGCTCTGTCATCCCAGCAGGCTAGAGGAGGTGAGGACTTAACCTCTTGTGTTTTCAATGACGGGGTTGTCCGGGGGAAAGGACATGGCCCCACGCCCCTGGCCCTCGCCCGAGTGAGAGGGGGCGAGGGCGTCAGCTTGAGGTAGGTCTCCTGGTCTAGCTGGCCCCCATCGGGGTCCACACCACCTTCGCGCGGCTTTCCTGACCGGCGGTGTAGGTCACCCGAACCTTGGACCTGGAAGGGATCAGGATGGCCTCGTGGCTCGTGGGGGTGACGGTGCGGGTGTCTTCCCGGCCAGTGGAATCGGTGATGGTGACGGTGACTGTCGCGGCCTGGTCGGATTGCGGGAGGAGCTCGATGTTCAGCGTGCCGTCATGAGCGACGGTCTCGTTGTGGGTTGTCGATTCTGATGAGTCGATCCAGGTGCTCGGCTTGCCTAGGACGCTCGCTTGGCCTTTGACTCGGAAATCGGACATGGGCCCTCCAGCGGGTTGGTGTTGGTGTGGCTACGGGGCGGGCTCGTACTCGACGGTGGTGTTGGGGCATGCCTCTGCGAGCTGGGTCAGGGCGGCCAGTTCGTCGGCATCGACGGTGAGGCCCCAGCGCTTCTTGTCGCCGGTCCACTCTGAGGCGTAGCGGCAGGTGACCTCGGGGTTCGGGAGCCATTCCGCGGGGTCCTTGTCGGCCTTGCTGCGGTTAGAGCCGGCCGTTACGGCGACGAGGGAGGTGTCGGCGTCGAGATCGTTGGCGTAGGCCTCACGCCTCTCCGCAGTCCACTGCGATGCCCCCGAGTCCCATGCCTCGGCGAGCGGGACCATGTGGTCGACATCCAGGGCGCCGGCAGAAGTGACCCACTTCGCGTCGTAGTAGGACCACCAGCGGCCGCCGGACAGCTTGCAGCCGGGGAGGATTTCCGGCGCGTTGACTGCCTCGGCGAGGAGTACCTCCATCCTGGTGTTGCAGCCGTCGTCGAGCTTTCCGGCGTTCCAGTGCTTGAAGCTGGTGCGTTGGTAGCCGTCGCGGCTCTCGGCGGCCAGAGGCAGGCTGGCCACCGCCTCGGACAGGGATACGGCCTCGGCGGCGTGTGCCGGTGCGGTCATGGTCAGGGGCAGGACGGTGAGTGCGGCGGCTGTCGCGGCGCGCAGAAGAGTCTTGATCACGACGCGAGTTGTAGCGGTCCGGGATCGCCCGGCCAGGACGACGGCCGGACCGCTCACCCGAGCGGGTGGGCAAGTTCACCGCAGAAACGATCAAGCGTTGCGAGTGGCGGCAGCCCGCGAGGAAGGGTCAGCGCCGTCATGAGCGTGCAGCCGTTGTGCATGTAGCGGTGTACCTGGCTGCGCAACTTTCCACGCCTACGCCGACACGCCCGGCCTAGCGACTGGGCCCACCCTGCCGGGTCCCGTGACTGCGATTCGTCGAAGGTGAAGCGGTCGATCAGACCCTGCGGCTCGTCGACGTGCACATGACCCCCGCCTCCCCCGCCACGGAGGTCGCGGGGGAGGCGGGAACCAAACACGGCCAGCGGTTAGCTGATAGAAATATTCGGGCGTGCGTTCGAATCAACAGGAGTCAACTGCCGGGTACGTCCTGACGATTGGTGACGGATTCGCGCCCGAAGTGAACTCTGCGTGTGCATATAGCTGCTAACTGTCTGTTGAAAATTGCATATGCCAGGCAGGATGGGAGGTCAGCCTGGTTGGCGAAAATCGGGCCCTGAAGTGCGGCGCCATGGCGCGAGGTCCCGGAGCGGGGCGCGGGCGATCTGGACGATGCTGTCCGCCGGCCGCCGCCTCAGCGTGACCGCCGGGCTGCTCGATCGCCCGTGCTGAACGTCCCCTGGTTCCGAGTGCCCCGAGGGCGCCTCTCCGGGACCCGGGGGAATCGGTCGACCGAAAGGTAGGCCAGCATGCGGCTCGTGGGGGGCCGCTTGCACACAGACGCGTCGGAAGACGGGATGGATGGCCCCTGGTCGGCTTCCGACGCACCGCGGCCCCCCTCGCTCAGGCGAGGGGGGCCGTGCTTTTGTGGGCCTGACCTGCACGTT